>CAVQPG010000025.1:0-308403 GCA_963714675.1 uncultured Chloroflexia bacterium | reverse complement strand
ATCCGACTGGAGGGCCGATCCATGCTCATCTCGATAGGCCTGGCTGTCGCCCTGATGATGATGGCGCCGGTCAGTGGTGGATCTTACAGTCCCGCGATCCGGTGGCCTGGGTGTGCATCCACCCGCGTCGCACGGACCGTGCTCACACGGGAGGCTCCGATGGCTAACCGGACCATCAGCGGACGGTACGGCTCCGAAGCGCGCACGCATCAAGGCCCTGGAGGACGGCACTTCGGTCATGCGCTGCTGGCTATACTGGAGGCGACACCGGCAGCAGCAGACGCAGCGTGCGCTGGCCGTTCGCCGAACTTGCCGACCAGAGCACCGCCGGCAGCGGGATCGCGGGTCGCACCGGACCCGCGACGATCTCCACGACCTGTTCGGCGCGACCGTGACGGAACGCGTCTTCATCATGTTCACCAACGTGTGGGTCTACGCGGTCGACGCTGCAGCAACCGGCCGAGCGTGAGCGCGCTCGCGCCGTCATCGCGCCCCGGAACGATGTGGACATCACCGTCCAGCCAGGTCCTGAGCGAACTTGATCGTCGCGACCCGCAAGCTCGCCTCGCCGATGTCGGAGGAGCTGGCCGCGCAGATGGTCTCGACCCGGGCCGTCCCAGCTCCCGGCGCTCGTGCCCGTGACGCGGACCTGCTCCTCAGAGCCGTCTCGGCAGCCTGAGCCTGGAACATCTCCCTCTGGGACGCCCTCATCATCCGCGCCGCCGAGGTCGCCGCGGTCGTCCTGAGCGAGGACCTCGCAGATGGAGCGAGCTACGCCCTGTCCCGGGCTCCAACCCGTTCGCCTGACGAACCGGCCGGCGCCGCCGCCCGGCCCCTGCTCACGCCTATCGTCGTTTCAGTCTACGAGCACGATTCGGGGACATCGGCGAAGTCGGCCGGGTTGAGGGTCCACAATCCGGCTTCCCGACTGATGGCATGAGCGGCGATAGTGAGGTCCACACTCCGCGCGCGAGCACGGCGCACGCTCCGGTACAGACGCGCCGCGACCTCTGCCTGCTCGAGGGCGAAGGGCAGCATCGCCTCCTCCGGGAAGAGCGCCTGCTGTGCCGCCAACTCCTCTGGCCGCCGGGGGCCGCGCCACCACTCGTAGAGCACGAGGGTCGGCACAGCAAGGCGCTCGCCGGCCTCGATCAGGGCGCGCATCCTGGGTGCGGAGCGGCGCGACCCCGAGAGGCTGTCGATCAGAGCGGAGGTGTCGACGATGATCACGACCGGCCGCGGCCGCCCTCGCGGCGAGCGCGACGAAGCTCGGCCAGCTCCGCATCCACGTCATCCGTGGAGCGCGGAGGGATGGCGGTCAAGACCTCGTCGAACACACCGAGCATGCGGATCCGCTCGACCTCGGAAAGCCGGCCCATACGCTCGGCGTAGTCGCGAATCGCCTCCCGCACGATCTCACTCTTGGGCTTGCGCAAGGAGACGGAGGCTTCGTTGAGCCGGGCGGCCGTGGGCTCGTCGAGACTGAAGGTCATCTTGGTGGTTGCCATACTATGGCCATACTACCATACCCGGGAGACCGGTCGGGTCGTCTTGGTAGCAGCCCGGTCGTGCCACCTTGGACGGCACGACTCCCGGAGGAACCTGGGTGGTGAAGGGCTCCCCTCGATCCTACGGTGAGACGCGACCCGATCGCGCCTGCATCAGAGGTGCGATCTGCACCAGGACCACGCCACCCATGGCCAGCACGATCCCGACGATCTGCGCGATATCGAGGCCTTCACCGAGCACGACCCACCCGAGCAGTGCGATCTGGACGATGGTCAGGTCGCCGAGGACACTCGACTCCACGGCGCGGAGCGAGCGCTGCGACTGGGCCCAGAGCGTGTAGGTCAGGGCGGTGTTGATGACGGCCAACCAGACGATGAGCAGCCAGGCGGTGAGGCTGAACGTGGGCACACCCTCGACCAGCAGCGCGAGCACCAGGGTCATGGCCGCGCCGAAGAGCATGGCGATGGCGGTCATGCTCGCCGGTCCTCCGTAGCTGCTCGAATCCACCGCGACACGGCGACCGAGGACCGCGGCTCCACCCACCACGATCGGGATGGACGCGGCCGCGAGCAGTCCGGACGTAGCGCCGCCCGAGGGTGCTTCGAGCCCGAAGTAGACGAGGATCCCGCGATCAGGACGGCGATGCCGCCGAGTTGGAGCAGGCTTGCCCGCTCGCGCCTGCTGCGCAGCACCACCGCTGCGGTGACCACGGGGGCCAGGCCCATGAAGAGCCCGACCGTCGAGGCCTCCAGCTGGCCGAGCGCCAGGTAGAAGCCCACTTGGGCGAGGCCGAAGAGCAACAGGCCGTAGATGGCCACGCCGGACAGCCACCGGCGACTGCCGTGCCAGGTAGGAGCGGCCCGGATCCTGGCAGCGCGAGGGGCAGCAGCAGGATTCGCCGCCAGCGCGAACCGTGTGCCCGCGAAACCGATGGGCTCGATGTCCTCGTCACTGACGCCGATACGGATCAGCACCACCGACGTCGCCCACAGGAAGGTGACGACGACGCCGATGGTGACAGCCACTCGTCGACTCGAAGCCGGCCTGTCCAGCCATCGACCGGGCAGGTCCGCCCGTTGTTCCGTCATGCCGCTCCACGGTAGCCGACGCGCGTCCACTGACTCGACGGGCCGGACTCAGGCCGTCGCGACACCGTCGACCGGCACATGACCGACGACACGGTCAGCTGGGCCGATAGCCCAGACCGTCGCCCAGGGCCAGACACTCGCTGACGCTGCCGATGCCGTCCGACGTGTGCGCATCTCGGATGCACGCTGCTGCAGCGGCGGCGCCCAGTCGGAGGCAGGCCTCCACGGACCAGCTCTCGTGCAGCCCGTAGATGACGCCCGATGCGAACGCGTCGCCGGCACCAGTCGTGCTGATGACCTGATCCGGGGCCAGGCGTACGGAACCCTGCCGCCACGCCTGCCCGCCCGGCATGGCCGCGACGGCGCCGGCGGGGAAGTGCACGACCGCGAGCGAGGAGACGCCGCGCTCGATCAGCCCCTGGGCCAGCGCTTCCATGACCGCCCAATCCACCGGTGCATCCGCGTCGGGCGCTGACGCACGGATACCGGTCAGGGCACTGGCATCCAGCTCGTTGATGATCGACCAAATCGAGGTGCGGCAGGCACGGGCCGACCACCTGCTCCAGGCGCTCCGACGCCAGCGTGGCGAGCTCGAGATTGGTGTGCAAGCCCGCCGCCTGAGCAGCGGCCAGGAGTCGGGACCAGCCGCTGGACCCGTCCCGTTGCGTCTGCTCCATGAGCGGATGGAAACCCAGGTTGCCGACGTGCAGGATGCGCGCCTCGACGTCCACGAGCTCATCGGGCTCGACTTCGAGCAGACCGTTCGTGCCGAGGTACGTGAAGAACGTGCGCCGGCCACCCTCGCGCTCCACCATCACGTCCGTGAAGGCGGTGGTAGCCCCGTCGCGGACCCTGACCCGCCCGGTCTCGATGGCATCGCCGGCGCAGGCCTCCAGGATGAACGCGCCGTCGGCATCATCGGCCACGCACCCAAGGAGCTCGATCGGGAACGGCGCACCGAGTCGCCGCAGGTCCCGTGACAGGTTGAGCGCAGCTCCGCCCGTGCTACGGGAGATGTCCTCGATGGTGGCGAGGGCGTCGATCGGCGGGTAGGCGTCGATGGTCTTGCCATAGTCGACGAGCGCCGATCCGACGCAGAGAACCCCGCTCCGCTCCGCGCCGGTCATTCGGAACGCAGCACGCGATCGGTCAACTGCAGGTCCTCGTCGAGGGTCCGGCGCGGTCGCACATCTGCCCGCGCGAGGGCCTCGTGGTACGCCCGCACCGCGTCCGCGGAGCTCAGCTCGCCACGCAGCACCGGGCGCAGCAGGTCGACCAGGTCGAGCTGGGACTCCGCGTGCTGGATCTTGCGGCCGAAGAGCGCCACCCGAGCGCCGTGCTCATGCGCCCGATGCAGCAGCTCGAAGGTATCGCGGGTGGTGCCCACGGCACCGCCATAGACCCCCACGACCAGCGAGCGATCGTGCTCGGTGAGCTCGAGCAAGGCATCTGCGCCGTTATAGCCAAGCTTGAGGAACACCGGACGCTGCGCCTGCGTGACACCCGCGAGAGCGCGCACGATCGAGTCGTTGACGAACGAGGCCATCTGCTCCGGCTCCAGGCGGCTCGGCGCGTTGGGATTGAATACTTCCAGGAAGTGCCGCATCCCGATCGACGCTGCCTCCTGGCGGAACGCGGCATACGCCTCCAGCGAGACCAGGTCCGCCTGGAGGTCGTTGTTGAAGGTGATCGAATAGAGCACCAGGTCGCAGAACGGCCGGATCGCCGCCAGGTCCACGGTCCGGAACGGGCGGGACGGCATGGCCGCGTATCCGGCTCCGCGCCCGACCCACACGTCGCTGGTGTCATTGGCACGGATAGCCAGGGTGATGTCCGCCGGCAGGGAGCCATCGGCCGCGAGGCGCTCGCCGTTGGAGGCCGAGGTCAGCAGGATATCGATGACGCCGTGTCCGGCCTGGGCGCGCATGTCCTCGAGGTAACGCTCCCGGGTCTGGTAGCGGCCCGGGCCCAGCACCCCCTCCGGCGCGTCGTCGACCGCTCCAGCGGCGGTGAGCCCGAAGCCCATGTCCGCGTCCTTGGCATCCGCGAGCACGAAATCGTCCGGTGTGTAGCGCCCCTCCGCGATGGCGCGGAGCTTGCGGTCGAGTCGGCGGTCGAGTTCGTTCACATCGTGGCTCCGGGCAGGTGTTGGCGGCAGGGTCGATGAGAACGGTAGCGCACCGCGCGGAACTCACCGGTCGCCACCTCCACTGGACCCCGCTTGCGAGGCTGACCTCGCGACGTGCGCGCGACCCCTGGCTGAGTCTGCGTCGTCCAGCCAGCGCCACGATCGATCGGTTGGCAGCCGACACGATCGAGGAGTGCGAGTGGCGGGGTCGACAACCGCGACGCCAGGTGTCGTCCCCGGGTCTGGCGGAACACCGGCGATGTGAGGTGCGAGGCGTGGTCGGATGGCTGGATCGACCCACCGCTACGACCCGCTACGACCCGCACCGACGTCCGCTCCGACACACCTACCAGGAGGGCCCCGGCTGCCTGTTCCTCGCGTCCCGCGTCGCCGATCGAGGTCTGGTCCTGATGGCCCTTGTGTCGCACGGTCGCGGGGTGCAGCGTGAGCTCCGCAGCAGGGGGAGGGCGTGATGAGACTCCAGTTCGTGGGCGCGGCCACCACGGTCACCGGCTCCCAGTTCCTGCTCACCACCGACCGGGCTCGAGTGCTCGTCGAGTGCGGCATGTTCCAGGGGCTGCCCTCGGACGTGGAACGCAACCGCGCCGCCCTCCCCTACGACCCTGCCTCGCTGGACGCGGTGCTCCTGACGCACGCGCATCTCGACCACTGCGGCTACCTGCCGGTGGTCGTGCGGGAGGGTTTCGATGGTCCCGTCTTCCTGACCTCCGCGACCGCCGACCTGGCGCTGCTGATCCTGACCGACAGCGCCAAGATCCAGGTGGAGCGGGCCCGCCGTCACGGACGCCGCAAGCACCAGCGCTCACGTGACGCTGACGCGCGTCCCGAGCAGAAGAGCGAGCGTCAGCAGGACGAGGAGGCGCAGCTGCGGGCACAGCCCCCTGAGGTCAGGCTGCGCGACGACGAGCCGCTCTACGACCTGGACGATGTCTTCGAAGCGTCGCAGCGGTTCCAGACGGTCCGCTACGGCGAGCCGCGGGTCGTGGCACCCGGCGTCACCGCCACCTTCGAGGATGCCGGCCATATCCTCGGCTCGGCCATCATCGTGCTCGATGTGGAGGAGTCGGGACGCTCGCGGCGGCTCGTGTTCTCCGGGGACCTGGGCCGTCCTGACACGCCCATCATCGAGGATCCGACGCCGATCACCAGCGGCGCCGACTTCGTCATCACCGAATCGACGTACGGGGGACGCCACCACGAGCCGGCCACCGAGGCGGTCGAGCAACTGGCCGCCGCAGTCCGGGAGACGGTCGACGGTCACGGCGTGCTGCTCATCCCCTCCTTCGCGGTGGGACGGACCCAGGAGATCGTGTGGCACCTGGACCGCCTGCTGAGCGCCGGCGAGATTCCACACGTGCCGCTCTACCTCGACTCGCCGATGGCGTCGCTCGCGAGCGACATCTATCGCAAGCATCCGGGCTACTACGACGACGAGACGCGCCTTCTGCTGGAGACCGGTGAGACCCCGCTCGACTACCCGGGTGCGGTCGTCGCCGACACGGCCCGCCGCTCACGGGCCATCGCCACCGCACCACGGCCCATGATCATCGTGGCCTCGAGCGGCATGCTCACCGGTGGGCGCGTGCTCAACCACCTCGCCGACCTCATCGATGATCCCGCCATGACGCTGCTCTTCGTGGGCTACCAGGGCCAGGGCACGCTGGGCGCGCACATCCAGAACGGTGCCCGAACGGTGAAGCTGGAGGGTGCACAGCGGGACGTCCGCTGCCGCATCCGCACCATCGACGGCTTCTCTGCGCATGCGGACGAGACGGAGCTGCTCGACTGGCTGGCCCACTTCGCCCGCGCCGAGCGGAAGCCGCAGCGGGTCTTCCTCGTCCATGGTGACCCGGAGGCGTCAGCGGCGCTGGAGCCGAAGGTCCGGGCGCTGGGCCTCGAGACCTACCGACCGGGCTGGCGGGAAGAAGTGGTCCTGGACGGATCGGCGACGGCGGCGGACGGCTGAGCGGCTGCCGTTAGTAGCCCTGGTGGCCCGGGTGTCAGCGAGCGGTGGGTCGTCCCCCATGGGAGACGATGAAGCGTCGCACGACCGACCATGCATCCGTGGCAGCCTCGGCGTGGTCTGCCTGGGCGCGGTCGAAGAACGAATGCGGCGCGTTCTCGTACGTTCGGATGTCGTACTCGACCGAGGCGGCTGCGAGCGCCTTGCTGAACGACTCCACATCGGTCGCAGGATCTTCTGGTCCGCTCCGCCAAAGATGCCGAGCACCGGTGCCTCCAGCTTGCCCGCGACCGCAGCCGGCGCCGGTGTGTCATTGAGGAACGGGCCCACTGGCCAGCCGTAGAACCCGATGACGCCGGCCATCCGCAGCTCTGGCAGCGAGCCCAGGAGGAATGACACGCGACCGCCGAAGCAGAAGCCGATGGAGAAGAGGGTCTCGACGTGTCGGCGCATCCTCAGATGAGCGGCCGCGGCCGCGACGTCGGCCTGCAGCTGCGTCCACTTCGTCTGGCCAGCGAGTCGCTGAGGCTCGAACGAGGCGTCGCGTGGCGGTGGCCCGGCGATGCGGTCGTAGTAGTCGATGGCCACGGCATCGATGCCGTCCTCCGCGAAGCGCAGCGCCAGCTCGCGGTAGAAGCCGGTGAGCCCGTTATAGTCGGGCAGCACGATCATGCCGACGCCCGATGGTCGGGATGCGTCGGCCTGATAGGCGGTACAGCGGCTACCGTCGCCGACGATGAGGCCGATCTCGTGACCGCTGGCCGAGCCGTGGGCGGCAGGGTCGATGGGAGGGTGGCTGTCAGGATCCGAGCACATCGATGGGGTCTCCTGTCGCTGGGACACCACGCTATCAGCGTGCACCAGATGCCGGCTGACGGCAGGAAGCACCGGTGCCTCGTTCGCTGATCGACGAGCACGGCGCCGCTGGTTGGAACCTAGGACCAATCGGTTAACAGACGCTTGGCTCGAGGACGGCATCGAGCACGAATCCGGCCTCCGGCGCAGCACCGAGTCAGTCACCGAGCAGCGCTCGACGGACTGATGCCTGTGTGACGTCAAGTTCCACGAACCTCAGGAACCGCAACCAGTACAGTAGCGGGGCTCTGCGCGGCGATCTCGTTGAGGGTCAGACATGTGACTTCAGACTTGGAAGACCTAGGCGACGGCCATGCCCGCGCGTGACCTCCTCCTCGGAGTTGACATCGGGACGACGAGCGCCAAGGCGGCTTTGGTCGGCGCGGATGGAACACTGGTAGCCACGGCACAGGGAGCGTATGCGCTTGACCACGTTCGTCCGAATTGGGTGGAGCAGAACCCACACGACTGGTGGCACGGAGCCTGCATGTCCATCAAAGAGGTGCTGGCCAGCGTACGGAACGCCCCCTCGCGAGTTGCCGGAGTTGCCGTGTCGTCCCAAGCGCCGTCGCTTGTAGTCGTCGACGGGCGAGGGACGGTCATCCGCCCCGCGATGATTTGGATGGATCGCCGCGCAGAGCCGGAAGCGTCCGCCCTGGGAGACATGTTCGACTTCAACGAGGTCGTGGCGCGTACCGGAAACCGGCCAGACGCCTTCTTCGTTGCCGCGAAGCTGCGCTGGCTTCGAAAGCATGAACCCGAGACCTTGGCGCCAGACCACCGCGCCATGCTTGCGAATGGATACATCGTCTTCAGGCTCACGGGCGAGCCGTCCCTTGATCGCTCGCACGCGGCACTGCTACAGCTGCGTGACATCACCGAGGATACATGGCTCCCCGAGTTGTGCGAATGGTGCGGCATCGAGCCCGGACAGTTCCCCGATCCGGCTGACGCCCATTCCGTCGCGGGGACAGTGACACGACGCGCCGCCGAGGAATCTGGGCTGCGTATCGGGACCCCTGTCATGGTCGGAACCGTGGACGGGACAGCTGCAGCACTCGAGGTGGGAGCGTCGCATGAGGGCATCGCGGCCGAGATGACTGGAGCATCGACGGTCGTGTTGTTCCCGACCCGAACCGCGCGTCCAAGCAATGAGCTAATCACGATGGAGCATGCGCTCCCGGGAATGTGGCTCCTCCTCGGGGCAACTGTTGCGTCCGGTGCATCCCTGAGCTGGTTCCTCGAGGAGTTCGGTGCCGATATTCGTCGACAGGCCCAGCGACAGCACCGAGACCCGTACGAGCTCCTGACGGAAATGGCTGCACGGGTGGGCCCGGGCAGTGACGGCGTCACGTTCCTTCCGTACCTCATGGGTGAGCGGTCCCCCTTGTGGCACGCGAATGCCCGCGGCGTGATATTCGGCCTCTCGCTATCGACCACACGGGCGGCGGTGGTTCGATCCGTCCTCGAAGGTACCGCGTTCGCCCTGCGCCACAACGTGGAGGTGGCTACCGCGAACGGAACAAAGCTGGAGGAGGTCCGCGCCGTCGGCGGAGGTGCCAAGAGTGCACTGTGGTGCCAGATCAAAGCCGATGTACTCGGGAGGGAGTTCATTGTCCCAGACGCTGCGGTCGGCGCTGCGTTCGGCGCTGCCCTGATCGCGGGAGTCGGGATGGGGTTAATGGACGATCTTGGCCAGACATCCCGTCGATTGTTCCGTGAAGCTGCGCGGTACGCTCCGAACCAGTCCAATCGCGCACGATACGATGACGGGTACGAATTGTTTTGCGATCTCTATCAGCATGTGCGCAACGACTTCGACCGTGCCGCCAGGCTGGTGGTTGCGGGCTCTCCACCTCTCGGGTCAGGATGATGACCGGAGTGACTGGGCCCCTCGCAGGCCGTGTCGCCATCGTGACCGGCGCCTCACGTGGCATCGGCCGGGCTACGGCGCTCGCGCTGGGTGCGCGTGGAGTCCGCCTCCTCGTCCACTTCCGATCAGGCGCCACGGAGGCAGCTGAGGTGGTGAGGAGCCTCGAGTCCCTCGGGACGGCGGCGATCTGCGTCGGAGGTGACCTCGCCGATCGCGACGTACCGGCGTCCCTTGTCGAGGCGGCCCTTCGGGCATTCGGCCGGCTCGACATCGTCGTGAACAACGGCGGTGGGATGACGGATGCGTTGCTGGAGGAACTCGACGACGCCACTTGGGAGGAAGCGGTCGCCGTGCATCTCTCGTCCGCGTTTCGACTCGTTCGCGCCGCCGCCCCCGCTATGCGCAGGGTTGGCTGGGGACGTATCGTCAGTGTGTCGTCGCAGGTCGCTGCAACCGGCTCATCAGGTCACGCTCATTACGCTGCAGCCAAGTCGGGACTCAACGGGCTCACATACTCGCTCGCGAAGGAGCTCGGCCCCGACGGGATAACCGTCAACCTGGTCGTGCCCGGTACGGATCTTGACCGACATCATCACCCACCGGCTCGCGGAGCGCGAGGACGACTGGCTGTCTCAGACGCCGCTACGACGGTTTGGCCAGCCCGAGGAAGTGGCTGCCGCGATCGCATTCCTCGTATCGGACGAAGCGGGCTACATAACGGGCGCCTCGCTGCACGTCAACGGCGGCCTAGTGATGAGCTAGGGTCCGGTCCGCTGGATGCTGGGTCCGTCGCCACCCCACCCGGGCGCAGCGGCAAGATCGGCTGGGTGCGACCGAGGGCGTAGATCTGCGTCTTCGC
Source organism: uncultured Chloroflexia bacterium (assembly GCA_963714675.1). Classification (GTDB taxonomy): domain Bacteria; phylum Chloroflexota; class Limnocylindria; order Limnocylindrales; family CSP1-4; genus JAFMJV01. The sequence goes on along the minus strand of CAVQPG010000025.1, from coordinate 298,107 downwards.
GTCGAGGGCCAAGGAAACCGTCGAGGATCTTCCGAGCCCGAACACCACTGGCCTGGCGCAGGGACCTCCAGCCCCTGACGGCCGGTCAGCCCGAGAGTACCGCGCCGTGGCGTTCGCGGAGCGTTCGCTTCGTGCGCTCGACTTCGCGGTTGACGCGATCGACGGGCCAAGCCAGTGCCTCGCCGGCTGCCTCAGCCACTTCCCGCAAAGCCTGGTCGGTTAGCCGACCCAGCATCGCCAGCATCGATCGCCGAAGCACGATGTCGTCGAGGTGGACAACGGACTCGTGGCTTGCGAGATACCCTATCTCGCGAGTGCTGAAGTCTGGCAGGGTCGCAAGTGGCGCATCCGGCCCGGACGCAAGGTGCGTGCAGAGGGCACCCGCCCACGTGCCATAGCGTTCGAGAAGTTGCTGGGTTCGGTCGGGCGCTATCCCGGTCCGCTCACTGACGGACGCGATCCACGCATCGCGCTCGGAGGCGTTGCGAGGGTACCCAACCCCTCCCCCGAATGGCCGCCGTCGGCTCCAGGCTCGGCGCCGTCGTCCGAGGATCTGGAGCACCTCGTCGGTCACGACCTCCCCGAAAGCGCGAAATGTCGTCCACTTCCCGCCCACGAGTGAGATGATCGGGAAGGGGCGGTCGGCCGTTGCCGGCTCGACCGGATGGCGGTGGTTGCGGGTGATACTGGCGGGCGAGGATGAGTCGACCGCCGGCAGAGGCCGTACACCACAGAAACGAAACACGATATGGGATCGATCGAGTTCGAGACCCGGGAAGATCCGCCGAGGCGCTGCCAGCAGATAATCGACCTCGTCTTCCGTCCACTTTGCAGAGTCCGGATCATCGATCGGGATATCCGTTGTGCCAATGAGCACACGATCCTCGAGAGGGCAGATGATCGTAAGGCGTCCATCGGTGTTGGCGAAATGGAGCATCTCGCCCCCGATCGCAGCCCAGAGGTCCGGATGATCGACAACAATGTGTGAGCCCTTGGTGCCGCCGATCAGACCTGTCGTCGCCCCAAGCACTGCATTGGCTCGGTCGATCCATGGTCCGGCGGCATTCACGAGGACTCTGGGCCGGACCTCGATCGTGGACCCTCCGTCGACGTCGCGAAGCATGACCGTGCCGCCGGCTTGTCCGACTGCCTCCACGTAGTTCAGCGCGAGCGCGTTGCTGTTCTCCGTCTCGCCATCTATCAGCACCTCGAGACAGATGCGTTCGGCACTCGTGAGCCGCGCATCCCAGTAGGTACTGAAGCCCACGACACGGCGCTCGACGGCCAGCGACGCGCGCCACTCCAAGCGTCGGCGGAAGCGATGCCGTGGCAGGACTCGGTGGCGCAGCGCCAGGAGGTCGTAGAGAGTCAAACCCACCTCCACAACAAATGCGCCGCGATCGCCGGGACGGTTCTCGATGCCGAGGAACTGTCGAGTCGCCGTGGTAAGGCCGGACAACCAGCCGAACAAAGGGACTGTCGCGGGCAGCGGTCGCACGGCGTGCGGTGCGTTCCGCAGCAGACGATCACGCTCGCGAAGCGATTCGCGCACGAGCCGGATCTCCCGGTTTTCGAGATAGCGCAGCCCACCATGAGCGACCCGGCCAGACGTGGCACTGCATCCGGAGCAGAAGTCGCCACGCTCCACAAGCACGACATCCACCCCCTGAAGGGCTAGCTCACGGAACACCCCGGCCCCATTGATGCCGCCGCCGACGATGAGGACGGAGACGTCAGGCCGTGCCCGCAGATCCGCCAATCGGTCCTTGCGCGGTCGTGCCGCCGACACCGCTCGGGTCCCGGGCTCAGCCGCCACGCAAGGCTGGGTTAGCCGAGCAGCCGAGGTGACGGCCGATGGTGGCCGAAGCCGCCGATTAGCTGGCGGGGTGATGGGTTGGGGCGACTCCGCGAGGTGCTGCGCCATGCCTGAAGGATGCATAGATGATGGCTCGTCGGCAAGCTCAGGGAGCGCTGGGTGTGACAATGGGCATGGCAAGCACTGACCATCTCGCGACGGTCGGGCAAACCCCCTCGGAACAGAAGGGACACGGAAGACTGATCGGACCGCCACCTGACCCATCAGGACCACCGGGGCGAGGCAGGGGTCACCACGCGTGGAAGACTGGGGTGATCCGCCGACGAGACGACCAAGCCCGGCTCCGCCGATAGGCATCGCGCTGGCCCCCCGTCATTGCTGATGCGCGCGGCGAACGTGGCCGGTCGTACCCGGCGAGTCTCAAGCAGTGCTGCGGTCCGAAGTGTCAAGCCCACCGGACGTCCCGCTGGGACCGACGCCCTCGATGAACGGCACACCATGCCCACTCAGGACGATCGAGATCCCCCCATCGACCATGAGTGACTCGCCGGTGACGAATGAAGCATCGGCCGAGGCCAGGAAGAGCGCGGGTCCTGCCACTTCCTCTGGCTGGCCGATTCGGCCGGTCACATGGAGTCCCCCCACGCGCAGGCGTTCTGCCTCAGGGTCGGGGAAGGTCTCGTAGAAGTCGTGGACGACCTGCGTCTCGATGTATCCCGGACAGATCGCGTTGACACGGACGCCGCGGGCACTGTACTCGGCAGCCAGGGCGCGGGTAAGGCCGATGAGTCCGTGTTTGGCGACGGGGTACGGGAAACATCCCGGTATGATCCCGAAGGAGTGGATCGAGGCGATATTGATGATGTTGCCCCGGCCCTGCTCAAGCATGTGCGGGAGTACCGCCTGGCTGGCCCACCAGGCCGCATCCAGGTCGACTGAGAAGCACTTGGACCACTGCTCCGATGTGAGCTCCAGCGGGTCGTCGAAGACCGCCACGCCGGCATTGTTGACCAGAATGGTGGGCGGGCCGAACGCATCGATGGTCGCATCGACCATGCGGCCGATGTCCTCGCGGCGTGAGACGTCGGTCGCGACCGCGATGGCCTCGCCGCCGGAGTTACGAATGGACTGAGCGTGGGCCTCACCCGTCTGCTGAGTGCGCTGGGCGATGACGACGCGTGCCCCCTCCAGGGCGAACCGGCGGCTGATGGCGCCACCGATGCCCTGGCCACCACCGGTAACGATAGCAACATCACCCTCGAGTCTTCCGCTCATCGGCAGCTCCTTTCCATCGCTCCTGGTCCTTGCTGACCACGGGCTGACCTACTCAGATCCCGAAGACCGACCGCGCGAGCGCGACCCACGTCGCGAGTCGTGAGCGGTCACCGCCGACGGTGTAGACATCCCGGAAGAGCAGCGACACGTTGCAGTCGTACGCCTTGGCCACGTCGTAGGTTCGGCGCAGATCGGCTTTGGAGCCGTCCCAGTTGGGAACGGGCATGCTGATCGGCACCGGGTCGGGCTTGCGGCTGAAGACGTAGCGGTCACCGAGCATCTCGCCGATGCGCTCGAAGTCGGCGCTGGGTGGGACCGATACCGAGCGCAGGTTGGGCATGGCCTCCATGATCGATCTCCAGGCGGTCCTGCACCGGTTCGCAGCAGCCGTAGTAGACGTGGCCGAAGCGGTCGGTCAGCCGCTTCATGTAGGGCAGCACGAACTCGGCGTACATGGCCGGGCTGATCATCGTCGTCTCCTGCGACTCGGCCCAGCACCACAGGTCTGACAGACGGCCCGGCGAGGCCTCGGGGCCAGGCAGGTCGGAGACGTAGCCGTAGGCACGGGGTCCCGCCAGCTGGTTGTCCGTGTTGGGCACGATGAGTCCCTGCTCCTCGACGTAGCTGAACATCCGCGTGCGGTCGTCGGTCATGTACTCCATCAGCGCGTGGATGGTCTCCGGCGATTCGTACAGCCAGTTGAGCAGGCCGTCGTTGCCGATGAAGCGGTAGATCTGCCAGGTGAGCCCGATGAAGTAGTTGCCGGCCCAGCTCTCGGCCCCCTGATCGACCATGAAGTGGTCGTAGTTGCCGACCCGGATCGGCAGCAGGTCGCCGAAGGTGTCATCGAGCAACTGGCGCTTGCGCTCGGTACCGTCTCGGTCGACGCTGAAGGTGCGCGGCTGGAGCAGCGCCGCATCCGCTGGCTCCCTGATGGGGAAGTTGAAGGTGTAGCCGATGCCCTCGGTGGGAACCTGGATGACTTCCACGCCCCAACCGGAGTCGTCGAGGTCCCAGCCCAGGCGGTACCAGGGCTCGAGCACGATGTCGTCGCCGACCTCCTCGAAGTGGCGCAGGTTCTCCCGCATCGTGGCCTCGACCGCGCGCAGGACCGGGTCCTCGCAGACGAGCTCGTCGGCAGCCACATAGTCCTCGACGGTGTCCGTCTCGAACAGGATCATGGGGCGCTCCGGGCGCAGGTCGTGCAGGGCTCGCCAGCCTCGCTTGCGCTCGGCCATGACGGGCAGCGCGGCGATGTCCGCCCACCGCCCCGCGAGAGCGCGGATGGTTTGGCGGTCTGCCGCGCTCGGGCTGGTCTTCACCTGGTCCACGTTGCGGTCCTCCCCGTATTCGTTATGCACGACCGACGGACATGATGGTCGACGGCCGGTCTCCCTAGGAGGCCGACACACCGACCCCATACGTCAGGGCCGTGTCGAAGGCGGCCTCGATGTTCTCCGGCGGCACGTAGGCCTGGATGTTGTGGACCGTGGCGAACACGAAGCCACCCCCGGGTGCGAGGTCGTCGATGCGGCGCTTGACCTCGTCACGGACCTCGTCGGGCGTGCCGAAGGGCAGCACCTTCTGGGTGTCGACCCCACCGCCCCAGAAGACGATGTCATCGCCGTAGGCCGCCTTGAGCCGCGCCGAATCCATGCCCTCGGCGTTGACCTGCACCGGGTTGACGATGTCTACGCCGATCTCGATGAGGTGCGGGATGAGCTCGTAGACCGCGCCGCAGCCGTGGTAGAAGAGTTTGGCGTCGGTGCGGGCCTTGATGGCCTCGAAGAGGCGCTTCTGACGCGGCTTGATGACTTCGATGTAGGACTGTGGGTTGATCATCCAGCCCTGCTGGGTGGCCACGTCGTCCCAGAAGGTGAAGACGTCGATGAGCTCGCCGACCTGGGAGAGGTAGCGGTCGACCGACTCGATGTAGATGTCGGTGATGCGATCGGCCAGCTCCCGGCTGAACTCGGGTGCCATCAGCATCGACATCATGAACGGCTCCATGCCCATGACCCGGCAGGACTGCTCGAAGATGCCCCCGCCGATGACGCCCGACCCGACGAGCGCGAAGTCGGTCGTGGCGCGCAGCTGCTCGGCGCGCTCGCGCAGGCCGGCGATGAGCTCGGGCGGATCGGGCTCCGGCCAGGCGTTGGCCTCGAGCGCCTCGGAGGTCATCTCCGTGATCGGGAACTCTACCCAGTCGTAGTAGAGCGGCTGCTCCTTGGGCATCCGCATCTTCGCGCCCCAGCGGTCCCACATCGCGAGATACTCGCCCTCGTCGACGATCTCCACGCCTTTCACGTGCGTCGGCGGCAGCTGCACCATGCGCGTGTCCACGCCGAAGCGCTCGAGGACGTCCTCCCCGATGTAGGGCAGCTGCTGCACCTCGTCGTAGACGACGATCTCCTCGGGGGGCAGGCCCAGGTGCTCGCGCAGGGGCACGTAGGCCGCCTTGGTGCAGGAGGTCACGATCGATGAGCCCAGGTCGATGGGCACTCGGTCGGGCTCCTTGTGGTCGAGTGCGGCGAGGATGCGCTCGCGTGGTGTCATGCAGGTCCTCCGAAGTACTGTCGTTGGCTGGATCGGCCGGTGCTCACCAGTCGGCTACCGAGCCGTCGTCGTGGTACCAGCGCACCAGTGGTTCTGGTTGGTAGGGATGTCTCGCGGCGGCACGCTCGTCGATCTCTATGCCGATGCCCGGACGGTCAGGCGGCGCGACTCGCCCATCGACGATGGCCAGCGGCATGTCAACCACCTCGTCACGCCAGGGCACGTCGTTGCGCATGATCTCCTGGATGAGGAAGCTCGGGATGGCAAAGCCCAGGTGGATGTTCACCATCGTGGCGATGGGCCCGAGCGGGTTGTGGGGCGCGAGTACGACACCGAACGCCTCGGCGAGAGCGGCGATGCGCCTGACGCCGGTGACACCACCGGCGTGACACACGTCGGGCTGGGCGACAGCGACAGCGCGCTGCTCGAACATGGCCCGGAACTCACGCAGGGTCACAAGGCGCTCACCGGCGGCGACGGGCACGGGGACCGCTCGAGCCACCGCGGCCAGACCGGCCGTGTCATCGGGCCGACAAGGCTCTTCGAGGAACCAGGGACGGAGCGGCGCCAGGGCCAGGCCGTACTGGATACCCATGGCCGGCGAAGTGCGACCGTGGAGGTCGACCATGACGTCGACTTCGTCGCCCACCGCATCGCGCACCGCTTCCATCAGCCCGACCGCCTCGCGCACCGCGGCTGCTCCTTCCAGCGGACGGCTGCGCGGCACCGCGAGGATCTTGAGCGCGTCGAAGCCATCGCCCACGCTGCGCCGGGCTCGCTCGGCGAATGCCTCCTGGTTGGCCTCATCGTAGACAGCGGCCGGGTCGCCTCCGCCGAGATGGTCGTACATACGAAGGTGATCGCGCACCGGCCCACCGAGCAGCACGTGGAGCGGAACGCCCAACTCCTTGGCACGGATGTCGTGGAGCGCGTGGTCGAGACCAGAGAGCGCGCTCATGCCGATGGTGCCACCAGGGAAGAAGGGGTGACGGTCGAGGCTCTGCCAGAGGTGCTCGACGCGCATCGGCTCCTCGCCGATGAGGAGCGGAGCGAGGTCCTCGATGGCCCCAACGACAGCACGGGTACGCCATTCGATCGAGGCTTCGCCCCAGCCGAAGAGCCCAGGCTGGTCGGTCTCGATGCGCACGAAGACCCAGTTGCGCATGCGCGCGTTGACGACGACGGTGCGCACACCGGTGACGCGGGCGCTCATGACGCGGAGAGGGCCCTATCGACGGAAGCGTCGCTGACCTCGACGGGAACCCCGCCCTGCGCGGCCGATCGATGCATGGCGTCGATCAACTCGACGGTGCGGGCGGCGACCTCGCCGGAGGAGTCGTTGGTGGCCCGGCCACGGATCAGCTCGATGAAGCGGACGGGCGGCTCTTCACAGCTGTATGCACCCTCACCGGAGGGGACCTCGACCGAGACGTGGCTGCCATCGTGGCGACGAAGCTCAAGGCGCTCTCGCTCCACATCGAGAAGGAGCACGCCCTCGCTCCCGAAAATGCGCAGCTCCAGTTGGAACTTGTCGTTGTCAGGAAGGGTCGCGGCGCCTGAGATCGTGCCGATGGCGCCGTTGCGGAACTCGACGGCCGCGGCGTCGTACATGTCGACGCGCGAGTCTGGCCGTGTCATAAGTGCTGACACTCGCCCGGCACGCTGGTCCGTGAGCCAGAACAGCAGGGCGCTCGAGTGGCTCACCTGGCCGTGCGCGTAGCCACCACCACGGTCGGGCATCTGCCAAGTGCCCGGGTCGGGCCCGGAGATGGTCGGCTCCCAATGCTCGGGCGGTCCCCCGCCACCGGCGAAGAAGCCCTTGGTCGGCGAGGCCATGTGGCAGAGGGCGTACTCGACCTCGCCAACGGCGCCATCGTCCATGAGGCGCTTGGCCTCCTGGATGAACGGCTTGTAGTGCCAGCCGTAGGGAACGAGCAGGTGCAGATCGCGGGCACGCGCCTCCTCGACAAGCTCCCAGGCCTCGCGAGGATCGAGCGTCATGGGTTTCTCACAGAGCACGTGCGCACCACTCCTGAGCGCCGCCAATGCATGCTCATGGTGGGCGGCATGCGGCGAGCTGACGACGATGCCGTCGAGATCCAGCTGGAGCAGATCCCGATAGTCGGTCAGGGCATGCTCGAAGCCGAACTCTCGCTGGACCACGGCCAACAGGGCGGGATCGCGACGGGATACCGCCACCATCTCCACGTCATCGCGTGCCTTCAGGATGGGCATGTGGTTGACGGTCGCCCACCAACCTGCGCCGATGAACCCGAGCCGCACCTTTCGCCTCGCGGCCGAGCCAGTCACCGCGCACGCCTCCGTTGCACGAGACTCCCGATCCGTCCTCGATAGTGGTCGAGTCCGACGGCCAGCAGCAGCACCGTGCCCCGGGCGAGGTACTGATAGAACGCGGGGATGCGCAGCAGGATGAGGCCGTTGCTCAGCGTGCCCAGGACGAGCACGCCCAGTGCCGTGCCGGCCATGGAGCCAACGCCGCCCGACAGCGACGTCCCTCCCAACACGACGGCCGCGATGGCTGACAGCTCCACGCCGGCACCGGCGATGGGCTGGCCGGAACCAAGCCGGGCGGTCAGGACCACGCCGCTGAGACCGGCCAGGGCTCCCGAGGTGATATACAGCCCGATGCGGTACCGGGTCAGGTTCAAGCCGGCCAGACGAGCCGCCTCAGCGTTGCCACCCATAGCGTAGATGTTGCGACCGATGGTCGTGAAGGACAGGATGAACTGGCCGATCACGAAGACGAGCACGAGCAGGATGATGGGGTTGGGGACTCCCAGGATGTTGCCGTTGCCCAGCCAGGAGAAGGTGGCGTCCGTGGCGCCGACTGCTTTCCCTCCGGCCACGATATAGGTGAGACCGAGGTAGATCGACATCGTCGCCAGCGTGACGATGAGGGCGTTGATGCGAAGGGTCGTGATGATGAAGCCGTTGAAGTAGCCGGCGAGGGCACCCGTACCGATGCCTGCCGCCACCGCGAGAGCGGCGCTGTGCGTCTCGGTGAGCACGACAGCGGACACGACTCCCGTGAGCGCCACGATGGACCCGACCGAGATGTCGAGCCCACCCGAGATCATCACGAACGTCTCGCCGGCAGCCACGATCCCCACCAGCGCGACACCGACCAGAAGGTTGCCGATGTTGCCTGGAGTAAGGAAGAACGGCGAGGCGATGCTGAGGATGATGCCCAGCCCGATCAGGGCCATCAGCACGCCACGCTGCTCGGGGGGCAGCAGGTTCTGGAGCCTGGAACTGCGCCGTGGCCGAAGCGGCTCTGCGGCTGCGCTCACGCTCGAGCCTCCTGCATGCTATGTGCCGCATCCGGGACCATGGCTAGGGTCAAGATCTCCTCCTCGGTAGCTGTCGAACCGGTGAGCTCACCCGTCTTCCTCCCGTCGCGCATGACGATGATCCTGTCGGCAAGACCGATGATTTCGACGAGCTCGGACGAGATGAGGACGACTGCCAGCCCTGAACTGGCAAGCTTCTCGATGAGTGCGTAGATCTCGCTCTTGGCACCGATGTCGATGCCCCGCGTGGGCTCATCGAGGATGAAGACCCGCGGCTGCATGGCCAGGGCTCGAGCGAGGACGACCTTCTGCTGGTTGCCGCCGCTCAGGTTGACCACGGGCACTTCGCGGTCGGGCGTCTTGATGCGGAGGTCGCGGATGTAACCGTCGACCAGCTCCGCCTCGCGCGCGCGGTCGATGTACCCGTAGTGAGCCAGGCGCTTGTGCGAGGTGAACGCGATGTTCTCCGCCACCGAGCGCCGCAGGATGAGGGCGTCGCGCTTGCGATCCTCAGGACACAGCGTCACGCCCGCATCGATGGCATCACGAGGAGCCTTGACCGCGATCTCGCGGCCATCCACGAGCACGCTTCCGGCAGTAATGCGATCCAATCCATAGATGGCCCGCGCAAGGGCGCTCCGGCCCGAGCCCATCAGGCCCGCGACTCCGACCACTTCCGAGGCGCGCACGCTGAAGCTGACGTCGGTGATGCGTTCGGTGCTCAGGCCCCTGACCTCGAGGATGGGCGCTCCCAACTGTCGTTCGGGGCGCGCGAAGAGCCCACCGACGTCGCGCCCGACCATCATGCGGATGAGCTCCCGCTCGCTGGTGGCAGACGTCTCGACAGTGTCCACATGACGACCGTCACGGAGCACCGTGATGCGGTCGCTCAGGGTCATCACCTCCGCCAGCCGATGTGACACGTAGATGATGGCCACGCCCTCATCTCGAAGTCTGCCCAGGACCTCGAAGAGGTGCTCTACCTCCCGGCTCGAGAGCGACGAACTGGGCTCATCGAGCGCGAGGATGCGGGCATCTGCGGCGAGGGCCTTGCCGATCTCCACCATTTGGCGTTGGGCCGTGCTCAAGTCCGCCAGCAGATCATCGGGCGCGAACGAGGCTCCCAGACGCTCGATCTCCCGCCCTGCCATGGCGTGAAGCTTGCGTCGATCCACGATCAACCCGCGGCGCGGCAGGCGTCCCACGAACAGGTTCTCAGCCACGGTCACACCCGGCACCAGGTTGGGTTCCTGGTAGATGACGCGGATGCCTTGCGCCAGGGCCTCGTGTGGACTGACCAGGTCGACCCTGCTGCCGGCCACGATGGTCTCGCCGCTCTCGGGGATGTGGTCACCACCCAGGATCCGAAGCAGCGTGGACTTGCCCGCGCCGTTCTCACCCATCAAGGCATGGATCTCCCCTCCCCGAACGGAGAAGGAGACGTCATCGAGGGCGCGCACCCCCGGGAAGTCCTTGGTGATGGCTCGGAATTCAATGGCTTCGGTCATGTCGATCCGATCAAGTGCGGGAGTCGCCGCTGGCGAAGACCAGCAGCGACTCCCATTGGGCACCTAGCTTCCGAAGACCTCGGCTGCGTTCTCAGCAGTGACCTGGATGCCGTCCTGGAGCTGCTCCAGGGGGATCTCAGTCCCGTTGACCACGAAGTCGTAAATCGCCTGGACGCCGACCGCACCGTGCTTGCGGGAGTCGACATAGAGGCTTCCGCAGTAGCCGGCCGACATCTTCTCGAGCATCTCGATCTTGGCCAGGGCGCCATCGCCAAGGCCCACGCCACAGGCGTCGGCATCCTTGCCGGCCGCTTCCAGCGCGCGGACGGCGCCCACGACGCCCTCCTCGTTGCAGGAGTAGACCAGCCAGTGCTTGACGTCAGGGTTCGACGTCAGCAGGCCCTGCATGGCCTGGAGACCGCCGTCAGTATTGGCGCCTTCATAGTCCTGCGCGATGATGGCGTCTTCGCCAAGGCCGGGCAGGTTTTCGAGGATGGCAGCCTTCGACGCGTCGGTGCGCTGGTTGCAGACATCGAGCGTGCTGAAGGTCAGTGCTGCGACCTTGAGCGAGTTGGGATCCGCGGGGTCGAACCAGCCGCGATCGTTGGCGAAGCCGGCCAGCATGGTGCCCACGTCGGTACCGATCTGCGCCGTGTTCATGCCCACGAACGGTGCCGGCTGACCATCGGCATCGGCGATGGAGTCATCGATGGCGATCAGCGGGATGCCTGCCGCTCGGGCCTTTTCGATGACGCCTGCGCCAAGCTGCTGGTCGGGGACCACCATGAGGATGCCGCTGGCGCCCTCGGCGATAGCGTTGTCCAGGTTCGCGGACATGACGTTGGGATCGAATTGGTTGTCCAGGGTCACGACCTCGATACCGAGCTCCGCGCCCTTGGCCTCGGCGCCGGCAGCTTCGTTCTGGAACCAGCCCTGATCCATGCGCTTGTAGAGACCGTAGACGACCACATCCTCAGCGGAGGCGTCATCCTGTGCCACGACCGGGATGGCCGTGGCGGCGATCGCCAGAGCAGCGATTACCGCTCCGATCTTCTGGTGTCGTTTCATCGTCACTTCTCCTCCATGTCATTCATGTGCATCGGCCGGAGACTCCGGTCGATCCGCCGTGCTCCCTAACACGGCTCCGGGAGACATGCTCACTCCATCGGACGCCAGGCCACCTCCCTTCCTGAGCTCGCGGTCCGGGTGGCCAGCCCCTGGCGTTCGAGACGTTCGAGATGGCCCAGAAGTGGATAGCAGAGGTATTGGCTGGCCGCAGCAGGCCAGTCGCCCAGGACCGGGCCCAGGCTGACGGTCAGCTCGGCCAGGGTCACGGGCGCGGCGCGTTCCAGCTCGGCGAGCAGGGCCTCATCGACGCGCTCCACGTAGGCCCGGCTGCCGTCGAGGAAGCCCGCCACGGCCGACCCCTCATAGAGTGGGTAGTGGCTCGTGAGCAACCGCTCGATGGCCATGCTCTGCAGTCGCTGGATGGTGGCCAGGTACGTCTCCACGTAGCGATACGTGGGCGGGAAGGCGGCTTCGCCGGTCGCCAGCAAGACGGCGTTCCAGAGGACGGCATCCCCGATGGCCATGGAGCGGCTGCGGGGATCCCAGACACTGATACTGCCGAGCGAGTGGCCGGGCGTATGCAGGACCTCAAGGCTCCAGCCGTCACCGAGGTGGATGCGTTCACCACCGCTGAGCCCGACATTGATGGGTGTAGCCTTGGCGTTCTCCCTGATCCAGGCCTTGGTCTCCTCGCTGTCGTCGAGCCCGTGCTCGGCTGCGAACTCACCGTAGCGCTGCGTGATCATGCGCTCGACGTCCTCGACCAGCAGCTGGTCCTCTTGGCCACACATCAGCAGGGCGTCGGGGAGCAGCTCGCGGATGGCGGCATTGCCGCCCATATGGTCGAAGTCGCCATGAGTGTTGACGATGTACCGGATCCGTGACCGGTCGAGCTCGATGGCGTCGAGGTACGGGATGATGATGGCATCCGGATCCGGGTGCAGGCCCGTGTCGACGATCAACGCAGCCTGTGAACCGACGAACAGGTGGATGGCGTTGAAGCGCTCTCCCAGCGGAGCGATGATGCGATGGACCCCAGGTGCGATCTCCATGCTCACGATCCCCCTCAACGACCGCGGAACCGTGGGGGGCGCTTCTCGACGAAGGCCGCCCGTCCCTCGGCGGCGTCCTCGGTGGTGAAGCAGTAGGCGAACAGATCGTTCTCCCATTTCAGGCCAACATCGACCGATGTGGACTCGGACATGCGGATGAGATGCTTGGAGAGCATCGCTGCGATGGGCGCGTTGGCGGCGATCCGCTCGGCCAGTGCCAGGGTGGCGGCCTCGAGTTCCGCGTCCGGCACGACCTGCTGGACCAGCCCATCTGCACGAGCCTCGGCGGCACCGATCAGGTCACCGGTCAGCACCATCTCCATGGCCTTGCCGTAGCCCACCAGCCGCGGCAGCAACTGCGTATTCCCGGCACCACCGTGCCAACCGAGTTTGATCTCACCGGCGCCGAACCTGGCCGTCTCGGAAGCGATCCGGATGTCCGACACGAGTGCCATCTCCAGGCCGCCGCCGATGCAGTAGCCGCGGATGGACGCGATGACAGGCTTGCGGATGGACCAGATGGCGGTGCAGTAGTCGGGTCGGTTGCGCAGCTCGAAGTTGGTGCCGTAGTCATCAAGGACCTTGACGTCACTGCCGGCCGAGAAGGCTCGCTCCCCGGTCCCCTGCAGGATGACCACGCGCACGGAGGGATCGTCATTGACCGCTGCTGCGATCTCGAAGAGCCGCCGACCCATGGCAGCGGTGACCGTGTTGAGCTTGGCGGGACGCTGCAAGGTGATGCGTGCGATCTGTCCCTCGACGGTGTAGCCCAGGTCCTCAGTGCTGCCGTCGGACACGTTGCTGCCTCCCATCAGATCGCCCCACTCTCATGGAGCTCCTGGATCCTGCCTTGGCTGTAGCCCAGCTCTGCGGCGAGGACGTCGTCGGTGTGCTGCCCCAGGATCGGCGGGGGTGTCCTCACTGTGGGCGGTGTCTCGGTCATGCGCAGCGGCGGCGCTGGCATGCGCAGGGTGCCGTGCTGCGGATGCTCGACCGAGATGATCATCCCGGTCGCCTGGACGTGCGGGTCAGCCTCAAGTGCGGCATAGTCATAGACTGGGCCGCACCAGAGCTTGTGCCGGTCGAAGATGGCTTGCCACTCGGCGCTCGATCGAGAAGGCATGATGCGCTCGGTGATCTGGTAGACCTCGTCGCGATGGATGACGCCGTCATCCCATTTAGTCATCGATCGCAGACGGTCGTCGTCGAGCGCATCACCGAGGACGTCCAGAGGCACCTGGCCGATCGTCATCCAGCCGTCTGCGGTGCGGTAGACGCCATATGGCGCAGTCACCCAGGCGTGGGCCGAGGGAGCATGGGTCCGTTCGGGCAGCAGTCCCAGGTTCAGGTAGGTGGTGAGCTCCTGCGCCTGGCAGTCCATGACCACACCAAGCATGCTCACCTCGATCTTCTGGCCACGGCCGATCCTGCCGCGTGCGATGAGCGCGCTGAGGATGCCCATGCCCGCCTGGTACCCGGTCATGGTGTCGGCCGCCCAGAGGGGTCCGGGGGTGGGCCGGTCCTCGCTCGTTCCGACAGAGAAGAGGGAGCCGCTGTAGCCCTGGATGACGAGATCCTGGCCGGGCCGGCCGGCGTGGGGGCCGGTCTCGCCATAGCCCGAGATGGAGCAGTAGACGAGGTTGGGGTTGATGGCACTGAGTGCCTCGTAGCCGGCGCCGATACGGTCAGCGGTGCCGACGCGATAGTTCTGGATGAACACGTCCGCGGTCGCCACCAACTCATGGAATGCCGCCCGTCCATCGGGATGCTTGAGATTGAGGGTCACGCTGCGCTTGTTGCGATTGAGGCCCAGATAGGCCGTCGTCTCCCCGTTGATATAGGCATTGGCAAAGCCGTGCGTCCGCGTCCAGTCGCCCACGTCCGGGGGTTCGATCTTGAGCACGTCAGCGCCGAGATCGGCCATGCGCATAGTGCAGATGGGGCCTGACAGCATCTGCGTCGCATCGAGCACCCGGATACCGGCGAGCGCGCCCGCGTTGCCCGCTCCGTCGTTCACCTGTCCACTCACGTCAGCCTCGCTCTCATGCGTTCAGCGGCCGCTCGGAGTGCCGCACCCTGCCCCCACCAGTTGACCTCGGTCGGCAGTGTCTTGTAGTACGTCGGGTCCTCCACGTGGTTGATGGCTGCATGTGTCCAGGCCGACACGCCGAAGAGACGGCCCTCCTCGTCAACGTATTCGCGCGCCGCCAGCCAGGCCCGGTCTGCCGCCTCGTCGAAGCGGTCGGGCAAGAGGCCAAGCCTGCAGCCCTTGGTGAAGGCGGCTCCGAACATCGCCGTGCACGACGATTCGAGGTAGGCCTCACGGTCATGCAGCAGCGTTCGCCACATGCCGTTCTGCGCCTGGATCTCGATCAGTGCGTTGGCCAGGGCCTCGAACTCGGCCAGCAGCCGTGGTCGATCGGCGTGATCCGAGGGCAACAGCTCGAGCGCGTCGACCATGCCCAGGATGGCCCAGGCATTGCCGCGGCCCCAGCCGTAGCCTCGCGACAAGCCGTTCGCGGATTCGAAGGAGTGAGCCAGGAAAGGGCCCTGGTCGCTCGACAGCGCGGTGGTGTGACTGGTCCAGACCGAGACGGCGTGAGTCCGATGAGCAGCATCCCCGGTGGCGTCGGCCAGACGCAGCAGGAACGGTGGCTCGTGATAGATGGTGTCCACCCAGCAGCTGTGGCGCACGGTGCCGATGTCAGGCCGGTACAGCGGCAGGCCGCCCTCGGTATGGGGTGCGTCGCGCAACCAGCCTGCCAACCGTTCGGCGGCGGCCAGCAGAGACGGATCGTCCGCCGCGTCAGACAGCCGCAGGATGGCGGCTCCGGGCGTCAGATGGTCCATCCAGCCCAGGGGCCGCCTTGCCCAGCGCTGGTAGAAGCCTGCGACATGCTCCCGGTAGCGTGGCGCCTCCAGCAATTCGGCAGCGTCGAGCAGCCCATCGATGGCAATGGCATCGCCCCACTGCCAAACGCTGAGATCGAACTCGAGCGTGCGCTCAGCCACGCGACGGAGGATGTCCGACGCGTTGTGGCTGATGCTCACGAGGCAGTATCCGGGTCGGCGCCCATAATCGCTTCGATGTCGTGGAGGGCCTGTTGCAGGAGGAGCGTCATGCGCAGGGCCCCTTCTTCCTCGTCTCCCGCGGCGATGGCCTCCACGACAGCGGCGTGCAACGGCACCGCGCGCAGGTTCTCGCCCTCGGACCGAACGGTCACGTCACGGCTCGCCTGCAGGCCCTCCGAGATGGTGTGGGCGAGTTGCAGCAGCAGCGGATTGCCAGCAGCGCGCAGGATGGCGGCATGTAGTCGGAGGTCGGCGCGCATGAATGCCGATGGGTCGCCTGCCTGCTGCTCCATCTGCTCGCAGAGTCGGCGCATGCCCCTGACCTTATCCAAAGAGGCTCGCCTCGCAGCCAGGCGCGCAGCTGTACCCTCGATGGCCATTCGCGCCTCTGACAGATCCCTGAAGAAGAGAAGGTCAGGGCCTGCCGCGCGCTGCCAGGCGATGACCTCTCGGTCGAGCAAATCCCAATCGCGGCGTTCGCGGACTCGGGTCCCTACCCGTTGACGCGACTCGACAAGGCCCTTCTCGGCCAGGACGCGAGTGGCCTCGCGCACCACGGTCCGACTGACCCCCAGCTCAGTGGCCAGGTCGTCGGCTCGAGGGATGATGCTGCCGGACGGGTAGGCGCCCTGGACGACACGAGACCCGAGCTCCATCACCACCTCCGAATGGATACCCCGTCGTCGCACCGGCGGCTCCGGAGACGCACTATAAGTCATTAAATACTACTATAGAGCCTCGGACACACCGCTTGTCAAGGCGAACCGAAGGGTGCAATCGTATGCGCGCTTACGATATCATGTCAACTTGGGTCTGATACAGGACGCGAGGTCATCCGAATGCCCAAACCCGACGCTGCGACCGCCCGGTCTGGGATCAGCGTGGAGAGTGTGCGGAGCGCAGGGAGCGCGGCTTGATGGTCGAGCTCACACCGGCCGAGGTGGAAGAACGGCTCAGACGCGCAGCGGATTCGCTGGTCGACTACCCCTGCAGCGGCTGGTTCTACGGCGACTCGGTCGGTTTCGAGGGCCTGCTTGCAGCCAGTGAGCTGCTGGGCGATCCTCGCTGGGCCGCCTATGCGCGGGGATTCCTGCGGGGCTGGGCCACTCGAGCGGTGCCCTATCGGGAGATGGACAACACCGTGCCCGGCCGAGCACTGTGTATGGTCATGGAGCGCCACCATGACGAGGTCTTGCGGGATGCAGCCACGGACTTGGCGACGTACCTGTGTGAACGACCGACCATCGGTGACGGCGTATTCACGTCATTCGTGAGCGCGCCACTCAAGGAGCCCTACGGAGGGACGGCGCTGTCGCCTGACGAGGTCACGTTGCTGGCTGATCCCGGGCCCGGCGTGTATGTCGACTGCCTGCACTTCGACCCACCGTTCCTGGTCCACCTGGGACGCCTCCTCGAAGATGACGAGATGATCGATACCGGAGCCAGGCAGGCTCTTGGTTACGTATCCATGCTGCAGGACGAGGCCAGCGGGCTCTTCCACCACTTCTGGCTCCAGCGCACCGCCCGTCCCTACGCCCTGGGTTGGGCACGAGGGCAGGGTTGGGCCATGCTGGGCCTGCTCGACGTCCTCGAGCAGCTGCCATTCGACCATCGAGCCTTCGCGCCCCTGCTGGCGGCGATGCAGGCACTGGCCTCCGCGATGCACGCGACCCAGCGGCCCAACGGTGCCTGGTGGGCAGTCGCCCAGTCCCCTGTATCGGAATCCGAAGCGTCTACCGAAGCGTTCATGGCGGAGGGTCTGGGACGCGCCGTCGAGCACGGGTGGCTCCCACGCGAGCCCTACCTGGCGACCGCTGCGGCCGCCTGGCAAGCAACGCTCCATGACACCGACTCGGAGGGCGTCCTGCGAGACGTCTCTGCCGCTGTCTGGTCCTCGACCAGCGACTTCCACTATCACCATGTGCCCAAGGGTTTCGTCGTCCCGTGGGGCCAGGGCCCCTTGCTCCTGGCGGCCGCCAGGTGGCATCGTTCCGGGGACCAAGCAGCATGAGCGCCGCAGGAGGTCAGGCGATGGTCTTTCATGGCATCCAACCCGTGCTCCAGGTGCCTTTCGCGAACGGAACTGAGCAGGGCATCGTCGATGCCGAGCTGGTGGCCCTCATCGAGCGCATGATTGACGCCGGTGTGGATGGCCTCGTGGTGCCCGGGCTGGCCTCGGAGGCGTGGGCCCTCACGGAGCGGGAACGAGACCACGTGGTCGCACTCGCGGCCACCACGATCGCGGGTCGCGTGAGGCTCATCGTCGGTCTCGACGGCGCCACGGTCGTCGCCGTGGATCGTGCCCGCCGCGCCGCAGTCCATGGAGCGGCCGGCCTGATGGTCCTGCCCCCGTCACAAGCGGAGAGCCCGCGAGCGATCGTCGAGCACTTCGGGCGTGTTGCCGATGCCGGCGGCGTGCCCGTGCTGATGCAGGATTCACCGCAGATCACGGGCGTGCGACTCGACGTCCCCACCATCGCCACGACCGTCGGGGCGCACCCACTGGTGACATCGCTGAAGGCGGAGATCCCGGGGGCCGGGCCCAAGACCACGGCCGCCCACGAAGCTGGCGTGGAGATCGTGGCGGGGTGGGGTGGCCTCGGTTATCTCGAGCAGATCGAACGAGGTGCCGTCGGCTGCATGCCCGGCTGCGACCTGGCTCCTGCGCTCATGGACATCGACCGCGCGGCCAGAGGCGCTGACCCTGAGATGGCAACGGGATGGTATCGACGGATCCTGCCCCTGCTTTCCTTCGAGACAGCATCCCTGTCGCTCCTGGTCCTCAGTGCCAAACGTCACTTGCGCCGGCAAGGCGTCTTCAGCAGCGAGACGATGCGAGCCCCGGCTCGAGAGCTCGATGACCGCGAGGCTGCGACCGTGGATGCCCTGCTGGATGACCTGGAGGTACAGGGCGTGCGCGGCTTCGGGCCGTCGAATACGACCCAGGCAGGCCACCCCGAATGAGCCGATCCTCAGCGCTGGCCGGTGTCTTTGCGCCGATCTGCACACCATTCAGCGCCAACGAGGACCTCGACCCCGGCGCACTCGCTGAGAACGTCAGGCGCTATGCCGAGTCGGGAATCCACGGCTACCTGGCTCTCGGTTCTAACGGCGAGAACCGCAGCCTCACCGAAGAGGAGCGATTGGCCGCACTCGATGTCGTCGTGCGCCAGCGCGATCCGGGGCAGGTGGTCATGGCCGGGGCTGCCTACGACGCCCAGCGGCAGACCGAACGGTTCGTTCGCGCAGCAGCAGACGTGGGCGCGGACTACGCACTGGTCCTGTCGCCCGGCTACTTCCGCAAGCAGATGACGACAGCCATCCTGGAGCGATACTTCTCGACGCTCGCGGACACGGCTCCCATCCCCATCGTGCTCTACAACGCCCCCGGCTTCAACGGCGTCACGTTGGAGGCCGAGCTGGTCGCTCGTCTGGCTATGCATCCCAACATCGTGGGCATGAAGGACAGTGCCCGGTCGGGCATCGAGGCGTTCCTCGCACTGCAGCGGCCGGACTTCGAGGTGCTGGCCGGTTCCGCCAACTTCCTGTTCAGAGCCATGCTTGCCGGCTCCCCTGGTGGCACGGTCTCGCTGGCCAACTCGTTCCCGGCGGTGGCGCTGCGGCTCTATGCCCTCGGCGAGGCTCGCGACAGGACCGACGGCCCGGCGTACCAGGAGTACGTGACGTGTGTGAACCGGGTCATCTCCGGAGCCCACGGCGTGGCCGGCGTGAAAGCGGCCATGGACCTGGCCGGGTTCCACGGGGGCATCCCGCGCCGGCCCCTGCTGCCCCTCAGCGATGCCGCTCGAGCCGAGTTGCGGGCACATCTCGCCGCGGAAGGCTTGCTCTGATGGGCAAGGACATCCTGGCTCTGGACGTCGGCACCAGCGGACTCAGGCTGGGCGTCTTCAGCCCTGGGCTCGAAGAGCGCATCAGTACGCAACGGACCTACAGCATCAACCTCTACGGTGGCGGCAAGGCCGACATCTCGCCGCAGCTGTGGTGGTCGGCCATCCGCGATGCCTGTCGCGAAGTGCAGCCCTACCTCGCAGAGGTGGAGGTCATCTCGCTGTCGGTAACCACACCGGGCCTGACGCCGATGCGTGCCGACGGCACTGCACTGGGGCCGGCGATCCTCTTCCTCGATGGTCGAGCGCACGAGCAGGCGGCTGCGATCCGCTCCTCGGTCGGCGAAGACCGCTTCCTGGCCGAGACCTGCAATCTGCCGGCTTCCGGCGGTTCCTCACTGGCATCCATCCTGTGGATCCGCGACGAGGAACCTGAGGTCTGGGAGGCCGCCGCCAAGTTCGGGCACACCAATACCTACGTCTCGCGCCGCATGACCGGAGAGTGGGGCGTCGATCCGTCTACGACGTCGATCACCGGGCTCTATGCCACCGCCCGCCATGACCTCACCTGGAGCGAGGAGATCCTCGCCGCTGCCGGTCTCGACCCGGATCGGCTGCCGCGATTGATGCAGTCGTACGATCCGGTCGGCCAGATCCTGCCCAGCGTGGCTGATGAGCTCGGGATCCCCGCTGACGCGATGGTGCTGTGCGGTGGCAACGACGCTGCGCTGGCGGCGTATTCGGGCGGCCTCACCGAGCCGGGTGACGCGAACGTCATCAGCGGCACGTGCGATATCGCCAACGTCTGTACCGACCGGCCGCTGGCATCGCCCGACTTCAACGTACGAGCCCACGTGCTGCCCAACCGCTGGCTCACGTTCTTCGTGCTCAACACCGGTGGCGTAGCCCTCGACTGGTTCCGCGAAACGCTCTGTCGCGAGCTCGATCCCGACCAGTTCTACCGCCAGTACCTGCCCGCCACGCTCGACGCGTTCCTGTCGTCTCCGGATGTCGACGAACGCGAGCGAGCGCTGCCGACGTACGTGCCATTCCTCGGCGGCGACCGCTATTCCCTCGGACAACGGACGGCTGAGTTCGATGGCGTGAGCCTGCAGACGACGCGCGAGGACCTGCTGCTTGCCGTGGTGCGTGGCAACCTCGTCTACCTCGGCGACCACCTTAGGCAGGTGGCACGGCTCTCTCCCGTCAATCGGACGGTCGGCATCTCCGGCGGGGCCGCCCGGATCGAGGGGATGCTGGCCGCCCGGGAGCGCTGGACAGGCGACTTCGACTACATCTTCCAGGACCAGTCATCGTTGCGCGGCGCCGCCATGCTGGGACGGATCTATCAGTCGGGGCCAGGTCGCTTGAAGACGCGGGCCCCCACTTGGCTGCACCACCCCAGACCAGACCCAGGAGGAGGCGACCGATGACACGCACCACCACCGCTGAGATCGTCGGGCAAGCCCTCGAGGGAGGGTACGGGGTCCCTGCCATCAACATCGTCAACGACCTCACGCTCGAGGCCGTCCTCTCCACCGCCCAGGAGCTGCGCTCGCCGCTAATCGTCCAGACCTCCGTGAAGACGGTCCGATCCATCGGGGTCGATGTCCTGTCCAGCATGTGGCAGGCGATGACACGCGATATCACGGTTCCGGTGGCGTTGCATCTCGACCATTGCCCGGAACGTGAGGTCATCAGCGTCTGCCTTGCGGCTGGTTGGGATTCGGTGCTCTTCGATGCCCACGAACTGTCGGTGGAGGAGAACCAGCGCCAGTGCATCGAGATCGTCGCCGAAGCCCGGCGCACAGGAGCCGCCGTCGAAGGTGAGATCGAGGGCATCCGCGGCGTCGAGGACGGCATCGGCTCCGACGACGACAGCGTGATCCAGTCGCTGGAGGTCGCTGTCGACTTCATCCGCGCCACCGGTGTCGACATCTTCGCGCCCGCCATCGGCAATGCCCACGGCAAGTACGCGGCACCGCCGGTGCTCGATGCCGAGCGTGTCTCGGACCTGGTGGCCGCGACGGGCGTGCCCATGGCGCTGCACGGCGGCACGGGCCTCACCGCGGAGCAGTTCAGCGATCTGATCGCCCGCGGCTGCGCCAAGGTCAACGTCTCGACCGCGCTCAAGATCGCCTACATGGAGGCGAACCGGCGCTACCTGACCGAGAACCCCGGAGCGGCTGACCCACCCAAGCTGTTCGGCTACGTTCGCGAGGCCGTGATGGCGATGACCGCCGAGCACATCCGCATGTTCGGCGCAGAGGGCAAGGCGTGACCGCGCTCATCTTCGACTGCGACGGGGTCCTCTCCGACACCGAGCGCTACGGGCACTTGCCGGCCTTCAACCGGACGTTCGCGGAGTTCGGGCTGCCGGTGCACTGGTCCGAGGAGGACTACGGTGTCGCGCTCGGCATCGGCGGCGGCAAGGAGCGATTGGCCGCCCTGCTGACGCCCGAGTTCGTTGCCAGGGCCCACCTGCCGCCAGACCGCGAGGGCCAGCTGGCGCTGGTCGCCGAGTGGCACGAGCGCAAGACGGGACTCTACGTCGAGATGGTGCGCGAGGGCCAGTTGCCGCCGCGCCCCGGCATCGCCCGCATCGTGGTCGAGGCGCGTGCCGCCGGTTGGAGCCTGGCGGTGTGCTCGACATCGGCGGAACCCTCGGTACGAGCCATCCTCGAGAACGCGGTGGGACCAGAGGCCGCCGATGATTTCCTGGTGTTGGCCGGCGATGTCGTCGCGGCCAAGAAGCCGTCACCCGATATCTACCTGTTGGCACTCGACCGACTCGACGTCGCTGTGAGCGATTGCGTCGTCATCGAGGATTCGCGCAACGGGCTGCTGGCGGCCGTCGGTGCGGGTCTGACCACGGTGGTCACGTTCAATGGCTACACCCGCGAGCAGGACTTCAGCGAGGCGGCATTGGTGGTCTCGTCGCTAGGTGACCCCGATGGGGAGCACTCGGAAGTGCTCGCCAACCGGACCTCGGCAACAGCGGGCGACTACATCACCATCAGCGACCTGCTGGCATGCCTCGGCTAGCCGCGATCGTGACCAGGGCAACTGGGCCCCCAGGGTGGCGTTCGAGCATGACTGCAACCACCAACCTACACGCGACCATCTGACTTCCAGAGAGGAGCACCACCCATGGCCGACCTAGCTGCCCTGACCGCCGCCGTCGAGGCCGGCGACCGTGCCGGCGCCGTGAAGCTGACCCAGGCCGCCATCGACGAGGGTGTCGGGCCCAAGGTCATCCTCGACGCCATGACCGTGGCCATGACCGAGGTGGGCCGCAAGTTCGCCTGCAACGAGGGCGTCTACGTGCCCGAGATGCTCATCGCCGCGCACGCCATGAAGGAGGCCACCGCGCTCATCGAGCCGCTGCTCGCGGCGGGCGGCATCCGGCCCGAGCACACCGCCGTCATCGGCACCGTGCAGGGCGACCTCCACGACATCGGCAAGAACCTCGTGGGCATGATGTTGAAAGGCGCCAACTTCGAGATCGTCGACCTCGGCACCAACGTCAGCCCCGAGGCCTTCGCCGAGGCGGCGCAGGAGCACGCTGCCGACATCGTCGGCATCAGCGCCCTGCTGACCACCACGATGGTGGGCATGAAGGCCGCGGTCGAGGCCGTGCGGGCCGCCGACCCGGGGGCCAAGATCCTCGTGGGCGGGGCCCCCGTGACCGACGAGTTCGCGGCCGAGATCGGGGCCGACGGCTTCGCCAAGGATGCCGCCACCGCGGCCAACGTGGCCCAGGCGCTGCTGGCAGCGCGGTAGTGATGCGGACAGAGGGCGCCGCGGCCTGATGGGATCTCCTGAGCAAGTGCCCGCTGCGCACGATGCCGCGGGGTCGCCCAAGTAGGCACGACCGCCCAAATCCAGTCAGTCACGCAGTCAGTCACGGGGACCGAGAACGGGGTCGTCTGGAGTGCGAAGGAGTCGCCCAAAGAGGGCATTCCACGAGGGAAAGATGGCTCCGGCGGTAGGATTCGAACCTACGACCAATCGGTTAACAGCCGACCGCTCTACCACTGAGCTACGCCGGATCGCGTCACGAAGAAACAGCCACGAGAACGTGGGTGCCGAGGAATGGTAGCACCTTCGCGTGGACGCTCTGCCGGACGTGCCCAGGCAAGCATCCGAGCGGTACTTCCGAACCACTTTCCCGGTGCGCAGGCGCCCCAGTAGCATCACCACGTGAACGCCATCGACGAGTTCGGGCCTGTCGTGCTCATCGCGGTCGTGGCGGGCCTCGTCGGCGGCATCGTCCTGTTCGCACGGGGGCTCATCGCCTACCGGCGTGACCGGCTCATCTCGTCGGTGGCGACCTCCAGCATCGACGGCATCGCCGCTGGCGAGGTCCGCCTGAGCGGCGTGGTCGAGGCCATCGACGGGACGCTCATCTCGCCACTGCAGTCCGCGTCGTGTGTCTGGTACCGAGCCCGGGTGGAGACGACCGGCGACAACAGCCGCGTCCTGCTCGATGAGGAGCAGTCGCGTGAGTTCCGCATCAAGGACGAAACCGGAGCGATCCGGGTGGTGCCGCGGGGAGCGCGCTGGGAGATCCGCCCGGTCTTCGACGAGAGCACCAGCTGGACGGGCGCCGAGCCACCGGGCCTGGCCCGTCGGACAGGAGCCGCCTTCGCCGCCGTGCTCGAGCAGGACCCGGAGCAGATGACCGAGCTCGAGCGCGAGACGGCAGCACAGGCCCTGTTGACGGTCCAGCGACCAGGCACCGCGGGGTTCGACGACGACCCGGAACAGGGTGGCGGCAGCTTCATCGGCGCGACGCGCAGGGAAGGCCGGCACTATCGCGAGGCACGGCTCGAACCCGGCCAGACCGTCACGATCCTTGGCCAAGCCTGGCCCTGGGGTGAGGTGCAGGAGGTCGTGCTCGCCCCGAACCCGAGTGACAACGTCGACCGTGACATCGCCAGCGAGCTCGCCTTCGCGCGCGAGATGGGGTTGCTGGCGGCCACTCCGGAGGAGGCCTGGGGCAACGCCGCCATCCCCGGCTTCGGCATCGGCGCACCCACGGCCATGCCCGAGCTGGACCCGGAGGCTCGCCGGCCCGATGTCCCTGCGGACCCCTCGGTCCACGAGGAAGCGCTGGCCAAATACGACATCCCCGACGAGGAGCTGGTCCTCTCGCGCGGCCTCAAGGGCGGCATGGCCGTCTACCTCGGGTCGCCGCAGAAGGCCACCCAGCATCACGACGAGGCGTTCGTGCTGGGCGTCATCGGCGCGGTCATGGCCGCGCTCTGCGCCTTCGCCCTCGGGGCCATGCTGACGGGTACGCTGTAGCCATGGCCGTACAACTGGCGCTGGCTGTCGGGCTCGTTCTGGCGATCGTGCTCATCGTCTTCCTCATCGTCGTCAACTACAACAGCGTCGTCGCGCTCCAACGGCGGTGCCAGCGCGCCTGGGCCAACATCGATGTGGCACTCACACAGCGCCACGACCAGCTGCCCAACCTCGTGGCCGCCGTGCGCGGCGTCATGGCCTACGAGGAGGAGGTCCTCGAGCGGGTGACACAGGCGCGTGCCGCGTACGAGCCAGATGCTTCGATCCACGACAAGGCGGTCGTCTCGGAGCAGACCTCGTCGGCCGTGCGCTCGCTGTTCGCGACCGTCGAGAACTACCCCGAGCTCAAGTCGCACCAGAACGTGATGGCGCTGCAGGAGGAGATCGAGCGGCTGGAGACGCTCATCGCCCGCCGGCGTGAGCTCTTCAACAACCAGGTGTATCTATATCAGACGCAGATTCATACCTTCCCGACGATGTGGCTTCGGCCGCTGGTCGGCTGGAGGGATGTCGAGATGTTCAGCGCAAGTGACGAGGAGCGCGAGCGGCCCGTTGCCGACATCTACGCGACCCAGGCGGACGACGATAGCCCCTGACCTAGGCCGCATCTTCGCTCAGCACTCGGATCGGAGGGGGAGCCGAGTCCGCCTCCGTGCGGGCGTGATGCTGCCACATACGCTGCCAAGGCCCACGGTCACGGAGCGCAACGTCCCCATCCAGCCCTGACGGTGATGGGTCCCATCCCTCTGGACTCCACACCCCGTCTCGTGGCGGATGGCGCAGAAGCGGGTCCCTCAGCCCGAAGACCGAGGGACCCAGCTGAGGTGGGACTACCTGTTGGGTGGCAGGTCGCCGGGGAAGATGCCGCCGCTCCACAACCACTCGCCGCCAGTGGTCTCGGTCTGGAACACGACCGCCGAAAGCCCCTTCTACGCCCCGCCCCCGACGAGTTCGTAGTAAGCGACTTCACGATATCGAGTCATGGGGTCCGAGGTATCGACACTCGTCCCCTCCCAGAACCCGGCATCGTTCTCAAGGCGGGCCTCAGGCAGTCGAGGCGGCGCGCTGGGGTTACTCGGCGGGCAGCTCCGGGGCAGGTGGCATCTCCCCGGCGAAGATCACGCCATCGACGGGGGGCTGGTCTTTGGTCGCATCAACGAGCAGGATGGCGCTCAGGCCCTCGTAGGCACCCGCCCCGGTCAACACCCACGTGTCGAGGCCCAGCATCTCCTCCTCCGGGATGCCGCTACCGTTGTAGCCGACACTCGTGCCCTGGCCCGACCACGATCCGGCTTCGTTCTCGAGGCGGAGGGCGAACGACCCGGCCACGACATCGACGGAGCCGATCACGTTGTGCACGTCCACGTTGACCGCCAAGGTGACCGTGCCGGTCAGTCGAGGGTCGTTCATCTCGAACCGATCCCCCTCGACGATCGCGCCACGGACCTCCAGGTGGTCATCGACCTCGGTCTCGGTGGGTTCCTGTACGAGGGCCGTGCCCGACGTGTCGATCGTCCCTGCCACCTTGGCCGGTGTGCTCGGTTCGGCTGCCGCCTCTTCCCCCTGTGCTGCGACGCCGACCGACGAGCCGGCCAGCAAGCCGATGGCAAGGATGGAGATGGTGGTGGTCTTGACAGCCCGCATGGGCACTCTCCCTCTTCCCCCAGACGGTCACGCGGTGTTGCAGCGGGGGAGCCACTGCTCGACACGACCGTGCGGCCCCACCCTACCCCGACGTGTCAACCCGAGTCCCCACCGACGAGAAGAGGCCGGCCCCCCCGCGGGACGGGCCTCTTGAGATCCGGGCCGATCTACTTGCGCTTCTTCGGGGAGGGGGCCTCTTGTTCGTGGCGAGATCGACCCCGCTTGCGTTCCTGGCGGCGATGCTGAAACCCGTCGAGGGGGTGGTTGCGAGGCCGTGGACGTATGAATCGAGGGCATGAGGCTTCGCAGCATCGCCATGGTGTGACGCCACCATCCAGCCGTTTCCGCTGCGGAAGCTGGAGACGTTGTGGACCGAGTAGGAACTCGCGGTGCCGCGGACATCTGCGCCGAAGGCTGAATGATGGCCACCGGACGGCACGGCGGAACGAGCATCACCAGGGTCACGCTGTTGGCCCCGCGCTGAAGGTCGGGGTCGCTGGTCGCCGACTGGCCCAGGGTGTCGCTTTGCCTCTCCAATCTGGCACGATGCGTGAGACCGGGGGGATGCGAGGTCGCAGAACCGCACGGTGCGAGTCGGCCTCGCGCACCGAGTAAAGGAGAGCCCCCGTGCGCCAGATCCTGTCTACAGCGGTGACGGCCGTGATCGTCAGCCTGCTGACCCTCACCGTAGCGAGCGCCATGGCACAGGCCGAACCCGCCCCCGCGGAGCGCGCTTTCGCCCCCGCAGCCGGGGTCAATGCCGACCGGGTCGATGGCAAGCACGCGGTGGGCTTCACCAACAAGAGGCGTCCACGACGAGGACGGCTCGTGGCCACGAACAACAGGGGGGAGCTGCCCAGCAATATCGTGCGGCCGCTTTGGGGCCTGATGAAGGGGATGCCCGCTGGCTTCGCTGATGGTGTGGACAACGCGGGCCTCACCGGCCTGCGTGTCGTGCGGGTCAAATCGAATGACTTCCCCGCCACCGGCGGCGGAGCCTCCTCGCTGCGGACCCTGCCCTGTCCGGCGGGCTCCGTGGCCATCGGCGGCGGCGCGGAGATGGACTCCGCAGATATCAACATCGTGAGTTCCTACCCATCAGCCGGCCTGGCGGGCTGGGAGATCCGCTACCGGAAGGACTCCCCGGGCTCGGCCATCTGGCGGATGTATGCCGTTTGCCTGTCCGTCGACCCGGCTGAGGCCATCACCACGGCTGGCGCTCGCAAGTAGCGAGAGCCGCGGTAGTCTCGGGCCATGGGCACCGGGTCGAATAGCTGCGCGAACAGCGCGACGGTCCTGTTGGTGGGCCTGGCCTTGACGGTCACGCTCGTCGTCGTCGCGGTCATCGCCCTGGTCCAGATACTGCAGGGCCTGTAGGCGGCTCGCGAGGCGCGCTACGGCAGCGGGATCTCGGCGCCGCCGCCCTTGGTGCGCTGATATTCGGCGGAGAGCTCGGCGTAGGTCCCGGTCAGCGCGTCCGCCCGGTCCGTGAGCAGGGTGCGGGCGGGCTCGTCGGTCGTCTCGATGAGCTCGCGGATGTGCCAGGCGCACCAGTATCGGTTCCGGTGGTCGTACTCGCCGTCCTTGACGCGCCAGATCTCCTCGTTGAGGCGGATGTCGTGCGGGATCGCGAAGGCGTCCATCGTGTCTTCGTAGCTGAAGAGGTAGAAGAAGTTGTCCCAGCCACCCCAGGTGAGCCCGCCGAGGCAGAGCGGGCAGGGCTCGTGGGTGCTGACGAAGATCGTCTCGGCCGCGGTGGGGCGGTCCCTGGCCGCGATCTCGTAGAAGGCGTTGATGGTGGCGATCTCGCCGTGGTTCAGCGGGTTGGCCGTCTCGCGGTTGGTCACGGCCACGACGGTCGAGAGGTCCGACTTGCGCAGGACGGCGCCACCGAAGATCTTGTTGCCCTCCGCCACCCCGACCCGGGTGAGGGGCACGACCTCGCGCTCGATGACGTCGAGCAGGCGCCCGAGGAACGTCGTTCGGTCGCGGGTGAAGCGGGCCAGGTCGTCATCGGTCGGGCGGCGGATCGTGCTCATGCGATGGAGCATAAGTGGCGGTGAACGGGTCGCGGTCACCATCTGGCCATGGCTGCCCACGAGAAGCACGTCGACCGAGCCGCGCGTGCCGCTGACCGAGCCCTCGCCGACCTGGGCCGCGAACTGCGCCTCGCCCGCCTCAACCACGACCTGAGCCAGAGTACCGCCGCCGCGGCCGCGGGTATGTCGCAGCCGACCTGGAGCAGACTCGAACGAGGGTCTGCAGTGCACATCCCGGTCCCGGAGGTGGCGCGTGCGTTGGCCGTTGTCGGACTGGATCTCAGTGTCCGGGCATATCCGACGGGCTCTCCGCTCCGCGACCGCGCACACGTGGAGTTGCTTGAGCGGCTTCGGCTTCGGATCGGGCCGACAGTGCGGTGGGCAACCGAGGTGCCGCTGCCGAATCCCGGCGACCGCCGGGCCTGGGATGCCCTGGCTCGTGTCGCGGCCGTCAGGATCGGGATCGAGGCGGAGACGCGCGCTCGAGACTCACAAGAGCTGAAGCGGCGCCTCGAACTGAAGCGACGCGATGGACAGGTCGACCACGTGATCCTGCTGCTCGCCGACACGCGCCACAACCGGGCGTTCCTGCGAGCAGCCGGGGAAGGGTTCACGCAGGCCTTCCCAGTCCCGGCTCGGATCATCCTGGACCGGCTGGCTGCGGCAGTGGACCCGGGTGGCAGCGGGATCGTGCTGCTCTAGTAGTCGCGCGCTGCCCTGGAGTCCTCGGCCGCTATCCATCTCGTGGATCAACTCGCCCACGCGGCCGCACATCTCGTCGATTCGATGCGTCAGCCGACTCGCTTCGTCAGCGCCATCCACCTCGTGCATCGATGCTGCACCCGCGGGCGTCCTCGCGTCACGTTCATCGCCTGCCTGAATAGTGGGCGAGCTCCTGGGGGCGGGCCGAGCCGGCGGGGGCGCGAGGCACGGCGGGGGCGCGAGGCACGGCTCAGGGGGCGCGAGGCACGGCGGGGGCGCGAGGCACGGCTCAGGGGGCGCGAGGCACGGCGGGGGCGCGAGGCACGGCGGGGGCGCGAGGCCACGCGCGGGAGCCCCCCACGTGGATCGGCGAGGCCGGCCCAGTGGGTGGGGCCGGCCTCGACGCGGTTCGTGGGGCGGCGGCAGCGGCTACTCGAGGTAGTCCTTGAGCTTGCGGCTGCGGGACGGGTGGCGCAGCTTCCGCAGCGCCTTGGCCTCGATCTGGCGGATCCGCTCGCGGGTGACGTTGAACTCCTTGCCCACCTCCTCGAGGGTGCGGGAACGCCCGTCCTCGAGGCCGAAGCGCAGCTGGAGCACACGTCGCTCGCGGCCCGACAGGCTATCGAGCACCGCCTCCACCTGCTCCTTGAGCAGCTGGTGCGAGGCGGCATCGGCCGGAGCCAGCGCCGCGCGGTCCTCGATGAAGTCGCCGAGGTGCGAATCCTCTTCCTCGCCGATCGGAGTCTCGAGCGAGACCGGCTCCTGGCTGACCTTGATGATCTCGCGGACCTTGTCCGGCGTGACCAGGACGACGTTGTCGATCTCCTTGTCCTTCTTCTTGGGCAGCTTGACCTCGTACGTGTGGTCTGAGCCCTCGATCCTGTAATCCTCGCTGACCTTGGGCTTGACGTGCCGGTCGTCGAGGACGTGGACCGTGATGGTCGCCTGGCGACCGTTGTTGACCTCGATGTGGGCGAAGTTGGTGGCGCCACCGAGTCGCTTGAGCATCTCGGTCGCGAACTCCGGCCCCACGGTCATGGCGAAGGCGATCTCCTCCACCGTCGGCTCCCGGCCCAGCTCCTGGAGCAGACCACGCGAGACGCGGATGAGGCGGTTGATGGTCTCGACCATGTGCACCGGGATACGGATGGTGCGGGCCTGGTCGGCGATGGCACGGGTGATGGCCTGGCGGATCCACCAGGTGGCGTAGGTCGAGAACTTGAAGCCCTTCTCGTAGTCGAACTTCTCGACCGCGCGGATGAGGCCGATGTTGCCCTCCTGGATGAGGTCCAGGAACGACATGCCGCGCCCGATGTACTTCTTGGCGATCGAGACCACCAGGCGCAGGTTGGCCGACGTCAGCGACTCGCGACCCTCACGCCCGTAGCGCACCACGATGCCCCGCCGGTTGCGCGGCTTGAGGTGCTCCTGGGTCATCTCCGGATCCCAGCCCCAGGCGTCCATGACCTCGGCTTCCTTGCCGGCCAGGATGAAGCGGCGCAGCGACTCGTGGGCCAGCTCTTGGCTCCAGTCGTAGAGCGCGCGCAGGCCCTTGTTGTCGCGGCAGTCCTGGTTGCCGTTGTGGACCGACATGTAGCTGAAGTCCACGAGCTGCATGAAACGCTCCGCACCGGGCGCCTCGTTGTAGTCGGCCAGCTCCTTCTTGGCGTCCTTGAGCAGCGCCTTGACGGCGTCCTCCTTGGCCGCGCGCTGGGCGCCGGTCAGCTTGAGGTCGGGCGCAGCCACGAGCAGGCCATCCTTCTCCGCCGCCTCGAAGGACGTGCGCACGATGCGCTCGGCGTCAGCCGCGAAGTAGTCGAGCCGATGTTCGGGCCGCTTCTGGCGCGAGGCGTGCTCGGTATCGTTGCTGGTCCACTCCCAAAGGGAGAGCGTCGCGCTCCACGGCTCCGCGACGATCTGCTCGCCGAGCTCGATGGCCTTGGCGAAGACGACCTCTTCCTCGGCATTGAGGAGGGGGACCTTGCCGATCTCCTTGAGGTACATGCGGACGGGGTCGTCGATGCCGACCATGTCCTGGGCCATGGCCTCGAGCTCGGCCTGGGTCTGAGGCTTGTCGTCCTCATCCTCTTCGAGCTTGGCCGGCGGCTCCCGCCAGGGCTGCTTCTGCGATTCCTCGACCGTGACCTGCACGCCGAGCTCACCAGCCACGCCGAAGTTCCTCGGTGCGCCGATGACGTCTTCCTGTTCGGGCTGGACGGTATCGCCGTCCATGTCTCGCTTGCCCCGCTCGAGGACGGATGCCACGAGCAGCTTGTCGGTGGCGTCAGTTGCCATGTGCTACCTCCACTTGATCGGCTTGCTTGGGATTGATACGTCGTCTGGCGAGCAGCGATGTGTCATCGACTGCCCGGTCAAGCTCGAGGCGCCGGCGCTGGAGGTCGAGGACCTCGAGCTGGAGCCGCTCGAGCTCGGCTTGGTCATCGGCGGCCTCAGCCTCGGCGAGGCGCGCGCGGGTGTACTCGATGCGCTCGAACAGGCGGCCCCGTTCGAGCGTGAGCAGGCTCTGGTCGATGGCCTGCCTGATGTGGACGTCCTGGTCGGGCAGCGGACCCGTACCGGCCATGAGCGTCTGGGCCACGGCCCGGCTGGTCGGCTCGAGGCCCTCGATGAAGGCCTTGAGCTCGAAATGGTCGGAGCCATCCCGGGTGAGCTGCGCGCCGAGGGCCTTCCACAGCTCGCGCGCCGGAGTAGTCACGAACGGCTCGCCGTCGGTCTTCTGGGCCGTCTCATCGAAGCGGCTGGGGTAGCGCATGAGCAGTCGCAGCAGGGTGGCTTCGGCGGGCTCGACTGCCCGCTCCACCGCTCGAGGGTCGAGCGCGTCCGGCTGGGCCATGATGGCTTCGAGGTTGATGCGCGAGCCCACCTGCGACTGGTCGCGGCCGCCACCGGGCGCGGGCTCCTCGCGGCGACGGAGCGCCTCGAGCAGGGTGCGCTCCTCCACGCCCGAACGGCGGGCCAGCAGCTGCAGGTAGCCGTCGCGACGGACGGGATCGCCGATGGTGCGCAGCGTGGGCAGCACCTCCGCGACCAGCTTCTCGCGGCCGGACACCGTGGACGGATCGTGCCGGGTGGCGGCCCGGTCGATGAGGAACTCCATGATCGGCTGGGGATGCTCGGTGGCCTCCCGCCAGACGCCAGGGTCATCGCGGATGATCTCGTCGGGATCGCGATCGTCGGGCAGCCGGACGACGTCCACGTCGGTGAGCCGGCCGCGGTATGGCGAACGCTCGATCTCAGCCACCAGGGCGGTCAGCTCCGTGGCCCCGAAGGCCGCGGCCCCCTGCCCTGCCGCGTCCACGTCGTAGGCCAGCGCGATACGCGGCGCGTAACGGGTGAGCAGCTCCACCTGGCCGGCGGTGAGGGCGGTGCCCATGGAGCAGACGACGTTCTCGAAACCAGCCTGGTGGGCCATGATCGCGTCCGTGTTGCCCTCGACCAGCACCGCCACGCCGGCCTTGCGGATGGCGGACTTGGCCTTGTCGATGAGGAACAGCGTGCGCCCCTTGTCGAAGAGCAGCGTCTGGGGTGTGTTGAGGTACTTGGGGCCAGTGTCGGGACCCTGGGCGCCGAGGATGCGGCCGGTCATGCCGGTGGCGCCGCCCGAGGCGTCGCGGATGGGGAAGATGACGCGCGCCCGGAAGCGGTCGTAGAAGCCCCGACCCGAACGGCGTCGGCTGACGAGGCCGGCCGCCTCGAGGTCCTGCTCGCTGACCTGGCGCTTGCGGCGGACGGCGGTGTTCATGGCATCCCAGGCGTCTGGTGCCCAGCCGAGGCGGAAAGTCTCGATGGTCTCGTCGGTGAAGCCACGATCGTGCAGGTAGTCGAGCGCGGTCTTGCCCGAGGGATGGCTGGTCAGGACCGTGTGATAGAAGGCGATGGCGCCGTCGAGGGCATCGCGGACCCGCTTGCGCTGGGCATCCTCGCGCGTGGTGCGTTCGCTGAGCTCCACGCCGGCACGCCCGGCCAGCGAGCGAAGGGCGGTAGGGAAGTCCACGCCGTCGCGCTCCATGACGAAGTTGAAGATGTCCCCGCCGCGGCCACAGCCGAAGCAGTGCCAGCGCTCACGCGCGGGCGTGACCGTGAACGAAGGGGTCTTCTCGCCATGGAACGGGCAGAGACCCTTGAAGATGGTCCCGGCCTTCTTGAGCTGGACGCTCTCGCCGACGACCTCGACGATGTCCAGCTTCTCCTTGATGGTTGCGGCGACGCCGACTGACAACTGGCTACTGCCTCTGTACTTCCGCTGGCGCAGGTTGGCGGACACACCAGTGGCCTTGTCAAGTCTTGACAAGGCGCTAGAACGACATTCTAGGCACTTGACAAGGGGTTGACAAGGGTGATGTCCGACACTTTCGAGCCCCCAGGGGGTTGACAAAGGGGTTGACAAGCACCGTCGCATGCCGGGCGACCGCTGGCACATCCCGGCCGTGGCTGCCACATACTTCGCTCAGCTCGAGATCGAGCCAAACTGGAAGGCGAGGAACCGATGCGCATCACCTCATCTCTGCACCGTCTCGGCGAAGACCACGTCGGCTGCTACCTGCTCGAAGAGGCGGGCGCGGTGACGATCGTCGATGCCGGCCTTCCGGGCTACTACAGCGACCTCGAATCCGAGCTGCGGGCCATGGGGCGCACCATCGATGACGTGCGTGCGCTGGTGCTGACGCACGGACACTCGGACCACATCGGCTTCGCGGAGCGCGTGCGTACCGAGCAGGGCCTGCCGGTGAGCGTCCACGAGCTGGACGCGGCCCTGGCCCGCGGCGAGGTCGGCAATCCCAGCGCCGGCACCGGCGAGCGCAAGCTGAGCTCACTGCTGTCGTTCCTCGTGTGGTCCGTCCGCAAGGGCGCGCTGCGGACCAAGACCCTGACCGAGGTCTCCACCTTCGACGCGGGCACCACGCTCGACGTCCCCGGCGCCCTGCGCGTCATCCACACGCCCGGTCACACCCCCGGCAGCGTGATGCTGCATGCCGCCGGCCACGACGCCCTGTTCAGCGGTGACGGCATCATCACGACGTCGGTGGTGAGCGGCCGCAGCGGCCCGCAGGTGAGCCCCTTCACCGCCGATCCCGACCAGGCCCTCGCCTCGCTGGACAACATCGCGGACGTCGAAGCCAGCTGGGTCCTGCCCGGCCACGGTCCAGCCTGGAACCAGGGCGTGGCCATCGCGGTCGAAGCCGCCCGGGCGACCGGCGTCGCCCACCTGGCCCGCCCCAAGTAGCATCGGCTGATGTCCGCGACCGACGCGCCCATCGGCATCATGTGCGCCATCCCCCAGGAGCAGGAGCTGCTGCTCGCGGCCATCGGCCATCCGCCTCCCCTGCCCCATCCCGGCATCGAGGCGCGCGCGGGTCGGCTCGACGGCTACGAGGTCGTCATCGCCGCGGCCGGCGTGGGCAAGGTCAGGGCCGCCATCACCGCCACGCTCATGGTCGAGCGCCTCGGCTGCCGCGCGTTGGTGCTGAGCGGCGTCGCCGGTGGCTTGCGCGAGGACGCGGCCATCGGGGACATCGTCATCGCCGACCGGCTCATCGACGTCGACTACGGCCGGCTCACACCGCAGGGCCGCATCGTCTACCAGCCGGGCGTGCTGCCGGTCCCCGAGGAGAAGCCCGACCCCGGCTACCGCCCGCCCGCAGCGCTCCTCGACCGCGTCCGCGCCCGCCTCGCCGAGACCGGCCTGGAGGCCAGGCTGGGCACGATCCTCACCACCGACGCGTACCTCGCCTCACCGAAGGAGCGCGACGCGCTCGCCGGCGAGTGGGATGGGCTGGCGGTCGAGATGGAAGGCTCGGCGCTGTGTGGCGTGGCCGAGCGGTTCGGGGTGCCCTGGTTGGTGGTTCGGGCGCTGTCCGACCGCGCGGGCGAGGACTCGCTCGACGATTTCGCCGCCTTCGTGGACGCGGCTGCGGCCAGCTCGGCCCATCTCGTTCGGGAGCTGCTGCCGGTCTTCGACTGATCCGACCCTGGCCACCAGCCTGGGTCGCGATGCAGCTCAGCCTCGCGGTGAGGGACAGGGCATGGCCGCGTCCAGGTGTCCGAGCATCGCCTCCGACGTCGTGGCGATCTAGGCCTCGTCACCCCTGGCGATGGCGTTGTCAAGCGCCAAGCTGAGTTCGGAGCCCTCGCCCGTGTCCGGATCGCCGACGGCCATGAGCAGCTCGTCGAAGGCGGTGCACATGGAATCGAGGAAGGCCTGGGCTTCGGGGGTTGGCGTCGGTAGACCATCGGCCACGGGCAGGAACTCGAAGGTCTTGGCGATGGAACGCCAGTTGCCGGCTGAGTCCGAGTGAGCGACGCACTCGAGGTAGAACCATGCGTCCGCCTGCGTGAAGACGTATGTGCTCACGGCTTCCGACTCCCCGAGCCGCTTTCGCAGGATGCGCCCGGCGCGGCCGGCGGGCAGGTCGATGAGCGCAGCGTCAAGATCAACCCAATGCGGGTCGGACCCCAGGAGGGCCTCCAGCTCCGCGACCACCTCAGCGAGCGCTGGCCGGCCCCAGCGAGCCTGCACCATGGGGGTGGCGTCCACGACCACGCATCGGTCGTGCCGATGTCCGGGAACGGCCGCGACCACGGGAGCCAACATGGCCTGCGACTCGGGATCGAACGCGGAGGCCAAGCCCACAACGTCGTCGATCCGCCGCGTGTCAAGCAGCCAATCATCCGGGAAGGTCACCGCGATACCTGCCTCAGGCAACTCGACGCGACCGTCGAGAGCAGGGAGTTCCTGAGCGGCTTCGAGTTGCCCAAGCAGACTGCATCCCGTCAGCGACACCGACGCTACGAGGACGAGGAGTGTGGTCCCGATCGATTGCCGGTTCATGCGTTTCTCCTCGACCATCGTCCCGGGGTGGGAGTCGCTTGGTCAAGAGTCGAACGGCCCGGGCAAGGATCGCGGAGTCCAGCGGCCCACCCACGGGCTGGGTGACTGGACGGAACCGGCGCCGAACTGGTGCCGGATGTCCGTCGGTCGACCCTCGTGATGAGTCACATGGCGAGCAGCCAACCTTACGCCTGGGCGGCGGCACCCACGGCGCACCAACGAGGCCGCGGTTCGCGGCTCTAGTGCGTGAGGATCTGCGAGAGGAACAGCTTGGTGCGGTCGTGCTGCGGGTTCTCGAAGATCTGCTCGGGCGGCCCCTCCTCGACGATGTTGCCGGCATCGAAGAAGACCATGCGGTCGGCGGCGGCCTTGGCGAAGCCCATCTCGTGGGTCACCACGAGCATGGTCATGCCCGACTCGGCCAGCTCCCGCATGACGTCGAGGACCTCGCTGATCATCTCCGGGTCCAGCGCCGAGGTCGGCTCATCGAAGAGCATGATCTTGGGCTGCATGGCCAGCGCGCGCGCGATGGCCACACGCTGCTGCTGACCACCCGACAGCTGGGCCGGGTACTTCAACGCCTGCTCGGGGATGCCGACGCGCTTGAGCAGCTGCATGGCGGTCTCCTCCGCCTCCTCGCGACGCACCTTGCGCACGCGGATGGGCCCGAGCGTGATGTTGTTGAGCACCGTCAGGTGCGGGAACAGGTTGAACTGCTGGAAGACCATGCCGATCTCCGAGCGGATGGCGGCGATGTTGCGGATGTCATTGGAGAGCTCGATGCCATCGACGATGATGTCGCCGCGCTGATGCTCCTCGAGCCGGTTGATGGTGCGGATCCAGGTCGACTTGCCCGAGCCCGAGGGCCCGGCGATGACCAGCACCTCGCCGTGCTTGACGGTGATGGTGATGCCGTTGAGGACGTGCAGCTCGCCGAACCACTTGTGCACGTCACGGCAGACGATGATGTCCTCCGCATCCGGGCCCGGCGGCGTGCGCTTGACGTCGCGAGGCTTGGTGGAGATGCCCTGCACGGTGGGCTCATTGGTCGCGAGGGGGTCACTCATCGTTCACCGATCCCTAGTTCCTTTTCGAGGCGATAGCTGGCTTGGCTGAGGGTGTAGCTGAGGACGAAGAAGACGACCGCGATGAAGGAGTAGACCTCGAACTGCGTGCCCAGCCATTCGGGGTTGGCGAGGACCGCACGGCCGATGCCGAGTGATCTCCAGCAGGCCGATGATGTAGGCCAGCGTGGTGTCCTTGAGGAGGCTGATGAAGAGGCCCACGTTCGAGGGGATGGTGATGCGCAGCGCCTGCGGCAGGACGATGAAGATGGTCGTCTGCCAGGTGCGCAGGCCGATGGCGAACGCCGCCTCGTGCTGGCCCGCGGGGATCGCCTGCAGGCCGCCACGGATGTTCTCGGCGACGTAGGCCGCGCTGAAGAGGGTGATACCGCCGATGGCCCGGATGACGTTGTCGATGCGGAGCCCGTCGGGCAGGACGAGCGGGAACAGGAACTGGGCCATGAACAGGATG
Source organism: uncultured Chloroflexia bacterium (assembly GCA_963714675.1). Taxonomy (GTDB): domain Bacteria; phylum Chloroflexota; class Limnocylindria; order Limnocylindrales; family CSP1-4; genus JAFMJV01. The sequence continues at coordinate 260,520 of CAVQPG010000025.1, read as the reverse complement.
GTGATGAGCGGCACAGCACGGATGAGCTCGATGTAGGCCGTGCTCACGACGCGCACCGCCGGCAGCCGGCTGCGCCGGCCCACCGCGAGCGCCACTCCGAGCGGGAACGAGAGCAGGATGCCGGCCACCGACAGCACCATCGTCAGCAGCAGGCCGCCCCAGATGTTGCTCGAGACCGACGGCAGCGGCGTCGCGTCACCCAGGCCGGCGAGCAGGATCACGCCGGCGATAGCGGTCACCAGCCAGCCCAGCGAGATCCACAGGCGCCGCACCGGGAAGCGCCGCGAGAACAGCATCGCCGCCAGCACCACGCCGGCGCCCGCGGCCAGCGCGAGCGCGGCCACCAGGCCCAGTCCCGACGCGAGGATCAGGGCCGCCAGCATCAGCTGGCCGGCCATCAGCATCATGGCCAGCATGCGCACGGCGCCGCTCGACGAGGAGCCCGCCGACAGGCCGGTCGTGAGGGACATCAAGGTGAGCGTCGCCCACACGCGCCAGATCTCGTCCTTGGGGTACTGGCCCACGAGGAACAGGCGCATGTTGTCGGTGATGACGGCCCATTGCGCACCGAAGAGCACCCACCGCGCCAGGCCCACGAGCACGACCGCGAGGACGGCGCCGAGGACGATGGTGATCAAGCCGCTGGTCTTGCTGTAGAAGAGGTTGTGGTGCAGCCAGCCGAGGACACCGACCTCGGTCGCGGGCGGCTTCACCTCTGGCACACCCTGCGGCCGGCCAGCGGTCATCTGCGGATCAGCGCTCATGGATCTGCACCGTGCGGTTGTAGATGTTCATGAGCAGCGATGTCGCGAGGCTGACGATGAGGTACACGGCCATGACGATGATCAACACCGCCACCGGCTGGCCGGTCTGCTCCGACACGGTGCGGCTGACGTTGAAGATGTCGGCATAGCCGATCGCCAGCGCGAGGCTGGAGTTCTTGATGAGGTTGAGGTACTGGCTCGTCAGCGGCGGGATGATGATGCGCAGCGCCTGCGGCAGGATGACCAGGCGCAGGACCTCGCCCTCCTTCAGCCCGATGGTGCGGGCCGCCTCCAGCTGACCCTTGCTCACGGCCTGGATGCCACCGCGGATGATCTCGGCGATGAAGGCCGCGGTGAACAGCGCCAGCCCCACCGTCAGGGCCAGGAACTCCGGCGAGAAGCGGAGGCCGCCGTTGAGGTTGAACGTGCCCAGCTCGGGGTTCTCGAACTCGAGTGGCCCGCCGGGGATGAGGAACCACACCAGCACGGGCACACCGATGAGCACCGCGGACGCGATCCAGCGCAGCCCGTGCGTGGGCCGCCCGGCATCCTCGCGGCGACCGGCGTACCACCACAGGCCGACGAAGCCCACGAGTGCCGACGATGACGGCCACGAACCAGACGACGCCGTCGGCCGCCACCTCCGGTCGCGGCAGGTAGAAGCCGCGCTGGCTGAGGTACATGTCGAGCGGCAGCACGATCGAGTCGCGGACCCCGGGCAGCTGCAGGAAGACGACGAAGTAGATGACCAGCAGCTGGACCAGCACCGGGGTGTTGCGGAAGATCTCGACGTAGGTCAGCGCGATGCGGTTCACGAGCCAGTTGGTCGAGAGACGCGCGATGCCGACGATCAGGCCCAGGAGCGTGGCCAGGAAGATGCCCACGACGCTGACCATGACCGTGTTGATGAGGCCCACCAGCAGGGCCCGCGCGTAGGTGTCGTCGGGGGTATAGGGGATGATCGACTCGGCGGGCGTGAAGCCAGCGCGCTGGTCGAGCCAGCCCAGCGAGGTCGAGATGCCCCGCGACTCCGAGTTGACCAGGAGGTTGTTGAGCAGCCAGCCCACGACGAGCAGGACGATGGCCAGGAAGACGACCTGCGTGATGACCGCGAGCACCCGCACGTCCCGGTAGAACGGGACGGATGTGCCTGAGCTGCCCCCCTGCACACGCCTGGGCGTGTGCTCGGGCTCGTCAGCCATCGGTGGCTACTGCTCGGTTCGTGTCAACAGGTATCGACCCCGGGGCAACCGTGACGGCTGCGCCCGGGGTTCGGATGGATCGCTCGACTAACGGAAGGGCGGCGAGTACATCAGGCCGCCATTGGTCCAGAGGTCGTTGAGGGTGCCGGCGCGGCCCAGGTCGAGAGCCGTGTCGGGGCCGAACGAGCGGTCGTAGATCTCGCCGTAGTTGCCCACGGCCGAGATGACGGCCACCACGAAGTCGTTCTCCAACCCGAGCGCCGACCCGAGCTCATCGGTCTCACCGAGCAGGCGACCGACCGCGGGGTTGTCGCTACCGGCGAAGTCGCCGATGTTCTCCGAGGTGATGCCCTGCTCCTCGGCCTCGATGGTCGAGTAGACGACCCAGCGGACGATATCGCCCCACTGGTTGTCGCCGGACGCGACGACGGGCGCGAGAGGCTCCTTGGACATGGTCGCGTCGAGGATGACGTGGGCGGACGGATCCTCGAACGAGGTCCGGCGCCCGACCAGCTGCGACTTGTCGGAGGTGACCGCGTCACAGCGGCCTTCCTCGTACTGGCCATAGACCGTATCGATCTCAGCTGCCACGACCGGGGTGTAGTCCACGCCCAGGAAGGCCATCTGGTCGGCCAGGTTCTGCTCGGTGGTGGTGCCCGAGGTCACGCAGATGCTGGCACCCGCGAGCTCTTCGAGCGAAGTGACGCCGAGGTCCGACTTGACCATCATGCCCTGGCCGTCGTAGAAGATGGTCGGACCGAAGTCGCCCCACGACGCGTCGCGCGTGAGGGTGTCGGTGGTGTTGCGGAAGATGACGTCGACCTCACCGCCCTGGATGGCGGTGGCGCGCTGGTCCGCGGTCAGGGGCGTGTACTGGACGGCATCTGGATCGCCGAGCACCGCAGCTGCGATGGCGCGGCAGTAGTCAGCGTCCATGCCCTCGAAGACGCCGGTCTCCTCGTTCAGGACGCTCATGCCCGGCAGACCGCCGTTGACGCCACAGACGAGCGTGCCACGCTCCTGGACCGCTGCCAGCGTGCCGCCATCCTGCGCGGCGACCGCCGATGAACCGAGAACTAGGGCTCCGATCACGAGCCCGGGTACGAGTCGCTTCAAGACGTACTCCTTCTATGGTGGGACTGTGAGCGACGCAGAGGGTGTGCTCCCCACGAATCCCCCGGGCGTCAGCGGTGATCCTTGAGGAGCCGCCGCGTCGGCGCAGGATAGCAAGTCCGCGATGACGTTTCGCGCTGGTCCGCGAGCTCCACGTGCGCAGCCTGCGCGAATGTGACCGAACCGCAACCCGAGTGGTGCGCGCACGCACCGCAACTCGTGATCGGCGCCCACGCAGGAGGTCAAGTGGCTGGGCGAGCTGTATCGCGCAGCCGATAGACGCGCATCGCGGTCAGCCCTCGGATCTCGTCCTGCTGATAGGTCGGCAGCTCGGCCAGCAGGTAGCGGACAGCGTCGAAGACGTCGCTGTACGAACCCGCCGCCAGACAGCGCGGCCAATCCGACCCCAGCATCAGCCGCGCTGGGCCGAAGGCGTCCACCGCCAGCTCGACCGGATCGCGCAGATCGTCGATGGACCAGGTTCGCGGGTCGGCCTCGGTGACGAGCCCGAAAGCGTGGCGCACACGTTGGGCAGCTCAGCGAGCTCCAGGAGGGCACGGCCCCAGGCCGACAGGTCACCGCTCGCGATGGGCGGGCAGGCGAGGTGCTGCAGCACGAAGCGAACCTCGGGCGACCCGGCACAGGCCACCACGGCGGCCGGCAGCTCCCGCGTCCGCAGGCCCAGGTCGAAGGCGAGCCCGGCGGCGCCGACCGCGTCGAGTCCGCGTCGCACGTCGGCCCGCTCCAGCCAGTGCGGATCGGCCTCGTCGTCGACGGCATGCCGCAGCGCCACCAGCGACGCTCCGCCCGGAGCCTGGCGCAGCTCCTCGATGCGGTCGTCCACGGCAACGTCGGTGAGGTCGACCCAGCCGACGACCCCACGCACGTACGGCACCACAGCCGCCAGCGCCAGTAGCTCGCGCGTCTCGGCGGTCGACGAGCGCATCACCGAGACCACGGTGCCGGTGACACGCTCGATCTCGAGCTCGGGCCACAGGTCATCGGGCCCAGAGCCAGTCGGCTGCGCCCGGCTCACCGAAGTGGTGGTGAGCGTCGATGACGGGCAGGTTCAACATCGGCTCCGAATCGCATCCTCCCGTGTCGCGTGCCGCTCCGGGCACGCACGATCGCCGTTGGGCCGTAGCCTAGCGTCCGCAGCAAGCCCCGGCGTGGCCGTGGGGAGGGTCAGTCGGCGCGGATGGGCAGCAGCGACCAGGCCCAGCGATAGGTGCCACCGGGCACGAGGTATCGCTCGATCGTGTCCGGCCCACAGGTGGCAGTGCCCACGCCGCGGTGCGCGGCATCGATGTGGACGATCGTCTCCGGCCGCCGATCCAGATCCTCGAGGTGCTCGGCCCGCTCCAGGTCGGCGTCGCGGTAGCGGCTCGCCGAGACCTGTCGCGGTTCGTCCATCGTGAGCCGCACGCCATCGCCGGCACCATCGCGCAGCTCCAGCCAACGCACGCCGGCACGCCCACCGGCTTCCTGTGGCCAGATGTAGGGCACGAAGAGCTCGTCGATGGGCGAGCTCCAGCGGCCGACCAGGCCGGAACGGAGGCGATCGGGATAGCACTCGTGCGGGCCCAGGCCGAACCACTCGGCCTCGACCAGACCAGGCCCGAGCTCGAGCAGCGTGCCCACGCGGGGCAGGTCCGAGAGCTCAGGCGGGATCTCCGCCTGCTCGGCCACGTGCACGCCGCCACCGGCCAGTGGCGTCAGCACCTGGACGTGGCGCACGAGCGTCGACCCGAAGCGGACCTCACGGCTCACGCGCGTGGCCGGACCGTCACGCACGATGGTGGCGGGGCCAGGCTCCGGGGCGGCCAGCCCTTCCGCGTTCCAGCGCTCGCCGAGTCCGGCCATCCGGTCGTTGTCGGTCATGGCCCGCGTGAGGCAGAGTGTCGGTGGCGCCGACAGTGCCGGGTGGCGCAGGTAGCCATCCGGGTCCAGCTCGATGGGTCCAGGGCTGCCGTTCGGCGTCGGCGGCGGTGCGACATCGGTCAAGGGCACCTGGTCCCAGCAGATCTCCGTGCCCGCAGCCGCCCACGCTTCGTCGGCGGCGGTCTCGAAGCGGACCGTCAGCCAGCGTTCGTCAGCAGGCGTGCCCGGATCGCTCCAGCCGGTCAGCGTGCCCACTCCCCGCGCGCCGGGTGCGAGCGCGGGTGCATCGAGCGGGCCACTCGCGACGACCGTACCGCCATCCGCCAGCTCCCAGCGTCCGCGCAGCCAGCCGCTGTCACGGAAGTGGAGCCTGCTCTCGAGCTCGACCGTGCCGGCGTCCGCGTCGACTCCCGTGAGCCGCAGCGGCGCGTTGAGGAACTTGGCCTCACGCATCGCCGGCTTGGGCGTGCGGTCCGGCCAGACGAGGCCGTCGGTGACGAAGTCGTAGTCGTGTGGCGCGTCGCCGAAGTCACCGCCATAGGCCCAGCGCGTGCTGCCGTCCGGCAGCTCCTGGACGAGCGCGTGGTCGCGCCACTCCCAGATGAAACCGCCCTGCAGGCCCGGCACCGATTCGATGGCGTCCCAGTACTCGCCGAGCGTGCCGTTGCCGTTGCCCATGGCATGCGAGTACTCGCACATGATGAGCGGGCGGTCCTGCCGGCCCGACTCGGCGAACTCGACGATGGCGCTGATCTCGGGATACATCGGGCAGACGATGTCGGTCACCCGCCCCCCGGCGGTGTAGTCGAAGCGGATGGCGCCCTCGTAGTGCAACGGTCGAGAGGGCTCGTGCCGACGGACCCAGGCTGCAGCGGCCTCGTGGTTGGAGCCGTAGCCAGACTCGTTGCCGAGGGACCAGGCGATGACGCTGGGGTGGTTGCGGTCGCGCAGCACCATGCGTGAGACGCGGGCCAGCCACTGACCGAGATAGCGTGGGTCATCGCACAGGACCGCCTGGAAGGCGTGCGACTCGATGTCGGCCTCGTCCACCACGAACAGCCCCAGCTCGTCGGTGAGGTCGAGGAAGGCGGGGTCGTTGGGGTAGTGGGAGGTGCGCACGGCATTGAAGCCGTGCTGCTTCATGGCCACGATGTCGGCGCGCATCTCGTCCACGCCGATGACGCGACCGGTGTGCTGGTCGAAGTCATGGCGGTTCACCCCACGGATCAGGACCCGCTCGCCGTTGACGAGCAGGTCGCGCCCGGCGATCTCGATGCTGCGGAAGCCGACGCGCACGTTGGCCTCGTCCGCGACGGAGCCATCAGGTGCCCGCAGCGTGACGACGAGCTCGTAGAGGCGCGGGGTCTCCGCGGACCACGGCTCGACGCCGGTGATGGTGGCGGCCAGGCGCACCGAACCTGTGCGTGCCGGCTGCAGATGTGGCCACATCTCGGCCCACCGCTCCCCGAGCTCGCCCATGCCCGCCTCGCCGTGGAGCTCATGGCGGCGGATGACGCTGCGTCCGGCCGGATCGGTGGCCCAGTGCGGCAGCTCGAAGGCCGCTGGCGTGCCGGCGAGGTCCAGGCCCAGCTCGTCGATCCGGGCCTCGATACGCCAGCCCGCCGGCAGCGTCTGTCGCAGGCCTCCGACCTGGACCTCGAGCTTGAGCGTGCCCGTGCTCCGATCGCCGGCCAGACCGGCCGTGACCCCGACATCGCCAAGGAAGAGCGGCTCGGTGGCATACAGGAAGACCGAGCGCGTGATGCCGCCGTGCCACCACTGGTCCTGGTCCTCGATGTAGGTGGCGTCGGACCACTTCACGACCACCAGGCGCAGCGTGTTGGTCCCGGGCCGCAGGTGCTCGCCAAGGTCGAACTCGGAAGCCAGGTGGGCGTCCTTGCCGACGCCGACCCGGCGACCGTTGAGGTGTACCAGCACGACCGATTCGGCGGCGCCTACGTGGAGGATCACGCGCTTTCGGTCCCACTCGGGCGGGAGCTCGAACTCGCGCTCATAGACACCGGTGGGGTTGTGCTCGGGCACGTGGGGCGGCTCGGCCTCGAAGGGCATCTGCACGTTGGTGTAGTGCGGCAGATCGGCCGTCCCCTGCCGCGTCCAGCAGCCGGGCACCGTGATGTCGCGCCAGGCACCGCTGGGCTCAGCGTCGGGTCGGTCAAGGAGCTCGAACCGCCAGATACCATCGAGCACCAGGCCAGGCGTGCGCACGAGCGCGTGCATCGGCTCTCGGCCTCGAGCCACGAGCTCGGGGTCGAGCCAGGGAGCGGACATGGCGGGCGTTCTCCAGGGCGGGTTTCGGCGGTCGTGCATGCAGCGTGCCACAGTCACCACCACTTGGGACGTGCCACCTGGTAGTGCACGCCGCCCAAGACTAATGGACCGCAGACGAGGTACCCTTTGGCGGTCGTCGGTCGGCTGTCACCCCAGTGATAGTGGGCCGATAAGGGACGACAAACGGCCAGTGCCCGGCCACTCGAGCCCCAGCTCGACGTCCCGAGACCAAGGGAATACGACGGAGGCCCACCGTTGCGTACGACCGTCTGGCAGCCAGAAGCTGCCGCATGACGCACGAAACCACACACGCCCACCTCGCCCTCGCGAGCCTGTTGGCGCTGGCGCTGGTGGCCTTCACGGCCGTTCCGGCCGCAGCTGGCGGGGCCTGGCGTGCCAAGGCCGCCGAGGACGTGGCCATCCGGCTCACCAACTGCATCCGCTCGGGCGGGCTCGTGACCCAGACGGGCCAGTGCAAGGGTTGGGGCAAGGGCAAGTACTCCAAGACCCAGCCGCTCCTCAAGCGCAGTGACAGGATCTCCGATCGGGTCTCCTGGCCGTGGGCCAAGCAATCCGTCCAGTTCAACGGCACCCGCTCGTGCTGGATCGGGCACGCCAAGTCCGGCTCCACGGTGGACAAGCGCTTCGCCTCCGTCAGCCTCAAGCACATCGCGAACGGCGAGAACATGGGCTGTGGCATGTACGGCACGAGCAAGCAGACGGTCATCCGGGTCGTGCGCATGTGGCAGGCAGAGCGGTCCTGGGGCGGTCCCCACTGGCGGCAGATCAAGGACCCCGAGTTCAAGAGCGTCGGCGTGGGCGTCGCGCGCTTCGGGAGCCGCAAGGCGCAGATGGTCGTGAACTTCTACGGCAAGGAGATCGGCTGATACCGGGCTCCTGTCGAAACCCAGCGGAGCCGGGCGAGGCGCCCGGCTCTCTTGATTCCCGGTAGCCCGCCCGCTCGGGACAACGGGTCTGTCAATCGACCCTGACGCAGAGCGTCTAGGAGTCCTGTCCGAATCGGGCCGTATGGCAGGGCGACCCACGCCGGACAGAACCGATGATGACCGCAACAAACAGTTAGTCTCTGCTCATTCAAGATCGACCATGATCGCGGTGCGCAGAAGAGGGACATCCGGCCGGAACGGTCAACGCACCACGGTCGACAAGTAGGAAGGGAGCCCCCCACTCATGGCTTCACGGCTTCGGATCGCAGGCGTGATCCTTTTGGTCATCGGCATCGTCTCGTTGGGAGCGGCCGGCTACACGTACATGCGGACGCAGAACAGTGCCGACTCCCTGCAGGGCTTCAGCGAGGCGCAGGACGTCAACCTGAGCTACAACGCCGATGGCCAGCTCATCGACCGCGGCACGACCGAGGGGGCGGACGCCATCCTCTCCCTGCTGGGTGACACCTGGCGCTGGCCCATCGTCGACGGCGAGCTCGATCCCAACGACCCGCTGGTCGACACGGCCACCGAGTACATGTACCAGATGGCCACCATCGCCTACCACACGCTGCATGGCGTCCAGACCGTGGTCCTGCCCGAGACCGTCGAGTACGACGGCGATGGCGACGGCACGGTCGCAGCCGACGCGCCCGTCTACTACGGCGGGGAGTGGGATCCGTCGACGTCCGGTGAGGACGCCATCTTCAACGCCGGCACCTACGAGGTCCCGGTCAACGAGCGCTACTGGACGCAGTTCAACCGCACGCACCCGCTCGACGGCCCGGCCCGCGAGCAGACCTGGTCCGGCACCGTGCACGGCCTCTTCGCCGAGCTCGGCGTAGGCGCTGTGACCGCCTCGCTGGCGCAGGTGGGACTCGGCATCGCGCTCGTCGTCCTGCTCATGGGCATCGGCTTCGGTGCCGCGGGCATCCTCCTCATCTGGATCGCCGGTGGGGCCAAGAAGGAGGAAGAGAAGACCGCCACCGCCTAGCGCGACTCCTCCGCGGGCCAGTGGCCCGCACCGCAGCAGCGAGCGAAACCGCCGGTCGCAGGACCGGCGGTTTCCCCTTGATGCGGGAACACCAGCGTCAGTGATCGAGCCGCCACCGCCGCCTGCTCAGGCGGAGAGCATCACTCCACCGGCTTCATGAGGCGATCGAAGAGCTTCTGCTGCTCGAGCACCTTGGGCGCGATGGTGTAGCTCCCGGCCAGCAGGCGGGCATAGCGGTCGGGCTCCAGCACCACCGACTTGACATCGTCGAGGTTGGCTGAAGCCGCCAGCGTGAGCAGTGCCGGTGCGGCACGCAGGGGCAGGTCGGTCACGACCTTCTTGCGCGCCACTTCCACCAGCGCGGGCAGCTGGTCGGCGCCACGCTGACGCACCTTCGCGGCCGCGGCGCTGAGCACCTGGTGCTGGCGACGAGAGCGGCCGTAGTCGCTGTCGGTGTGGCGCGAGCGGGAAAAGGCCAGCGCCTGCTTACCATCGAGCTCACGCTGGCCGGCCCTGAGCTTCAGGCCGTTCTTGCCGACGTGGATGGTGGGGTCCGCGAGCGTTTCCTTGAGCGTGACGTCCACCCCACCGATGCTGTTGACGAGGCGGATGAGCCCGTCGAACTCCACCATCGCGTAGTAGTCGATCTCCACGCCGAAGGCGTACGAGAGGTCGCGCTTCACCTTCTTGAGGGCGGCCTTGGGCTTGCCGCTCGCCCGCTCGTACTCCCCGAAGAGCGCGTTGATGCGACCCCCGTAGGCCTGGCCCGGCGCGATGGGCACATTCACCGTGTCACGCGGGAGGCTGACCATGGCCACTCTGCCGGAGCGCGGGTCGATCGAGGCCACGATGATGGCGTCGGTACGGGATCCGATGACGCCGTCGCGGTAGTCGCTGCCCAGCACCAACACCGTCAGGCGACCGTCCTCGCCGAGAAGGTCGTCGACCCGCAGCGGCGGCTTGGTGGGCTCAGGCGTGCGATCGGCGACCGCCTGCCTGCCACCACCTGAGCGCTGGTCGTTCCCGGAGCCCACCGCCGGCTCCGAACAGCCAGCGGCGATCAGGGCGAGCAGGGTGACGGTCAGGGCGAGCAGGGCTCGGCTCATGCGGGGGGACGGCTCCTATCTGGTCGTGCGACGACGCGTCACGGCCGGACGGGATCTGGGCACACCCTCCGACCAGGAGGGACCCCGCGCCGATGTGCGATCTGCGTCCGAGTCTAGCGCCGGGCCCCCGTTCGTGCCGGGGTGTTGCCTTCACGCACCAGCATGCCTACCATCGCTGACCATGTGCCGATCCATCAAGACACTCCGAGGGTCCAGCGAGACAGCCAGCAGTGAGGCGGTGCGCGCCGCCGCCCTGCAGTACGTGCGCAAGCTGAGTGGCTACCGCAAGCCTTCCCGAGCCAACGAGGAGGTCTTCGAGGCCGCCGTGGACGAGGTCGCCCAGGCCACGCAACGGCTGCTCGAGGGTCTTGTCGTCCGCGAGCACCCGCGGACGTCAGCCCCCCACGGGTGAGGCCGGAACGGGAGTCTTCGCCGCCTCGGACGGCGACTCGTCATCCCCACGCATGAAGCGCTTGCTGAAGCCCTCCTTGCCGCCATCCACGAGCGAGTACAGCACCGGGATGACCATCAAGGTCAGGAAGGTGGAGCTGAAGAGGCCACCGATGACCACCGTCGCCAGCTCCGAGGCGATGATCGAACCGTGTGAGAAGCCGAGTGCCACCGGCATCAACGCAAGGATGGTGGCGGTCGCGGTCATCAGGATGGGCCGGACACGGGTGTTGGCACCGCGCACGAGGGCCTGATGCGTGGGCAGTCCCTGTGCTCGGAGCTGCTCGACGAAGTCAAGCAACACGATGGCGTTGGTGACCACGATGCCGATGAGCATCAGGAACCCGATCATGGCACTGATGCCGAGTGGATTGCCAGTGACGAGCAACGCCGGGATGGCGCCGATCAAGGCCAGCGGCAGAGCTGAACAGGATGACGAAGGGCGTGACCAGCGAGCCAAGCGCCAGCACCATCACGATGTAGACGACGAGGATGGCTACGGCCATGGCGAAGAACAGGTTCCCGAAGGCCTCGTTCATCTCGGCGGTCGCACCCGAGAACGTGACGTCCACCGACTCGGGGATGTCGCCGCTCTCGATGAGTGCGTCGACCTCCGCCTGGGCGGCCATCGAGACCGCGCCGGTGTCGTCGGAGGTGATGTCCGCCGAGACCGTCGCCGCCGGCGAGCCATCGACGCGCGTCACCGTGCCCCGGACTTCGACGGCATCGACTTGCGCGACATCGCCGAGTGGCAGCATCCCCGCGCTGCCGCTGACGGGCATCTGGCGCAGGCTGTCGACGCCGGTGATGCCGGCATCGTCGACACGCAGGATGGTCTGGGTCGTCTGCCCATCCTCGAGCGTGTAGGAACCGATGACCTGTCCGACCAGGACGCTTCGGATCTGCTGGCCGACCTGGGCCGTCGAGGAACCGATCATGGCCGCCTTGTTGGGATCGACCAGCACCGAGACCTGGGGGGCCTCGGCGACAGCATCGCTCGACACGTTGTCCACGCCATCGAGCGTCTCGAGTGCGCCCGCGATGGCATCGCTGGCCGCCTTGATCGTGACCGGGTCCTGGCCACTGACCACGACGCGCAGGCCACCACCGGCGCCGGTGAAGTCCACCTCCGAGACGTTCACCTCGAAACCGTCGCTCGCGACGGGCTCGAGGGATGTCTTGATCTGCTCGCGACCGGCGGACAAGTCCACCTCGTCCTTGAGCTTGACCGTGATGATGGCGCTGTTCGAGGCCCGGCCGGCGAAGGCCGCCTGCTGGGCCTGAGCGCCGGTGTCGGTCTCCCCGGGGATGGTGGACTGGACCAGCTCCACGTCGGAATCGGCCAGCAGGATGTCCTCCGCCTCGAGCGTGCGCTCGCGCACACCGGCGGTGGACGCGCCCTGTGGCGGTGACACGGTGACCGTCACGTAGTTCTCGCCACCGGCATCGATGAAGGCGGTCGGCAGCAGACTGGCCAGGGAGATGGCGATGAGGAAGAGCACGGTGGCGATGCCCAGCGTGCCCCACTTGGTGAGGCGATTGCGAAGGGCCACCACGAGCACCGGCGTGTACAGCTTCTGCCAGATGGTGGGCGCCAGGTCGCCGTTCTCGTCGAGCTTGATGTCGACCTTGTCCACGAACCAGTAGGCCAGGACGGGGATGACGGTCAGGGCCACCAGGAGCGAGGCCAGCAGGGCGAAGGTGACGGCTAGCCCGAAGTCCAGGAAGAACTGGCTGACGATGCCGCCCACGAAACCGATGGGCAGGAAGACGGCCACCGTGGTGATGGTGGAGCTGGTGATGGCACCGGCGACCTCACGGGTGCCGTTGATGACCGCGTCGTACTTGGCGTCGCCGAGTCCGCGGTGGCGATAGATGTTCTCCAGGACCACGATGGAATCGTCGACCACTCTGCCGACCGCGACCGCGAGGCCACCCAGGGTCAGGATGTTGATGGTCAGACCAGCCACGCCGAAGACGGCGATGGCCATCATGATCGAGAGCGGGATACTGATGGCCGCGACCAGCGTGGTGCGCGCGCTGCGCAGGAAGATGTAGATGACGAGCACCGCGAACAGCGCGCCCAGCAGCCCTTCCTGGACGAGCCCCTGCTGGGACTCGCGGATGAAGGTGGACTGGTCCTGCACGACGTCGATGGAGACGACATCGCCGTAGGTGGCTTCGGTCTCGTCGAACACCGCGAGGACGTCATCGGCCACCCTGACGGTGTTGCCGCCGGACTGCTTGGTGATGCTGACCGTCAGTGACGGCTGGCCGTTCGTGCGCGCGTAGCCCGAGAGGTTGACGTCGCGCTGTTCGATGGTGGCGATGTCGCCGAGGGTGATGGGCATCGGGATGGCCGCCAGGGCGTCGGCGAGGTTGCCCAGGTCCGGCAGGCCGAGCCCACTGCCCTGGCCGTCGCCCGAGGGCTGGCTATCGGAGGGCTGGCCCGCCGGGGCCGCCCCGGCCGCCGGTGCGCTGGCACCCACGATCTGGGCCGTGAGCTCGTCGACCGAGGTATAACGATGCTCGGTCGAGACCGGCAGCCGCAGGTCGCCCTCGTCGATCGAACCCGCGGGCAGGGTGATCTGGTTGGCCAGGAGGATGCCCTGGACCTGCTGCAGCGAGATGCCGTTCTCCGCCATCGCCTGCGGGTCGAGCACGATGTCGAGGATGGGAGTCTCGCCGCCCGTCAGCTCGGCGGTCGCGACGTCATCGATGGCCGTCAGGGCGGGTACCACCTGGTCCCGCGTGACCGCGGCAGCCTCGACGGGATCGGCCCCTTCGGCCGGCGAGAGCGTGGCGATGATGATGGGCGCGGCATTGAAGTCGAAGGAGCTGACGCTGGGCTGCACGCCCTCCGGCAGCGTCGCCTGGCCGACCACCGACTCCACCTCGCTGAGCGTCTCCTTGAGGTCGGTGCCGAAGTCGAACTGGGCGAACACCAGCGAGACGGAGTTGCCCGAGCTCGACTGCACGGTCTGGAGCCCTGGCACGGTCTCGATGGCGCGCTCGATCGGCTGCGTCACCTGCTCGGAGACATCCTCGGCGCCTGCGCCCGGGAGCGCCGTGATGACGGTCACGAAGGGCAGCTCGATGTCGGGGATCAGCTCTTGCCGGAGCTGGTTCCAGGAGAAGATACCCGCCAGGAAGATGCCCACCGCCAGCAGGACGATGACGCTCTTCTCCCTGAGCGCGAACTGGGTCAGGCGGATCATGCGGGCTTCCTTTCGTGGCTGCGGTCGGGCACGACCGTCTCTTGCTCGTGGATGTGGCGAGCCTGTCGGGCCAGGGCGGCGACGCCCTGCCGCAGGGCTTCGAGCTCGGAGTCGTCGAGCCCCTGGAGCAGGATGCGCAAGTGGTCGGCGTTGAGCTCTCGGATGCGCTCCACGACGAGCTCACCCGCTGGGGTCGGGGTCAGGCGCAGATGGCGGCGGTCAGTCGGATCCTCGTGACGCTCCAGGTAGCCGTGGTCGACCAGCCGGTCGACGAGACCGGAGATGGCCGAGGGGCCGACGCCCAGCTGGTCGGCCAGGGCTGACATCCCGATCCCGGGCTGGACGCAGACGATGTACAGGCACTTGGCCTGGGACATGGTCACGTCGACACCGAGGAAGTCGGGTGCGTGCCAGCCGGACACGTGGCGCATGAGCGACCCGAAGTGTCCGAGGATGGCCGCAGTCGCGGCCTCGGAGCCTGGGCTGGTCACCTCGCGGTGCCTGCCAGGTGGAAAGTTCTAGTAGTACGGATACTTAGCACAGTGCGGACTATAGACCACATCCGTAGCATGTGCGCGGATAGGCGGATGGACAGCAAGGGGCCCGGCCGCTCCTCGCGACCGGGCCCCTGTTCGGCTGCGGGTTACCTGTTGGCCAGTGCCGCCTGTGCGGCTGCCAAGCGCGCCACCGGGACGCGGAATGGCGAGCAGCTCACGTAGTCGAGCCCGACCTTGTCGAAGAAGAAGATGGACTCGGGGTCGCCACCGTGCTCACCACAGACACCGAGCTCGATGTCGGGTCGAGCGGCGCGGCCCTTCTGGACGGCGATCTCGACCAGCTGGCCGACGCCGGTGGCATCGATCGTCTGGAAGGGGTTGAAGGGCAGGATCTTCTCCTCGACGTACTTGAGGAGGAAGCCACCCTCGGCGTCATCGCGGCTGTAACCGAACGCCATCTGGGTGAGGTCGTTGGTGCCGAAGCTGAAGAACGAGGCCTCCACCGCGATCTCGTCGGCGGTCAGGGCGCCGCGCGGGATCTCGATCATGGTGCCGAACTTGTAGTCCAGGGCGACGCCGCTCTGCTCGGCGATCTTGTCGGCCTCGACCTCGAGCAGTCCGCGCACGCGCGAAAGCTCGTTCACATGCCCGACGAGCGGGATCATGATCTTGGCGATGGCATCGCCGCCACGCTTGTTGACCGCGACCTGCGCGTTGAGGATGGCACGGGTCTGGATCTTCACGAAGTCGGGGATCATCAGGCCCAGGCGGACGCCGCGCAGACCCAGCATCGGGTTCTGCTCGTGCATCGACTGGACGACGGCCAGCAGGTCCTTCTGCTCCTTCGTGGCGGCGTCACCGGCCTTGGTCACCTCGACGAGGGTCTCCTCGAGGTTGGGCAGGAACTCGTGCAGCGGCGGGTCGATGAGGCGAACCACCACGGGCAGGCCCTTCATGGCCTCGAAGATGCCCTCGAAGTCACCCTGCTGCAGTGCCTCGAGCTGGCTCATGGCGCCATCGAACTTGGCGATGGCGGCCTGCTCATCGGCAGTGACGGTCTCACCAGCCTCGACCTTGACGCGAGCACGCATGGCCGCGCCCGAGACGAGGATGGCGCCGCGCACGATCTCGAGGCGCTCGCCCTCGCGGAACATGTGCTCGGTGCGGCAGAGGCCGATGCCCTCGGCACCGTAGCTGCGCGCACGCTCGGCCTCTTCGGGCTTGTCGGCGTTGGTCCACACGCCCAGGCGGCGGACCTCGTCAGCCCAGCCGAGGACGGTCTTGAGGTCGTCCTGCTCCTCGTAGTCGGCCGACATCGTCCCGAGGGCACCCTCGAAGACCTCGCCGGTGCCGCCGTCAAGGCTGATCCAGTCACCCTCCTTGAAGGTGATGCCGGTGTTGACGGACCTGGCCGTCTTGGTGGCGTAGTCGACGGTCAGCTCGGCGCAACCTGCCACGCAGGGCTTGCCGATCTGGCGGGCGACCACCGCGGCGTGGCTGGTGGCACCGCCGCGGGCGGTGAGGATGCCCTCGGCGATGGCCATGCCGTGGAAGTCATCGGGGCTGGTCTCGACGCGGACGAGCACGACCTTCTCGCCGCGCTCGACCCACTCGACGGCCTCGTCAGCGCTGAAGACCGCGCGACCGACGGCGGCGCCAGGAGAAGCGTTGAGGCCCTTGGCGATCTTGCTCGCGCCCTTGAGCGCCTCGGGGTCGTACTGGTCACGCAGGAGCTGGTCGACCATGGCCGGCTCGATGCGGCCGAGGGCCTCCTCCTTGGTGATGATGTCGTCGCGCACCATGTCGACGGCGATCTTGACCGCGGCCGCGGCGGTGCGCTTGCCCGAGCGGGTCTGCAGCATGTAGAGCTTGCCGCGCTCGATGGTGAACTCCATGTCCTGCATGTCGCGGTAGTGGTGCTCGAGCCGGTCGGCGATGGCCTGGAACTCGGCGTGCGCCTCGGGCATCTGCTCGGCGAGGTGCGCGATCGGCGACGGGGTCCGGATGCCGGCCACCACGTCCTCGCCCTGGGCGTTGGTGAGGTATTCGCCGAAGAGCGTGTCCTCGCCGGTGCTGGGGTTGCGCGAGAAGGCCACGCCGGTGCCGGAGTCCTCGCCCATGTTGCCGAAGACCATGGTCATGACGTTGACCGCGGTGCCCAGGTCGTGGGCGATCTTCTGGTTCTCGCGATAGTCGCGGGCGCGCTTGCCGAACCAGCTGGCGAACACGGCCTTGATGGCCAGGTCGAGCTGCTGGAAGGGATCCTGCGGGAACTCCGCGCCGGTCTCGTCGAGCACGATGGCCTTGAGCTCCCCGACCACGGCCTTCATGCCCTCGGCATCGACCTCGGTGTCCTGCGATGCCCCGACGCGCTCCTTGACCGCGTCGAGCGCGGCGTCCATGCGCTCGCCGTTGACACCGAGCACGATGCGACCGAAGAGCTGGATGAAGCGCCGGTAGGCGTCCCAGCCGAAGCGCTCGTTGGCGGTCAGCTTGATGATGCCCCGGAGGGTCTCGTCGTTGAGGCCCAGGTTGAGGACGGTATCCATCATGCCCGGCATGGAGAACTTGGCGCCGGAGCGAACGCTCACGAGCAGCGGGTTCTCGACGTTGCCGAAGCCCTTGCCGGACTGCTCCTCGACCTGGGCGACGGCCGCCTTGACGTCCTCCCACAGGCCCTCGGGCAAGGTCTCGCCAGCGGCGAAGTAGTCGTTGCAGGCTTCGGTGGTGATGGTGAAGCCGGGAGGCACGGGCAGGCCGGCCTTGGTCATCTCGGCGAGGCCAGCGCCCTTGCCCCCGAGCAGATCGCGCATGGTGCCGTCGCCTTCGGCGACACCATCACCGAAGGTGTAAACGTATCGCTTGGAGGCGAATTGGGGACGGGTCGAAGCAGACATGTACTGGAGGACCTCAGGGTGTGGGCCGGCGGGCATGGCATGCCGCAGCGTCGGTATCTGGACATCTGAATGATACGGCACTTGCGCTTCGGGGCTACTGCCATCCGGCCCCCCATGGCACGGTCCGGCTGGCCGCCACGCCGGTGCGCTCGAGGCAGCTCGCCTCGCGCGCCGGGGCGGGCGCGCGCGACGCCTGTTCCGGCGCGGCCCCGTACACTCAGGGTCATGACCGACCAGATCCCTGATTCCCGCACCATCGAGCCGACGGCGGAGAAGTACAACGCCACGCTCGTGAGGCGGGAAGACGACAATGACTCCCTGGCCCGCTTCTGGGTCCGCTACGACGGGCCGGAGCAGCCCGATTTCGAGCCCGGCCAGTACATGACCATCGGCGTTTACGCCGACGACAAGCTCTACCAGCGCCCGTATTCGGTGGCCTCCTCGCCGAGCGCCACGGGCCAGGACGGCTTCGAGTTCTACGTGCGACTGGTGCCGGTCCTGCGCTTCACGTCCCTGCTCTGGCGCCTGCCAGTGGGCCACGAGATGCGCATGATCGGGCCCAAGGGCCGTTTCATGCTCGAGCCTGACGATGATCGCACGCACCTCTTCATCTCGACCGGCACCGGCATCGCGCCCTTCATCGCCATGACCCAGCAGCTGATCCACGATGGGAAGCCACGCCGGACGGTGATGGTCCACGGCTGCAGCTACCAGGACGAGCTGGGCTACCGTGACTGGCTCGAGGAACTCGAGCGCAGTGGCAGCTACCCCATGACCTACGTGCCCACGATCTCCCGCCCTCGTGAGGCGCGCAACCGCGGCTGGAGCGGCTACACCGGCCGGGCCGAAGCCGTGGTCGAGGACGTCTGTCGTAATGAGGGGTTGTCGCCCGACTCGACGGTGGTCTACCTGTGCGGCAACCCGGAGATGATCATCAACGCGGAACAGGCGCTCTTGAACGCGGACTACCCCGAGTTCCACGTCAAGAAGGAGCTCTACTGGCCGAAGGGCAAGAAGCCCGCTGCTTGAGGCTCCTGCCTCCCTGGTCGGCGGCTTCGATGACCTTCGGCCCGGTAGAAACGGTTCGCTGGTTGGTGTGCATTTAGGGGCCTGGTCGGTCATCATCGCTGTCTGCCACCACTGGCCCCATCACCCCCGAGAGGTCGAATGCACCAGATCGTGAAGCGGGAGATCCTCTCTCCCAACGTCACCCGACTCGAGATCGAAGCCGAGCGGATCGCACAGGTGCGGCGACCCGGTCAGTTCGTCATCGTACGCATCGGCGACGGCGCCGAGCGAGTGCCGCTGACCATCGCCGACGCCGACCCTGACGCCGGCACCATCACCCTCACCATCCAGGCCGTGGGCAAGACCAGCTGTGATCTGTGCATGCTGCAGGTCGGTGACAACATCCAGGACGTCGCCGGCCCGTTGGGCGAGGCCACGGAGCTCCTCGAGAGCGGCCACGCGGTCTGCGTCGGTGGTGGCGTGGGCACGGCTGTGGTCCACCCCCTGGCCCAGGGCCTCGCCGAGAAGGGTGTGCAGGTCACCAGCATCATCGGCGGGCGCGCCAAGGAGTGGGTCATCTTCGAGGAGGAGCTCAGGCGCTACGGCGACGTCCGCGTCTGCACCGACGATGGCTCCTACGGGCGCCATGGCTTCGTCACCGACGAGCTGCGCGACATGCTCGAAGCGGGCGGCGTCGACCACATCTACGCGGTGGGCCCGGTGCCCATGATGGGTGCGGTCGCGGAGGTCTCGCGGGGCTACGACGTGCCCACCACCGTATCGCTCAACGCGATCATGGTCGATGGCACCGGCATGTGTGGCGGCTGCCGGGTGAGCGTCGGCGGCAAGACCGTCTACGCCTGTGTCGAGGGTCCCGAGTTCGATGCCCACCAGGTGGATTTCAAGCAGCTGGCCGACCGCCTGGCCATGTACCGCGAGGTCGAGAAGGACGCCTACAGGGGCAACCGTTGCATGATCGAGGGCCTCGCGGAGGCCGCAGGAGGAGACATAGCCCCATGACCGAGCGTCCCGACCTCTCCCCCAAGGAACGGATGCAGATCGAGCGCCATGACGTACCCGCCCGTTCGGCGGTCATCCGCTCGATGGACTTCAACGAGGTCAGCCTCGGCTACTCCCAGGTGCTGGCCATGGAGGAGGCAGAGCGCTGCCTCGACTGCAAGAACCCACGCTGCATCGACGGCTGTCCCGTCCGCGTCAACATCCCCAAGTTCATCTCCCACCTGGCCGAGGGTGATCTGCACAAGGCCGCCGAGTCGCTGCTGGACGACAACGCTCTGCCTTGTGTCACCGGGCGCGTCTGCCCGCAGGAGACGCAGTGTGAGGGACTCTGTATCCGGGCCAAGAAGGGCGAGCCCGTGGCCGTCGGCGCCCTGGAGCGCTTCGTGGCCGACTGGGCCCAGGACCACCTCGATGAGCTCGAGACCAACGTCAGCCCCGACACCGGGCGCCGCGTGGCCATCGTCGGCTCCGGGCCGGCCGGCCTGACCGCCGCTGGCGAGCTGGCCAAGACGGGCCACAAGGTCACCGTCTTCGAGGCCTTCCACGCCGCCGGTGGCGTGCTCATCTACGGCATCCCCGAGTTCCGCCTGCCCAAGGATGTCGTGCAGAAGGAGGTCGATCGCCTCAAGGACCTGGGCGTGACCATCGAGGTCAACGCCATCGTGGGCAAGACCTGGACGCTGCGCGAGCTGCGCCAGAACTTCGACGCGGTCTTCCTCGCGGTCGGTGCCGGCCTGCCGGTCTTCATGGGCATCGATGGCGAGGACCTCAAGGGGGTCTACTCGGCCAACGAGTACCTCACCCGTGTCAACCTCATGGGCGCCTTTCGCAAGGACACCGACACTCCGGTGTTGCAGGGCCAGAAGGTGGTCGTGGTCGGCGGCGGGAACGTGGCCATGGACTCGGTGCGCACGGCACGCCGACTGGGAGCCAAGGAAGCCATCATCGCCTACCGACGCGGCAAGGACGAGCTGCCGGCCCGCGCGGAGGAGATCCACCACGCCGAGGAAGAGGGCGTCACGTTCGAGCTGATGGCCTCACCGGTGCGCATCCTCAGCAACGAGGAGGGCTGGGTCAGCGGTATCGAGTGCCAGATGATGGAGCTCGGCGAGCCCGACGATTCGGGACGGCGACGCCCACGGCCCATCCCGGACTCCGAGTACGTCCTCGACTGCGACATGGTGGTGGTCGCCATCGGCACCCGCAGCAACCCCATGCTGACCTCGTCGGAACCGGACCTCAAGATCAACGAGTGGGGCTATCTCATCGTCGACGAGGACGGCATGACCAGCGTGCCGGGCATCTTCGCCGGCGGCGACATCGTGCGCGGAGCGGCTACGGTCATCCTGGCCATGGGCGACGGCAAGCGTGCGGCCCGGTCCATCGAGAAGTACCTCGATTCGGTCGAGGCCATGATCCCGGGGGCCGTGGCCAAGGCCGCCGCCGCGGAGAACGAGGGGGCAGCTCCCGGCGCATAGCCTTGGCTGTATCGGCGCGCGCTCTCTCGTGTGGTGGTGCGCCCTGGCGGTCGGGTGCTCCAGGGCGAGTAGGGCGCGCATGCATGGGTGACGTCCCGTGCGCGGGTTTCACCTCGACTCCGCGTCGTCGCGGATGCGGACGACGGGGTCACCGCGCCACTCACGCCGGCAGGTCCCACGGATGAGGCCAAACGACCGCTGGCGCCTCCGTCAGCCGTCGGATGTCCCGGCGGCTGCGCCAAACAGCCCAGCGGACAAGCCCTCAAGCCAGCGGTCCTGCGGCTTGGCCGTCGCCTGGCAGTCTGCACGGGACACACGGCCAGCGGTCCTGCGTCGGCGGTCGCCTGGCAGTCTGCACGGGACACGGCCAGCGGTCCTGCGGCTTGGCCGTCGCCTGGCAGTCTGCACGGGACACACGGCCAGCGGTCCCGCGTCGGCGGTCGTTTGGCAGTCTGCACGGGACACACGGCCAGCGGTCCCGCGTCGGCGGTCGTTTGGCAGTCTGCGCGGGACACGCGGCCAGCGGTCCCGCGTCGGCGGTCGTTTGGCAGTCTGCGCGGGACACGCGGCCAGCGGTGCCGGGCTGACCCCGTCGCGTCAGGGCTCGCGCCGCGACCAGCGCCCCGGGCGTCGCGACTAGCCCTCGCGGGCCTCGGCCATGCGGTCGAGGATGAGGCGCTTGACGTTCTCCACCGGCACCCGGTCCTGGGTCATGGTGTCGCGATCGCGCACGGTGACGGCTCCGTCGTCGAGCGAGTCGACGTCGACGGTCACACACCACGGCGTGCCGATCTCGTCCTGCCGCCGGTAGAGCTTGCCGATGGCGGCCGTATCGTCGTAGACGGCCATGATGTCCTTCTGCAGATCGACCTTGATGCGGTGACAGAGCTCGACGATCTCCGGGCGCTTCTTGAGCAGCGGCAGCACCGCCACCTTGTAGGGCGCGATGTCCGGGTGCAGCTTGAGCACGACACGCGTGCCCTTCTCGAGCTGCTCCTCGTGATACGAGTCGATGAGGAAGGTGAACGCGGCACGATCGGCACCGGCGGCCGTCTCCACGACCCAGGGGATGAAGTGCTCCTCGGCCACCGGGTCGAAGTACTCCAGGTTCTCGCCGCTGGAGGCCGCGTGCGAACCGAGGTCGAAGTCGCCGCGGTTGTGGACGCCCTCGAGCTCCTTCCAGCCGAAGGGGAAGCGGTACTCGACATCGATGGCCTTCTTGGCATAGTGGGCCAGCTCATCGGATGCATGCTCGCGGAAGCGCAGTCGCTCCGGCGTCACGCCATAGCGCTCGTACCAGGCCTTGCGCGCCGGCAGCCACTCTTCGAAGGCCTCCGCGGCGGGGTCGCCCGGGCGGACGAAGTACTGCATCTCCATCTGCTCGAACTCACGCATGCGAAAGACGAAGTTGCCGGGGCTGATCTCGTTGCGGAAGGATTTGCCGATCTGGGCGATGCCGAAGGGCACCTTCTTGCGGCTCGAGCCCTGCACGTTCTTGAAGTTGACGTAGGAACCCTGGGCGGTCTCGGGGCGCAGGTAGATGACCGCGCCCTCGTCCTCGACCGGACCCATGTGGGTCTTGAACATGAGGTTGAAGCGCCGGGGCGGGCTGAGGTGACCCTGGTCGACCGGACATGCCAGGCCCAGCTTCTCGACGATGCCCTCGTCCTGCAGCTCGGTCGCTGACAAGCCCTCCGCGCCCGGCAGCTCATCGAGCCGGAAGCGGCGGTGGCAGGTATCGCACTCCACGAGCGGGTCGCTGAACGAGCCCACGTGACCGGAGGTGACCCACACCTGGGGGTGCATGAGGATGCCCGCGTCGAGGCCCACGATGTCGTCGCGCTCCTGGATCATCGAGCGCCACCAGGCCTTCTTGACGTTGTTCTTCAGCTCCACGCCGAGGGGGCCGTAGTCCCACACCGCGTTGATGCCGCCATAGATCTCGGAGCTGGGATAGACGAAGCCACGACGCTTGGCGAGCGAGACGATGGTCTCGAGCTTGGCCACGCTGGGGCCGGGATCGGACGCGCTGGTAGAAGGCTGGTCGGTCACGTGTGGGGGTTCTCCTGGGCGTGGCGCCGGCGATGGCAGTGCCGGACGTGGGACCGTGATTGTGGCAGGGATGGCGCGAGTCAGCCGTCCGCGTGGCGGACCTCGTCGACGAACGACAGCGAACGCGCCTCGCGCTCGAGGATGAAGCGGGTGTAGCGGCGCATCACCGACTCCACCTCCGACTCCACCTCGGGTGGCACGCGCAGCGCGGCGATGGCCTCCACGTCGAAGCGGCGATAGGCCTTGAGCAGCTTCAGGGCATCGAGCGACAGCCGCACCGACTCAGCCGGCGGCGGCGGATGGTCAGGACCGAGCACACCGCCCAGGGCCGGGACCCAGCGGAACGAGTCGGTCTCCTCGAGAGCCCGATCGCACTCCACGCATCGGTCGAGCTCGGGACGCACGCCGAGCGCATCGGCCAGGCCGGATTCGAACCAGCGCGCCACGCGCCCGGGGTCCATGCCATCGTCGAGCAGCTGGCAGGCGCGGCGCAGCAAGCCGTAGACCGGGTGCTCGCCGCCCCGCTCCTCGACGGCGCGGTCGGCCAGCTCGCCGAGGTACCAGGCGGTGGCCGTCGACTCGAGGCGGTCTCGCAGGCGCAGCCAGGCGTGGGCCACGCTGACCTGGGTGATGACGTCGAGGTTGCGGCCGCGCGCGAGCACGACCTCCAGTTCCGCGAAGG
Organism: uncultured Chloroflexia bacterium; assembly: GCA_963714675.1. Classification (GTDB taxonomy): domain Bacteria; phylum Chloroflexota; class Limnocylindria; order Limnocylindrales; family CSP1-4; genus JAFMJV01. The sequence goes on along the minus strand of CAVQPG010000025.1, from coordinate 236,922 downwards.
GCTCGACCGAACCGCCGATGCGGCTCCTGGGCCGACGCACGCCCTTGGCCACGGCGCGGATCTTGCCGTCGTCGGGCGTGAGCAGCGTGATGATGCGATCGGCCTCGCCCAGGTCGAAGTGGGCCAGGACGATGGCGCGCGTCTTGTAGGTCCGCGGTCGGGGCACGAGTCGAGACTATCGCGCGTCGGGCGAGCCTGTCGCGACATCGTCATCTGGGAATGTGCTACGAAGCGGTATCATGACGGCGTGTTAGCCGCCATCGACCTCGATCGCCTCATCGCCGACACCGAGCAGGAGATGCTCGGTCTGATCGAGCGTCACGAGGATGAGCGCACCCACGAGCTGTACACGATGGTCCGCTACCACATGGGGCTCGATAGCGATGCACCCCGCGGCAAGCGTATGCGCCCGCTCATCGGCCTGCTGGCCTACCAGTCCATCGCCGGCGACCACGCAGCAGCCCTGCCGGGCGCAGCGGCGGTGGAGATGGGCCACAACTTCAGCCTCGTCCACGACGATATCGAGGACAACGGGGCCGAGCGCCGGCACCGGCCCGCGCTGTGGACGGTGTGGGGCAAGTCGCAGGCCATCAATACCGGCGACGCGCTCTTCACGCTCAGCCGCATGGCCCTCTACCGCCTGGAGGAGGAGGGCTTCGAGGCCGGCCGCATCCTGCGCCTGATGCGCCTCTATGACGAGACCTGCCTCGACCTCTGCGAAGGCCAGTTCATGGACATCTGGACCTCCGAGCACGACGAGTGGATGTCGGTCGACTACTACTTCGACATGATCGGCCGCAAGACGGCTGCGCTCATCGCGGGATCGGCAGAGGCCGGGGCCGTGCTGGCCACCGAAGACGAGTCGGTCATCGCCGCCTATCGCCGCTTCGGCTGGGCACTGGGGCTGGCCTTCCAGCTCAACGACGACCTGCTGGGCGTCTGGGGCGATGAGGCCCAGACCGGCAAGCAGACATCGGACATCGCGACCCGCAAGAAGACGTTGCCCCTGATCTTCGCCCTCGCCGAGGCGACGGGCGACGACGGCCACCGCCTGCGCACGATCCTGGCCCAGTCCGAGCGTGAGCCGACCGTGCAGGAGATCGGTGAGGCACGGGCCATCCTCGAGCGTGTCGGCGCACAGGAGTACACCCGCGCACGCGCTCGTGGCTACCGCGACGAAGCCCTCGCCCAGCTGGCCTCGGTGGGCACCGTCGATAGGGACTCGATGGAGCGTCTCGCGGACGTGGTCCGCGGCGTCATCAGCGCCTAGGGACCGGCACGGAGCTCGTCGCCCCTAGTCGTCCGCGTCCCCGCCATCGTCGATCTCCCGTGGCGTGTGGAGCACGTGCACGGTGCGCACCCGTCGGCCGTCGGTGGCCTCGACGGTGAGCTTGAGGCCGTCGACCTCGACGGTGTCACCGACCGCGGGCACGCCGCCGATGTGGTGGTACACCAGGCCGCCGACGGTGTCGAACTCCTCCTGGTCATCGCCATCGAGCTCGGTGTCGAAGTGCTCGAGCATGTCGTCCACGTCCGCGCGGCCGTCGATACGGGCCGCGTGATCGCCGAGCGGCACGATCATGGGCTCCTCTTCGTCGTACTCGTCCTGGATCTCACCCACGATCTCCTCGAGCAGGTCCTCGATGGTCACCAGGCCCGCCGTGCCGCCGTGCTCGTCGAGCACGATGGCGATGTGCACACGCCGCCGCTGGAGGCTGCGCAGCAGATCGTCCACGAGCATCGACTCGGGCACGAACAGCGGGGTGCGCAGCAGCGCCCGGATCTCCGGCGTGCGGTCGTCGCCCACGAGGTAGGGCAACAGGTCCTTGGCGTAGAGCATGCCGATGATGTTGTCGATGTTGCCCTCGTAGACCGGGATGCGCGAGTGGCCCTCGCCCACGATGACGTCGACGATCTGGGACAGGGACGCGTCGGCCTCGAGCGCGACCATGTCCACGCGCGCGACCATGACCTCGTGGGCACGCTGCTCACCGAGCTCGAGCACGCCCCCGATCATCTGCTCTTCCTCGGCCTCGATGGTGCCCTGTTCCGAGCCTCGCTCGACGAGGATGAGCAGCTCCTCGCTGGTGATGGCGTCGTCGCTGCTGACATCGCGGACACCCAGCATGCGCGTCACACCATGGGTGACGGTGGTCAGGAACCAGACCACCGGGCCCAGGACACGGCCCAGCACCTCGACCGGTCGCGAAAGCGTGAGGGCATAGCGCTCAGCGTGGGCCAGCGCCAGGGTCTTGGGCACGAGCTCGCCGAAGACGATGGTCACCAGGCTGACCATGAGCGTGACGATGAGCAGGGCCACGATATCCGCGGAGGCGGACAGGCCGATCTCCTGAAGCCCGTCGGCGATGTGGCCGGCGATGCTGGCACCGGCGAAGGCCGCCGCGAGGAAGCCGATGAAGGTGATGCCCAGCTGGATGGTGGCCAGCAGGCCGGCCGGCTTCTGGGTCATGCGAGCGACGCGTTTGGCACGTCGGTCGCCTTCGTCGCTGAGCTGTCGGATGCGACTCCGTCGTACCGTCACCAGCGCGATCTCGGCCGCCACGAAGACGCCGTTGAGCCCGATGAGCACGGCGATGATGAGGAGTTCGACGAGGGAGCCCATCAGCGGTCGGGGGCGTCCCCCGTGCGGGCTCCGTCTGCACCGTCCGCGGGTATCTCGGACTCGACCGCAGCGGGCTTCTCAGGCTTCGGCCGGCGGGCACGGATGCGAGCGGGCACGCCGACAGCCAGCTGGCCGTCGGGCACGTCCCTGGTCACGAGCGAGGCGGCGCCGGTGAAGGCGCCCTCGCCCACCGTGACCGGCGCGCGCAGGATGGTGTCGGAACCGATGAAGGCGCCCTTGCCGATGCGCGTGCGGTGCTTGGCCACGCCGTCGTAGTTGGCGGTGATGGAGCCGGCGCCGATGTTGACCTTCTCACCCACATCGGCGTCACCGAGGTAGCTGAAGTGGTGGCTCTTGGTACCGGCACCGATATTGCTGTTCTTGACCTCGGCGTAGTTGCCCAGCTCCACGTTGGGACCGATGTACGCGCCCTTGCGCACGTGGCTGAAGGGGCCGATGGTGACGTCGGCATCGACGGTGGAGCCCTCGAGCACGCTGGCCCACACGATCGTGCGCTCACCGATGCTGGTGTCGAAGATCTGTGAGCCGGCGCGGATGACCGCCTCGCGCTCGATGGTCGTCTCGCCACGCAGGATGACGTTGGGCTCGAGGGTCACGTCCTCCGCGATGCGCACGCTCTCGTCGATGTAGGTCGTCGCCGGGTCCACGATGGTCACGCCTGCCTGCATGTGGGCCTCGAGGATGCGCAGGCGCATCTCGAGCTCAGCGTCAGCCAGCTGCGAGCGGTCATTGATGCCCAGGAGCGTGCCGTCGTTCTCGACCTCGAGGGTGACCACGGCGCGGTCGTCGCGACGGGCGAGCGGGATGAGCTCCGGCAGGTACAGCTCGCCGGTGACCGAGCTGGGCTCGATCTCGCCGATGCGTGTGCGCAACCAGTCGGCATCGAAGGCGTAGAGCCCGGAGTTGATCTCGGTGATGTCGCGCTGGGCTGCGCTGGCGTCCTTGTACTCGACCACGCCGGTGATGCGGCCGTCAGGGCCACGCGCCACGCGCCCGAGCATGGCCGGATCGTCCATCTCGACGCTGATGAGGGCCACGGCAGCCTCGTTCTCGCGCCGAGCCCGGGCCAGCTCGACCATGGTGTCCGCATCGACCAGCGGGACGTCACCGGAGAGCACGATGATCTCGTGCACCGTGGCCGGCAGGTCGCGCAGCGCGGTGGCCACCGCGTCAGCGGTGCCGCGCGGCTCAGCCTGGATGGCGAAGTGCGCCGCACCGGCGAAGACCTCGGCGATCCGGGCCACGGGCGGGCTGATGACCACCAGCGGCTTGGTGCCGGTGGCCGCCACGGCAGCATCGACGACGTAGGCCAACATCGGGCGGCCACAGATGGGATGCAGCACCTTGGGAGTGCTCGAACGCATTCGAGTACCGAGCCCCGCGGCCATCACGACCGCGACGAAGCGCTGGTGTGGGTGGGTGTTCACGAAGCGGCGGAACCGCCCTTCGCTGATGGAGGTCGTTCGGGCATCAGGTTGGGTGAATCTAGGGCTGAGCCCGCAGGGGTGTCAAACGGCGATGGCCGTACGACCGGGTCCGGCTTCGCTAGCGCTGCTGGGCGATGACCTCGATCTCGACGAGGATGTCGAGCGGCAGGCGCGCTGCCTCGATCGTGGTCCGGGCCGGGTACGGCTCCGGCAGATACGAGCCGTAGACCTCATTGAAGGCCTTGAAATCGTCCATGTCCGCCAGATAGCAGGTCGACTTGACGACATCGCCGAAGTCGAGTCCCATCTCCGCGAGCAGGGCCTTGATGTTCTCCATCGTGCGCCTCGTCTGGACCGTGACATCACCCTCGACGACGGTGTTCGTCTCCGGATCCACCGGCCCTTGCCCCGAACAGAAGACGAGCGAGTCGGTGACGATGGCCTGGCTGTAGGGCCCCAGCGCATCGGGGGCCTTCGACGTCTGGATGCGCTGCTTCACGAGTCCTCTCCCCTGCCGATGGTCGATGTGGTGATGATGGTGGCGCCTTCGAGCTCCGGCGCAGCGGTAGCCGCGAGCGCCACGGCCGCACGCGTCGCGGCAGCCTCCGAAGGATAGACCGCGAAGAGGGTGGGTCCAGAGCCGGTCAGCAACACCGCCCGCCCGAGGGTCGCGGACGCGACGTCACGCAAGGCGGCCAGCTGGGGCAGGAGCCGCAGGGCTGGTGCCCACAGGTCGTTCGCCTCCTTGAGCATCGCGGTCGTCGCCGCCAGCGTCATGCTGTCGACCGGCTCTCGCAGCAGCGAGGCCACCTCGTCCACGCGCTCGAGCGCCCCGGCCGCGGGACCCCGGTCGAACTCGGCGAAGACCGCCGCGGTCGAGAGCCGCGCCGAAGGCGTGACCAGGACGATGCCGGCGGGCGGCTCCGGAGCGGTCAGTCGCGAGATGTGCTCACCGACGCCCTCGATGAGCGAGGCGGGGTGGCCGGCGGCGAAGAAGGGCACGTCGGCGCCGAGGCGCAGGGCGGCGCCGAGGCGCTCGGCGGGGTGCAGGCGGACACCCCAGGCCGCGAGCGCAAGGTCGAGCGCAGCTGCCGCATCCGCGCTGCCGCCACCGAGGCCGGCCGCTGCGGGGATGCGCTTGCGCAGACGGAAGCGGAGCGCCGGCAGCGCGGGATCGACGGCTGCTCGCAGGCCGGCGGCGGCACGCAGCACCAGGTTGTCGTGGCTGGACACGAGCTCACCCTCGAGCTCGAGGCTGTCCGACGCCGCCTCGGGATCGAGCTCGACCTCGAGCTGATCGTGGAAGGCCAGCCGCAGGAATACCGAGCGCAGCGTGTGGTAGCCGTCGTCACGCACGCCCGTGACCGCGAGCGCGAGGTTGATCTTGGCGTGGGCTGCGGCTTCGAACCGACTCACGGCAACGGGCTCAGCGTCGCCCGCAAAGCCACCCACTCGTCCACCGACAGCGTCTGTGGCCGCCGATCGGGGGCGATGCCGCAAGCGGCGAGCCCGGCATCGACCCGCTCACGATCGAGACCGGGCAGCTGGCGCGCGAGCACGTTGTGGATCATCTTGCGGCGTTCCCGGAAGCCAGCCTGCACCAGGCGCCAGAGTTCGTCCTCGTCCGCCTCGCCCAGCCGCCGATCGCGGATGCGCCCCGTGAGGATGGCAGAGTCGACCTCGGGCGCGGGCTCGAAGGCAGCCGCGGGCACGCTGAAGGCGACCTCGACCTCGGCGTGGTACTGGACGAAGACCGACAGGTAGCTCATGCCCCCGGGTGGTGCGGCGATGCGCTCGGCGACCTCCTTCTGGACCATCATCACGAAGCGGGTCGGCCGTGGCTCGGCTCCGAGCACATGGTGCAGGATGGGGCTGGTGATGTGATAGGGCACGTTGGCCACCAAAGCCCAGGGCGCGGTCACGACGTCGGCGATCTCCACGTCGAGGAAGTCGGCTTCGACCAGCGTGAGGCCGGCATCGTCCACGAAGCGCAGACGCAGGTGGCCGGCAAGACGGAAGTCCAGCTCCACGGCCGTGACCGAGGCACCGGCGGCCAGCAGCTGTGCGGTCAGGATGCCCACGCCCGGACCCACCTCCACGATCCGCTCCCCAGGCGTGACGTCCGCGACCTCGATGATGTGTTCGAGCACCGCCCCGTCCGCGAGGTGGTTCTGGGAGAGCGACCGACGCGCGCCCAAGCCGTGCTGCTTGAGGTAGCGTTCGACCGCCTCCGGGCCGAGATGCGCGGGGTCCAGCTCGATGTCGTCCCCCGGCACGTTCAGACGGCCAGCTTCAGTGACGGTCGTGCGTCGAGTGAACGGTCGCCGCGGGCACCCGCCCGCAGGCGGTGGTAGGCGGCCGCACCGATCATCGCGGCGTTGTCGGTGCAGAGCCCGGGTCGCGGCACGATCAGGGGCACGCCCATGCCCCGGGCGCCCTCGTCGATGCGCTCTCGGAGGACCGCGTTGGCCGCCACCCCTCCACCCAGGATGATCGACCTGGCGCCGACCTCTCGGGCGGCGCGCAGGAGCTTCGAGGAGAGCACATCCACGACCGATTCCTGGAAGGCCCAGGCCAGCTCGGCCACATCGGCGGCGGTGAGGTCCGAGCCATCGATCTCACGTGACTCCGGCGGCAGCCCCAGGGCCTGGGCGACCTCGTGGCGTGCGGCGGTCTTGAGCCCGGAGAAGGAGAAGTCGAAGGAGTCACCCATCCAGGCCCGAGGGAAACGGCGATCGTGAGCGATGGCGCCCGCGGCCGCCTTCATGATGGCCGGGCCACCCGGGTACGAGAGCCCCAGCAGCCGGCCGACCTTGTCGAAGGCCTCACCGGCGGCGTCATCGACGGTCTGGCCGAGGAGGCGATAGGTGATGTGGTCCTCCATCTCCACGATGAAGGTGTGGCCACCGCTGACCACCAGCGCCACCAGCGGGAACTGCGGCGCGGGCTTCTCCTCCTCCTCAGGGTCGAGCAGCCAGGCAGCGTAGATGTGCCCCTCGAGGTGGTTGACCGGCACCAGCGGCAAGCCCACGCTCCAGGCCAGCGTCTTGGCCATGGTGATGCCCACCAGCAGCGACCCTGCCAGCCCCGGGCCCTCGGTCACAGCGACGGCATCGAGGCCACTCCAGTCCTCGAGGCCCGCGCGCGTGCGGGCCTCGTCAAGCACCGGGATCATCCAGCGCAGATGAGCACGGGCGGCGACCTCGGGCACGATGCCGCCGGTGGCCGAGTGCAGCTGCACCTGGCTGGCGATGACGCTGGCCACGATGCGGCGACCAGCCTCCACCACGGCCACGGCCGTCTCGTCGCACGAGGACTCGACCGCGAGGATGCGTCCGCTGCTCACTGGTCCGATTCCTCCGGGGAATCATCGGGATCGGGCACGAAGCCGGGATCGTCGGGCAGCACATCGGTGGCGTAGTGGGCGTGCTTCCTCGCGACCAGCGCCTGCATCTCGGGGGTCTCGAGGCGGTCCGTGGTCATGATCAGGGCATCCTCACCGGTGTCGGTGTAGTAGCGCGGGCGGACCCCCACGGGCTTGAAGCCGAAGTCCTGGTAGAGGCGCCGCGCGGCGGTGTTGCCCAGCCGGACCTCCAGCGTGCACACGGCCGCCCCCAGGTCTGCCGAAAGCTCCATCAGCTCCGCCAGCAGCAGCCCGCCGATGCCGCGACGGCGATAGGCGGGCAGCACCGCGAAGGTGGTCACGTGGGCCTCGTCGACCATCAGCCAGATGCCGGCATAGGCGATGACCCGTGCCCCCGCTCGCACCACGATGTAGCGCGCGAGACGGTTGGTCTCGAGCTCCTGGCGGAAGGCATAGGGTGGCCACGGTGTCGGGAACGAGGCGCTCTCGATGGCGTGGACCGCGGGGATGTCCTCGGCGGTCATCTCCGCGACCGCCAGCCTTACCGGAGGTCGGGCGACCATCCCAGGTCCTCCGCTGCTCGCTTGACGCCCCGTGGCAGGGCCACGTAGGCCGGAGTCAAGGCGGCCACGTCGTCGCTCCCGCCAGCATCGAGGCGGGCACGGGCCAGCGCCAGCAGGGCCCTCGGCATGGCCCCGATGGCAGCGGCACCGAGGCGGGCAGCCTCGGCACCGAGCAGCTCCGCGTCCATGTCGACCGCCAGCACGGGCCTGCCCGCAAGGACCTCCGCGAGCTCGCCGGGCGCGATGAGCCGGGGGTCCTCCCCGACCTCTGCAAGGTAGTGGTCACGAGCACCGGCGGGCAGCACGACCGCCGCTTCTGCGCTGGCACCAGCGTCGGTCCCGGCCTGGCGCAGTGCGTCGGACGACCTGATGCCCACCACTGCGAGCTCACGGGCGTACGCGAGCGTCTTGAGCGTGGCCAGGCCCACGCGCAGGCCCGTGAACGACCCGGGACCCGTGCCCACCCCCAGCGCGCCGATGTCAGCGAGGGCACGGCCGGCCTCGGCGAGGACCTCGTCGATCTGCTCGAGCAAGTGTGAGCCGTGGCGGTGCTGGACATCGCGACGGCTGACCGCGACCGGCTGCTCGCGGCCAAGGACCACGATGCTGGCGCGCGTCGAGGTGTCGACCACGAGGATGAGGGTGTCGCTCACGCCACGGTCTCGCGCCAGGCGCGAGCAGCCTCGAGGTAGCGCTCCGCGACTTCCCCGTGCCCGCTGATCTCGATCTCCCGCGTCTCGGCACCGGCCGGTTCGATGGCCACGGTCAGGCGCGCCGGGTCAAGGCCCTCGTCGAGCCGATCGGCCCACTCGCTCAGCGTCACGCCCGCATCCTGGCGCTCATCGAGCAGGCCACCGGCGAGGATCTCGTCCGCGCCCGCGAGGCGGTAGAGATCCTGGTGAAAGAGCGTGAGTCGGCCCTGGTACTCGGCCATGAGCGTGAAGCTGGGGCTGTTGACCACCTCGTCGATGCCGAGACCCGCCGCGAAGCCCTTGGCGAACTGTGTCTTGCCCGCCCCCAGCGGGCCCACCAGCGCGAGGCGGTCACCGGCCCGGGCAGCCGGCGCCAGCGCCGCCGCGAAGGCCCGTGTCTGCTCGGTCGAGCCGGTGCGGACGCACAGGGCGAGGTGCTGCCGACCGGATCGGGACATCGTCATCGCGGCAGGCTAGCCGAGACGCTCCAGGACGGTCAGGGGCACGCAATGGCGCTCCACGTCGCCGTCGGGACCGCGCAGTTCGACAAAACCGCCCGGGGCGTAGCTGCCGCCGGGCCAGCGCCGCGGACCCGAAAGCCCGACCAGTCGGCCCTCGTGTTCGCGATGGTCGCCCCGCACCACCCGGACGGTGCCGGCCGGACGTGAAGCCGCCTCCAGCAAGGGGCCCGGATCGCCGTCGATGACGAGCGTGCGAGACGCGGGCAGCAGGCCGATCTGCCGGCCGTCGGCGGCCACGAGCAGGTCCCACAGGTGTCCCGGGATGGGCGCGCGTCCGTAGCCCCCCAGGGCCACCAGGCCGAACGGCGCCGCAGCGTGCAGAGCCGCCTGCTGACGTGCCTCTGATGAGATCAGCTGGCGCATGTCACGGCTGGCCACGCCACCGGTGATGACCCCGGCGGCGCCGATGGCGCGCGCACGCGATAGCGCCTCGATGTCGATGCGAGCGCCGACCACCAGGATCGCACCGGCGGCGCTCACGTCGATGCGCGAGGTCTGGACCTCGGCACCGGGGCCGTCGACGGCCACCAGCAGCCGGCCCACCGTCGGCCGACCCCAGCCGATGCGGGCGTCGACCGCGAGGCCGCTGGCGCGCAGGTCGACCCGGGCGGGCGTGACCGCCTCGATGACACCGCTCGCAGGCGCGGTGACCACGACCTCGCCACTGCCGGCCACGAGGCGGGTGATGCCATCGCGTCCGTGCTCGCAGACACGGGTCCGGTAGGTGATCTCGCTGGAACGGCGGCCCAGGCGACCGGACGTGCCCGCGGGGACGTTGTCGAGCACCGCGCCGGGTGGGGTGCCGATGACCGCGGCGCTACTCTCGACCTCGATGGCCTCCTGATCGCGGAAGTGCTCGATGATGGGCTGGCCCAGCTCCACACGCTGACCGGGCATCACCAGGGGCCGGTCGGCAAGGTGCAGCGGGATCCGCAGCAGGCGACCGCTCTCGGGGCGGCTCGCAGGAGGCACGAAGCGTCCGGCTTCGGGCTGCTGGATCGGCTCGTCCGACGCCATCGGCTCGCTCAACGTTCGCTCCCGGCCCAGACCGGTGCCTCCCAGGCCTCGAGGGCAGCCCGGCGCGCGTCGCCGCCTGCGGGCAGGTCGAGCGGGATGGGACGGGTATCGACGAACAAGCCGCCGAGCCCGCCGCTGAGCTCCATCGTGATGGGCGTACCGTCGCTCCCGAGGACCGAGCCGTGACCGGGATCGATGCCGATGCGCGCTGAGATGCCCGGCGGCAGGTCCACGAGCTGGAGCTGGCCGGGATCGAGGGTCAGGCGTTGGTCGCCCAGGACGCTGGCGATGCTCATGGTGGCCGCTGCCTTGTCCTTCTTGTGCGCGTTGATGGCGCCGGTCACGATGGCGCTGCCCAGCGGCAACAACGCGTCGCCCATGAGGTCCGAGAGGAGCCGCTGGCGATCGGCCTCCACCGGCAGTGCGCCCAACGGCGCCAGTACGCCGGCGTGGTCGTGGAGCAGGCTCACAGCACCGGCCCGTCGCACGCCGTCGATGACCGCCAGCGCCAGCGCGGCGGGCGGCAATCCCGCGAAAGCGCCGCCACTCACGACGGTCACGCCGCTGCCTCGCGGCCGTCCCGTGTCCGTGCCGCCGTCACGCCAAGCCGTCTCGAGGCGTTCGAGCGCCCCACGCAAGGCGGCCAGGCGCAGGTGGGCGTCGTTCAGCCCCCAAGACGCCCAGGGGCGAAGCACGAGGTCGCGCAGCCCGTCGAGACGGGCGGCAGGGTCCCCACCACCCAGCGTGCACCAGCGCAGCACCTCCTCGCTGAAGGCCTCGTCGTCGAGCAATCGCGGGGGTAGTGATGCTGCGAGCGCGAACGTGCCGTGGCCCTCCTCGACACCGGGACCGGCCACGGTGCGAGAGCCGGAGGCCGCGCCGATCTCGATCCCGTCGACGGTCGCGCCGAGCACGCTCGCGAGTGAGGCGATCGAGGCGCGCAAGGCGGTCCGGGCGTCGATACCGGGGGTGGCGCCGCGATCGGCCAGATGGCGCCCGACCTGCAGGGCCGCGCCGCGCAGCATGGACTCGGCCGTGACCGGCACCGGGTCCGGCGCCGGCAGTGAGAAGAGCCGGCCGTCGGGGATGCCTTCGGGGCGGTCGACGAAGGGGCCGCAGGCGATGACCGCCAGGTCATCGCGAAAGCGTGCCAGCGAGGCCGCTCGCGGCCACAGGCGCTGGGCCGTCTCGAACTCGCTCTCCTCCACGCCCTCGCGACCACCTATGACCACCGCATCGGTGCGCGGGTCGAGGCAGCTCTCGCCCAGCCCCACGATGTCCGGGGCAGCGCCGTAGAACCGTGCGCCGATCGCCCATCCGGCGCCCACGAAGGCGCGCTCGAGCAACTCGCCGGTCTCCGCGGACGCGGCCACCAGCACGGCTCGGGGTGGCGGGCCGGTGAAGACCTCGAGGCGGGACCACTCACGCCAGCCCTGCATCGAGCCGGCGACGGAGGCATCCGTGCGCGCGACGCGCCAAGCCAGGTCCTCGAGGACGGACTCCGGATCGATGCCCACCGGCGCAGCAGCGGCGGCGACCATGCGGTAGCGCCCGTCCACGGGTGCGATGAGCGCAGCCGTCGTGCTGACGGTTCCACGGTCGAGCGCGAAGAAGGCGGGAGTGTCCTGGGTCACGCGTCAGATGGTAGCCGGGACCGGCTCAGAGGGCCGGCGATCAGGCGTCGAGGGCGAATTCGGCGTCGAGCTCCTCGAGGCGATCGATGAGGCGCTCGATGCCGTCATCGTCGGCCAGCAGGCTGCTGGCACCGGGATCCTCGCCGCCGAAGATGCGGCGGATAGCCGGGTCGAAGAAGAGCATGCCCAAGCCGTCGAGCGAACCGGCACCGCGGTTGGCTTCGAGGAACAGGACGGCCGGCACGGTCACCCCTCGCATCATGATCTCGCGCGCGACATTCTCGATATCGTCGCCGTCATAGCCGCGGAAGTCCGGTGACTCCGGGAGCTGCTCGGTCATCTCGGGCGGTCGTAGCAAACCCGTGTTCCCTCCTCGAGGACACATCGAACCGGCGCGGCTGCAGGAGCGGGTCCCTCTCTACCCGGATCCTCGCGACCGATCAAGATGTTGTCTGGCGCCGGTCCCGGTGAAGCCTTACTTCGTGTCAGCGGTACCAGCGCTCGGATGGTACACCCGGGCTAGCCGTTGAGCCATGCTCGTGAGCACTTCCCAGGCGATGGTGTTGCGTCGGCGCGCCAGTTCCCCGGCCGTGATGCAGCCCTCGCCCTGCGCGCCGAGGAGCACGAACTCCTCGCCGTAGTCGAGCCCGGGCAGGTCGGTGACGTCGACCGTGACCGCGTCCATCGAGACGCGCCCCACGAGCGGTACCCGTCCCCCCCGCACGAGGACCTCGGCGCCGGGCTGCGAGCTGCGCAGGTATCCGTCGCCGTAGCCCACCGGCAGGACCGCGATGCGCGTCGGTCGGCGGGCGCGCCAGGTGCCGCCGTACCCGACCGTGCCACCCTCCGGTACCTCGCTGAAGGCGATCGGTCGGGCCTTGAGCGACATCGCCGGGCGCAGGCCATGGGCCGCCTCGAGCGCATCGGGCGCGACCGGCAGCCCTTCATCAAGCACGCCGTAGCTGGCGACGCCGGGCCGGACCAGGTCGAGTGTGGGTTCGTCGCCGGTGAAGATGCCACCCGAGGCTGCGCTGTGACGCGGCGGGACCGGCAGGCGTGCCTCGCGCAGGGCGGTGGTGGCCACGTCGAAGCGCAACAGTTGGCCGTCGGAGGTGGGCGGGTCTTCGGGACTGTGCAGGTGTGACCACAGCCCGGCCAGCTCGATACCGGGATCGGCCTGGGCCCGCGCGGCCACGGCCACGACCTCCTCGGGCTGCAGGCCCCCACGTCCCATGCCGGTCTCGACCCCGATGTGGATACGCACCGGTGGCCGGTCGGCACGCGGGGTGGCACTGATGGCCTCGAGGTCGGCCATGCGCCATGACCGGCAGCTCGATGTCGTATTCGAGCGCCTCGGGCACGGCCGGGTGCGGTACCGGGTAGAGCATGATGATGCGGGCTCCGACCGCAGAGCGGAGGGTGATGGCCTCATCGAGCGTGGCCACACAGAGCGCGTCGACCATGGGCTCGATAGCGCGGCTCACCGCGACCATGCCGTGACCGTAGGCCTCGGCCTTGACCACCGGCGCCAGCGCCGCCTGCCCGACGACCGAACGGATGAGCCCGAGGTTGTGGCGGATGGCATCGAGGTCGATCTCGAGCCAGGCGCCGCGACGTTCGGTCACGCGAGACCCCCGGGTGCCTCGAAGCCCAGCCGGCCGCCGCGGTCGCGTTCGCGCAGGGCCGCGAGGTGGCGGCGGACGCGCGGGATGGCCGGCAGCAGGTCGGTGGCCATCAGGCCGGCATCGCCGAGGTGGCTGCTGAGGTCTTCGGCAGCGCGAGCGTGCAGGTAGACGCCGAGGGCCGCGGCCTCGAAGGGGGCCAGCCCCTGCCCGACCAGCGAGGCGATCACGCCCGCGAGCACATCACCACTGCCCCCGGTGCCGAGGGCCGGCAGCTCGAACGGCGCGGTCAGGTCACGGCCGTCGGGCGCGGCGATCACGGTGTGGGCACCCTTGAGCACCACCGTCACGCCCCACTCGCGGGCAGCGTCGAGGGCCGCGGCCCGTCGTCCCTCGTCGGACTGGCCCGGCCTCGTGACCGAGGCGGGCGAACTCGCCCGGGTGCGGCGTGACCACGACCGCTCGACCCAGGCGGTCCCACCAGCCGGGCATCCCGGCCAGCGACGGCCAGCGCTCCGGCGTCGACGACGGCCGGCGCACCCTCGGCGGCCAGCAGGGCGGCGGTCAGGCGGGCGACCGCTCGTGACGGCGGCAGACCCGGTCCCAGCAACAGTGCGTCGTGCTCCAGCTCCGCGACCGTCGCCGCGGCTGCGGCCGGGTCGACCTCGAAGGGCGCCGACTCGGCCAGCCCGCGGGTGATGAGCTCGGGCACGCGTCCGGCGATGATCGGCTGCAGCGAGGCCGGCACACAGATGGTCACCAGACCGCTGCCCGCACGCAGCGCCGCGGCTGCCGGCCATCAGCGCGGCACCGGCGTAGTCGAGCGAACCGGCCACGGCCAACACCCGCCCGAAGGTGCCCTTGTGGCCGCGCGGATCACGCTCGGGCAAGAGGCAGGCAGCCGCGGTCTCGTCGATAAGCCCGCCCCCGGAACCGGTCACTCGGGCTCCCCTCCGGGTCGACCGTCGACTGGGGCCCCGACTTCGGCGGCCCGCACCTCGGCGTCGAGGTCGCGCAAGCGGCGCATGCGGGCCATGAGCTGCTTCTCACGGTCGTCCATGCGGGCCTCCATGTCGATGGGGAAGACGAACTCGCCGCCCTCGGTGCGGATCCCGAAGGCGACCGCCACCGCGTACTCGCGCTCGTGGCTGATGGAGACCGCGATGCGCTCCATGCCCAGCTGGTTGGCGCGTACCAGCGCCCGATCGTGGAGCCGGCACATGGGGGCCCCCGTGGGCAGGCGGATGATCTCGATCTCACGCCAGCCAACGCCGCGGACGCCGAGCCCGAGCACCTTGGAGACGGCCTCCTTGGCCGCCCAGCGCCCGGCGAAGTTCTCGGGGCGGTCACGCACGTAGGCGTCCTCGTGGTCGGTGAGCACGCGCGCCGCGAACCGGCGACCGTGCTTGGCGATGGCCGCCCGGATGCGGTCGACCTTGATGATGTCGATGCCGACCTCCTGGGCGCCCGGCGGTGGCGTGGGCAGGCCGGTCACTCGACCGTCACGGACTTGGCCAGGTTGCGCGGCTGATCGACGTTGGTGCCGCGCTCCACCGCCGTGTGGTAGGCGAAGAGCTGCAGCGGGATGATGGCCAGCGCCGGGCTCAGCATCTCGACGGTGGGCGGCACCCACATGATGTCGTCGGCCACCGCCTTCATGCGATCGTCCCCCTCGGTCACGACGGCGAGGACGCGCGCGTCGCGGGCGCGGCCCTCCATGAGGTTGCTCACGAGCTTGTCGTGCACCGCCGTGCGCGTGGCCACCGCCACCAACGGCACCTCCGCATCGAGCAGCGAGATGGGCCCGTGCTTCAGCTCGCCCGCGGCATAGCCCTCGGCATGGACGTAGCTGACCTCCTTGAGCTTGAGCGCGCCCTCGAGCGCGGCCGGGTAGGTGATGCCGCGGCCCACGTACATGTAGCCCCGCGAACCGACGTATCGGCGGGCCAGCTCGGCAGCTGAGGCCTCGTTCATCTCGATGGTGCGCTCGGCGTTGGCCGGCAGCGCACGCAGGCCCTCGACCAGGGCCTTCTCGTAGAGCTCGTCGAGTCCGCCACGTGACTTGGCGATCTGGGCCGCCACCAGCAGCAGCGTCACCACCTGGGTCACATACGTCTTGGTGGCCACGACCGCGATCTCGGGCCCGGCCTGCAGGAAGAGCACCGCGTCGGCCTCGCGGGTGATGGCCGAGCCGACCGTGTTGGTCACAGCCACCACCGGGCAGCCCTTCTCGCGCGCCAGCCGCGTGGGCGCCAGCGTGTCAGCCGTCTCGCCTGATTGGGTGACCGCGATGACCAGCGTCTTCTGGTCCAGCGGCGGCGGGTCGTAGCGGAACTCCGAGCCCACGTTCCAGCGGGCCGGCAGGCCGGTCCAGGCCTGCAGCGCAGTGGCCGCGACCGCCGCGGCATAGGCGGCCGAGCCGCAGGCGATGAGCTCGATGCGCTCGATGTAGGGCAGGATCGGCCGCAGCGGCTCCAGCTCCGGCACTCGCACCGCGTCCTCGTGGATGCGACCGGCGATGGAGGCGCGGATCGCCTCCGGCTGCTCGTGTATCTCCTTGAGCATGTAGTGCTCGTAGCCGCCCTTCTCGGCAGCCTCCAGGTCCCACTCGATCTCGCTGACCGGGCGCTCCTGCTCACGTCCGACCAGGTCGGTGATGGTCACCGCATCGGGCCGGATGTCCGCCACGTCTCCTTCCTCGAGGAAGATGACCCGGCGCGTGTGGGCCAGCACCGCGGCCACGTCGGAGGCCAGGAAGGCCTCACCGTCGCCAAGCCCGACGATGAGCGGCACGTTCATCTTGGCGCCGATGACGCGCTCGGGCTCACCCTTGTGGATGACCGCCAACGCGTAGGCGCCATGGGCTCGCAGCAGGGCCGTGCGCACGGCGGCCGAGAGGTCACCGTCGTAGGCCTCCTCCACGAGATGGGCGATAGCCTCGGTGTCGGTCTCGGAGTCGAAGACGTGACCGGCCGCCTCCAGCTCTTCCCGGAGCTCGATGAAGTTCTCGATGATGCCGTTATGGATGACCGTCAACTCGCCGGTGCAGTCCACGTGGGGATGGGCATTGAGGTCGTTGGGCCGGCCGTGCGTGGCCCAGCGGGTATGGCCGAGGCCCGCGGTCGAGGGCGGGGTGCCTTCGGCGAGCGCGGCACGCAGGACGTCGATCTTGCCCGCTCGCTTCTTGACGAAGAGGTCACCGGCCTCGGTGACCAGGGCGATGCCGGCCGAGTCATAGCCGCGGTACTCGAGGCGCGCGAGGCCCTCGATGAGCACCGGCGCTGCCTGGTGATGTCCTACGTACCCGACGATCCCGCACATACGCTAGCGCTCCTGGTTGAGTCGTTCGGCTGCAAGGGCGGCCAGGTCGTCCGCGAGGCGCAGCACGCGCGCGCCGTCCCGGCCCTCGACCATGACCCGCAGCCTCGGCTCGGTGCCTGAGGGGCGAACCACGACACGGCCCTGGCCTGCCATCTCGGCCTCGGCCGCCGCGACGGCATCGGCCAGCACCCGGTCGGCCCGCCACTCCTTGGTCTTGACGCGCACCGCGCGCTGCTGCTGGGGATCGAGCGGGACCGCTGCGGCGAGCTCGCTCAAGGGGCGGCCGGTGCGGGCCAGGATGTCGAGGATCTCGAGGGCGGTGACGATGCCGTCGCCGGTGGTGGTGTGCTCGCGCACGATGACGTGGCCGCTCTTCTCACCGCCGAGCCCAGCGCCCGAGAGGAGCATCGAGTCAACGATGTAGCGGTCGCCGACCTTGGTGCGCAGGACGCGGCCGCCGGCCTCTTCCACGGCCCGGACCAGGCCGCCGTTGCTCAGGATGGTCACGACCATGGTGTCCTCGGCGAGGGCCCCGCGTGCGAGGCGATCGAGGGCGATGATGCCCAGCAGCTGGTCGCCATCGACGACCTGACCGCGCTCATCGATAGCCACGCAGCGGTCGGCATCGCCGTCGAGGCTGAAGCCGACGTCGCCGCCCTGCTCGGCCACCACGGCGGCCAGCGTCTCGGGCACGGTGGCACCGCAGTCGAGGTTGATGTTGAGCCCGTCAGGCTGGTGGTAGTGGGCCGTCACCTGCGCACCGGACGCCGCCAGGATCTCCTGGGCCACCGCCGAGGCAGAGCCGTTGGCGCAGTCGACGTGGACGCGCAAGTCGGAGCCGATGCGACGAGCCATGGCCAGGCGATGCTCGAGGTAGTAGCGCATGTCGTCGCGCGCGTCGACGATGCGGCCCAGGGCGTCGTTGCGCGGGCTGCCCAGCTCCTCGGAACGGATGATCAGCGTCTCCAGCTCATCCTCCATCTCGTCGTCCAGCTTCAGGCCCTTGCCGCTGAGCACCTTGAGACCGTTGTCCTCGGCCGGGTTGTGGGAGGCGCTGACCATCACGCCCACGGCATAGTCACCGACCGCCGTGACGTGCGCGAGCGCCGGCGTGGGACAGACCCCGAGCACGTGGACGTGGGCGCCGGCACTGGTGCCACCGGACATCAGCGCGGCCACCAGCATGTCACCCGAACGACGGGTGTCCTGGCCCACGAGGATGCGACCACCGGGTCCGGCCAGGCGCGTGGCCAGGGCGCGGCCCAGGGCGTGGGCGAGCGAGGGCTTGAGGTCCTCGTTGGCGACGCCTCGGATGCCGTCGGTGCCGAAGAGGCTGCTCACGAGGCTTCGGCGACCCTGACGCGGACGGCCTCGGGGGTGACGCGGACGAGCCTCGGTGCCGCGGGGGGTTCGGACGATGGGCATGACCTCATTGTCGCCCACCTCGAGACCGGCGACCGGGATCTCCGCGCTGAGCTCGTCGACCGTCAGCTCGTCGAGCTGCGCCAGCGGCCCCGAGATGACCACGCTGACCGAGGGTTCCTCGACGCGATAGCTGAACGCGGGCTGGGCACCGGTGATCGCCGTGCCCACCTCGTAGCTGCGCGAGCCAAGGGTCTCGGTGAAGGTGACGATGACGCTGACGAGGTCTTGGCCTGCCGTCAGCTCCTCGGGCAGGGCCAGCGGCACCTCGGCGACGAGCTCGACCGACTGGCCGCTGATGTCGAGTGGCGCGGTGGAGACATGATCGAGGCTGCGGATATCGGGGCTCTCGCCGCTGACGGTGACGGTGGCCGGCAACACCGAGACATTGTCCACGCGTCGGCCGCGGGCCGGCTCGCCGACGAGCTCGGGGATGACCGGCAGGGTGGCGTAGGCCAGCTGGCGGGCCACGTCAGCCTGGACCCTGGTGGAGGCGGGTTGCACTTCCACGCCCGGCACGATGGCGCCGACCTCGTCGAAGGCCTCGAGCGTGACCTCCTGGTCGATGTTGATACCGCTGGCGTCCACCACGAAGTGGCCTTCCACCGTGCGCACGTTCTGCAAGCGCGAGGAGGCGCCGCTGATGGTGGCCTGGTTGGGCTCGACGGTGATGGGCCCCAACTCGATGCCGTCAGGCAGCGGCCCGTGGTCGACCTCCACGGGCATGGTGCGCGAGACGACCTGGTCCACGCGCAGGGTCACGCCAGGCGGATCGTAGTCGACCACGCGGACGCGGGGATCGACCGGGAAGACGTCGACCGGCACGTCGACCGTGTTGGCCCCGGGTCGCGGCACCACCGAGGAGAGGTCGACACTGGCCCGGAAGCTGTCGTTGGTGAGCGCTGCGGCGACCTCTTCGGGTGCGCTGAACTCGATGCGCTCGACGGCCCCGGGGTCGTCGAGCAGGGCGCCGCCGGTCGGCGCGTTGAGGACCTCGATGGGCACCGGGCCGGTCCAGGTCTGCGTCGACTCGGAGATGGCCACGCCCATGTAGAGCACCGTGGCCAGGCCCAGCGCGGTCAGCTTCAGGGGCCAGTTGGCGAAGACCATGCGGGTGATGGCACTCACGCGGCGGTCCCACCGTCCGGGGCTTCGTCCGTGTCGGCGCCATCCGCCCGGCCCCGCCAGGAGAAGCGACGCGTACGGCTGCTGATCTCGACCGGGGCGAGCAGACCGTAGAGCCGTTGGCGCAGCTCGTCCTCGTCGATGTCGCGCACGATGTCGCCACCGACCGCGAGGCTGATGGAACCGCTCTCCTCGCTGACCACGATGGCCACCGCGTCGGTCTGCTCGGAGATACCCAGCGCTGCGCGGTGGCGCGTGCCGTAATCCTCGAGGGAGCCTTCGCGATCGGCCAACGGCAGCATCACGCCGGCGGCCACGATCTCGTCGCCCTGCACGAGCACCGCGCCATCATGCAGCGGGTAGCCCGGGGCGAAGAGCGAGGCCAGCAGCTCGGCACTCAGGTCGCCGTGGACCATCACGCCCGTCTCGGCCATGTCGCCGAGGGCGGTGTCACGTTCGACGACGATGAGTGCGCCGGTGTGCCGTCGTGAGAGCTTGGCGGCCGAGGACGCGAGCAGACCGGCCACGCGCTGGTGCCCGCCTGCGGCCGAACCGCCGACGATGGCCACCGAACCCACGCGGCCGATGCGGTCGAGGCCGCGACGGAGCTCCGGCTGGAAGATGACCACGAGGGCCACGAGGCCGACCACGGCACCGGTCTGGAGGATGCCCGAGAGCAGGCGCAGGTCGAGCTGGAGGGCGAAGACGTAGACGGCGTAGACGATGGCGGCCCCGATGGCCAGGCGCACCGCGCGCGTGCCCTGGATGAGGCGCAGCACGAGATAGATGAGGACTGCGGTCAGGAAGATGTCGAGCAGTGCGCTCGGTTCGATCCGCAGACCCGCGGCTAGGTCACGCAGCTGATCCATCTGCGGCTGAGACTACCACCGGCGCGCCGAGGCGGCGCCGGTGCCGAGGGTGAGCTCAGCTCGCGCCCGATGCGAGACGTTCCAGCTCAGGCGAGAGCGTCCGGAAGTCGCGCGCCAGGGCCGCGAGAGCGTTGCGCCGGAGGGGGTCGTCGTCGATGTCGAGACGATGGGCGATGAGCAGGACCCGCTGGACACCCAGCTCCACCCAGCCACGACGCAGGTAGAGCATGGCCATCACGAAGTGGATGTCGATGTTGCCGGGCCGGGCCTCGAGACCACGCAGGCAGGCATCGATCGCAGCATCGAAGTCGTTGATGGCGACGTAGCCGTTGGCGGCCGCGAGGAAGGCGGCCGAGGCCACGCCCAGGTCGCCCGCGGCGCGGGCTGCGGCACCGTTGATGACGTGTTGCTCGATCTCGAGCAGACGCGGGTCTGCCGGCTGCCGACGCTGCCGGCCGGCACGCTCCAAGGCCTCGATCTCGTGCGGCCCGGGAGCGGGCCGCGCCGGCCTCATCGACCCGTCCGCTCGTGGCCAGCGCAGCGGCCTTGCCCTCCAGGGCCTCGCGATCGGCAGGCGCCCGCTCGAGGGCGGCCTCGAAGGCTTCGAGGGCTTGGCGCGGCTGCTCCATGCCGAGGTAGACGTGGCCGATGCGGAGTGTACGGCAGCGGCCGATCCGGGCACGAGCGATGCCGCTTCCTGGTAGTGGCTGATGGCCTCGCGCGGACGGCCCTTGACCACGGCCACGTGGCCACGCTGCAGCGCGTCCTTGTAGCGGACGGAGACAGGATCGCTCATCGTCTACGAGCCTCAGGCATCAAGCGAGCCCGGGACGATGCCACGAGAGGTCCCGGGCTGTCGCTCGGTGTGGTTGCCGGCGGTCCGGGGTGGTCGACCACCCCGGCCGGGGCTGCCGCTACGGTGCGGCGGCGCGCCTCGTCCCTGGACGAGACTAGCGCTTGGTGAACTGCGGCGCCTTGCGGGCTCGCTTGAGGCCGTACTTCTTGCGTTCCTTCATGCGCGGGTCGCGCGAGAGGAGGCCGGCCTGGCGCAGCGGCACGCGCGCCTCGGGGTCCGACTGCAGGATGGCGCGGGCGATACCGTGGCGGATGGCTCCGGCCTGGCCGTGATGGCCGCCGCCGTGCACCTTGACCATGGCGTTGAACTTGCCCTCGGTGTTGGTGACCCGGAAGGGCATGAGGATGTCCTGCAGGTCGACGGCGTTGCCGAAGTGCTCCTCGAGGCTGCGGCCGTTGACCACGACCTCACCCTCACCTGTCAGCAGGCGGACGCGCGCGATGGCCGTCTTGCGGCGGCCGGTGCCCTCATGGAAGGTGACCTGGTTCATCAGTTAGCGCCTCCTGCCGGAGCGGGAACCGGCTGCTGTGCCTCGTGCGGGTGCTCTGGATCCTGCGTAGACCTTGAGCTTGCGCATCTGCTGGGTGCCGAGGCGCGTGTGCGGGACCATGCCCTTGACCGCGCGGCGGACGACCTCTTCGGGCCGACGATCCAGCAAGTGGCTCAGCTTCTCCTCGCGGAAACCGCCGGGATAGCCGCTGTGCCGGTAGTAGTGCTTGGTCTCCAGCTTGTTGCCGGTGACCTTGATCTTCTCGGCGTTGATGACGATGACGTGGTCACCGGTGTCGATGTGGGTCGAGTACGTGGGCTTGTGCTTGCCCGTCAGCAGTCGCGCCACACGCGTGGCGAGACGGCCGAGCGTCTGACCGTCGGCATCGACGACCAGCCACTGGCGCTCGATCTCACTTGCCTTTGGCGTGTAGGTCCTGCTCATGGCCCCTGTCGTGCTTCCTTGTCGTTGTCCTGGTTCGTGACGGTCCGATCACCACCCGCCGCAGGCAAAGCCCGTGTGCGGGGACGACCGCCCCTTCGAAGGCCCGTCCCGGCGAGCGCAGCTCGCGGTCGAGGTCCTCTGCTGTGGCCCGTCCCATCCCGATACGGATGAGGGCGGCCACGATGCTTCGCACCATCTGCTGCAGGAAGGCGTCGCCGGCCACGTCGATCGTGACCAGGTGGCCTCGCCTGCGTACCCGGATCTCGATAGAGCGTCCGGACAGACGTGCCCTGAACGCGCCCGAAGGCCGAGAAGTCGTGCCGGCCGACCAGCTGCTGGGCGGCCTCGTGCATGGCTTCCGGCATCGAGCGGTTCATCGAGTTCGTAGACGGTGCGCCGACCGAGTGGCCTGCGCGGTCCGGTCCAGATGCTGTAGCGGTACTCCCTCCGCGTCGCGGCGCGACGAGGATCGAAGTCGAGCGCCACCCGCGTCAGCGGCCCGATCGCGACGTCCGGGGGCAACAACGCCCCGATCGCCTGACCAAGCTCCGACGCGGCCATCCCGCCGGACCAGGTGAATGCGATCACCTGCCCGGTGGCATGGACTCCGGCGTCCGTCCGACCGGCCGCTTTGATCCGGATGGTGGGCTCACCCGACAGGTGGGCCAACACGCGCTCCAGCTCTCCCTGGACGGTCCGACGACCAGGCTGGGCCTGGAAGCCGGCGAACTCCGTGCCGTCGTATTCGACCCGTGCGCGATACCGCACGGGGCCGCCCTCTCGGGCGTGCTTCATCTTGTCCGTCGTTCCCTGACGCTCACGCGTCCGGTCAGGCGGGTTGGCTAGACCAGCTCGAGCTGGACCATCGGGGCGCTGTCGCCGGCACGAGGGCCGAGCTTGACGACCCGGGTGTAGCCCGAGTTGCGATCCCCGTAGCGGGGCACGATCTCGTCGTAGAGCTTCTCGATCACGAGCGGCTCATCGGGCAGCTCGGCCACGATGCGGCGACGCTCGGCGAGCGAACCACCCTTGGCCAGCGTGATGACACGCTCGACCATGCCCCGCACCTCCTTGGCGCGGGCCTCGGTGGTCTTGATCTGTTCGTAGCGCAGGACGGCCACGATGAGGTTGGCGTACATGGCCTGGCGCGGGTGCGGTCTTGCGGCCGAACTTGCGGCCGTCGATGCGATGTGCCATCGGCCTACGCGTCCTCCTCGGCGAAGGGCTCGTCGGCTGACCTCGACAGTCCGCGTCCTCGCCGGACTCGTCCTCGAAGCCCTCGAGCGCTTCATCCTCGGGCGGCAGGAACCCGCGCATGCGCAGCCGGTCCTTCATCTCGTCGAGGGACTTCTTGCCGAAGTTGCGCATCCGCAGCAGGTCCTCGTCCTGGAGCTGCAGCAGCTGCCCGACCTTGACGATGTTGTTGCGCTTGAGCGAGTTGTAGGCCCGCATCGGCAGGTCCAGGTCCTCGATGGGCATGTCGAGCACGTTGGGTGGCAGCGTCTCCTGGCCGCTCACGGCCTCGACCTCGCTGGTGAGCTGCCGGCCGGCGGTCGTGAACTGGCCGAACTGCTCGACGAGCATCTCCGCGGCGCGCGAGAGCGCCTCCTCCGGGGAGATGGTGCCGTCCGTCTCGATCTCGAGGGTCAGCTTGTCGTAGTTGGTGACCTGCCCGACGCGGGTGTTCTCGACGTGGTAGTCGACCTTGCGCACGGGCGTGAAGATGGCGTCCACGGGGATGACCCCGATGGGCAGGCCTTCCTTGGTGTCATCCGCGGACAGGTAGCCGGTGCCGCGCTCCACGGTCAGGTCCATCTCGATGGTCGCGTCCGGCTCCAGCGTCAGGATGTGCTGGTCGGGGTTGACGATCTCGACGTCCGCGGACTCGACGATGTCGGCCGCGGTGACCGGCCCGGCGCCGCTCTTGACGAGCTTCAGCTGGGTCGGGTGGGGGACGTAGCTCTTGAGCCGCAGCCGCTTGAGGTTGAGGAGGATCTGGATGACATCCTCCTTGACCCCGGCGATGGTGCTGAACTCGTGGCTGACGTCACGGATCTGGACGGACGTGACGGCCGCGCCCTCGAGGGACGAGAGCAGCACGCGGCGAAGCGCGTTGCCCAGGGTGACGCCGTAGCCGGCGCGTAGCGGGCTGGCCTCGTACTTGCCGTACGTCTCAGTCTCGAGCTCCTCGACGGACTCGATCTGGGCGTTCTCCAACTCGATCATGTGCTGGCGCTACCTCGAGTAGTACTCGACCACGAGCTGCTCGTTGAGCTCGAGCGGCATCTGGTCGCGGGTCGGCAGTGCGGTGACGGTGCCGACGAGCTTGTCGGCGTCGACGTTGACCCAATCAGGCTTCTGGGCGCCACCGATGGCGTCCTTCAGCTGCTTGAAGTATTCGGTCTTGCGGCTGGTGCCACGGACCTCGATCCTGTCGCCCTCGCGGACGCGGAACGAGGGGATGTTGGTGCGCACGCCGTTGACCTCGAAGTGGCCGTGGCCGACGAGCTGGCGCGCCTGGGCGCGGCTGCTGGCGAAGCCCATGCGGTACACCACGTTGTCGAGACGGGTCTCGAGCAGGCGCAGCAGGTTCTCACCGGTGACGCCGGGGCGCGAGGCCGCGGTGTCGTAGTACTTCTTGAAGGGCCGCTCGTTGACGCATGTAGACGCGGCGCACCTTCTGCTTCTCGCGAAGCTGGATGCCGTAGTTGGACATCTTGCGGCGACGGATGCCGTGCTGGCCGGGCGGCGTGCCACGACGCTCGAAGGGGCACTTCTTGGTGTAGCACTTGCTGCCCTTGAGGTACAGCTTCATGCCCTCGCGACGGCAAAGGCGGGAGACTGGTCCGCGATATCGACTCATGACTGGCCTCCCTAGACCCGGCGCCGCTTGGGGGCGCGGCAGCCGTTGTGCGGGAGCGGGGTGACGTCGGTGATGGCGCTGACCTCGAGGCCGGCGGCCTGCAGCGAACGGATGGCCTGCTCGCGACCAGAGCCGGGGCCCTTCACGAAGACCTCGATCTGGCGCATGCCGTGCTCCATGGCGCGCTTGGCGGCACCATCGGCAGCGAGGGCGGCGGCGTACGGGGTGGACTTGCGGGAGCCCTTGAACCCGGCCGTGCCGGCGCTACCCCAAGCCACGACTGCACCACTGAGGTCCGTGATCGTCACGATCGTGTTGTTGAAGGACGCCTGGATATGGACATGCCCCTGGGGCACGTTCTTCTTCTCCTTGCGCCTGGACTTCGTGGCGCGCTTTCGTTCCGCCATCGATCGAGTGTCTCTCCTGCGTCTCGCCGCGCGGTCGGCCAGCTACTGGGGCTGGGCCGCGGTGGCGTTGTGGGTTACTTCTTGCGCCGGACGCCGACGGTCTTCTTGGGACCGCGTCGCTGACGTGCGTTGGTCTTGGTGCGCTGGCCACGGACCGGCAGGTTGCGCCGGTGCCGCAGGCCGCGGTAGGAACCGATCTCGGTCAGCCGCTTGATGTTCATGGCCGTCTCGCGGCGAAGGTCGCCCTCGACGGTGTAGCGGCGGTCGATGATCTCGCGCAGGCGATTGACCTGCTCATCGGTGAGGTCGCGGACGCGGGTGTCCGGGTTCACGTTGGCCTGTGCGAGGACCTTCTGGCTGGTGGACAGCCCGATCCCATAGATGTAGGTCAGCGAGATCTCCACCCGCTTCTCGCGGGGGATATCGATGCCGGCGATACGTGCCACCGTTCCTCCTAGCCCTGGCGCTGCTTGTGCTTGGGGTTGGAGCAGATGATCATCACTCGCCCCTTACGCCGGATCACCTTGCAGCGATCACAGCGCCTCTTTACCGATGCAGAGACCTTCACGTCGTCCTAACCTGCGTCCTACTTGAGTCGATATGTGATGCGGCCACGGGAGAGGTCGTAAGGCGACAGCTCCACGCGTACGCGGTCGCCGGGGAGGATGCGGATGAAGTTCATCCGCAGCTTGCCGCTGATGTGTGCCAGCACCTGATGCTTGTCCTCGAGCTCGATCCGGAACATGGTGTTGGGCAACGGCTCGATGACCGTTCCTTCGACCTCGATTGCATCTCGCTTAGCCACAGGCGACCGCTAGACCCCGACTACTTGTTGGGATGATCGGCGCCCCGGAAGCCGGAAACGGAGTTCGTCAGCCGGGCGCCAGCAAGCGCAGGGGCATTCCCTGCGCGCGAAGGGTGAGTGTATCAGAAGTCCACCTGAACCCGCAACCGGAGGCCGGGCTGAGCTCATGCGCTCGCTCCGACCGTGGGGCTGAGGCCCTCGATGGCCTCGCCGGCGGCGAGCGTCAGGACGCGCGGACCGTCAGCGGTGATGGCGATGGTGTGCTCCCAGTGCGCAGCCAGGCTGCCGTCGGCGGTGGCCACGGTCCAGCCGTCTGCCTTCACGCGCGTCTCGTAGGAGCCGATGGTGAACATGGGCTCGATGGCGATGCACAGACCGACCTCGATCTTTCGACCTCGGCGACCGGTCCGATAGTTGGTGACCTGCGGCTCCTCGTGCATCTCGTTGCCGATGCCGTGGCCGACGTAGCCGCGGACGATGCCGTAGCCGGCCGCGAGCCCGACATCCTCGATGGCGCCTGCGACGTCCTCGAGCGTGGCCCCGGGGACCGACGCCTTCACGCCGGCGAGCATGCCCGCGCGCGTGACCTCCGAGAGCCTCCGCTTCTCGGGTGCGACCTCGCCCATCAGGAAGGTCCTCGCGGAGTCGCCGTTCCAGCCGTCCACCTCCGCCCCGCAGTCGACCGAGACCATCATGCCCTCCTCGATGACGCGATCATCGGGGATGCCGTGGACGACCTCGTCGTCGATGGAGATGCAGGTCGCGTGCTGGAACGGCGCGAGGTGGCCGGGGACGCCGATGAAGTTGGGCGTCCCTCCCCCGTCGCGGATGACCTCGTCGGCGATGGCGTTGAGCTGCAGCGGCGTGAGGCCCGGACGGATGGCCTCGGCGACCGCGTCGAGCGCGGCTGCGGTGAGGCGGCCGGCCACGGCCATCTTCTCGATCTGCGATCGAGACTTGAGCACCACGCGCCGACGGTCGAAGAGCACCTAGGCGGTCGTCTTGCTGTTGATGAGGCGCAGCAGCTCCTCGGTCACGGCCCCGGGCGGCTGGTCGCCGGGGACCGAGAAGAGGACGTTGTTGCCGGCGTAGTAGTCGACGACCTCGAACATCGGCGGCAGCTGCATCGTCGAGGCGGTCCCGGACCGTCTCCTCGCTGTCGTCAGCGCGCTGGTAGAGCTCGGCGCCATCGATGTCGCAGATGCCTTCCTTCAGCGGCGGCATGCCCACGACGTGGTAGACGTGCTGGTCGTCCGAGGGTGCAGATGCGACGGCCGGTGAGGCGCGCCAGCAGCAGGTCCTGCGGGACCTCGATGTAGGGCGCGGCCGAGACGGACGTCGCCGGCCCGGGCCAGCATCTCGTCGAGCGCCTCGGCCTGGGCCACCGTGCGCGGGAAGCCATCGAGGATGACGCCGGCCGTGGCGTCCTTCCAGGTCAGGCGGTCATCGACCATGGCCACGACGATGTCATCGGGCACCAGGGCTCCCGCATCCATGATGTCCCTGGACCTTCTTGGCCAGCGGCGTGTCGCTCAGGCGCATGGCCCGGAAGAGCTCGCCGGTGGAGACGTGGGGCAGGCCGAGTGCCTCGGCGAGACGCTCGGCCTGGGTGCCCTTGCCCGCGCCAGGGGCGCCCATCATCACGATGATGCGGCGCGTCCCCCCGTTGCGAGCTGCCGTATCGGCGACAGCTGCTGATGTCACTTGATGAACCCCTCGTAGTTGCGCATCATCAGCTGCGCCTCGAGCTGCTTCATCGTCTCCACCACGACCGACACGACGATGAGCAAGTGCCGTGCCGCCGAGGCTGAACGAGCCGATGACGCTGCCCGCGAAGAGCGAGCCGACGATGATCGGACTGACCGCGACGATGCCCAGGAAGACGGCGCCGGCGAGGCTGATGCGGAAGACCACCTTGGCCAGGTAGTCACGGGTCGGCGCTCCCGGTCGGATGCCCGGGATGAAGCCGCCGTTCTTGCGCAGCTGGTCGGCCGTCTCGTCGGGTTTGAACGTGAAGGCCGTGTAGAAGTACGTGAACCCGACGACCAGCAGGAAGAACACGATCGCGTAGAGCGGGCTGCCCTGGCTGAGCCAGGTGATGATCACGTTGGCCGCGTCCTCGATGACCCCGCCGGAGGCGCTGAAGTAGCTGGCCATCTGCACCGGGAAGAGCAGGATGCTGATGGCGAAGATGATGGGGATGACGCCGGCCTGGTTCACGCGCAGCGGCAGGAACGTGGCCCCACCCTGGTACATGCGCCGGCCGCGGACGCGGCTGGCGTACTGGATGGGGATGCGGCGCTGACCCTCCTGGATGTAGACGATGATGGCGACGGCCGCGATGGCCAGGGCGCCGAAGGCGAGGCCGGCGGCGAGATCGGGCGAGGCCAGGAACGTGTTCACCGCGCCCGGCAGGCCGGCCACGATGCCGGCGAAGATGATGAAGCTGATGCCGTTGCCGATGCCGCGCTCGCTGATGAGCTCGCCGATCCACATCACCAGGATGGTGCCGGCGGTCAGCGTGATGATCTGGGTCAGGGTGGTGAAGCTGGTGACGTCGAAGTTCGGGACGGCCGGGTTGCTGCCCGACGAGAGCAGCGCCAGGTAGCCGTAGGACTGCAGGATCGCCAGCGGCACCGTCAGGTAGCGCGTGTAGGAGTTGATCTTGCCGCGGCCGTACTCGCCCTCGCGGGAGAGCTGCTGCAGACGGGGCACGACGCCCGTCATCAGCTGCATGATGATCGAGGCGTTGATGTAGGGGTTCACGCCCAGGGCGATGATGGAGAAGTTCTGCAGGCCGCCTCCGGAGAAGAGGTTCAGCATCTGCAGGAAGCTGTTCTCGCCGATGATCCCTGCGAGGGCATCGCGGTCGATGCCGGGAACGGGCACATGCGCCAGCATCCGGACGATGACGAGCATCCCCAGGATGAAGAGGATGCGCTTGCGGATATCCGGCGCACGGAACGCGTTGACGAGTGCTTCGAACACGGGCTACTCGGCTACCGGCTCGTCGGGGGCGGTGGTCTCAGCCTTGCCCTCGGAGGTCTCCTCGGCAGCAGCCGGGGCCGAGGCCTCGTCAGCGAGAGCCTCGGTCGCCGGGGCCTCCTCCGCGGGAGCCGCAGCGGTCTCAGGCTCCGGCTCGGGCAGGGGTGCGAGCAGCTGGATGTAGCCGCCGGCGGTCCTCGATCTTGGCCTTGGCCGTCTTGGTGAAGGCATCAGCCGCCACGAAGACCTTGACCTCGAGGTCGCCGTCGCCAAGCACCTTCACGGGGCGATCGGCATGCGCGATCAGTCCCGCCGTTGCGAGCACCTCGCCGTTGACGGTGATGGGCTCCGAGCCGGCCTCGGTGCCGAAGCGACCGGCGGCGGCGTACTCGGAGATGCGGCCGACGTTGACCACCTGGTACTCGATGCGGTTGACGGGCTTGAAACCACGCAGCTTGGGCACGCGAACGTGGATCGGCGTCTGGCCGCCTTCGAACCAGCCGGGGATGCTGGCACCGGAACGGGACTTCTGTCCCTTGGTGCCGCGACCGGCGGTCTTGCCGCGACCGGCCGCGATACCGCGACCGACACGGATGCGCCGCTTCTGGGAGCCGGGCGCCGGCTTCAGGTCATGGAGCTTCACGCCTCAGCCTCTTCCTTCTTGGTGGCTGCCGACTTCCTGGCCGGGGCGGCCTTGACCTCCTCGAACTCGACGAGGTAGCGGACGGCACGGATCTGGCCGCGCACCGCGGGGTCGTCGGGCAGTTCGACGGTCTGGCCGATGCGGCGCAGGCCCAGGGCGCGAACGGTGCCGCGAGCGCTGGGATTGGTGCCGACGGTCGACTTCTTGAGCGTGACGAGGAGCCTAGCGGCCATCAGCGGCCTCCCCGAACACGGTGGCCTCGGCCTCGTCGCTGCCGGGCGTCGGCTGGCCGGGGATGATCGAGCGCAGCTTCTTGCCACGCCACTCCGACAGCTCGGCGGCGGAGCGCATCGCGCGCAGGCCCTCGAGCGTGGCCCGGGTCACGTTGACCGGGTTGTTGGAGCCGAGCGACTTGGACAGGATGTCGTGGATGCCGGCCGCCTCCACCACGGCGCGCACGGAGGCGCCGGCGATGACGCCGGTACCCTGCGAGGCCGGCTTCAGGAGCACGGTGCTGGCACCGAACCGCTGGAGCACCTCGTGCGGCACGGTGGTGCCCACGAGCGGCACCTTGATGAGGTTCTTCTTGGCGTCCTCGACGCCCTTGCGGATGGACTCCGGCACCTCGCCGGCCTTGCCCAGGCCGACACCGACGTGTCCTTCGCCGTCACCCACGACGACCACCGCGGAGAAGCTGAAGCGTCGACCACCCTTGACCACCTTGGCCACGCGGTTGATCTGGACGACTCGCTCCTCGAGGTTGAGCTTGCTGGGATCGATCCGAGCCATGGGCCCTCCTAGAACTCCAGGCCGGACTCACGAGCGCCCTCAGCGAGCGCACGGATCCGTCCGTGGTACTTGAACCCGGCGCGGTCGAACACGACTCGCTCGACCCCAGCGGCCTTGGCCCGGTCACCCAGGAGAGTGCCGACCTGCTTGGCGCGCTCGGTCTTGGTCCCACCAGCACCCGACACCTGCGCCTCTGTCGAAGCGGCGGCGGCGAGGGTGTGCCCGGTGGAGTCGTCGATGACCTGGGCGTAGATCTGATTGATGCTCCGAAAGACCGCCAGGCGCGGTCGCTCAGCGGACCCCGCCATGCGAAGGCGGAGCCGCGAGTGTCGCTTCTGACGTGCGGCGGAGCGGCTTCGTGCCGTTGGCATCGCGGTCGTCGGTCTCCTGCTAGCGGCCGGGGCGCCTCAACGGCGCCGCGACCAGGGTTTGTCTCGAACTCGAGTACACCGGGGGCCTAGGCGCCGCCGATCTTGCCGGCCTTGCCGGCCTTGCGGCGCACGACCTCGCCCGCGTAGCGGACGCCCTTGCCCTTGTAGGGCTCAGGCTTGCGAGTAGCGCGCACCTGCGCGGCGATCTGCCCGACCAGCTGCTTGTCGATGCCGGTCACGGCGACCTTGGTGGGGGTCTCCACCGCGAAGGCGATGCCCTCGGGCGGATCGATCTCGATGGGATGGCTGTAGCCCAGGTTGAGCTGCAGCTTCTTGCCCACCAGCTGGGCGCGGTAGCCCACGCCCTGGATCTCGAGGTTGCGGGTGTAGCCCTCGGTCACACCCACGACCATGTTGTTGATGAGCGTACGGGTCAGGCCGTGGAGCTCGCGCGAACGCTTCTCCTCGTTGGGGCGCTCGACGCGCAGCTGGTCGTCCTCGGTGACGACCGACAGCACCGGCGTGATGTCACGCTCGAGCGAGCCCTTGGGGCCCTTGACCTTGATGTGATTGCCCTCGACGGCGACATCGACGCCGGAGGGGATGGTGATCGGAAGCTTGCCGACTCGTGACATTCGTCTCGCCTACCAGATGTAGGCCAGGACCTCGCCGCCGAGCTGGCTCTTGCGAGCCTGCTGACCGGTCATGATGCCCTGGCTCGTGCTGACGATGACGACTCCGAGTCCACCCAGCACGCGGGGGATCTCCGTCTTTGATGCGTAGACCCGAAGACCGGGCTTGCTGATGCGCTTGAGGCCGCTGACCACCGGCACCTTGCCCACGTACTTGAGCTTGATGTCGATGTTCTTGCGCGGACCCGACTGCGACTCGGAGAAGTCTTCGATGAAGCCTTCATCGCGCAGGATGGCGGCGATCGCCAGCTTGGTTCTGGACGCAGGCACGGTGACCGCGTCGTGGCGCGCACGGCTGGCGTTGCGGATGCGCGTAAGCATGTCGGCGATTGGATCTGAGATGTTCATGGGCCTACCAGCTCGACTTGGTGACGCCCGGCAGCTCGCCCATCAGGGCGCGCTCCCGGAAGCAGATACGGCAGAGGCCGAACCGGCGCATATAGGCACGGGAGCGGCCGCAGACGAAGCAGCGGTGGTAGGAGCGCACAGGGAAGCGCGGCTCGCGCTTCGCCTTGGCGATCAGGGACTTCTTGGCCATTCGGTCGCTCCTTAGTTCTCGAAGGGCATGCCGAGGAGGGCCAGCAGGCGCTGCCCTTCCTCGTCGGACTTGGCGGTGGTCACGACCGTCATCTCCAGCCCGCGCAGACGATCGACCTTGTCGTAGTCGATCTCCGGGAAGGCGAGCTGTTCACGCAGTCCCAGCGAGTAATTGCCACGCCCGTCGAACGACTTGGAGGGCACGCCTCGGAAGTCGCGGATACGGGGCAGGGCCAGCCGGGTCAGTCGCTCGAGGAAGTCCCACATGCGCTGGCCACGCAGGGTGACCTTGACGCCGATGGTGTTGCCCTCGCGGATCTTGAACTGGGCGATCGACCGCTTGGCCTTGGTGACCACTGGCTTCTGGCCGGTGATGGTGGTCATGTCTGCCACGGCAGCCTCGACGGCCTTGCTGTTGGTGAGCGCTTCACCCAGGCCGATGTTGACGGTGATCTTGGTCAGGCGCGGCACTTCCATGGGGTTCTGGTATTCGAACTCCTTGACGAGTGCCGGCACGACCTCTTCTTCGTAGCGCTGTCGCAGTCCGCTGCTCACTACTTGGCCTCCGCTCGGGTCACGGTCTCGCTGCAGTGCCTGCAGACGCGGATGCTGCGGCCGTCACCGGAGCGCTCATGGCGAACGCGGGTCGGGCGAGAGCAGTGCGGACAAACGAGCATGACGTTGCTGATGGCGATGGGCTGGGCGATATCGAGGATGCCGCCCTGCTGGATACGGGGCTGGCGCTCCGTCCGGCCCGCCACCTGGCGCGGCTTGGTGTGTCGCTTGGCGATGTTGACACCCTCGATCACGACGGCAGCACCGGACAGGGGCGCCTTGTCCTGCCAGCCCGATCCGAACCGCTCCGTCGAGCGAGCCCAGCCCTGCTGGTGGCGCAGCACCTTGTGGACGACACCACGCTTGCCGGCGTCCTTGCCCTTGAGCACCACCACCTCGTCACCGGAACGCAGGTCCGGGACGCGGGTGTGGCGGCGCGGCTTGACTGACGGTGCCATCTACAGCACCTCCGGAGCGAGCGAGATGATCTTCATGTAGTCACGGTCACGCAGCTCACGAGCCACCGGGCCGAAGATGCGCGTGCCGCGCGGGTTGCCCTGGTTGTTGATGAGCACCGCCGCATTCTCGTCGAAGCGGATATAGCTGCCATCGGGGCGTCCGTACTCCTTGGCCGTGCGCACGATGACGGCCTGGACGATGTCGCCCTTCTTGACCGCAGCGTTGGGGATGGCCTGCTTGACGGAGGCGACGATGACGTCACCGACCCCGGCCGTGGGCTTCTGCGAGCGGCCCATGATACGGATGCACTCGATGACCCGAGCTCCGGTGTTGTCGGCCACACGCAGGCGGCTGCTGGGCTGGATCATGCGGGCGCCTCCTCGCCTTCGGCGGGCGCCTCGGCCGGGGCCTCGTCGGCCTCAGCCGCGGCTGCAGCCTCGGCCTCCTCGGCCTTGACCTTGCCCGGATGGGCACGCATGTGGATGGCCTCGGCGGTCTCGGCCTCCTCGGAAACCACGTCCTCACCGGCACCGAGGCCGGCCTTGGTCACGATCTCGGCGAGGCGCCAGCGCTTCGTCGCGGAGAGGGGGCGAGCCTCCTCGATGCGCACGGTGTCGCCGACGTGAGCCTCGTTGTTCTCGTCGTGCGCCTTGAACTTGGTGGTCAGGCGGATGACGCGCTTGTAGATACGGTGACGGGCAAGGCGCTCGACGGAGACGACGATGGTCTTGTCCATCTTGTCGGAAACGACGCGGCCGACCTTGGCCTTGCGCTTTCCGCGCTCGGGTGTTGTGGCGGCGCTCATCTACTCTCCTCCGGCAGTCGCGCTGGTGCCGCTCGCCGCCGCGTCGTCGAGCCTGCGCTCGGTCTGGACGGTGAGCAGGCGGGCGATGTCCTTGCGCGTCTGCGAGATCTGGCTGTAATCGGTGAGCTGGCGCGTGGCCAGCTGGAAACGCAGGTCATAGAGATGACGGCGGGCCGACTCCAGCTCCTCGAAGAGCTCCTGCTCCGAGAGGCCGCGGGCCTTAGCGATCTCCATCATGGACCCCCTCTCTGATCAGGACCTTCACGCTGGTGGGCAGCTTGTGGCTGGCCAGGCGCATGGCCTCGACCGCATCCTCGTGCGGGACGCCGGCCATCTCGAACAGGATGCGGCCAGGCTTGACGACGGCGACCCAGTGGTCGGCTGCGCCCTTGCCCTTGCCCATCCGGACCTCAGCCGGCTTCTTGGTGACCGGCTTGTCGGGGAAGATGCGGATCCAGATCTTGCCGCCACGGCGAACGTAGCGGGTCATGGCACGTCGAGCGGCCTCGATCTGGCGGCTGGTGATGTAGCCAGGCTCCTCGGTCATCAGCGCGTAGTCGCCGAAGGCGATGGTCGAACCACCCTTGGCGATGCCGCTCATGCGGCCACGCTGCTGCTTGCGGTGCTTGACGCGACGGGGCATCAACATGGTTACGCCCCTCCCCCGGCCGCGACGGCCTCGTTGGGGGCGGTCTTCTCGGGGATGATGTCGCCGCGGTAGATCCAGACCTTGACACCGATGGCGCCGTAGGTGGTGCGGCTCAGGACCTGGCCGTAGCTGATGTCGGCACGCAGGGTGCCCAGCGGGATGCGGCCTTCCTTGTCCCATTCGCGGCGGGCCATCTCGGAGCCGCCGAGGCGGCCGGAGACCTGGATCTTCACGCCCTTGGCGCCGGCCTTCATGGTCCGCTGGATGGACTGCTTGATGGCCTTGCGGAAGGCGATGCGGCGGGTCAGCTGCTGGGCGATGTTGGTCGCCACCAGGACGCCGTCGAGCTCCGGCTGGCGGATCTCGCGGATCTCCAGCTTGACCTTGCGGTCAGTGAGCTTGCCGACTGCCTGGCGCAGCGCTTCGACGTTGGCACCGCCCTTGCCGATGACGATGCCCGGCTTGGCCGTGTGCACGGTGACCGTGACATGGTTGATGCCGCGCTCGATCTCCACCAGCGAGACGCTGGCGTTGGCCAGGCGACTCTTGACGAGCGTGCGGATGGCGATGTCCTCGCGCAGCAGCTCGGTGTACTCCTTGTCCGAGTACCACTTGGCGTTCCAGGTGCGCGAGACGCCCAGCCGGAAGCCGTTGGGGTGGACCTTGTGTCCCATGCCTAGGCCTCCCGGTTCTCGACCACGACCGTGATGTGGGTCATGGGCTTGTTGATGGGGAATGCGCGTCCCTGAGCGCGTGGTCGCCAGCGCTTGATGGTGGGTCCCTCGTTGGCAGTGGCCTCCGCGACGATGAGCTCATCGGCGGGGAGGTCATGGTTGTTCTCGGCGTTGGCCGTGGCGCTCTTGAGCACCTTGGCCACGTCCCGGGCGGCACCCTGCGGCATGAACTGCAGGATGGCCGCCGCCTCCTCCACGGGACGCCCGACGATGGCCTGGGTGACCAGGCGCGTCTTGCGCGTGGAGCGGCGGATGTACTTGGCGGTAGCAGAAACTCGCATCGCGGCCCCTACTTCAGCGACGTCGACCGCTCGGTGTGGCGCCCGTGACCGCGGTAGTTGCGGGTGGGGGCGAACTCACCAAGCCGGTGGCCGACCATGTTCTCGGAGATGAACACCGGGATGTGCTTCTTGCCGTTGTAGACGGCGACGGTGTGACCGATGAAGTCGGGGAAGATGACGCTGGCACGCGACCAGGTCTTGAGCACCTTCTTCTCGTTCTTGCTGTTCATCGTCTGCACGCGGGCCAGGAGCCGCTGCTCGACAAACGGGCCCTTCTTCAGGGAACGTGACATGTCGTTCCTCCTTGCCTACTTGCGATGACGGGAGGTCGCGATGAGCCTCCCGGACTTCTTGTTGCGACGGGTGCGGTGGCCCATGGCCGGCTGACCCCAGGGGGTCTTGGGCGGCATGCCCGTGGGCGACTTGCCCTCGCCACCACCATGGGGATGGTCCCTGGGGTTCATGACCACACCGCGGACCTCGGGCCGCTTGCCCATGTGGCGGGCGCGACCGGCCTTGCCGAGGCTCTGGTTCTCGTGATCGATGTTGCCGACCTGGCCGACGGTGGCCATGCAGCGCATGTCCACGCGGCGCACCTCGCCCGAGGGCAGGCGCACAAGGGCGTACTGGCCCTCCTTGGCCATCAGCTGCGCCGAGGTGCCCGCGGAGCGGACGATCTGGCCACCCTTGCCGGGGACCAGCTCGATGTTGTGCAGCTGCGTGCCGAGCGGGATGGCCTTGAGCGGCAGGGCGTTGCCCACGCGCGCCTCGGCCTTGGTGCCGGCCACGACGGTGTCGCCGACCTGCAGTCCCGCGGGGACCAGGATGTAGCGCTTCTCGCCATCTGCGTAGTGCAGCAGGCCGATGCGTGCCGAGCGGTTGGGGTCGTACTCGATGGTCGCGAGCTTCGCGGGCACGTCCCACTTGTCGCGCTTGAAGTCGATCCGACGGTAGTTGCGCTTGGCACCGCCACCGCGATGGCGAACGGTCATGCGGCCCTGCGAGTTGCGGCCGGAGCCACGCTTCTTGGACTCGACCAGCGGCTTGTGCGGCTTGTCGGTGGTGATCTCCTCGAAGGTCGACCGCGTCATGAAGCGGCGACCGGGGGAGGTCGGCTTATAGCCCCTAATCGGCATCGTCTAGACCCCTTCGAAGAATTCGATCGAGTCGCCGGCCTTGATGGTCACGACGGCCTTCTTCCAGGGGGACGTGTAGCCGACCTGGCGCCCACGGCGGCGATTGCGGGACTTCTCCTTGCGCTTCGTGGTCAGCACGTTGACGCTGGTCACGGTGACCTTGAAGAGCTCTTCGACGGCAGCCTTGATCTGGAGCTTGTTGGCATCGTCGGCGACCGCGAACGTGTACTTGTTGACGGTCGACTGGTCCATCGACTTCTCGCTGATGACCGGCCGGAGGACGATCTGCGTGGCCTCGAGGGTCATGCGTACACCTCCGACATGGTCGAGATCGAGGGCTTGGTGATGACGATGGCGTCGGCGTCGATGACGTCGACGATGTTGAGCGAGTCGGCGCGGATGACGACCAGGCCGGGCACGTTGCGAGCGGAGAGCTCGAGCGCCTCGTTCTTGCCGTCCTCGACCACGAGGATCTTGCCGGCGGCCTCGAGCGACGAGAGATGGCGCAGCAGCTGCTGTGGTCTTGATCTCGTCGAGCTGCAGGTCGTTGACGACCTTGATGACGCCATCATCGAACTTCGCGGTGAGCGCGCCCACGAGCGCCAGTCGACGCATGCGCTTGGGTAGGCGCTTGTCGTACTTGCGCGGGCTGGGGCCGAAGACGACGCCGCCGCCGGCATAGTGCGGCGCGGAGCGCGTGCCCTGCCGGGCGCGGCCGGTGCCCTTCTGGCGGTACGGCTTGCGGCCGCCGCCACGCACCTCGGCGCGGGTCTTGACCTTGGCCGTGCCGAGTGCGGCGGCCGGCCAGCTGGGCCACGACCGCCTGGTGCATGACCGCGGTGTTCACGGGAGCCGCGAACAGGGCATCGGGCAGATCGATGGTGCCGGCCTCGGTGCCGGTCTTGTCGAAGAGTGGTGTCGTTGGCATCGGACTATGCCTTCCTGACCACGACGAGCGCGTTGCGGGGGCCGGGGACCGGACCCTTGACGAGCAGCAGGTTGCGCTCGGCGTCGGTGCGCACGATGGTGGCGTTCTTGACGGTGACCCGCTCGTGGCCCATGTGGCCCGCCATCGGCGTGCCGCGGAAGACCTTGCCCGGGTAGGTGCCGCCGCCGATCGAGCCGGGGGCTCGGTGCGAGTCGGAGCCATGTGTCTCCGGTCCGCGGCGGAAGTGGTGGCGCTTGATGGTGCCGGCGAAGCCCTTGCCCTTGGAGGTGCCGGTGATGTCCACGGACTCACCGTCCTCGAAGAGGCTCACGTCGAGCGTCTGGCCGACCTCGTACTCGGCCACGTCATCGACGCGGAACTCGCGCACGTCGCGGACCTTGGGCAGGTCCTTGAGCTGACCCGCACGGGGCTTGGTCGTCCTGCGAGCGGTGCCCGCGCCGACCTGGACGGCGGTGTAGCCGTCCTGCTCCTGGGTGCGGAGCAGGGTCACGGTATTGGGTTCGACGGCCACCACGGAGACCGGCACCATCGTGCCGTCCTCCGCGAAGACCTGTGTCATTCCGACCTTGCGGCCGATCACGCCGATACTCATTTACATCCTGATCTCGATGTCGACGCCAGCGGCCAGCGAAAGCCGCATGAGCGCGTCGACGGTCTTCGACGACGGGTCCAGGATGTCGATGAGCCGCTTGTGCGTGCGGATCTCGAACTGCTCCCGGCTGTCCTTGTCGATGAACGGGGACCGCAGGACCGTGAACTTCTCGATACGGGTCGGCAGCGGTACCGGGCCGACGACCTCGGCGCCGGTGCGCTGGGCCGTCTCCACGATCTGGAGCGCGGACTGGTCCAGAAGCCGGTGATCGTATGCCTTGAGGCGGATCCGGATCCGCTGCCTTGCCATGTCCCTTAGTCCTCGACCGCGTTGATGACGCCAGCGCCGACGGTGCGGCCACCCTCGCGGATGGCGAAGCGCTGACCGACCTCGATGGCGATGGGCGTGATGAGCTCGACGTCCATGTCGACGTGGTCACCGGGCATGATCATCTCGGCGCCATCCTGCAGGCCGATGGCCCCGGTGACGTCGGTGGTGCGCAGGTAGAACTGCGGCCGGTAGCCGTTGTAGAACGGCGTGTGACGGCCGCCCTCTTCCTTGGTCAGGACGTAGACGCGAGCGGTGAACTTGGTGTGCGGCTTGATGGAGCCGGGCTTGGCCAGCACCTGGCCGCGCTCGACCTCGTCGCGCTCGATGCCGCGGAGCAGGACGCCGATGTTGTCGCCGGCCTGGCCCGAGTCGAGCAGCTTGTTGAACATCTCGACGCCGGTGACGACCACCTTGCGGGTGTCCTTCATGCCGATCATCTCGACCTCTTCGCCGACGTGGACCTCGCCACGCTCGACGCGACCGGTCGCGACGGTGCCGCGGCCCTTGATGGAGAAGACGTCCTCGACGGGCATGAGGAAGGGCTTGTCGATGGCCCGCTCGGGCGTGGGGATGTAGGAGTCGACCGCGTCCATCAGCTCCTGGATGGGCGCGTAGGCCGGGTCGTCGACGCTGTCGGAGGCCTCGAGGGCCGCGAGGGCCGAGCCGCGGATGACCGGCAGGTCGTCGCCGGGGAACTCGTACTTGCTGAGCAGCTCGCGGACCTCGAGCTCGACGAGCTCGAGCAGCTCCTCGTCGTCGACCATGTCGACCTTGTTGAGGAAGACCACGATGTAGGGCACCTCGACCTGGCGGGCGAGCAGGATGTGCTCACGCGTCTGGGGCATGGGCCCGTCGGTGGCCGCGACCACGAGGATGGCCCCGTCCATCTGGGCGGCGCCGGTGATCATGTTCTTGATGTAGTCGGCGTGTCCGGGGCAGTCGACGTGGGCGTAGTGGCGGGCGTCCGTCTCGTACTCGACGTGGGCGATGGCGATGGTGATGCCGCGCTCACGCTCCTCGGGAGCGTTGTCGATCGTGTCGAAGGCGCGGTACTTCGCCTCGCCCTTGAGGGCCAGGTACTTGGTGATGGCCGCCGTCAGGCTGGTCTTGCCATGGTCGATGTGACCGATGGTGCCGATGTTGACGTGGGGCTTGTTGCGCTCGAACTTCTGCTTGGCCATTGCCGTCGTCGTCCTCTGCTACGTCCTGTTGACTGGTTGCTGACTGATGGATGGTTGTTGCTGTGGCGTGTGGCTAGACCGCGGCCTTCTGGACCAGCTCCTGGGCGATGGCCTTGGGCACCTGTGCGTAGTGCGAGAACTCCATCGAGGAGGTCGCACGTCCCTGGGTCACGCTGCGAAGGTCGGTCACGTAGCCGAACATGGAGGCCAGCGGCACGAAGGCGCTGACCACCTGGGTGCCGTTGCGGTTGTCCATACCCTCGATGTGACCGCGGCGGCTGTTGAGATCGCCGATGACGTCGCCCATGAACTCCTCGGGCATGACGACCTCGACGCGCATGACCGGTTCGAGGATGGCCGGGTCGGCCTTCTCGACGGCCGCCTTGGCGGCCATGGAGCCGGCGATCTTGAAGGCCATCTCCGAGGAGTCCACGTCATGCGTGGAGCCATCGAAGAGGGTGGCCTTGACGTCGACCATGGGATACCCGGCGTAGACGCCCGTCTCGAGGGCCTCGCGGATACCGGCGTCGACCGCCTTGATGTACTCGCGGGGGATGATGCCGCCGACGATCTTGTCGACGAACTCGTAGCCACTCCCCTTCTCGCCCGGCTCCAGCTTGATGACGGCGTGGCCGTACTGGCCACGACCACCGGTCTGGCGCACGAAGCGACCGTTGCCCTGCGCCTCGCGGCGGATGGTCTCGCGGTATGACACCTGGGGCTTGCCCACGTTGGCGGCCACCTTGAACTCGCGGACCATGCGGTCGACGAGCACGTCGAGGTGGAGCTCACCCATGCCCGCGATGAGGGTCTGACCCGACTCCTCGTCGGTGTGGACGCGGAAGGTGGGGTCCTCTTCAGCGAGCCGTTGCAGGGCCACGGCCAGCTTGTCCTGGTCAGCCTTGGTCTTGGGCTCGATGGCGACTTCGATGACGGGCTCCGGGAAGACCATCGACTCCAGGATCACGGGGTGGTCGAGGTCGCAGAGCGTGTCGCCGGTGTAGGTGTCCTTGAGTCCCACCGCGGCGGCGATGTCGCCGGCCGAGACCTCCTCGATCTCCTCGCGCGAGTTGGCGTGGAGCTCGACGATGCGGCCGACGCGTTCCTTCTTGCCCTTGCTCGCGTTGTAGACGTACGAGCCCGTCTTGAGCTTGCCGCTGTAGACGCGGAAGAAGGCCAGCTTGCCCACGAAGGGGTCGGCCGCGATCTTGAAGGCGAGGGCCGCGAAGGGCTCGCTTGTCGTCGACCACGCGGGTGACCTGGTTGCCGTCGAGGTCGGTACCGGTGATGGGCGGCACGTCCAGCGGGCTGGGCAGGTAATGCACGACCGCGTCGAGCATGGGCTGCACGCCCTTGTTCTTGAGCGCCGTACCGGTGAGCACCGGGACGACGCGGTTCTGGAGCGTGCCCATGCGCAGGCCGTGGCGGATCTCCTCGACCGTGAGCTCCTCACCCTCGAGGAACTTCATGGTCAGCTCGTCGTCGAGCTCGGCCACGGCCTCGATCAGGGTGGCGCGGTGCTTCTCTGCCTCCGCCAGCATGTCCGCCGGGATCTCGATGACCTCCGGCTTGGCGCCCATGTCGTCCCGGTAGACGATGGCCTTCATCTCGACGAGGTCGACCACGCCCTCGAAGCGCTCTTCCTCGCCGATGGGGATCTGCACCGGGACGGCGTTGGCGCCGAGGCGCTCCCTGATCGACTCGACGCAACGCCAGAAGTCGGCGCCGGTGCGGTCGAGCTTGTTGATGAAGCAGAAGCGGGGCACGCCGTAGCGGTCGGCCTGGCGCCAGACCGTCTCGGACTGGGGCTCGACACCCGCCACACCGTCGAAGACGACGACCGCACCATCGAGCACGCGCAGGCTCCGCTCGACCTCGACGGTGAAGTCCACGTGGCCGGGCGTATCGATGATGTTGATGCGCGTGTTCTTCCAGAAGCAGGTCGTGGCCGCGGCCGTGATGGTGATGCCGCGCTCCTGTTCCTGGGGCATCCAGTCCATCGTGGCCGCGCCCTCATGCACCTCACCGATCTTGTAGATCTTGTCCGTGTAGAACAGGATCCGCTCGGTGACGGTGGTCTTGCCGGCGTCGATATGCGCGATGATGCCGATGTTCCGCGTGCGAGCAAGCGGGAACTTCCGTGTCATCGGTCTACAGGTTCCTCGTAACGGGGGTGGTCGCTGTTACCAGCGGAAGTGGCTGAACGCCTTGTTGGCGTCGGCCATCTTGTGGGTGTCCTCGCGGCGCTTGACAGCGGCACCGAGGCCATTCATGGCATCGACCAGCTCGAAGGCCAGCTTCTCGCTCATGGACTTGCCGCTGCGCTTGCGCGCAGCCTGCACGAGCCAGCGCACGCCCAGGCTGGTGCGGCGCTCGCCGCGGATCTCGACGGGCACCTGGTAGGTGGCGCCGCCGACGCGGCGGGGCTTGACTTCGATGATGGGGGTGGCATTGCGCAACGCCGCGTCGAGGACCTCGAGCCCGGGCCGGCCGGCCGATGCCTCGGCGCGGGCCAACGCCTGGCGCAGGATCTTCTCGGCCAGACCCTTCTTGCCGTTCGTCATCAGCTTCACCACGAAGCGGTCCGTGGTCCGGGTGAGCGGCGGCGAGTACTTGACCTTGCGAGGGATCTTCGAGCGTCGGGGCATTACTTGGGCCTCTTGGTGCCGTAGCGAGAACGGCTCTGCTTACGGTCGCTCACACCGGACGCATCGAGCGTGCCGCGGATGATGTGGTACTTCACCGAAGGAAGGTCCTTCACCCGGCCGCCGCGCACGAGCACGACGGAGTGCTCCTGCAGGTTGTGGCCGATGCCCGGGATGTAGGCCGTGACCTCCATCTGGTTGGTGAGACGGACACGAGCGATCTTGCGCAGCGCCGAGTTTGGCTTCTTCGGCGTCATGGTGCGCACCTGCAGGCAGACACCACGCTTCTGCGGGGCGCCCGGGATGGGCACCTGGCGCTGGCGCAGACTGTTCCAGTTCTTGCGCATCGCCGGGGCCTTGATCTTCGCCTGCTTGGGCTTGCGGCCCTTGCGCACGAGCTGGCTGATGGTCGGCACGGAGCGTTCGTCTCCCTTATCGGTGGGCGTCTGGTCGACGCGGTCATCGGGTCGCGCGGCGCGCACGATCCGGTGTCTGGCAGTGTCTCTGGATCTGACTTGGTGGCGTCCTGGGTCCCGGGACGGGCCCGCATTCGGGTCCCCTTCGGGGGCGCCACCCGGCGTGCTCCCCGTCCGTCAGGACAGCGCGCACAGAACCGACACGGCCGATGGGGGCCGCGACCGAAAATTCTAGCAGCGGGCCGCAGGGACGTCAACGACGCCCTCCGGCCCGCTCAGGGCTCAGTCCTCGGACGCTTCGGCTGCGTCTTCGAGGAGCGGGTTGGGCTCGGCTTCCGACTCGGCAGGTGCCGCCGCGGCCTCGCCCTCGAGGAACGGATTGGGCTCGGGCGAGGCCTCGGCATCGGCCTCGGCCTGGGCCTTCTGCGAGGCCTCCTCGAGGAAGGGGTTCTCCGCTGTCCCGTCGCCTTCGGCGACCGGCGCACCCTCGCTGAGGAAGATGTTGTACTCCTCGCCGAAGCCTTCGGGCAGCTCGCCACCGGCGAGCGCCTGGGCGGCCGCGATGCGCTCCTCTTCGCGACGACGCGCGATGTTGGCCGGTGCTCCGGTGCCCGCGGGGATGAGCTTGCCGATGATGACGTTCTCCTTGAGGCCCACCAGTCCGTCCTTGGCGCCATTGATGGCAGCCTCGGTGAGCACTCGCGTGGTCTCCTGGAAGGAGGCCGCGGCCAGGAAGCTGCTGGTGTTCAGCGAGGCCTTGGTCACGCCCAGCAGGACGGTCTCGGCGGTCGCTGGCTCGCCACCCTCGGCGAGCACGCGCTCGTTGATGTCTTCGAAGTCGAAGCGATCGACGAGCTCGAACGGCAGCTGCTCGGTATCACCGGGCTGGTCGATGCGGACCTTGCGGAGCATCTGGCGCACGATGATCTCGATGTGCTTGTCGTTGATGGTCACGCCCTGGCTGCGATAGACCTTCTGGACCTCCTTGACCAGGTAGCGCTGGACCGCGTCGCGGCCGCGGGTCTCGAGGTACTCCTGCGGGTTGATGGGGCCCTCGGTGATGGCATCGCCGGCCCGGACCTTCTGGCCGTTCTCGACCATCAGCTTGGCGTTGTGGGCGATGGCGTACTCGCGCTCGACGACATCCTCGCCGCCGATCTTGAGACCCTCCTCGGTGAAGGTGACCATGCCGGTCTCGGGGGCGCGAACCTCCTCGACCTCATCGCCCTTCTTCTCCAGCCGGGCGATGAGCTGGTCGACCTCGATGGCATCGCCGTCG
Organism: uncultured Chloroflexia bacterium; assembly: GCA_963714675.1. Taxonomy (GTDB): domain Bacteria; phylum Chloroflexota; class Limnocylindria; order Limnocylindrales; family CSP1-4; genus JAFMJV01. The sequence goes on along the minus strand of CAVQPG010000025.1, from coordinate 192,808 downwards.
GCGACCAGGCGCTCGTGCTTCTTGGAGAGCTTGATGGGCACGTCGAAGGCCTCGCGGCTGGTGACCTTGACCTTGCGCGTGCCGTCCTCACCCTCGAGCACCTCGACGGTGCCGTCGATGTGGCTGATCTCCGCCTTGCCCTTGGGCATGCGGGCCTCGAACAGCTCCTCGACTCGGGGCAGGCCGGCCGTGATGTCGGTACCGGCCACACCGCCGGTGTGGAACGTCCGCATCGTGAGCTGCGTACCGGGCTCGCCGATCGACTGGGCCGCGATGATGCCCACGGCCTCGCCGGCCTCGACCAGCTCGCGGGTGGCGAGGTTGCGGCCGTAGCAGGTGCGGCACACGCCCAGGCGTGACTGGCAGGTCAGGGCCGAGCGCACGAGAACGGCTTCGATGCGATCGTCGCCGTGGCTGGCAGCGTCGATCTCGCGGGCGATGCCCTCGGTGATCAGCTCGCCACGCTCGACGATGGGCGCATCCTTCTTCTTGGCACCGGGCCGGGTCACCGGGCCGGCCGCGAAGCGACCGACCAGGCGGCGCCAGAAGGCGTCCGGCTCGGATCCGGCGAACTCCTCGGTCTCGGAGCGGGTGATCCAGGTGCCCTCCTGGGTACCGCAGTCATCGTCACGTGTGATGACGTCCTGGGCGACGTCCACGAGACGACGCGTCAGGTATCCGGAGTCGGCGGTTCGCAGAGCGGTGTCAGCGAGACCCTTGCGGGCGCCGTGGGTGGAGATGAAGTACTCCAGCACGGTCATGCCTTCACGGAAGTTGGAGCGGACCGGGACCTCGATGATGCGCCCGGACGGGTCGGCCATGAGGCCGCGCATGCCGCCCAGCTGGCCGATGTTGCCCTTGTTGCCGCGGGCGCCCGAGGCCGTCATCATCGTGACCGAGCCCTCAGGGTCGAGGTTGGCCATCATCTGGCCCGAGACCTCGTCGGTGGTGTTGCGCCAGACCTCCACGACGCGGGCGTAGCGCTCTTCATCGGTGATGAGGCCGCGCTGGTACTGCCCGTCGATCTCGACGACTCGGCCATCCGCGGCGGCCAGCAGCTCTTGCTTGGCCTCGGGCACCTTGATGTCGTCCACGGCGATGGTCATGCCGCCCTGGGTGGCGTATCGGAAGCCGACGCGCTTGATGCCGTCGACGAGATGTGCGGTCTCGTTGCGGCCGAGCAGCCGGTAGCAGTCGGCCACCACCTCGCGCAGCTGGGCGCGAGCCATGGGCCGGTTGGTCTTCTCGGTGTAGCGCAGGCGCACCGGCAGGATCTGGTTGAACACGAGACGGCCGATGGTCGACTCGATGGGGGTCTCGACGAGCTCCTCGGTCTCGGGATCCCAGACCTCCACACGAGCGATGCGCACGGGCGTGTGCAGCTCGAGGCGGCGCACCCGGTGACCGGGCATCTCCTCGACGAGGTCGCGGGTGTCGATGGTGCCCAGCTCATGCGCCAGCAGCGCCTCCGCGTCCGTCTCGAACGTGGGTACGGTGCCGGTGATGGGCGTGGCCGCGTCCATGGTCAGGTAGTAGCAGCCCAGGATCATGTCCTGGGTGGGAGCCACCACCGGCGCGCCATCGGACGGGCTCAGCAGGTTCTCGGTCGAGAGCATCATGCGACGCGCTTCGTCCTGGGCATCGCGGCTCAGCGGCACGTGGACGGCCATCTGGTCACCGTCGAAGTCCGCGTTGAAGGCGAAACAGACGAGCGGGTGGATCTGGATGGCCGAGCCCTCGACGAGCTTGGGCATGAAGGCCTGGATGCCCAGGCGGTGGAGCGTGGGGGCGCGGTTGAGCAGGACGGGGTGGTCCTGGATGACCTCCTCGAGGACATCCCAGACCACGTCCTCGACGCGCTCGACGAGGCGCTTGGCGCTCTTGATGTTGTGGGCGTAGTTCTTCTCGACGAGCTGGCGCATGACGAAGGGCTTGAACAGCTCCAGGGCCATCTTCTTGGGCAGGCCGCACTGGTGCAGCTGCAGGTCCGGGCCGACCACGATGACCGAACGGCCGGAGTAGTCGACGCGCTTGCCCAGCAGGTTCTGGCGGAAGCGGCCCTGCTTGCCCTTGAGCATGTCGGAGAGCGACTTGAGGCGGTGGTTGCCGGTACCTGCGATGGCCCGACCACGACGGCCGTTGTCGATGAGCGCGTCGCAGGCCTCCTGGAGCATCCGCTTCTCGTTGCGGATGATGATCTCGGGAGCGCCCAGCTCGAGCAGTCGCTTGAGCCGGTTGTTGCGGTTGATGACGCGACGGTAGAGGTCGTTGAGGTCAGAGGTCGCGAAACGGCCGCCGTCGAGCTGGACCATGGGACGCAGGTCGGGCGGGATGACCGGCAGCACCGAGAGGATCATCCACTCGGGCCGCGCGCCGGAGCGACGGAAGGCCTCGATGAGGCGCAGCCGCTTGATGGCCTTCTTGCGGCGCATGCCGCTGGTGGTGCGCACCTCCGAGTGGAGGGTGGCGCTGAGCTCCTCGAGGTCGAGGCGCGTGATGCGCTCGCGCACAGCCTCGGCACCCATACCCGCCGCGAACAGCCGCTGGCCCCCACGGATGCCGGAGCCGTACTTGCGATCGAGATCGCGGAAGTTCCAGCCGTCCATCGAGACCTCGGGCAGGAGGTCACCGCCCTTGAGCTTGGTGATCTCGTCCTTGGCCTTGCGGATCTCGTCCTTGAGCGACTCGGCTTCGACCTTGAGACGCTCCTGCTCGGCCTCGATGGCCGCCGACATCTCGAGCCTGGCGTCCTCGATCTTCTGCGTGACCGCAGCCTCCTCGAGGTCCTCCTTCTCCTTGATGTCATCGTTGATCTTCTCGACCAGCTCGGCGGTCAGCGCCCGCAGTTGACCGCTGGTGGCCTTGGTCGCCTTCTCGCCGGCGGCCACGAGGACCTCGCCGGTCTCCTCGAAGACGATGGGGTCGCTCGCCGGATCGGAGCCGAGGGCCTTGATCGCGGCCTCGGTAGCCTGCTGCGCCTCCACGAGCTGGGCGGTCCGCGTCTCGCGCTCCTGCTCGCGCTCCTTCTTGAACTGCTCGAGCTCGGCGTTGAGCTCGTCGGAGAGCTTGTTGATGTCTGCCTGCAGGCGGTCTTCGAGGTCGACGAGCGCCTGGCCGCCACGACCACCGCGGCCTTCGGCCTCGTCCTCCAGCTGCTGGAGCAGCTTGGCCCGAGCGTCCTCGTCGACCCAGGTGACGATGTACTTGGCGAAGTAGAGGACGCCCTCGAGGTTACGAGGGCTGATGTCGAGCAGGATGCCCAGGCGGCTGGGTGTGCCCTTGAAATACCAGATGTGGCTGACGGGGCTGGCCAGCTGGATGTGGCCCATGCGCTCACGACGCACCTTGGCGCGCGTGACCTCGACACCACACTTGTCGCAGATGATGCCCTTGTAGCGGATGCGCTTGTACTTGCCGCAGTAGCACTCCCAGTCGCGGGAGGGCCCGAAGATGCGCTCGTCGAAGAGCCCGTCCTTCTCCGGTCGCAGGGTGCGGTAGTTGATCGTCTCCGGCTTGGTGACTTCGCCCTTGGACCAGTCACGGACCTGATCGGGCGACGCCAGCGAGATGCGGATGGCGTTGAAGTTGTTGACCTCGAGCATCGTTCTCCTTGTGCCACGCCGTCGTCAGCGGCGCGGGATGCGCGGGTGGCCCGGAGCGTCGCTCCGGGCCGGTGGCCCAGGCTGGTGGCTAGTCTTCGAAACCGGCGAGGTTGATGCCGCCCAAGTCGGGCAACGGGTAGGCCGAGGGGTCCTCGGCGAAGTGGATCTCTTCCTCGTTCTCGTTGAGGATCTCCACGTTGAGCCCGAGGCTCTGGAGCTCCTTGATGAGGACCTTGAAGGACTCCGGCACGCCGGGTGCCTGGATGTCCTCGCCCTTGACGATGGCCTCGTACGTCTGGACACGGCCCATGACGTCGTCGGACTTCACCGTCAACAGCTCCTGCAGGATGTTGGCCGCGCCATAGGCTTCCAGGGCCCAGACCTCCATCTCGCCGAAGCGCTGGCCGCCGAACTGGGCCTTGCCACCGAGCGGCTGCTGGGTGATGAGGCTGTAGGGGCCGGTGGAGCGAGCGTGGATCTTGTCTTCCACGAGGTGGTGCAGCTTGAGCATGTAGATGTAGCCGACGGTGACCTCGCGGTCGAACGGCTCGCCCGAGCGACCGTCGCGGAGCGTGGTCTTGCCGGTGACCGGTAGGCCCGCCGCGAGAGTTCCTCCTCGATCTGCTCCTCGGTGGCACCGTCGAAGACAGCCGTCGCCGCCTTGATGGTGCGGTTCTCCTTGACCCCACGCTCGTGCAGGGCCCAGCCAAGGTGGGTCTCCAGGATCTGGCCGATGTTCATGCGCGAGGGCACGCCCAGGGGGTTGAGGATGATGTCGACCGGCGTGCCATCGGGCAGGAAGGGCATGTCCTCCTGGGGCAGGATCTTGGCGACCACGCCCTTGTTGCCGTGACGGCCGGCCATCTTGTCGCCGACGCTGATCTTGCGCTTGGCCGCGACGCTGACGCGGATGAGGCGGTTGACGCCCGGGGGCAGCTCGTCGCCGTTGTCGCGGTTGAACTCGCGGATGTCGACGACCTTGCCGCGCTCGCCGTGGGGCAGGCGTAGGCTGGAGTCCTTCACCTCGCGAGCCTTCTCGCCGAAGATGGCGCGCAGCAGGCGCTCCTCCGCGGTCAGCTCGGTCTCACCCTTGGGCGTGATCTTGCCCACCAGGATGTCGCCGGGCTGGACCTCGGCGCCGATATAGACGACGCCATCCTCGTCAAGGTCCTTGAGCGAATCCTCGCCGACGTTGGGGATGTCGCGGGTGATCTCCTCGGGGCCGAGCTTGGTGTCGCGCGACTCCAACTCGTGCTTCTCGATGTGGATGCTGGTGAAGAGGTCCTCACGCACGAGGCGGTCCGAGACGACGATGGCGTCCTCGTAGTTGCCACCCTCCCAGCTCATGAAGGCCACGAGGATGTTGCGGCCGAGGGCCAGCTCACCTTCCTGCGTGGAGGATGAGTCCGCGAGGACCGCGTTCTCGGCCACGCGCATGCCCACCTCGACCATCGGTCGGTGGTTGATGCAGGTGCCCTGGTTGGAACGCACGAACTTCTCGAGGGGGTACTCGCGCAGCTCGCCGTCATCACCCTCGACGGTGATGAGGTCGGCGGTCACCGAGGTGACCACGCCGGCCGCCCGAGCGACCACGACCTGGCCGGAGTCCTTGGCGGCGCGCGCCTCCATGCCGGTGCCCACGATGGGCGACTCGGGCTCGAGGAGCGGCACGGCCTGGCGCTGCATGTTGGAGCCCATGAGCGCGCGGTTGGCGTCGTCATGCTCGAGGAAGGGGATGAGCGCGGTAGCGACGGAGACGACCTGCTTGGGGCTCACGTCCATGTAATCGATCTGCTCGGGGCGAGCTTCGGGGAACTGCTCGCGGTGACGCGCCGGGACGCGTTCGGCCACGAAATAGCCCTTCTCATCGAGCTGGGAGTTGGCCTGGGCGACGAAGCGCTCCTCCTCGTCGTAGGCGGCGAGATACTCGATCTCCTCGGTCACGCGGGGCTTGATCTTGAAGGCCTTGCGCTTCTGGTTCTTGAGCTCCGCGACGGCCGGCTCCGTCATGGGCAGTCCATCCTCGAGGATGACCACGCCCTTGGCGTCGACCACGTCCTCACCGGCGATCTCGTCGATGAGGCCCTTGTCCTTGTAGTCAGCGGTGCGCTTGACCTTGCGGTAGGGCGTCTCGATGAAGCCGTACTCGTTGATGCGGCCATAGGTCGCGAGCGAACCGATGAGGCCGATGTTCGGACCCTCCGGCGTCTCGATGGGGCAGATCCGACCGTAGTGGCTGTGGTGGACGTCGCGGACATCGAAGCCGGCGCGCTCGCGAGACAGGCCGCCCGGGCCGAGGGCCGAGAGGCGACGCTTGCTGGTGAGCTCGGCCAGCGGGTTGGTCTGGTCCATGAACTGGGAGAGCTGGCTGCCGCCGAAGAACTCCTTCATGGCGGCGACCACCGGGCGGATGTTGACGAGCACGTTGGGCGTCGCCTTCTCCGGCTCCTGGATGGTCATGCGCTCCTTGACCACGCGCTCCATGCGCAGCAGGCCCACGCGGAAGGCGTTCTGGATGAGCTCGCCGTTGGCGCGGATGCGGCGGTTGCCGAGGTGGTCGATGTCGTCGGCGGCGCCCAGCCCGTTGTCGAGCTCGATGAGGTGGCCGACGATGACCGCGATATCTTCCTTGGTGATGGTGCGCTCGAGCTCCGGCAGCTTGATGCCCATGCGGTCGGCGACCGGGCCCAGCTTCTTGTTGAACTTGTAGCGGCCCACGCGACCGAGGTCGTAGCGGCGGAAGTTGAAGAAGAGGCTCTCGACCAGCTTCTCGGCGTTGTCGCCGGTGGGCGGGTCGCCAGGGCGCAGCTTCTTGTAGACCTCGATCAGCGCCTCCATGCGCGTGGTCGTGGTGTCCTTGTCGAGCGTTTCGCTGACGTAGCTGATCTCGCCGGTGTCGACGCGCTTGAAGAGATCGACGATCTCGTCGTTGGTCTCGTAGCCGACGGCGCGCAGCAGCTTGGTAGCTTCGAGCTTGCGCTTGCGGTCGACCTTGACGTAGAGCACGTTCTTGGCCGCGGTCTCGAACTCGAGCCAGGCGCCGCGGTTGGGGATGACCTTGGCGCTGAAGAGCTGGCGACCCGTGTTGGCGTCCTCGGTGGCCGTGTAGTAGACGCCCGGGCTGCGCACGAGCTGGCTGACCACGACGCGTTCCGCACCGTTGATGATGAACGTGCCCCGCTCGGTCATGGACGGGAAGTCGCCCATGTAGACGCGCTGCTGGATGTGCTCGCCGGTCTCATGGATGACGAGCTCGACGTCGACGTAGAGCGGGCGGCTGAAGGTCAGGTCGCGGGCGCGGCACTCGAGCTGGTCGTACTTGGGATCGCCGAACTCGTAGGCGTTGAAGTGCAGCTCCATGGACTTGCCCGTGAAGTCCTGGATGGGGCTGATCTCGTCGAGGAGATCGCGCAGGCCACGCTCCACGAACCAGTCATACGACTTGCGCTGAAGCTCGATCAGGTCGGGGATCGGCAGGACCTCTGGGATCCGGGAATATCGTTTGCGCTCAAGCGACATGGGCGCACGCCGACGATCGACTTCAGACACGGTCATGGAGCACTCCTGGCCTCAGGGAGAGGCGATCAAGGCACGGGAATCCGACCACATGGGTCGTTGAAAAGAAAAGGGCCGCGCTCACCGACCGTGTATGGTATCGCCTCTTGAGCGACCCGTCAACAGCGGATAGGCGCGGCACGTGGGGGAGGCCAGGAGGCCTCCCCCATCGCTGCGGTAGCGAAGGCGCTACTTGATATCGACCTTGGCGCCCTGCTCCTCGAGGGCAGCCTTGATCTTCTCAGCCTCGTCCTTGTCCACGCCCTCCTTGACGGCCTTGGGGGCGGCGTCGACGAGGTCCTTGGCCTCCTTGAGGCCGAGACCGGTCAGCTCGCGCACGACCTTGATGACGGGGATCTTGTTGGGGCCGACCTCGGCGAGCACGACCTCGAACTCGGTCTGCTCCTCCTCGGCCTCGGCAGCCTCGCCCGCGGCGGGGGCAGCGGCGATCGCGGCGGCGGCTGGCGCGGCAGCGGTGACGCCATAGCGCTCCTCGAAGGCCTTGATGAACTCGGAGAGCTCGAGGACGGTCATGCCGTCGATCGCTTCGAGAAGCTCGTCCTGGGAAAGCTTGGTAGCCATGGAAGTGTCGTTCCTTTCGTTGTCAGATGGGTACGGGATGCTTGAGGCTGAGTGTGCTAGGCGGCTTCCGCGCCTTCGCGCTGCTCCTTGAGCTGCTGCAGGCCGTAGCCGAGGTTGCGCAGCGGAGCGGCGAAGAGGCTGGCCATGGTGCTCAGCGGAGCAGCCATGCCACCGGCCAGCTGGGCCAGCAGTTGCTCACGCCCGGGCAGGGCCGCAAGGGCCTTGACCGCCGCGGCGTCGATGGTGACGCCGTTGAGGGCGGCACCACGGATCTCGACGTTGAACGGCTTGGTGGCATCCAGCAAGCCCTTGGCCAGCGTGGATTCATCAGGGCCGCCGACGGCGATCGCGCTGGGGCCGGTCAGGAGCGGTACGAGCTCCGGACGGTCGGCTTGCTCAGCCGCGATCTTGGCCAGTCGGTTCTTGATGACCCGGTACTGGATGTCCTTCGAGCGCAGCTCGCGGCGCACCTTGAGCAGATCAGCCACGGACAGGCCGCGGTGGTCGGAGACGATCGCAGTGTCGCTCTCCTTGAGGAGCTCGACGAGCTCCGCCACGGCTGCCTGCTTGGCTTCTGTGGGCATGTGACCTCCTTTCGTTCGGGCGCCGCTGGAGCGACCACCCCTGTGAGTCCCGCACAGGAGCATCAGTCGCTGCGACATGCAGCCCCGAACCCGAGAAGGTCCGGTCTTGACACCTGCCTTGGCGTGCCCGTCGGCGTCCCCGCCCCGTGGAGGGCGATCCGTGCGACGATTTCGGTCCGGTCCGTGGGTCCCCGTTGGCGGGCCCTGCGGCGCGGCCGCGTCATGCGCGGCCTCGGACGCATCGCTGTCTCTGGCGGAACGATCTTCGTTTCGACGGGTAAGCGCCCCGTCAACGCTGTGGCGCAGGCGGATCGCCTGCCTGCCTCCCTACGCCGCGCGGGCCAGCAGGCCGGGGACATCCACGCGGATGCCGGGGCCCATGGTCGACGCGACGGTGAGGCTCTTGAAATACTGGCCCTTGACCTCCTTGGGCCGGGCGCGGTTGATGGCGTCGGTGAGGGCCGCCAGGTTCTCGACGAGCTGGGCCGTCTCGAAGCTGGACTTGCCGAACGCCACGTGGATGATGCCGCCCTTGTCCACCTTGAACTCGATGCGGCCGCCCTTGAGCTCAGTGACCACACGCTCGAGATCGAAGGTGACGGTGCCGGCCTTGGGATTGGGCATGAGCCCCTTGCGACCGAGGACGCGGCCGAGCTTGCCCACGCGACCCATCATGTCGGGTGTGGCCACGGCCACGTCGAAGTCGGTCCAGCCGCCCTCGACCTTCTCCGCGAGGTCGTCAGCGCCCACGAAGTCGGCACCGGCGGCGGTGGCTTCGGTGGCCTTGTCGCCCTGGGCGAAGACCGCCACGCGCACGACCTTGCCACTGCCGTGCGGCAGCGAGACGGTGCCACGCACCATCTGCTCTGCGTGCCGCGGGTCGACGCCAAGGCGGATATGGGCCTCGACCGAACCCTCGAACTTGGTGGTGGCGGTCTCCTTCAGGAGCGCCATGGCCTCGTCGGGCTCGTAGGTCGTGCCTTCCTTGACGAGCTTGGCTGCATCCTGGTAGCGCTTTCCGTGCTTGCCCATGTGGCGGATTCCTTTCCTGGCGGCCGTCGTCGGCCTCCCCCTGGTGACGCGGGGTGGTCGTGCCGGTGGTGGCGGCTCCTGCCGCGGCGTGTCCGTCCGTTCCGGCTCGCGGACGGCGTCGTTCTCTAGTCGGTGATCTCGATGCCCATCGAGCGGGCCGTGCCGGCGATGATGCGGGCGGCCATCTCGGCATCGTTGGCGTTGAGGTCAGCCTTCTTGACCTCGGCGATCTCGAGCAGCTGAGCCTGCGACACCGAGCCCACAGCGTCTTCACGGCCCACGGCGCCCGAGCCCTTGTCGATGCCGGCTGCCTTGCGCAGCATGTCGGCGGCAGGCGGGGTCTTGAGCACGAAGGTGAAGCTGCGGTCCTCGAAGATGGTGATCTTGGCGGGGATGATCTGCCCGCTCTGGGCCGCGGTCCTCTCGTTGTAGGTCTTGGTGAACTCGACGATGTTGATGCCGTGCGGACCAAGCGCGGTACCCACGGGCGGGGCCGGAGTGGCCTTGCCGGCGGGCAGCTGCAGGGTCAGGACGGTGCGGATCTTCTTGGCCATCGGTTCGTCTCGTTCTACCTCGTTGAAGTGGGGCTCAGGGTCGGGGGACTAGAGCTTCTCGACCTGCAGGAAGTCCAGCTCCACGGGCGTCTCACGCCCGAAGATGCTGACCAGGACCTTGAGCTTGTTACGCTCGGGGTTGACCTCGTCCACGGTGCCGATGAACTCGGCGAAGGGACCATCGGTGACACGCACCGACTGGCCCTTGGTGAAGGCCACGCGGTACTTGGGCGTCTCCACGCCCATCTGCCGCAGGATCTGCTTGACCTCGTGCTCCTCGAGCGGCACCGGCTCGTTGCGCGAGCCCGGGATGTTGCCGCCACCCACGAAGCTGGTCACACCGGGCGTGTTGCGCACGACGAACCAGGACTCGGGATCGAGGACCATCTCGACCAGCACGTAGCCAGGGAAGACCTTCTTCTGCACGGTGACGCGCTGCCCACCACGGATCTCGATCTCATCTTCTTCGGGCACGAGGACCTGGTAGATCTTGTCTTCCATGCCCATCGTCTCGATACGATGCTCGAGGTTGGTCTTGACCTTCTTCTCGTAGCCCGAGTACGTGTGGATCACGTACCAGCGCTTCTCCGGCTGCGCAGCTTCCGTGAGGTGGTCGAGGAAACTGGTCACTAGAACGTTTCCGTGATGAAGCGCAGGACGGCCGTCCAGAGCAAGTCGAAGAAGCCGATGTACACACCGAAGATGGCGCTGATCACGAACACGAGGATCGTGAGGTTGCGGACATGTTCCCTGGTGGGCCAGGTCACCTTCTTCAGTTCAGACCAGGACTCCTGGAAGTACTGGCGGATCCTACCGATCACGTTTCTCTTCGTTGCCTCGTGGTTGGCTGCTGGATGAGGTGGCAGGCGCGGCGGGACTCGAACCCACAACCCCTGGTTTTGGAGACCAGTGCTCTGCCAAATTGAGCTACGCGCCTACGCTCTGAACTTCGTCCCTACTTCGTCTCGCGATGGAGTGTATGCGTTCGACAGCGAGGGCAGTAGCGCCGCAGCTCGATACGACTGGGATCGTTCTTCTTGTTCTTCTCCGTCGTATACGTACGCTCCCTGCATTCGGTGCAGGCAAGCGTGATGACGGGCCGGTTTTCGGCTTTTGCCACTTGAGTCTAGTCCTCGACCGCGTTGATGACGCCAGCGCCGACGGTGCGGCCACCCTCGCGGATGGCGAAGCGCTGACCGACCTCGATGGCGATGGGCGTGATGAGCTCGACGTCCATGTCGACGTGGTCACCGGGCATGATCATCTCGGCGCCATCCTGCAGGCCGATGGCCCCGGTGACGTCGGTGGTGCGCAGGTAGAACTGCGGCCGGTAGCCGTTGTAGAACGGCGTGTGACGGCCGCCCTCTTCCTTGGTCAGGACGTAGACGCGAGCGGTGAACTTGGTGTGCGGCTTGATGGAGCCGGGCTTGGCCAGCACCTGGCCGCGCTCGACCTCGTCGCGCTCGATGCCGCGGAGCAGGACGCCGATGTTGTCGCCGGCCTGGCCCGAGTCGAGCAGCTTGTTGAACATCTCGACGCCGGTGACGACCACCTTGCGGGTGTCCTTCATGCCGATCATCTCGACCTCTTCGCTGACGTGGACCTCGCCACGCTCGACGCGACCGGTCGCGACGGTGCCGCGGCCCTTGATGGAGAAGACGTCCTCGACGGGCATGAGGAAGGGCTTGTCGATGGCCCGCTCGGGCGTGGGGATGTAGGAGTCGACCGCGTCCATCAGCTCCTGGATGGGCGCGTAGGCCGGGTCGTCGACGCTGTCGGAGGCCTCGAGGGCCGCGAGGGCCGAGCCGCGGATGACCGGCAGGTCGTCGCCGGGGAACTCGTACTTGCTGAGCAGCTCGCGGACCTCGAGCTCGACGAGCTCGAGCAGCTCCTCGTCGTCGACCATGTCGACCTTGTTGAGGAAGACCACGATGTAGGGCACCTCGACCTGGCGGGCGAGCAGGATGTGCTCACGCGTCTGGGGCATGGGCCCGTCGGTGGCCGCGACCACGAGGATGGCCCCGTCCATCTGGGCGGCGCCGGTGATCATGTTCTTGATGTAGTCGGCGTGTCCGGGGCAGTCGACGTGGGCGTAGTGGCGGGCGTCCGTCTCGTACTCGACGTGGGCGATGGCGATGGTGATACCGCGCTCACGCTCCTCGGGAGCGTTATCGATCGTGTCGAAGGCGCGGTACTTCGCCTCGCCCTTGAGGGCCAGGTACTTGGTGATGGCCGCCGTCAGGCTGGTCTTGCCATGGTCGATGTGACCGATGGTGCCGATGTTGACGTGGGGCTTGTTGCGCTCGAACTTCTGCTTGGCCATCCTCGTAGTCCGCTTGGCCCCCGGAACGCGCACGTCTGACTGACGGACGATCGGAGGTGATCAGGTGGAGCCCACATTGGGATTTGAACCCAAGACCTCTTCCTTACCAAGGAAGTGCTCTGCCACTGAGCTATGTGGGCGCGCTGGGCGTTTGTGGGCTCTGGTCAGAAGACGCCGGATGAATGGTGGGCAAGGAGGGAATCGAACCCCCACAGTCGAAGACGGCTGATCTACAGTCAGCGGAGCTCACCACCTGCTCAACTTACCCGTGTTTACCGTGCACCCCTTCGGGACCGAGATCCCTGTGGTGAAGGGGGGACACAGCGTCCTCTGATATTGGAGCCGACGACGGGACTCGAACCCGGAACCTGTGGTTTACAAAACCACTGCTCTGCCAATTGAGCTACGTCGGCGGCGACGAGGAATGATAGAGCACGAACCGTGAACCTCGCAAGCGCAGCCGGTCGGGACGCTCAACGAGGCTCGGCTGGCCCCGGCGGCGGGGCCTCGGGCAGCAGGTCCTCGGCCTCGATGAGGGGAGACACGGGCTCGACCGACGGATCGTCGGCGAGCGGTTCGAGATCTGTGGCCGGCGTACGGTCGGGCCCAGGGTCCTCGTCGACGCCAGCTCGGGCCTCGGGCTCGGGCGCCACCGGCCGCACCGACTCGGGCAGGTCGCGCTGGGCGGCGGCCTCGAAGAGGAAGATGGAGCCGGCGACCGAGGCGTTGAGCGAGGCTACCTTGCCGCGCATCGGGATGCGGGCCATGAGGTCGACCCGCTTGCGCACCTTGGCGTTGAGGCCCCGACCCTCGGAGCCGGTGACGATGACGATGGGGCCGCGCATGTCGACCTCGCGCACGGTCATGCGGGCATCGCCGTCGGCACCCACGACGCGGAGGCCCCGGGCGTGCAGGTCGACCAGGCTGGAGGCCAGGTCGTCCATCGGTACCAGCAGCAGGTGCTCGACCGCACCGGCCGAGGTCTTGACCGCCGCCGGGCTGATGGGCGCCGCTCCGCGCGTCGGGAAGATGACCCCGTGGACACCACAGGCCTCCGCGGACCGGAGCAGCGTGCCCACGTTCTGCGGGTCCTCGAGATGGTCGAGCGCGAGCACGAACGGTGGCTCGCCACGAGACTTGGCCAGGGCCAACACCTCATCGAGCGTGGCCCAGCGGCGTGCTGCCACCACCAGCGCGATGCCCTGGTGGCCGTCGAAGCCACTGACGGCGGTGATGGTTCCACCCTCGACCTCGACCACGGGGATGCGCAGGGTGGTGGCGTGGAGCACGAGCTGGTCCAGCGCAGCGCGCCGCTCGGGTACGACCAGCAGCCGCTTCACCTCCCGGCGTGCGGCGAAGGCCTCCTCTACCGGCCGGCGCCCGGCGACGATCTCTTCGTCCTCTCCGAGCAGCTCCGCTGGCGAGGGCCCACGCGGCGGGCGGGGCGGGGCGAAGCGATCGCGTCGATCCCAGTCACCTCGCGCAGGGCGAGGACCGCGATCGCCAGCCCATGGGCCACGCTGCGGGCGCGGTCCACGGGGCCGCTCGCGGTGGCTGTAGTCGACCTGACGTCCGGGCCGTGACGGGTGCTCGGAAGCCCCATCGAACCGTGGGCCGTCGCCGTCGGGCCGGGCGCTGCGCTCATCACGGGGACGGTCGTCGAAGGGGCGCTGGCCGGCTGGGCGGCCATAGGGCTTGCCGCCACCGGGCCTGGTACCGGCCGGCCTGCCACCATAGGGCCTGCCACCGCCAGGCTTGTTGCCGTAGGGCTTGTTGCCACCTGGCCTGCCTGCGCGGGGTCGGTCACCGTACGGGCGGTTGCCGCCAGGTTGGCCGCCAGCCGGCCGGCCGCCGTCGGGTCCGCCGCCGTATGGGCGCTGGCCGCCGGGCGGGCCGCCTGAAGGTCCCGATGCAGGCGGGCGGGCGTCGCCGTCGCGCGCATCACGGGGTTCGCGCTCGGGGTTCGAGGGTCGGTCCGGTCGATCGTCTGCCATGGTCAGCTCCTTCGCCAGCGCTGGCCATCAGGCGTGTCCTCCACCACGATCCCGACAGCCGCAAGGGCATCGCGGAGCTGATCGCTGCGGGCCCAGTCCCGGGTGGCACGGGCCTCGACGCGAGCGTCAAGCATGGCAGCCACATCCCGATCGAGCTCGTCATCCCCTGCCCCACCGAGTACACCCAGCACGCTGTCGAGCTCCCGGATGGCCGCCGCACCACGCCGGGCGTCCGCGGTGGACAACGTGCGCGCAGCCATGCGGCTGTTGAGCTCCCGCACCAGCTGGAAGGTAGCCCCGAGGGCGCCCGAGATGTTGAGATCGTCCTCGAGCGCCGTGGCGAACCCGGCTCGGGCACCCACCAGCAGGTCCGGCAGGCCGTCGTCGTCGTCCCGTTCCTGCTCGTAGCTGTCGAGCGCAGCCACGGCCGTCTGCAGGCGCTCCACGGCGGCCTTGGCGTGACCCATCGACTCGGGCCCGAACTCGAGGGGCGAGCGGTAGTGTGTGGCGATGAGGGCGTAGCGCAGGGCCTCGGGGCTGACGCCGTCGTCGTAGAGGTCCGCCGGGCGAGCGATGTTGCCGTCGCGTTTGGCCATCTTGGCCCCGCCCATCTGCAGGTGGGCGCAATGCAGCCAGGTCTTGACGAAAGGGATGCCGGTGGCGGCTTCCGACTGGGCGATCTCATCCTCGTGGTGCGGGAAGACGAGGTCGACCCCGCCGGTGTGGATGTCGAACGAGGCACCGAGATAGCGCATGCTCATGGCCGAACACTCGATGTGCCAGCCAGGGCGGCCCTCGCCAAGTGACGTGCTCCAACTGGGCTCGCCGGGCTTGGCGGCCTTCCAGAGAGCGAAGTCGCGGACGTCGTCCTTTTCGTATTCGTCGGCCTCCACGCGCTCACCGCTGCGCTGCTGGGCCGGGTCGATGCGGGCCAGCTCTGCCGTACGCCGGCCAGGAGGCGATGCGGAAGAAGACCGAGCCGTCTTCGGCCTGGTAGGCGTGACCCTTCTCGATGAGGCTCTCGATGAGGCTCACCATGTCGTCGATGTGGTCGGTCGCCCGGGGCATGATGTCCGGCCGCGGGATACCCAGTCGGGCGAGGTCCTCGAGGAAGGCCTCGGTGTACTTCGCGGTCAGCTCACCGATCGTGCAGCCGGCTGCCTGGGCATCGCGGATGATCTTGTCGTCGACATCGGTGATGTTCATCACCCAGGTGACCTCGTAGCCCGCGAAGAGCAGCGCACGGCGAACGAGGTCGGCGAAGATGAACGAACGGAAGTTGCCCACGTGCGCCGGGGCATAGACCGTCGGGCCGCAGCTGTACATGCGCACACGACCGGGTTCGAGGGGCTCGAACGGCTCGACGGCGCCGCCGAGCGTATTGCGGAACCGCTGGCTCACCGGGACACCACGCTCACGAGGCAGGACGCGCTGATGACGCGTCCGGCACCTTCATCGCCACTGAGGTTACCGGTCGCGGCCTTGACCGACACGCGGGCGCGGTCCAGGCCGGTCAGCGCCGCGATGTTCGCGGCCATGGTGTCGAGACGCTGGCCACCGAGTCGCGGTCGGGCGCCGATGATCGTCACGTCGGCCCCGGTCAGGACCAGGCCGCTCTCGGCGAAGCGGCGCATGACCTCTGCTAGCAGCTCACGGCTGTCGATGCCCCGCGTGTGCCGCTCGCCGGAGGGAAAGAGGCGTCCGAGGTCACCGCCGCCGCTGACGGCCAGCAGCGCGTCGCAGAGGGCGTGCAGGGCGGCGTCGCCGTCGGAGTGGCCATGGAGTCGAGGTGCTCCCTCGATCAGCAGCCCGCCCAGGTGAAGGCCGTCCTCCGGCCCGAAGGCATGGCTGTCGGTCCCGAGCGCGGTGCGCGAGGTCGCATCGTCGCCGGCCAGCCGACGCGCCAGGGCGAGATCCTCGGGCAGGGTGATCTTGATGTTGTCGGCATCGCCCGCGACGATGGCCACCGCTATTCCGTCCCGGGCCAGCAGCTCGGCCTCGTCGGGGATATCGTCGTGCCCATGGGCGTGGGCCTCGGCGGCGGCCAGCAGCAGTGCCCGGCGGGCACCCTGTGGCGTCTGGGCACGGTACAACCCGGCACGCTCGGCCGACGAGATGATGAGCTCGCCCTCGGCACGCTTGAGGGCGTCGACCACGGGCAGGGCCGGGATGGCCGCACCGTGGCGCAGGACGCCCTCGACGACCCGCGAGACCAGCTCGCGCGAGACGAATGGGCGCGCGCCGTCGTGGACGAGCACGACCTCGGCCGAGGTCGCCCGTACGCCTTCGGCCACGGAATCCTGGCGCCGGCGTCCACCGCGCACCACGGTGGCGCTCTGGGCCTCGATCCAGGGCGTCGCCCGCAACGCCTCGACGCGCTCGGGCGAGGTGACCACGATGACGCGAGCGATCTCCGGGGCGGCCGCGAGCGCCTCCACGGTGCGGCGCAGGATGGGCTGGCCGGCGATGGTCATCTCGAGCTTGTCTCGACCGCCCATCCGGCGGCTGCTGCCTGCGGCCACGATGACCGCATCAGCCACGTCGTGTCGGATCACCGCGCAAGTGTGCCGTGCGCGACGCGTTCCTGTCGTGCCCGCCGACTCAGGCGTCGGGCGCCAACTCCGCGAAGATCATGCGACCGGCCACCGTCTGCAGGATGCGCGTGACGGTCACGTCCAGCTCGCCCTCGATGTGCTCGCCGCCACCCTCGACCACCACCATCGTGCCGTCCTCGAGGAAGGCCACGCCCTGACCCGGTTCCTTGCCCTCCTGGATGACCTTGACTCGCAGCTCCTCGCCAGGCAGGAAGGCCGGCTTGAGCGCGTTGGCCAATTGGTTGAGGTTCATGACGCGCACGCCCTGCAGCTGGGCCACGCGATTGAGGTTGTAGTCGGTGGTGAGGATGGCAGCCTTGCGCTTCTGGGCCAGGGCCACGAGCTTGCTGTCGACGGTGCTCGAGCCAGGATCGTCCTCGGCGCTCATCTCGAGGTCGATGCGGTGGTCCTTCTGCAGCACCGAGAGCACGTCCATGCCTCGGCGACCACGGTTGCGCCGTCCCGGATGCGAGTCATCAGCGATGTGCTGCAGTTCGCCGAGCACGAAACGCGGCACGACCAGCAATCCACCCAGGAAGCCCGAGGCCACGACATCGACCACACGCCCGTCGATGATGGCACTGGTGTCCACGTAGGTGACCTGCTCGAATCGTTCATCCGACAGCTCAGCTGCGTCGCCGTCGCGACGTAGCAGCCCGAGGTCCCGGACCGCGTCGAAGAGGTCGTGACGCTTGGCCACGGTCAGGCCCATCATGCCCAGCGCGAGCACGATCGAGACACCCACCGGCAGCACGAATCCGAGGGGCATGTCCAGACTGGTCAGAGGCAGTCCCAGCAGGAAGCCCATGAGGAGGCCGACGAGGAGGCCGACCACGGCCGCCACGAACTCGTCGGTGGACATGTCGGTGACCGCGCGCATCAGCCAGCGCGCGGGGACGATGGTGAGGTAGGGCATGATCGAAAAGCCGACCACGGCCCAGGCAAGGATCCACGCGAGCAGCGTCAGGCGGCTCTCGGCCGATGGACCGGAGATCGCGTCGGACGAAGCGGCAAGCGTGGTCGCGAGGATGACCCCCAGGGCACCACCGAGCAGGCGGATGAACCTCAACATGGCCAACGAACGCTACCAGAACAGACGGGATGGTGGCCCACTACCCAGAGGTACCACCCGCTGCCCCGAAGGCAACGTCGAGCGCCTCCCGCAAGGTGGCCACGCGCACGATCTCGAGCCCCTTGGGGGGCGGCGTGCCGCTGCTTCCCGACGGTCCCTCCGGGACCAGCGCCCGACGGAAGCCGAGCCGTCCAGCCTCGCGCAGGCGGCGGTCGAGGCCGGGCACCGCGCGCACCTCGCCGAGCAACGAGACCTCGCCACAGACGAGCGTGTCGGCCGGCAGCGCCTGGTCGCGCTGGGAGGAGGCGATGGCCAGGGCCAGCGGCAGGTCGAGGGCGGGTTCGCTCTCGGTCAGCCCACCGGCCAGACTGGCGTAGACGTCGCGTCCGCTGACGTCGATGCCACCCCGACGCGCGAGCACCGCGATGAGCAGAGCCAGGCGGTTGGTGTCCAGGCCGGCCACCGTGCGACGAGGGGGGCCCATGCCACCGGCCGGTGCCACCAGCGCCTGCACCTCCACCAGCAGCGGCCGGCTGCCCTCGAGGATGGCAGCCACGGCCACGCCGGGGGCCTCGCGTCGGCCGCTGCCGAGGAAAGCGGCAGCGGTGTCGGGCACCTCGCGGAGGCCGCTCGCGGTCATCTCCATGACGCCGATCTCCTCGGTCGAGCCGTGGCGGTTCTTGAGCGCGCGCAGCAGGCGCAGGGAGCCATAGCGATCACCCTCGAGCATGAGCACCGCGTCCACCAGATGCTCGAGCGTCCGTGGCCCGGCGAGCGCCCCGTCCTTGGTGACATGGCCCACGAGCAGCACGGGCACGCCGTACTCGCGCGCGAAGGCTCCCAGCTGGACCGCCGATTCGCGCACCTGCCCGACCGAGCCGGGCGGACCGTCGAGACCATCGACCGCGACCGTCTGGATGGAGTCGACCACCAGCAGCGCCGGCGGCCGGGCGGAGGCGGCGCTGACGATGGCCGCGACCTCGGTCCCGGCGAGCACGCTCAGGGCGCCATCAGCCGGGCCACCGATGAGCCCGAGGCGCTCGGCGCGCAGGTGCAGCTGTGACGCCGACTCCTCGGCACTGGCGTAGAGCACGTTGGCTTCGCTCGCGTCGGCGCTGCCGGTCGCAGCCAGGGCCCCGGCCAACTGGAGCACGAGTGTCGACTTGCCGATGCCGGGCTCGCCACCGAGCAGCAGGACCGAGCCGGGCACGAAGCCACCGCCGAGCATGCGATCGACCTCGCCGATGCCGGTCGGTTGCCGCTCGACGCGGCTGGCCCGGAGCGACCCCAGTGACAGTGGTTCAGCGGCGAATGGCAGCGTGGAGCCGGCGCGCGCACCGGGACGGCGTTCGGCGGGGCCGATCAGCGTCTCGACAAGGGCGTTCCAGGCGCCACAGGCGCGACACTGTCCCTCCCACTTGGGGAACGAGGCGGCACAGGTCTGGCAGACGTACTCGCTGGCGGCCCGGGAGCGCGCCACGCCCTACGCGGCCTCGACGGGGGTCTTCTCCGTGACGGCCTCGATGGAGAGCCCGGTCGCCTCGTCGCGGTCGATGCGGACCGTGTCGCCGGCCTTGAAGCTACCCACCAGCAGGGCTTCCGCGAGCGGATCCTCGATCATGCTCTGGATCACGCGACGCAGCGGGCGAGCGCCATAGTCCACGTCGTAGCCGAGCTTGATGACGTGGTCCTTGGCCTCGCGTGTGACCTCGAGATCGATCTGCTGGACCTTGAGCTGGTCACGCACGCGCGCCAGCAGCAGGTCCACGATCTCGCGGATCTCCTCCACGGTCAGGCTCCGGAACACGACCTGGGAGTCGATGCGGTTGAGGAACTCGGGACGGAAGCTCGCCTTGAGCTGCTCGAGCACCTTGGTCCGCATGCGGTCGTACACCGCTTCCCGCTCCTGCTCCTCATCAGGGTTGACCGGCCGGAAGCCGAGCGAGGTGTCCTTGAGCAGGTCCTTGGCACCGACGTTGCTGGTCATGATGATGATGGTGTTGCGGAAGTCCACGCGGCGGCCCTTGGAGTCAGAGAGGTGTCCGTCCTCGAGGATCTGCAGCAGCATGTTGAAGACCTCTGGGTGGGCCTTCTCGATCTCGTCGAGCAGCACCACCGAATAGGACTTGCGGCGCACGGCCTCGGTCAGCTGGCCGCCTTCCTCGAAGCCCACGTAGCCTGGTGGCGCACCCACCAGGCGGCTCACGTTGTGGCGCTCCATGAACTCGCTCATGTCGATCTTGATGAGCGAGTCCTCGCTGCCGAACATGAACTCGGCCAAGGTCTTGGCCAGCTCGGTCTTGCCCACTCCGGTGGGTCCCAGGAAGATGAACGAGCCGATGGGACGCTTGGGGTCCTTGAGGCCGGCCCGAGCGCGCCGTACGGCCTTGGAGACCTGGTCGATGGCCTCGTCCTGGCCGATGACACGCATGTGCAGCGCCTGCTCCATCTCCAGCAGTCGCTCGGACTCCTCCTTGGCGATGCGCGTGACCGGGATGCCGGTCCACAGGGCCACCACCTGGGCGATGTCCTCGTCGGTGACCTCGGGCGTCTCGGCGGCCAGCGCCTCCTGCCAGTCACTGCGCAGCTGGTCGGCCGCCGCCTTGGCGGCTGATTCCTGGTCGCGCAGATCCTGGGCACGTTCGTAGTCCTGGTCGTTGACCGCCGCTTCCTTCTCCTTGACGATCGCCTCCAGCTCCTTCTGGCTGGCCTTCAGCTCTGGCGGCGTAGAGCTGTGGCGCAGGCGTACACGGCTGGCGGCCTCGTCGATGAGGTCGATGGCCTTGTCGGGCAGATGGCGGTCCGTGATGTAGCGGATGGAGAGGTCCACGGCGGCGCGGCAGGCTTCGTCGGTGATCTTCACCCGATGGTGCAGCTCGAAGCCCTCGCGGATGCCGAAGAGGATGTCCACTGACTGCTCCAGCGTGGGCTCCTCCACCATCACCGGCTGGAAGCGACGCTCGAGGGCAGCGTCCTTCTCGATGTACTTGCGGAACTCATCGAGCGTGGTCGCACCGATGCACTGCAGCTCGCCGCGCGAGAGTGGCGGCTTGAGGATGTTGGCCGCGTCGATGGCCCCCTCAGCCGCACCGGCACCCACGAGCGTGTGGAGCTCGTCGATGAAGAGGATGGCGTCGTTGGTGCTGCGCAGCTCTTCGATGATCTTCTTCAGTCGCTCCTCGAATTCACCGCGGTACTTGGTGCCGGCGACGAGCGAGCCGATGTCGAGGGTGAGCACGCGCTTGTCGGCCAACGACTCGGGGATATCGCCGCTGACGATACGGTGGGCCAGGCCCTCCGCGATGGCGGTCTTGCCCACGCCCGGCTCGCCGATGAGCGCGGGGTTGTTCTTGCGCCGGCGAGAGAGGATCTGCACGACGCGCTCGATCTCCTTCTCGCGGCCGACGACCGGATCGAGCTTGCCCGCACGGGCAGCCTCGGTGAGGTTGATGCCGAGCTGGTCCACGGTCGGCGTCTTGGAGCCACCGCCGCGCTTGGCGTCACCTGAGGCGCTGGCGCTGGGCCCGGACGCACTCGACTGGCTGAGCACGCGGATGACCTCGTGGCGGACCTTGTCGAGATTCACGCCGAGTGACTCGAGGACGCCTGCGGCGATGCCCTCACCCTCGCGCACGAGGCCGAGGAGCAGGTGCTCGGTGCCGATGTAGTTGTGGCCGAGGCGGCGGGCTTCGTCGATGGCCAACTCGATGACGCGCTTGGCGCGCGGGGTCAGTCCGACCTCGCCGACGACCGGGCGATCACCGCGGCCGATGATGAACTCGACGGCCGTGCGCACCTTGGGTAGCTCGACGTTCATGTTCTCGAGCACGCGGGCAGCCACGCCCTCCCCCTCGCGCACGAGGCCGAGGAGCAGGTGCTCGGTGCCGATGTAGTTGTGGTTGAAGCGCTGCGCCTCATCCTGAGCAAGCGTCAGGACCTTGCGAGCGCGGTCGGTGAACTTGTCGAACCGATCCATGGGGTGGCGACGACTCCGGTACAGGCGGCCCCTTGCGGCCGTCGAGCCATGCTACCACCGCCAAGCCCGGAGTCGGCCTCGATGATTCGCCAGGATCCGGCTGAACGTCACAGGACCGTCACGCACACGAAGGCGCCGCTCCGGCCGATGTCCGCCCTCGACGGACTCCGGCACGCGCGGAGGCGCGCGTGGTGTGGCATGGCCGCCTCGAAGGGCGGCCACGAACGACGAGGACGCCTAGTCCTTGGCGGCTTCCTGACCCTCATCGATGATGGCTTCGGCTTCCTCCGCGGCCTCGGCCACGACCTCGGCTTCGGCGGCGACCTCGAGATCCGCGGCCACCTCGGCCTCCGCGGCCTCGGCCACGACCTCGGCTTCGGCGGCGACCTCGAGATCCGCGGCCACCTCGGCCTCCGCGGCCTGCTTGACCTCCTCGGCGACCTCGACGACCTCGACGGCCTCGGCAGCCTGCTCCAGGTCGGCGGCGACCTCGGCGACAGCCTCGGCTTCGACGGCCTCGGCGGCCTCGGCCACGACCTCGGCCTCGACGGCCGCATCCATGGCTTCGGCTGCGGCCTCGGGCGTCTCCGCATCCGCGGCTGCCTTGACCTCGGCGAGCACCTCGGCTTCGGCGGCCTCCTCGACCACTTCGGCGGCCTCGGCGACAGCTTCGGCCTCGGCGGCCTGCTCGACGTCGGCGACGGCCTCGTCAGCTGCGGCCTCCTCGACCGCCTCTGCGACCTCGGCGATCTCTTCGGCCTCGACGGCGTCCGCGATAGCCTCCGCCTCGATGACCTCAGCCGTCTGCTCGACGGTCCCCGCTTGCGCTGCGTCCTGCTCGGCGATCTGCTGGCGGACCTGCGCGAAGGCTGCGGCCAAGGTGTTGTCGATGCCACCCTCCGGCTCCTGGATGGCCTGCGAGCGGTCGTAGCCGCCACGCTCACCACGGGGCCGGCGCTCGCGTGGCGGCCGGGCCGGAGCCTCCTCCGCCTGCTTGAGGCTGAGGCCGAGGCGATGGCGCTCGGAGTCGAGCGAGATGATCTTGAGCTTCAGCGTCTGGCCCTCGTGGACGACGTCGCCGGGATGGGCGACGCGCTGGTGTGAGAGCTCGCTGATGTGGATGAGGCCCTCGAGGCCATCCTTGACGCGCACGAAGGCGCCGAAGTTGACGATCTTGGTGACCGTGCCGTCGACGACGTCGCCGACCTTGAGGTCCGCGACCGTCGACTGCCAGGGATCAGGCAGCAGGCGGCGGATCGGAGAGGCTGATGCGACCACGCTCGTGGTTGATATCGATGACCTCGGCCTCGACCTCGTCACCCACCTCGTGGGAGCCCTCGGGGTTGTTGACCTTGTTCCAGGACAGCTCGCTCTTGTGCACGAGGCCGTCGATACCGCCCAGGTCGACGAAGATGCCGAAGGGGGCGATGGAACGGACGGTGCCGGTGACCTTCTGGCCGGTCTCGAGGCTGCTGAAGAGCTCGTCGCGCTTCTCGCGGCGCTCCTCGTACAGCGCCACCTTCTCCGAGAGGATGAGGCGGTTGGCCTTGCGGTTGACCTCGAGGATCTTGAGGCGCAGCTTGCGGCCGACGTAGGGCTGCAGCTTCTCGGCGATCTCCTGGGCCGCGTCACGCGGCTGGTCGTTCTGCGGTCGGCGCGGGAAGTCGACGATCTGGCTGATGGGCACGAAGCCGCGGATACCGCAGTCGACGATGAGGCCGCCCTTGTTGTGGTCGATGACCGGGGCCTCGATGATGACGCCCTCGTCGAACTGCTCCTGCATCGAGCGCCACTTGCGCTCCAGGCCGGCCCGGCGTACCGAGAGGACGGCGTGGCCGTCTGTGGACTCCGGTTGCAGGACGTAGACCAGGATCTGTGTCGCCGACGCTCAGCTCTGGCTGGGACTCGGCGCTGCGGCCGTAGAGCTCACGGTTGCTGACGACGCCCTCGGACTTGGCCCCGACGTCGACGAGCATCTCGTCCTTGTCGATGCGCACGATCTTGCCCTCGACGACATCGCCGTGCTTGAGGCTGGGGATGTCACCGGGCTGCTCCGCGAGGAGCTCTTCCATGGTGGTGGGCTCGGGGCCGAGGTCGACCGGCGCTGGCGGCTCCGCTGCGGGTTCCTCCGCAGGTGCCTCCGACTCGCGGGCTTCCTCGACCGCCTCAGCTGGCGCCGACTCCTCAGCGACCGCCTCAGCTGGTGCTTCGGCCTCAGCGACCGCCTCAGCTGGCGCCGACTCCTCAGCGACCGCCTCAGCTGGTGCTTCGGCCTCAGCCTCGACCTCGGCGGGTGCTTCCGAGGCAGGCTCAGCGGCGGCTTCAGCGGGAGCCTCGGCGTCGGCCTCAGGCTCAGGCTGGTCAGGGCTCTCGGGCGCGGGGGTATCCGCCTCTGCGGACGGGGCCGTGTCACCGGGCTCCGGCGCCACCTCCCCTGCGGCTTCGACAGGTGCGGCGTCCGTGGCTGCGGCCTCGGCGGCGTCGGTCGCTGTCTCCTCCGCGGGTGCGGCGTTCTCGGTCTCGGTGGTCTTCGGCTCTTCTACGGTCAACTCTCAGGTCTCCTTGGTCGATAGGCTCCCACCACCTCGAGCATGCGCAAAGCCCGGGCAGGGTCCCGGGCTTCTGAGAGCGGCGGCGCGTCTTCCGTGTCCAGATCGGGCTGGATGACTCCTCCGTTACCGGGCCTGCGTGGTCTACGTATTCTCGATAGGTAGGGCTGGCGCATCCTATCACGGGCGCAAGCGCGCAACAATGGGCTGATGCCCGAGCTACCCGACCTGCGGATCCTGGCCGACGCGTTCACCGCCACGCTCGCCGGCCGCGCGCTCGACGCGACGTCGCTCAGGCAACCACTCGTGCTGCGCGGTACGGGTGCCGAACTGCACAGCTTCGAGGGCCGGATGCTGGAGCGGGTGGTGCAGCGGGGCAAGTTCCTGACCCTCGACTTCGGGACCGGGCGCATCGTCATCAACGCCATGCTCACCGGGCGACTGGGTCTCGCTCGCCCGGACACCAGGGCCTACAGCTCGACCGCGCTGGTGCTCACGTTCGGCAGGCGCCGTGCGCTGCCGCCCGAGGTGTCGCCCGCGGCATGGACCGACGGAGCGGACTGGCTCCCCGCCGACGACACCGCCATCGAGCTGCGCTATCGCGACCCCAAGAAGATGGGCAAGGTCTACCTGCTGCCCGAAGGCGTCGCGCGCGAGGTCGCGGGCTGGGACGACCTCGGCCCGGATGCCGACGACCGAACGCTCGGACCTCGAGACCTGGCAGGTGCGGATCAAGCGACACAACGGCGAGCTCCAGAACCTGCTCAAGAACCAGGCCTTCGTGGCCGGCATCGGCAACGCCTACAGCGACGAGATCCTGTGGGCTGCGCGCGTGGCACCGTTTCGAACGCGAGCGTCATTGGCACCCGAGGAGTCGGCGGCCTTGTGGCGGTCCGCCCACGAAGTCTGTGCCTGGGCCATACAGGAATTGCAGGTCCGCGTGCCGCCCACGTTCGAGAGACAGGCCCGCGACTTCCTCAGGGTCCACCTCAAGGGGGGACAGCCGTGTCCGCGGTGTGGGGCCACCCTCAGCGAAGTCTCGCCGGGTGGCTTCACGACGACCTGGTGCCGCTCCTGTCAGGCCTGAGAGCGCGGCGCCGCGCGGGACCGACGGGACCTAAGGAGCGATACCCTGATAGCCGACCCCCGCCAGTGCCTGGGCCTCCGCGAGTGTCATCTCGCCCGTGATGGGGATCTCGATGACCGTACCGGGCAGCTCCGCAGGCGTGAGCGCTTCGAGGCCGGGATTGATCTTGCGGAGGCGGTTGCGCGAAACGCCGAAGGTGTCGGACACCTTGCGCAGGGCTTCGTCGGGCTGGATCTCGTACAGGATGGTGAAGTCGGTCGCCTCGTCGATCAGGGCTGGGGTGGCATCGGAGTCGGGCTCCGGGGTGGGCGTCACTTGTGGCTCCGGGGTGGGCCTAGGCGTGGCCGTCGGACGCTCCGTCGCGGGTGGCGTGGGCGTGGCCTCGCCCTCGACGACGGCGCCGCCATCGCCAGCGCAGCTGCCCATGACCAGCACCAGCAGCACGATGAGCACCACGGCGCCTCCGATGCCGGCCGCGGCCACGAGCACCGGGCGGTTCGATCCGCCCCCCTGGCTCGAGCGGGTCCTGCGTGTCGGTGGGTCGGTCGGCGGCACCTGCGCGGCGGGGATGGCACCGCCCGCATCGGTCTCCTGCGCGAACTTGTACATCTCGCAGCGAGGATGCCGGTCGGTCAGGCAGAACCGCTCCTGGAACGCCAGCGGCAGGGTGGCCGCCGGATCCTGAGCCGTGCAGCGGTGCCCCTCGTCGGGAGCCGCCGAGCGATACGTGCCATCTTCAGAGACGAGGTAGGGACACACGCTCGCGAGCCAGTCACCCCCGACGACCGCCGGGGCCGCGCCGACCTGCGATCGCGGCGAGGTCGATACCTGGGAGGGCGCAGGAGCCACCGTGGAGGGTGTGCCTCCGTCAGCCGCATCGGTCGGCTCTGCGGGGTACTCCTCGCCCTCGTCCTCCCCACTGTCGACCGAGCCCGCCATGGCCGTGCCCTCGGTCGTGGTGGGGGCGCCGTCCGAGCCGGCAGGCTGGTTGGTGGTCGCGACGGGCGGAGGTCGGCTCACGGCCGCGTCCGAAGGCGGCGGGACTTCGGGAACCGGGCTGCCCCACGCACGCGGCGGTGGACCAGCAGCAGGCATCTGCGGAGGCGCCGGCATCCGCGGCGGCGTGGCTCCGTCACCTGGCTCCGGCGGCCCGGCCCCACCTGGATCGAGGGTCACACCCCGGGGAGCTGGCGCGTCGGAGGGCCCGTTCGGCGGCGCACCCGGCGCGTCCCCTGCGGGATCCGGGGGCTCCCCATCACGGCGATCAGGCAGCGCCCACTGCTCATCCTGAGGATCTGACTGCACGGCCCGATGATACGGCCTCGTGGTCGAAGAGGCGCCATACATGTCGAAGACCGCCCCGCAGGACGGTCAGGCTACTTCTGGCCACAACGCAAAAGACCCTGGCGACGACCTATTTTCCCGAGGGGCTGCCCCCTGAGTATCTTCGGCGCTGGAGAGCTTTACTGCCGTGTTCGAGATGGGAACGGGTGTGGCCTCTCCGCTAGAGTCACCAGGATCTCGTGCGTGTATTCAAGTGATGACGTGATCGGCGCCGCCGGCGTTGCCTGGCGACGAAAGTAAGTCAGATCGAACTCGATTCCTGCCGTGTCGCGACCTTCCGTCGCGCTGACACGGTGAAATCTTTCCGGACCTAGTTGGCAGCTGCCCTTGGTTGGGCTGCTGAAAAAGGTCAAGCCCTCGACCATTAGTACGACTCAGCTTCACTCGTTACCGAGCTTCCACATGCCGCCTATCAAGCAGGTGTTCTCCCTGCGGTCTTACCCGGTTAACCCGGTGGGAAACCTCATCTCGAGACTGGCTTCGCACTTAGATGCTTTCAGCGCTTATCCATACCGAACATAGCTACCCAGCGGCGCCCTTGGCAGGACGACTGGCACACCAGCGGTTCGTCCACTCCGGTCCTCTCGTACTAGGAGCAGCTTCTCTCAAGTTTCCTACGCCCACGATGGATAGAGACCGAACTGTCTCACGACGTTCTGAACCCAGCTCACGTACCGCTTTAATTGGCGAACAGCCAAACCCTTGGGACGTACTACCGCCCCAGGATGCGACGAGCCGACATCGAGGTGCCAAACAGGGCCGTCGATGTGAACTCTTGGGCCCTATAAGCCTGTTATCCCCGGGGTAGCTTTTATCCGTTGAGTGATAACCCTTCCACTCGGAGTTACCAGATCACTAAGCCCGACTTTCGTCTCTGCTCGACTTGTTGGTCTCGCAGTCAAGCTCCCTTATGCCTTTGCACTCTACGGCTGGTTTCCATTCAGCCTGAGGGAACCTTTGGGCGCCTCCGTTACTCTTTAGGAGGCGACCGCCCCAGTCAAACTACCCGCCTGCCACTGTCCTGCGCCCGGATTACGGGTCGCGGTTAGAACCAAAACACAACAAGGGTGGTATTTCAACGACGGCTCCACCGACGCTAGCGCGCCAGCTTCTCAGCCTCCCACCTATCCTACACGTGCTGAATCCCAATCCAATGACAGGGTGTAGTAAAGCTCCACGGGGTCTTTTTGCCCTATCGCGGGTAACCTGCATCTTCACAGGTACTTCAATTTCGCCGAGTCCCTCGTTGAGACAGCGCCCAGATCGTTACGCCATTCGTGCGGGTCGGAACTTACCCGACAAGGAATTTCGCTACCTTAGGACAGTTATAGTTACTGCCGCCGTTTACCGGGGCTTCGATGCAGAGCGTGAACCCTTTCTCTTAACCTTCCGGCACTGGGCAGGCGTCAGCCCGTATATGTCAGCTCTCGCTTTCGCACGGACCTGTGTTTTTGCTAAACAGTCGCCTGGGCCGTTTCACTGCGGCCTCGACCTGGCAGCAAGCTGCCGGCGAGGCGTCCCTTCTCCCGAAGTTACGGGACCAATTTGCCGAGTTCCTTAACGAGGGTTCTCCCGATCGCCTTGGTATTCTCTACCCGCCTACCTGTGTCGGTTTACGGTACGGTCACCTTTGATCTCGCTAGACACTTTTCTTGCCAGCTTGGCTCACTCGAATCGCAGCTGATGCCACTTTCATTCGCTTCTCGGCGTTGGATAGGATGACGGATTTACCTGTCTTCCCCGCCTACCGGCTTAGACGCGTATAGCCATAACACGCTCGAACTACCATGCTGGGTCATGCCCTTGCTCTCACCTAGGTTCAACTATCCAGCTTCGGAAAGGCCTATACGGCCAGACCAACCACTGGGTCGCGTTCCCCAGGCGACACCTTGCGGTGCAAACGATCTCTGGTGGTTCCGGAATATCAACCGGATGTCCATCGCCTACGACATAACGTCCTCGGCTTAGGCCCGACTAACCCTGAGTGGACAAGCCTTCCTCAGGAAACCTTAGGCTTCCGGCGTGTGGGTTTCTCACCCACATTGCGCTACTCATGCCGACATTCGCACTCGTGCACGCTCCAGTCGTCCTTACGATCGACCTTCGCTGCATGCACGACGCTCCCCTACCGCTCACGGTAAACCGTGAACCCGTAGCTTCGGTAGCAGACTTGAGCCCCGTTGGATCTTCGGCGCGGAACCACTTGACCAGTGAGCTGTTACGCACTCTTTCAATGATGGCTGCTTCTAAGCCAACATCCTGGTTGTCTCAGCGACTCCACATCCTTTCCCACTTAGTCTGCATTTGGGGACCTTAGCTGACGGTCCGGACTGTTTTCCTTTTGACCACGAAGCTTAGCCCTCGTAGTCTGACTCCCGGGCTTTGAAATCACGAGATTCGGAGTTTGATTGGGGTTGGTAAGCGGGAAGCCCCCTAGCCCATTCAGTGCTCTACCCTCGTGATTGAACGCCCGAGGCTATCCCTAAAGATATTTCGGGGAGAACCAGCTATCTCCGGGTTCGATTGGCATTTCACCGCTATCCACAGCTCATCCCCTAGCTTTTCAACGCTAGTGGGTTCGGTCCTCCACGGGACATTACTCCCGCTTCAACCTGGCCATGGGTAGGTCACCCGGTTTCGGGTCTACTGCATGCGACTTGACGCCCTATTCAGACTCGCTTTCGCTTCGGCTCCGTCCTTCTCGGACTTAACCTTGCCACATACAAGTAACTCGTCGGCTCATTCTTCAAAAGGCACGCCATCACGCTACCGGCAAGCCGGCAACACGCTCTGACTGTTTGTGTGCACGTGGTTTCAGGTACTATTTCACTCCCCTTCCGGGGTTCTTTTCACCTTTCCCTCACGGTACTGGTTCACTATCGGTCGCCAAGAGTGTTTAGCCTTGGACGGTGGTCCGCCCGGTTTCCCACATGAGAGACCTTCCACGTGGTACTCAGGTGGCCGACCTGGAGATCGCTCGCTTCGTCTACGGGGCTATCACCCTCTATGGCCCGCCTTTCCTGACGGGTTCGACTCACGATCGACTTTGTAACTCCAGCGAGATCCGGCAGGACCTCGATGTCGACTCCTACAACCCCTGCTCAGAAACGGCTGCCGCCTATCACGCTGAGCTGGTTTGGGCTGTTCCCTTTTCGCTCGCCACTACTCAGGGAATGATCTCTTTTCCTCCCGCTACTGAGATGTTTCAGTTCGCGGACTTACCTCAACCGGGCCTATGTATTCAGCCCGGTGTGACTGGGCATTACCCCAGCCGGGTTTCCCCATTCGGACACCCCTGGATCAAAGCTTGCTCGCAGCTCCCCAGGGCGTTTCGTCGCCTGCCACGTCCTTCATCGGCTCTTGGCGCCAAGGCATCCACCCCGTGCACTGTGTAGCTTGACCTCATCTCAGCAACTCACCCGAAGGTAGTTACCGAACGAGGTCCGGGAAAATTCACCTTGTCGTTCTTTTAACTCGGCAGAAATCGAAGTTCAAAAAAGACTTACTTCAATATCTTCCGATCACGTCTTCACTTGTTAAGGTGCGGCGGGCGAAGCCCGCGCTTTCCAGCGATCCGCTGGTCGGTGACCTCCAGGTCAGGCCTGGAGCCCACGGATCAGGGGTCCACCGGGGTTGTGACACCACGAGACGGCTCGAAGACCTCGAGCCGTCGAAACGATCAGCGTGGGGTTGGCTCTTCGAGAGCGTCCGGGTTCTACCCGATCTTCAGTTCCGTTGTCAGGTGTGCGGTCAGCAGACTGCGATCCTCGTTGCTGCTCTGTGGCCAGCGGGTTGGTGGAGACGAGGAGACTCGAACTCCTGACCCTCTCCTTGCAAAGGAGATGCTCTTCCAACTGAGCTACGCCCCCTCAAGGCCCGATGGTCACCGAACGTGATGGTGGGCGTTTCTGGACTCGAACCAGAGACCTCTGCCTTATCAGGGCAGTGCTCTAACCAACTGAGCTAAACGCCCAGGCTTCCCAGCCGGCGAGATCACTCACCGTACGGGAAGGCACCTTAACACTTGAAGAGTGACAGACAGCCTGCTGTACGAGCAGTATCGGTGCTTGGTGCAAGGTCGGCATCGATCTCGCACGGACGGATCCGTACGCCGTCATCCACCCTGCGGGATGACGATATCGATCGAGACGATCAACCTGGGAGGGTGTATAGCGCTCTGGCCTCACCGATGGCCTCGGCTCCCTCTCCCTAGAAAGGAGGTGATCCAGCCGCACCTTCCGGTACGGCTACCTTGTTACGACTTCGTCCCAGTCACCAACCCCACCTTCGACAGCTGCCTCCTTGCGGTTGGCTCACTGGCTTCGGGTGTTGTCGGCTTCCATGACGTGACGGGCGGTGTGTACAAGGCCCGGGAACATATTCACCGCGGTATGCTGACCCACGGTTACTAGCAACTCCGGCTTCACGCAGGCGAGTTGCAGCCTGCGATCCGAACTGAGACCGGCTTTAAGGGATTAGCTCCACCTCGCGGTTTCGCAGCCCGTTGTACCGGCCATTGTAGCGTGGGTGTAGCCCAGGACGTAAGGGCCATGCTGACTTGACGTCATCCCCACCTTCCTCCGAGTTTCTCTCGGCAGTCCCGTGTGAGTGATACAACACACAGTAGGGGTTGCGCTCGTTGCGGGACTTAACCCAACATCTCACGACACGAGCTGACGACAGCCATGCAACACCTGTGGCCAGGCCTCTTGCGAGGGGCCGACGTTTCCGCCGGTTTCCTGGTCATGTCAAGTCCTGGTAAGGTTCTTCGCGTTGCGTCGAATTAAACCCCACGCTCCGCTGCTTGTGCGGGCCCCCGTCAATTCCTTTGAGTTTTAGCCTTGCGGCCGTACTCCCCAGGCGGAACACTTAATGCGTTAGCTGCGACACTGGCGGGGTTGATACCACCAACATCTAGTGTTCATCGTTTACGGCTAGGACTACCGGGGTATCTAATCCCGTTCGCTCCCCTAGCTTTCGCGCCTCAGCGTCAAGAATAGGCCAGAAAGTCGCCTTCGCCACTGGTGTTCCTTCAGATATCTACGCATTTCACCACTACACCTGAAATTCCACTTCCCTCTCCTACCTTCGAGCCAAGCAGTATCGAACGACGCTCCCCAGTTGAGCCGGGGGATTTCACATTCGACTGACCTGGCCGCCTGCGCGCTCTTTACGCCCAGTAAATCCGGACAACGCTTGCCACCTACGTATTACCGCGGCTGCTGGCACGTAGTTAGCCGTGGCTTATTCCTCAGGTACCGTCATTATCGTCCCTGAGAAAAGAGGTTTACAACCCGAAGGCCTTCATCCCTCACGCGGCGTTGCTGCTTCAGGGTTTCCCCCATTGAGCAAAATTCCCGACTGCTGCCAACCGTAGTTGTCTGGGCCGTGTCTCAGTCCCAGTCTGGGTGATCATCCTCTCAGACCACCTATCGATCGTCGCCTTGGTGAGCCGTTACCTCACCAACGAGCTAATCGAACGCAGGCCCCTCCAGAAGCGCCCGAAGGCTTTGGTCATGAGACCGAACTCATGACCACATGCGGTATTAGCCACCCTTTCGGGCAGTTATTCCCCACTTCAGGGCAGGTCACCTACGCGTTACTCAGCCGTTCGCCACTAACTTCCCCGGGCAAGCCCGAGGTCGTTCGTTCGACTTGCATGTCTAATGCACGCCGCCAGCGTTTATCCTGAGCCAGGATCAAACTCTCCGATAAGAAGGACGTTCCTTGCGGTTCGTCCTTTTGGTTCGGGGTTTGTCCCACTCACACAAACAGACTTGTCTGTCACTCTTCACTTGTTAAGGTGCTCACCGGAGGCAGCCGTGGCTGCTCACCCGGCACGGCCGTGCATGATGGCATGTCCCGTTAGGGTTGTCAATCACAGGGCTTACCGGCCCCCGGACCCGGCTGGTTCCGGGAGTGGCGCTCGGCGGGGTGTTCCCGCTGCGCAGAAGCGTTATGTTAGGGCCTCCTGCGAGAGTCGTCAAACGGAGCCCGATGCTCGCTATCCTGAGCGTGGGAGGAAGCCCGCAGCGTCAGATGACGCCCGTCTCGACGAGCTGGATGAAGGTGCCGGCGCTGACCCAGCAAAGCAGGCCCAGCATCACCGAACCCGGCTCACCGACGATGGCGGTGATGACCCAGTAGAGGATCAGGCCGAGGACGAGGGCGATGCCCGGCTTGATGAGCCGCAGGAGCGCTTCATTGACCAGGTACATCATCGCTCGCTGGGCCCTTCGAGCTGATGGCGACCCTGGAGGGCCCGGACCAGTGTGACCTCGTCCGCGTACTCGAGGTCGCCGCCCACGGGGATGCCGCGGGCGATGCGCGAGACGGTCCCGACCTGTTGGCCGATGCGCTCGGCAAGGTACATGGCCGTGGCCTCACCCTCGAGCGTGGGGTTGGTGGCGATGACGATCTCCGCATAGGGCTCTCCTGTCCCGTGGCGCTCGGTCACGCGCTCGAACAGCTCGCGGATGTGCAGTTGCTCGGGGCCGATGCCATCGACCGGAGAGATCGCCCCGTGCAGCACGTGGTAGCGGCCCTTGAACGCACGCGTCCGCTCGAGGGCCAGGACGTCGAGTGGCTCCTCCACGACACACAGGCGGGTGTCGTCGCGCATGGGATCGACACAGATCGGACAGAGCGGACCGGTGCTGATGTCGAAGCAGCGTTCACAGAACACGACGTCGTCGCGGACCGAAACCAGGGCTGCGGCGAGGGCACGAGCCTCGGTATCGGGCGCGCGCAACAGGTGATAGGTCAACCGCTGCGCGGTCTTGGGCCCGATACCGGGCAGACGTGAGAAGGATTCGATGAGCCGGGCGACCGGCTCGATGAGCTGGCTCAAGGGGTCTCCGCGCTACATCCCCGGCAAGCCGAGACCGCCCGGGAGCCCCAGACCGCCGGCGATCTTGTTCATCTTGGCCTCGGCGGCTGCCTTGGCGTTCGTCTGTGCGTCGGCCACGGCCGCGACGACGAGGTCCTGCAGGTCGTCGAGATCGTCGGGATCCACGACCTCCGGGTCGATGGTCACCGCGACGATGTCGAGCTTGCCGGTCACAGTGGCCTTGACCACGCCGCCGCCGGCGGTGCCTTCGACCCGCAGTTCATCGAGTTCCTGCTGGGCTCGCGCCATATCCGCCTGCATCTGCTGGGCCATCTTGGCCAGGTTGCCCATACCCATGCGTCGTACTCCTTCTTGTGTCTGCTGTCGTCAGTCGATGTCCTCGATCCCGGCAAGCTCCCCGTCGAAGATGCGCTGGGCCTTCGAGACGAGGTCGCCCTCGCCGGCGTCGACCGGCTCCACGAGCTCCAGGTTCGCTACCACGCAGCGTACCGCCACGTGACGGCCGATGACCGACGCGATGCCCTCTTCGAGCACGCGCCGCTTGCGTTCGGCGATGTCACGCATGAAGGCCTGGTCCTCCGGGAAGCCAAGCATGAGGAAGCCGTCACGCAGCTCGACCGGCCGGCAGCTGGTGACCAGGGGCCGGTTGGCGGGGTTGGCCCCGATGGCGGCCACGACCTGGGGCCATGCCGCACGGACCATCGCCAGCTCGTCCCCAGCGGTGGCGCCGACGGTAGCGGCCGCGTCCGGAGACGACACCACGGCCGCCGGGATGTTCGCCGCCAGCGGTGGTTCAGCCGCGGCCGGCTGGGGTTCAGGCGCCGACGGAGCGGCAGGGACGGCGGCAGCTGCGGCGGGCGTGGAAGCCGGCGGCTCGGCAGTCGCGGGTGCCGGGCCGCTCGACGCCGGGGCCGACGAGGCCGCGGGGACAGGAGCAGGAGCCGCAGGACGATGCTGGTCCACATCGGCGGCGGCCAGCAGGCACAGCTCGAGCTGCCAGCGGTAGCCACCGAGCCCCGAACGGCTGGCATCGATGCCGGTCAGGCGCCGGGCGGCGAGCGCCAGCGGCCGCGCTGCGGCACGATCGGCCGCTGCCGGACGCGAGAGGCGCTCGACGAGGTCCGCGCGCAGCTGCGTCACCAGCTGCTCCGAGAAGGCGATGAGGTCACGGCCCTCGGCTTCGAGCCGGTCGAGGACCTCGATGCCGGCGAGTACCTCCCCATCGGCGAGCGCGCGGATGAAGCGTTCGACCATGTCGCTGTCTGCGAGGCCCAGCAGGTCCCGGATCGATGAGGCGGTGATAGGGCCGTCCGCACTGACGAGCACCTGGTCCAGCATCGACTCGGCGTCACGCATGCCGCCGCCCGCGAGCTGGGCCACGAGGGCCAGCGCCTCGGGCTCCACCTCACGCCCCTCGGCCGCGAGGATGCGCTCGAGCTTGCCCTCGATCGCGGGCACCGACAGCGGGCGGAAGGTGAAGCGCTGCAGGCGCGAGACGACGGCTGGCCTGATCTGGGACGGATCGGTGGTGCAGAAGATGAAGAGCACGCCCTCAGGCGGCTCCTCGAGGGTCTTGAGCAGGACGTCCCAGCCCTCCTTGATACGCTGGACCTCATCGATGATGAAGACCTTGTGAGCCAGGTCGGCCGCCCCGGTGTAGACGCGCGGGACGAGTTCGCGCATGTCGTCGACCTTGTTGTTGGAGGCGGCGTCGAGCTCGATCACGTCGAGGGCGCGACCTTCACGGATGGACGACGCAGCTGGGGCAGGCGTCGCACGGCTCACCATCCTGCAGGTCCGTGCAGTTGACGGCCTTGGCCATGATGCGCGCCATCGAGGTCTTGCCCGTGCCACGTGGCCCTACGAAGAGAAAGCCGTGACCGACGCGCTCGAGCCGGACAGCATTGCGTAGCGTCTGGACCACGGCATCCTGACCCACGATCTGGGAGAACGTCTGCGCGCGGAAGCGGCGGTAGATGGCCTGGCCGGCCGTGCCGGCCGCTTCGCTGGTGGTGATCGCGCTGTCTGTCATCGGTCTCCGTGCGCCGGTCGGTGCCTGCCGGGCCGTGGTGTGCGGCCTTTGGACAGACTGACACACCGATGAGCTGAGTTGCCGTGCACCCTCCGTCGACCTCGACCAGCCACGGGCCCTACCGAGGCGATCGGCTCGGACCAGGCCGGTCCGCGGCACCCGGCGAGCATCGCTTAACGCTGCTTCCTTCCGGATCTGACGTGGTTCACGCGTCGCCGCTGCGCGGGACCCGATCCTCAACACCGTTCGCCCCGTCGGCTTCCGCGAAGGCGGACCTCGGGAGGGGATTCAGCCCTGCTGGAGCGGATTGCAGGTACAGGGCACCGCTAGTTCCCCGCCTAGCACGGCCAAGGCATGATAGCGGGCGGCGAGCAAGACCGGGTAGGCGAGTGGCGGAGAGGGCGGGATTCGAACCCGCGATGGGTTTCCCCATACGGCATTTCCAGTGCCGCGCACTAGGCCTCTATGCGACCTCTCCGAGCCTGCGACCGACCCCGGTCCTCGAGGCGAACGCGGGCAGGACGGCTATCCACCAGATTAGACTATCGTGGAGAGGCGGCGCGTCTGGCGACCAGGTTCCACCCTGACCCCCCGCCGCGGAGGAACACCCTGTCCGGGGACACGCCCCAGACCCGACGTCGGCCCGCCCCCACGCCTGCCGTCCCCAAACGAACCAGTCACACGAGAGGTGTTTGCGTTGTCCAAAGCCTTGAACGCCATGCTGCTGACCATGCTGGCCATCATCGTGATGGCCGCCGGGGCCTCGGCAGTTGATGGCGAGAACGAGAACCCCCTCGAGCCGCTCGATGCGTCGAGCCCGCGTGCCGCACTGCTCGCGTTCATCGAGCAGACCGGCGTCATCGAGGACGCGGCCCTCGAGTACCGCGTCAACCGTTCGCTCGAGACCCAGGGCCAGTACCTCAGTGAGGTAGCTCAGACTCGTCAGCTGGCGGATCTCTCCGAGGTGCCAGTGGCATCGCAGGACAAGGTCGTCGAGGGCAATTTCGCTGCGCTGGCAGACATCCTCATGCGCATCCCCTTGCCGGATCCCGAGACCATCCCTGATGCGGACCAGGCGGCGGCGGACGAGCTCACGCAGTGGACGCTGCCGGGCACCGAGATCACCTTCAAGCAGCTCGAAGAGGGTGACCGCGCCGGCAGCTGGGTCCTCTCGCCGAGAACGGTGGCTGGCCTCGCGGGCTGGCGCACGGAAGTCGAGGGTCTGCCCATCCTGGTCGAGGATGCCGCCATCACCAACTGGCAACGCGCCATCGACTTCACGACTGGCCCGCTGATCCCGGGGGACCTGATCGGCTCACTGCCCGACGTCGCCCAGGAACGCGTGCTGGGGAGCCCGCTCTGGAAGTCGATCGTCGCGCTCCTCGGGGCCATGCTGATCGTGCTCATCGGCGCGGTGTGGTACCGGTACATCGGGCGACGCGGGCCGAAGGACTCGATCCGCAAGCATGTCTTCGGCCTGACGACGCCGCTGCTCGTGCTGCTGTTGATGAACAGCTACGAGCGCTTCATGTCGTCCCAGGTCAACTACAGTGGTGAGCTCGCCGAGCTCGTCGTGCTGGGCACGACCATCGCGTTCTGGCTCACCGTGGCCTGGTTCTTCAAGGAGCTGGTCGAGCTCGTGGTCGAGTGGGTCATCGCCACGCCGTTCATCTCGGGCGACCGCTACGACGCCCACTTGCTGCGCCTGGTCTCGAAGGTCATCAGCACCATCGGCGTCCTGCTCATCGTGCTCGTCGGCGCCGAGCAGATCGGTATCCCGGCGCTTGGTTTGCTGGCAACCGCCAGCGTCGGCGGACTGGTCGTCGGACTCGCCGCGCAAAGCACCATCGAGAACCTCATCGGAGGGATGACGCTCTTCGCCGACAAGCCCTTCGAGGTCGGTGACTTCGTGGGCTTCGGCGAGGACAACGGCACGGTCGAAGAGATCGGCCCCCGCTCGACCCGTATCCGCAAGCTCAACGGCACCCAGCTGACGGTGCCCAACAGCGACATCGTGCAAGCCCGCATCAGCAACTTCACGCAGCGCAACAACGCGCTCTTCCTGCATACCATCGGCGTCCGCTACGAGACCACCCTCGAGCAGATCGAGCGGCTCGTGGCCCGCATCGGCGAGGGCCTGCGTGCGCACCCGAAGGTCGAGGTGGACGACGACATGCCCCGCGTTCGCCTGGCAGCCTTCGGGGCCTCATCCATCGATATCGAGGCACGCGCCTATGTCGGGACCACCAGCGTGCACGAGTTCATGGCGGTCCAGGAAGAGCTGCTGGCGATGATCATGCGCCAGGTGGAGGCGGCCGGCACCGGCATGGCCTTCCCGTCGACGACGGCCTACCTCACGCGTGATGGCGGTATCGAGGGCCCGGGCGCGCTGGAGGAGGAGGTGGACCATCCGCCCGAGACCCAGCCTTCGGGGTCACCGAGCCGGTCCGAGCCGGTCTGGGAGGAGGATGACGACGAAGGTTCGGCCACCGAGGAAGTGACTGACGAGGACGACGACTGACGCAGGTCCAGCAGCGAGGAGTGGCGGAGAGGGCGGGATTCGAACCCGCGGTGCTTTCGCACACCGCTTTTCGAGAGCGGCACCTTAAACCACTCGGACACCTCTCCGGGTGACGGGGAGTCTAGCAAAGCATCGCGCGACGCCGCGACCGAGCGAAGGTCCTAGGAACGGGCGCCCTTGGCCACGAGATCCGGGCGGAGATCCTCGGCCTCGTCCTGGAGGATGCCCGAGACGACCTGCAGGCGGCGCTGCAGGCTGTCGGATTCGGCCAGCCTGGTGGCTGACACGCAGGCGCCATCGGTGGGATCGGGGAGCGCGAAGACGACTCCGTCGGCATCGCACTCGAGCAATGCGCCCACGCACATCGGGCATGGTTCCACCACACAGAAGACGGTGGTGCCCGCCAGCGAACGACGACCGAGTCGGGTGGCGGCCTCGCGCAGGGCGATCATGACGGCGTGCGCGGTGGGGTCACCGGTGGCCAACACGGCCTCGCGCCCGTGCGCGACCATGGCCTCGTCCAGGATGGCCACGGCACCGTTGGCCCGCTCACCGGCACGCCCGGCCTGGGCAGCCTCGGCGAGGGCGGCACGCATGTAGAGCTCGTAGTGCATCAGAGCGCTTGGGCAGTCCTCGTGGAGGGCATCGTTCGGGCCCTTGGCCACATCGTACCCGCCCCGCCGAGGCGGTACCATCGTGGTTCAGCAACTCACCCACGTGATCAACGAGGGGCGCGGGC
Organism: uncultured Chloroflexia bacterium; assembly: GCA_963714675.1. GTDB lineage: Bacteria > Chloroflexota > Limnocylindria > Limnocylindrales > CSP1-4 > JAFMJV01. Next base: position 153,818 of record CAVQPG010000025.1, on the reverse strand, counting down.
GCGTGCCCGGCTCCGAATCTGAGGGGAATAGGCAGACATGGCAACCAAGAGGATCGGCATCCTCACCGGCGGCGGCGACGTCCCGGGTCTCAACGGCGTCATCAAGGGCGTCACCTACCGTGCGCACGAGATGGGCTACGAGGTGATCGGCATCCGTCGCGGCTGGGAGGGCCTGACCCACCTCAAGCCCGGCAGCACCGAGGACGAGAAGTACCTGGTCCCGCTGAACCGGGAGAACACGCGAACCATCGACCGCACCGGTGGTACCTGGCTCCACAGCTCGCGCACCAACCCCCGCAAGATGAAGAAGGCCGCCCTGCCCCCCACGCTCGACGCGGGGAAGGCCGAGTCCATGAAGGTGGGCGAGGATCGGTACGACATCACGCCGATCGTGATGGACAACATCGCGACGCTCGGCCTCGACTACCTCGTGCCCATCGGTGGCGACGACACCCTCAGCTACAGCCGCTCGCTGCATGACGCCGGCATGGACATCATCGCGGTCCCCAAGACGATGGACAACGACGTCCAGGGTACCGAGTACTGCATCGGCTTCTCGACGGCCATCACGCGCGCGCGTGCCGCCATCGATCGCCAGCGCTCCACCATCGGCAGCCACGAACGCGTGGGCGTCTTCCGCATCTTCGGCCGCGACGCCGGCTTCACCGCGCTGTACACCGCCTTCGCCACCACGACGCGTTGCGTCATCCCCGAGTTCAGGTACGACGTGCAGCACCTCGCCGAGCTGCTCGCGGCCGACCACGCTGAGAACTCCAGCCACTACGCCATCGTCATCACCTCCGAGGGCGCCATCTGGGAAGGCGGCGAGATCAAGGAGGTCGGGGAGGCCGACGCCTTCGGCCATCGCCACAAGGCCAACGTGGCCGAGCTGCTGGCCTCGGAGATCAAGGGCCGCACCGGCCTCGACACCATCTACTCCGATCTGACCTATGACCTGCGGGCCGGTGAGCCGGACACGGTCGATGTCTTCGTGAGCAAGGCCTTCGCCAACATCGCTGTCGAGCTCATCGCGGGCGGCCAGCGTGGTCGCATGCTGGCCATCCGCGACGGCCGCTACGGCCACTCCCGGCTGCCAAGCCAGGAGGACACCGCAGTCTCGGTCGACACCAGCATGTACGACGTGGAACAGCTGCGTCCTCGCTATGACGGCCTCATGGGCAAGCCGCTGATGCTGGGCCATAGCGTCGACTCCATGTCCAGTCCTTATTCGGCATAGGGAGGGCCTCATCGGGTGACGTCCGACTCCGTCCGGCGCATCGTCGGTGTCTGGGGTGTGCTCGCGGCAGTGGGGCTCGTGGTGCTGATGGTCGCGCTGGCCGAGCCCTTCGAGCCTGACAGCTTCGGACCCGGGCATGACGCGCGCGCCTACTGGGCCGCGCCGCTCGGCGATCCCTACGAACCGGGCTCGGTCGGCAAGGAATCGGCGTACCTCTATTCGCCCGCCTTCCTGGCCATCCTGAGTCCGCTGCGGGCCCTGCCCTGGCCCCTCTTCGTGGGTCTCTGGACGGCTGGCCTGCTGGGGGTCCTCTTCTGGTTGGCCCGACCGCTGCTGTTCCTGCCGCTCCTGCTGCTGGCCCTGCCCGAGATCTGGGGCGGCAACATCACCATCCTGCTGGCCGCCGCCATCGTGCTCGGCTTCAGCCGGCCGTGGGCATGGGCCTTCCCGATCCTGACCAAGGTCACCCCGGGCGTGGGCGTGCTCTGGTTCGCCTTCCGGCGCGAGTGGCTCAACATGGGCATGGCCATCGCGGCCACGCTGGCGGTCATCGCCGCGGTGGCCCTGTTCACACCCGGATTGTGGGCTGCCTGGTTCCAGCTGCTCATGAGCAGCACCGGCTCGAGCACGGTGCCGGGCTCGGTACCCATCCCGCTGGTCTTGCGCGTGCCCTTCGCCCTCGCACTCATCGCTGTCGCTGCACGGCGCGACGAGAAGTGGCTGCTGCCCATGGGCGTCCTGCTGTTGATGCCGGTCATCTGGTGGGGCAGCCTGGCCCTGTTGACGGCGTCGGTCGCGCTCAAGCGCGACGCCATCGAGGCACAGCTCGACATGCTCCTGCAACTGGCCTCGGGCCGCTACCAGCGACTCGTGGCCGCTCGCGCAGCGACACCGTCGAACTAGAGGCCGACCACCGGACGAGGAAGCCACCCCTCCGCGTCGTCGACGCCGCGGGAGCGGGCGCTACCTCGTGCAGCAGCCACTCATCCCTCCCCGATTCCGCTACCATCGCCGCCCCAAGCGCTGGAGGAAACGATGCCCCCCACCCGTTCCCGTGCCACCGGCCTGTTGATGGCCGCGTCCATTGCCCTCGTCGCGGGCGGTGTCACCACCCCGGTGGCGGCCGCCGACAGCCCCGAGGCCGCCGTGAACCAGCTGCTCGACGCGGTCGAGGGCGGCGACTATGACGCCATCGACACGCTCGTCTGCGAGGCCGAGCGATCGGCGGTACGCGCGATGCTCGATCCGGGCGAGGCCGTCGGTATGGAGGGGGCCCGGGACCTGCTGCGATTCGAGGTCCAGGACCGCGCCGTGGAGGTGACCAGCGAGGACGGGGCCGAGGCCACCGTGCGCATCACCGGCACGATGTCGATGAACGTGGCCGAGGGTGATGTCGAAGCCATCGCGCTGGCGCTCCTCGAGGCCGACATGGGCGAGCTCAGCGAAGAGGACATCGACTTGATGCTGCCGTTCATGGAGATGGCCTTGACACAGTCCATGCCGATGGACGAGGAGCTGACGGTCATCGAGGAGAACGGCGAGTGGCTCGTCTGTGGCGGCCTCGGTGAGGCGCCGGACGAGACCGACTATGGCTTCGAGGCAAGCGTCTCGAGCGAGGGCATCTGTGCCCTCGCCACACCCGAGGAGCTGAGCGCGCTGGGCCCGCTGGAGTACGACAGCAGCAGCGGCTTCGAGACCATCTGTACGTACTCGACGACCGACTACGACCTCTATCACACGGCTTCCGTGAGCCTCGAGTTCGAGCAGGATGCCGAGTTCGTGGCCAGCGCCTACGGCGCCGACCAGGAGCTACAGGTCGGTGGCGCCAGGGCCTGGGCTCCCGGCCCCGATGGCTTCAACACGAGCCTCGTGGTGCAGGCCGGGCCGGACCTGCTCATCGTCTCGGTGTGGCCAGGCGACGATCCGCCCGAGGGTCTCGACTGGCTGACCCAGGCGACCGCGGTCGCCGAGCTGCTCATGCCACGCCTCGCCGGTTCCCGGGCCGACCTGCTGGGCCCCACGCCGGAGCCCACGCCCGAGCCCACCCCGGAGGTGCCGCTCTGCGAGGAGGCCTTCCTCGATGAACTCAACGCCCAGACCGGCCTGGGCCTGGACACAGCCGCGATCGACGGCACGTCCTGCAGCTTCAGCCCTCTCGATGTAGAGCCCGGGCTCCACTTCATCTTCGCCTACATCGGCCAGTCCACACTCGACGACTACAGCAGCTGGCTGCCCGAGGTCGAGGAGACGGTCGTGGCCGGCCGGCCGGCCCTGGTCACCGGGAACCAGGTGATCCTGGAGCTGCCGGACGGAGAGCAGGTGCTGGACATCTCCATCAACCTCGACACCAGCGACGAGGGCCTCTCGGTCACGGTCGCGGAGGTCGCGGAGCTCGTTGCCGAGCACATCCTCGGACGGCTCGCGGGATAGCCCGGCGCGGCCTGACGGATCCGGACCGACCCGGACCGAAAGCAAGGCTAGACTAGGCGGGTCCGGGCATGTTCCCGACACGCCGCGCGAACACCCGTGCATCTCGTGGCGGCCCGGACGCGACGCCCGCTCGTGCCCGCGGGTACTGATTCGGAGGAGACTTGATGTCCCGACGCCGCTCCCTTGCCCTGCTGCCCGCAGCCGTATTGGCTGCGACCATGATCGCCAGCCCGGCCGCTGCACAGGACCCCGAAGAGCTGGTCATCGGCTTCGTGCCATCGGTCGAGGCTGATGCGCTGGTCGACAACATCCAGCCGCTGGCTGACTACCTGAGTGAACAGCTCGGCATGCCCGTGAAGGGCTTCGTGTCGAGCGACTACACGGCCCTCGTGACGGCCATGCAGACCGACCAGGCGCAGATCGCTGCACTCCCGCCCTTCGGGCTGGTGCAGGCGGTCGACGTGGCCGGCGCGGAGATGATCCTGCAGTCCGATCGCTACGGCAGCACCTCTTACCACACGCAGTTCATCACCACCGACGCCGACAAGTACTGCATGGACGAGGTCGTCGAGAATGAGCGCCGCGAAGGCGACGAGATGATCACGTACCTCAACTGCAACGGCACCGATCGTGCCTTCGACGAGTCTCCCATCGGCCCCATCGGCCTGGAGGCACTCGAGGCGGTCGAGCCGGGCACGAAGGTCTCGTTCACCGAGCCGACCTCCTCGTCCGGGTACATCTTCCCCGCGACTATCTTCGCGACCATGGGCATCAACCCCGACACAGACCTCGACCCGGTCTTCGCGGGCGGCCATGACGCCTCGGTCATCGCGGTGTGCATGGGCCAGGCCGAGATCGGCGTGAGCTTCGACGATGCCCGCAGCGACGCTGAAACCCCCTGCGATGTCGCGGGCACCGTGGTCACCTTCGCCTACGGGCCGGAGATCCCCAACGATGGCATCGCCGTCGCCGGCGTCTCTGACGAGCTCAAGGCCAGCATCAAGCAGGCGCTGCTGGACTACGCGGCGACCGAAGAGGGTGCCGCGGTCCTCGACGAGATCTACAACATCAACGCGTTCGGCGAGCCCAACCTGGAGTCGCTCCAGATCATCCGCGACGCGGTCGAGAACCTCGGCTACGGCTCGTAGCCTCCAGGTCTGAACCGGGCGGGCCCATCACGGGCTCGCCCGCTCATTCCATCCAGCCATGATCAAGTTCGAGCATGCGACGGTCACCTATCCGGGCGGCGTACACGCCCTCAAGGACCTGACCCTGGAGATCCCCGACGGTCAGATGATCGTCATCGTGGGCCTCTCCGGTGCGGGCAAGTCGACGCTCATCCGGGCCGTCAACGGTCTGGTCCCGCTGACCGATGGTGACTGCATCGTCGATGGCGTGAGCGTGCGCAACGCATCGAACAAGCAATTGCGTGAGCTGCGCTCGCACATCGGCATGATCTTCCAGACGTTCAACCTCGTGAATCGCACGAGCGTGCTGAACAACGTGCTCATGGGCCGTCTTCACAAGACCAGCACCTGGCGCTCGCTGCTGGGCTGGTACAAACCCGACGACGTCGAGATCGCGATGCGGGCCCTGGAACGTGTCGACATCGTCGAGAAGGCCTACGTACGCGCCTCGAACCTCTCAGGCGGGCAGCAACAGCGTGTCGGCATCGCCCGGGCGCTCGCCCAGGAGCCCAACACCCTCCTCGCCGACGAGCCGGTGGCCAGCCTCGACCCGCCCACCAGCCACGTGGTCATGCGTGACCTGCAGCGCATCAATCACGAGCTGGGCATCACTACCATCATCAACCTGCACTTCCTCGACTTGGCCAAGGTGTACGGCGAACGCATCATCGGACTGCGCGACGGAGAGCTGGTCTACGACGGCACCGGCGAGCAGGCCGACGAGCACGTCTTCCGCGACATCTATGGCCGCTCGCTGACCGCCGACGACGTGATGGGCGCGGCTGAGCCCGCAGCCCCAGCCGTCATCGCGTGACCAGCGCCGCCCAGGCCAGCCGCCGGCCGACCAAGCCGCGTCGGTCCCCGACCATCTACGTCGGGCTTGCCGTGTTCGTCGTCATCACGCTGCTGTCGGTCAGCGAGCAGTTCGGCATCGGCCTGGACCTCTTCGGGATCGCCGAGGACATCGGCAATGGCGAGGTGATCCTGCGCCAACTGCTGAACCCGAACTGGGCCTTCATACCGAAGACCATCGCCCCGTTCATCGAGACATTCCAGATCGCGGTCATCGCGGCCTTCATCGGCTGCGCCATCGCTCTGCCTATCGTCTTCTTCGCCTCGCGCACGACGGCCCCCGGCCGGCTCACGCTGACCATCACCCGCGGCCTCCTCAGTGTCGTCCGAGCCATCCCCGACTTCCTCTACGCGCTCATCTTCGTGGCCGCTATCGGTATCGGTGCCCTGCCCGGGATCATGGCCCTGATCTTCTTCAACATCGGCGTGGTCGCGAAGCTGCTCTCCGAGACGGTCGACGGTGTGGACACCGGGCCCATCGAGGCCGTCGACGCCGGCGGCAGCAGTCGCACGCAGATGGTGCGCTGGGCGGTCCTGCCGCAAGTGCTGCCCAACTACGTGGCCTTCTCGCTCTATGCCTTCGAGCTGAACGTCCGCGCCTCCACCGTGCTGGGCTTCGTCGGCGCCGGCGGCATCGGCTTCCTGATCCGCGTCCAGTACGGCTTCAATCAGTGGGAGAACGTCTCGGTCATCATCATCGAGATCTTCATCGTCGTCATCCTCATCGAGCTGGTCTCGACCCGCCTGCGGCGGAGGCTGGTGTGATGTCGCTCTTGTCAGCGACCGCGACAGGTCGGCCGGAGCGGCCCTCCACCACCAGGCGCAACCTGTGGATCCTGGGCGCAGCCGCACTCTTCGGGTGGGCGGCGCTCACCGTCGACGTCAACCTCGCGGACCTGTTGTCCCTGCCCGCTGGCCTGGCCACGATCTTCTACGAGATGTACCTCAAGAGCGGGCCCGATCCGGCCTACCTGCAGAAGGCCGTGCCGGCCATGATCCAGTCGATCCAGATGGCCTGGGTAGGCACCATCATCGGCGCGGTGCTCTCGCTGCCGCTCGGTTTTCTGGGCGCCAAGAACGTCTCCAGCAGTCTCGTCTCCAGCGTCGTACGCCTGTTCCTCAACGCCGTCCGCGCCTTCCCGGAGCTCATCCTGGCCATCGCCATCTTCATCCCCATCGCTGGGCTCGGGCCAGTCGCCGGTGCGCTGGCCATCGGCATCCACTCGGCCGGCACGCTGGGCAAGCTGACCGCCGAGGCCATCGAAGGCATCGACGGCGGCCCCATGGAGGCCGCACGCGCCGCCGGCGGCCGCGGTCTCCAGGTGCAGCGCTGGGGTGTGCTGCCGCTGGTGCTGCCCGAGCTGGTGGGCTTCTGGCTGTATCGCTTCGAGATCAACATCCGTGCCGGAGCGGTCCTCGGCGTGGTTGGCGCCGGTGGCATCGGTTTCCTGCTCCAGCAGACCATCATCTTCGGACGCTGGCCCCAGGCGGGCATGGCCATCCTCGTGGTCATCGTGGCCACGATCATCGTGGACACCGTCTCCGGCGGTGTGCGACAGCGCATCATCGAGGGTGCGGACAGCAAGGTCACGCCCGACGAGGCCATCACGGACGTCGCCGCCTAGATGGAGACAGCTGCGTTCATCCTGCGCGACCGTGCAGGGCGAGAAGCCGAGGAGGGCGTCCGCCTGGCGCCGGCCGGGTTCCGCGCGGTCGACTCCCGCGGTCGAGCTCGTGATGAAGAGCCCGACGCGCTGCGCACCGCGTTCGAACGCGATCGCGACCGCATCATGCACAGCAAGGCCTTCCGGCGGCTCAAGCACAAGACCCAGGTCTTCGTGAACCCCGAGGGCGACCACTACGTCACGCGCCTGACGCACACCATCCAGGTGACGCAGATCGCGCGGTCGCTGGCGGCAGCGCTGTCGCTGAACGAGGCACTCGCCGAAGCCATCGGCCTGGGTCACGACGTCGGGCACTCCCCCTTCGGACACACCGGTGAAGAGGCGCTCTCGCCCTACTTCCCGACGGCCGGCGGCTGGCATCACGCCGCGCAGTCGGTGCGCATCTACGAAGTGCTCGAGGACATCAACCTGAGCTGGGAGGTGCGCGACGGCATCCGTGCCCACTCGTGGAAGATCGAGCCTCCGCCGGCCACCCAGGAAGGACACTGCGTGCGCTACGCCGACCGCATCGCGTACCTCACCCACGATGCCCTCGACGCCATGCGCGCCGGTATGCTCACCGCAGACGAGTTCCCACGGCCCATGACCGCGACGCTTCGGGGCGCCCGGCTCAGTCTGGATCGGCGGCATGATCGAGGCCGTCATCGAGGGCTCGCTCGACCGCGGCGAGGTGCGCATGGATGACGAGGTCCTGGCAGACATGAACGAGCTGCGCGACTTCATGTTCGAGCGCGTCTACCTCGCGCCCGCTCCAGCGCCGACCGCAGGCCGCCGCCATCGACGTCATCCGCCGGCTCATGGACCACCATCTCGTCCATCCCGAGGACATCCCGGCCTCCTACCGCGACAACGACGCCGACCGCGTGGTGCAGGCCACCGACTACATCGCCGGCATGACCGACCGATACGCGCTCCTGACACACGAGCGGCTCTTCGGGGACGACGGCATGGGAGACGCAGGTCCTGTGAGCCATCGCGGCGGCGTGTTCAGCGACCTCCTGCCCGGGATCCGCGTCGGGCATCGACATGGACGGGGTGCTGGCTGACTTCAACACCGGTTGGATGACGCGCTACAACGCTGACTTCGGGTCGAACCTCGAGGCCTCGATGGTGCAGCAGTGGGACGGGCTCTACGCCCTCACGCACTTCGGGTCGATGGCCGACTTCTGGACCTGGGCCCAGGGTGACGGCCGCTCCACGTTCCGCGACGCACCACCCCTGCCGGGCGCCATCGAGGCCATCAAGCGCATCGGGGCCAGGCACCGGGTGGTCATCGTCAGCTCCAAGTTCGACTGGGCCATCCCTGACTCCCTGGCCTGGCTGGCCGATCACGGCGTGCCCGCGCGCGAGGTGCACTTCCTCTGGGACAAGACACTCGCCGGATGCGACATCTACCTCGACGACGCGCCGCACCAGCTCGAAGAGCTCACGGCCGGGCTGCCCGAGGCCGTCGTCTGTCGCATGGTCCATCCCTGGAACGACCCCATGGAGGGCGTCGTGGACGTGCACTCGTGGGAACAGTTCGAGGACGTGGTCGAACGGGTGGCAGCAGAACGCGAGGCCAGTCGAACGAACGACTGACCTCGCGTCAACGTCGGGTGATTACTTCTTGAGGGCCCGGCCGCTGCCGCCGCCGCCACGCTTGACCGGATCGGCGCGCAGCTCGGTGGTGACTGCGGACTGATCGGCGGAGGTATCGCTGCTATCGGCGGCCGGTGCCGACGCGAAGACGATGGTGGAGCCGAGGATCATCACGGCGGCGATGGCGCTGACGGCAACGAGCTTGATCCGAGTCATCTTGCGCTCCCTTTGGTGTATCACTCGACGTATCTGGTGTGTCATTCGACGTTGACCACATGGTCGGGCCGCGCGGTGCCAGAGCGTGAGGGGGTGGGCGACGCCCCCGGTGTCATCCAGCCGACACACAAATAGTTGCGCTCGCAACCACATGAGACGATACTAGAGGCCCGACTCCCGCTCCGAGGTCCGCTCCATGCCAGCCATCACCGTCGACGACATCACCGTCCTGCCCCGTCTCGCCGCACCCGATCCGCTGGTCGCCCGGCAACGGGGTGTCAAGAGCGTGACCCGCGCGCCCAGCGCCTTCGAAGGCGAGGGTTTCCCGGTACGCCGTGCCTTCGCCGGCGTGGACCTGCGTGACCTCGATCCCTTCATCCATCTCGACCAGATGGGCGAGGTGGAGTACGCGCCGGGCGAACCCAAGGGCACGCCGTGGCACCCGCACCGCGGATTCGAGACCGTCACCTACATGATCGACGGGATCATGGAGCACAGCGACTCGAACGGTGGTGGTGGCAGCATCACGGACGGCGACACCCAGTGGATGACCGCGGGTGCGGGCATCCTCCATATCGAGACGCCGCCGGAGCACCTGGTCGTCAGCGGCGGCCTCTTCCACGGCTTCCAGCTGTGGGTCAACCTGCCGCGTTCGATGAAGATGGCCGATCCGCGCTACCAGGACCTGCGCGCCGACGAGGTCGCCCTGGTGGCCTCCGAGGACGGCGGAGCGCTGCTGCGCATCATCGCCGGCGAGGTCGGCGGCCACCGCGGTCCCGGCTCGACCTACACGCCGATGACACAGATCCACGCCACGCTGAGCCCGGGAGCGCAGCTGTCACTGCCGTGGCGCGCCGACTTCAACGGACTGCTGTACGTGCTCAACGGGGACGGTTCGGTGGGCGCCGAGGAGCGGCCCATCAGCTCCGGCCAGTTGGCGGTCTACGGGCCCGGCGACGTGCTCACGGTGCGCGCCTCGCAGGTACAGGAGAGCCGCAGCCCGAACATGGACGTGCTCATCCTCGGCGGACGGCCCATCCACGAACCGGTGGCCTGGATGGGGCCGTTCGTGATGAACACGCGCGAGGAGGTCATGCGGGCCTTCAGCGACTACCAGGCCGGACGACTGGGCTCCGTCCCCGCGGTGCACGGGGCGCCGTCGCGTGTGATCTCGACCGATAAGGAAGGCGTCAGCGCGTAGCCCCCAGATATGCTCGGGCCGTCAAGCCGCCGTCTCTTCGAGGAGCCGAGATGCACCCGTTCCAGCAGATCGATGTCTTCTCCAGCGAGCCGCTGCGCGGCAACCCTGTCGCCGTGGTCCACGATGCCGAGGGCCTGAGCACCGAGCAGATGCTGCGTTTCACGCGCTGGACCAACCTGTCAGAGGCGACGTTCCTGCTGCCGCCGACCGAGCCGCCCGCGGACTACGCGGTGCGCATCTTCACCCAGGTCGGGGAACTGCCCTTCGCCGGGCACCCCACGCTGGGCAGCTGCCATGCCTGGCTGGCCGCCGGCGGGAAGCCGCACGATCCCGGGCGCATCGTGCAGCAATGCCCGGCCGGGCTGATCCCCATCCGGCGCGCCGACGGCATGCTGGCGTTCGCGGCACCGCCGACCAGGCGCGCGGGACCTGTCGCGGCGGATGATCTCGAACGCATCGCCCGCATCCTCGGCATCGGCCTCGACGACATCGTGGACAGCCAGTGGGTCGATAACGGACCGGGCTGGGTGGCGGTCCGGCTGCGATCTGCGGCCGCCGTGCTCGAGCTCGAGCCAAGCAGCGACGGGGCGCCCTGCGACATCGGTGTGTTCGGCCTGTACCCCGAGGGCGGCGAGTGTCGCTACGAGGTTCGGGCCGTCTTCACCAACCATCGCAATGAGCTGCTGGAGGACCCGGTGACCGGCAGCCTCAATGCCTCGCTGGCGCAGTGGCTCGTGGGTACGGGGCTGGTCGAGCCGCCCTACGTCGCGGGGCAGGGCACGGCCATGGGCCGCGCCGGGCGCGTCCACATCAGCGCGGACGAGGCCGGTTCGATCTGGGTCGGGGGTGTGACCCGGACCTGCATCGAGGGCACGGTCGCACTCACCTAGAGGGCGCGGCCACGCGGCGTGCGCTAGGAGACGCTGACCCGGACGGTGTGGTAGCCACGCGCGCCATCGGGCCGCGGAGAGGTGACCTCGGCCGTCTGCGTCACGCCGTTGCCGTCGGTAGCGCGGACGCGGATCTCGTGCTGGCCCGACTCCGAGGGCGTGGCCCAGGGCAGCTTCCACTGCACCCACGAGGCATCGCTCAGCGGATCGGAGGTCTCGGCCTCCTGCCACTCGCCGTCATCGACCTGGACCTCCACGCGCTGCACGCCGCGATCGGGCGCCCAGGCCACACCGGCGATGGGCACGGTGGTGCCGGCCGCGACAGAGCCGCCGCGAGGCGTGTCGATGCGTGATTGCGTCAGGATCGGCGCCTCCTTGGCCCATCCGAGGGGGACCCAGTAGCCGTCGAACCCGTCCCATGTGGTGAGCTCGATCTCGCGGAGCCACTTGGTGGCGCTGACGTAGCCGTAGAGGCCGGGGATGATGAGGCGGGCCGGGAAGCCGTGATCGACCGGCAGGGGCTGCCCGTTCATGCCGATGGCGATCATCGGGCGTCGATCGGGATCCATGGCCCAGCTGTAGGGGAAGCCGGCGGTGAAGTCGTCCACCGAACGGCCGACGATCTGCTCGGCCTCGGGCTGCACACCCGCCATGTCGAGGACGTCGCGCAGGTCCACGCCGGTCCACAGGGCATTGCCCACCAGGCGACCACCGATCTCGTTGGAGACGCAGGCGATGGTCACGTACTGCTCGAAGAGCGGCATGGCCTGCAGGTCCTCGTAGGTCAGCGTGACCTCACGATCGACGAGGCCCTTGACCTTGAGCTGCCAGGTGTCGGCGTTGACGCGCGGGCTGATGAGCGCGGTGTCGATGCGGTAGAACTCGTCATTGGGCATGACGATGGGCGTGATGCCCTCGACGTCGAGCGAGGCCGACGCGGGTACCTCGGGCAGCGGGGCCGATGGGGTGGGCAGCTGGGCCGTCACGGCTCCGCCCGCCGAGCGCCCGGTCAGCAGGTTCCGGCCGACCACGCCCATGACCACCGCGCCGACGGCCACACCGCCGCCGACCTGCAGGAACCGGCGGCGATCCCAGTCGGGCATGTAGCCTCGACGAGCGTCGTCGGTGATGGCGGCCTCCGAGTCCCCGGCTCCGGTCGTGGGGGCAGGTGCGCTCGAGGCCGATGCGCTCCGCCAGCGCGGCGCCGTGGCCGCGAGCATGAGGCGGAGCGCGACCAGCGCTGCACCGATGGCGACGACGACGGTCACGGCCGCCAGGATGGGGTCGACCAGGGGCCGGGTGAGCGCGGCCACGAGGCCGGCGAGGCCGGCGATGGCGAAGCCGGCCACCGGCACGCGCCAGTCGCGTCGGCCGATCACGCCCAGGACCCCGGCGATGCCGATGGCCGCGATGACGATGCCGGCATTGACCGCCAGCTTGTCATTGGTGCCAAAGAGGGCGATCGCGACGTCCTTGCCCCACGGCGGCTGGTACTCGATGATCGTGTCGCCGATCGCGATGATCAGCGATGGCGCGCCGCCGATGAGGCCGGCGGTCAGCTCCCCCACGGCGATGGCGAGGGCAGCCGCCAGTCCCCCGGCCACGAATGCAGCGACGTCGGCAGAACGAGAATGGACGGTGCGGGGGGCAGGGGCGGCGGCGGTGTCGGTCGTCATGGCCTGCGTATGAAAGCAGGCATCTGTGACGATCCGACGACGGGTGGTGCGGCATACTCGGGCCCATGGCATACCAGACGGCACAGCAACTCGAGGCGGGGATGGCCGGCGTGCTCGATACGCCCAAGGAAGAAGGGGCGGTGCGGCTGGTCGTGCGTCGGCCCGGTCGCGGCGAACGCGAGATCCTGGCTGAAGGGCGATTCGATACCGAGCAGGGCCTTGTCGGCGACGACTGGATCAACCGACCGGGGATGGGCCACGACAGGCCCAGTCCCTACGCCCAAGTGACCGTCATGAACGCGCGCGTGGCGGAGCTCATCAGTGGCGACTCGCAGCCCGAGACCTGGGCCCGATGCGGCGACCAGCTGTACGTCGACCTCGATATCTCCGAGGCTAACATGCCCGCCGGTACGCGCATCGCGGTGGGAGAGGCGATCCTCGAGGTGCAGGCCGAGCCCCACACCGGCTGTGTCCAGTTCCGGAGCTGGTGGGGCCCCGAGGCGTTGCGGCACATCAGCACCAAGGAAGGCCGGTCGTTGCGCATGCGCGGTGCCAACACCCGCGTGGTGCAGACGGGCGTGGTCCGGCCCGGAGATCGCGCGCGCAAGCTCTAGTCCTGCGAGCGGCCCTGCGGGCAGCCAGGCGTGCTCGGCTGTGACCGGTCGGCGCGGCCAACGTCAGTGAGCAGTCGGGGCGGACGAAGTCACTGACCATCAACAAAGAAGGTGCGGATGCTTGACGCACCTGCGACGATACGCACAACTCCTGGCCCTGGGGGGCCATGTCGCGGCCGGAGCGAGCGGAGGTGTCGCTCGATGGCCACGCGCGAGCCGATCCAGGCCACGGTCATCCGTGAGCCCTCGCCTGATGCGATCTGTAGCTGCGACCACCCGGTCGGCTGCGACTGCGTCTGCCATGACCGGCGGTGCGATCCCGTCGAGGACGTCTGCCACGTCGACTTCCTGCCGGACGAAGGCGGCTTTGCCTACTGGGGTTGCCCGCGTTGTACCCCGGGACAGGAGGCTCCGCACTTCCTGGGCTGTGAGCTCATCGGCTGGAACGTGCCCATGCCCATCGCCTCCCCGGTGCGCGGCGGCGGTGCCGCGTCGGCGGTCTTCCGCTAGCGCGCGACTAACCCTCGGGCGTCCGTAGCGGCGCCAGCGTCTCATCGTGGAGGCGTGTCTCAGCGTGGTGGTCGGTGCCGCCGTGCGCGCAGGGATCGAGGTGCACGATGACCGTGTCGAGGCCTCGCACCTCGTGGAACAAGCGGTGGCGCACGCGCTCCGCGATGTCGTGGCCCTGGGCCACGGTCAGCCCACAATCCACGACCAGGTCGGTACTGGCGATGAGCCGATGGCCCATCCAGCGCACACGCACGATCTCGACCTCCATCACCCCTTCGACCCCGGCAGCGGTGCGCTCGATATCCTCGACCAATCCAGGATCGACCGCGTCCATCAGACGGCGGAAGACCGCGCGAGCAGCATCCCGCAGGATCCACAGGATGGCAGCGGTGATGACCAGCCCGATGAGCGGATCCGCGAGCGGGAAGCCGAGCCAAACCCCGATCGCGGCGATGACTACGGCGATGGAGGTGAGCCCATCGGTGCGCGCATGCAGCCCGTCCGCGATGAGCGCCTGTGAGCCGATCTCGTGGCCCACGCGGATGCGATAGACCGCCACCAGCTCGTTGCCCACGAAGCCGATGATTCCGGCCGCGACCACCAGCCACAGGTTGCTGATCTCCGCGGGCTCGAACAGACGCCGGATCGACTCCCAGCCGACGAGCAGCGCGCTGAAGGCGATCATGCCCACCACGAAGAGCCCAGCGAGGTCCTCCGCTCGCCCGTAGCCATAGGTGTAGCGACGGTTGGCTGCCCGTCGGCCGATGATGAACGCGATCCACAGCGGCACCGAAGTGAGCGCGTCGCTGAAGTTGTGGATGGTGTCGGCGAGGAGGGCGGTCGAGCCGGTGAGCCAGACGATGACCAGCTGCGCGAGGGCCGTGATCATCAGCGCGACCAGCGAGACCTTGACCGCGCGGACGCCCTTCTGACTGGATTCAAGCGAGCTATCGAAGCCGGCTGAGAGATCGTGGCTGTGAGATGTGAAGGTGTGCTTCAGCCAGCCGCGCAAGCCCGATCCATCCTCGTGCACGTGTTGGTGCTCGCGGGAGCGGGGCTCACGTCCCGGAGCCGGGACGGTCATCCGGTGGGGCTGGCGTCGGGCTCCGTCTCGGGTCCTGTCGGGTCGGGCTCGTCAGGTCCGGCTCCTTCGGCTTCCTCGGACGCCTCGAGGCGCTGGGCGTAGGCGCCGACCACGACCACGACCACGAACGCCACGATGGCCAGGACGACCGCCACGATCCAGTCGCCCGTGGGTGCCTCGATGGCCGTGGACTCGACGCCGCCCGGCCAGGGCCAGAGCACCCGCACCGACCCGGCCATGAGCCCGATGAGCACGGCCATGACGAGGTCGTGGTAGCGCTGCAGCGCGAGATGCAGGAGCTGTGAGAAGAGCGCGAGGCCGATGACCATGCCGGAGCCGAAGGCGAGCAGGTTGAGGATCTGCAGCTCGGTCAGGGCGGTGAGCGCGGGGCCGTACATGCCCATGACCACGAGCAGGAAGGAACCCGAGACGCCGGGCAGGATCATGGCGCAGATGGCGATCGCGCCGGCCCCGAAGAAGGCCCACAGCGCAGGCTCTGCCATCTGTCCGACCGATTCCTCGCTGGTGCCGCTCGCGAGGCCCAGGGCCACGAAAGTGGCCACCGCCGCGACCGCGATGATCGCGGCATGCAGGGAGGCCGGCCTGCGGATGAGCCGCCAGGCGACGATGACCGACCCGGCGACCAGCCCGAGGAAGATCGCTGACATCGCTTCCGGCTGGTCATGGAGCAGATCGCGGATGACCCGCGCGAGCGTCAGGAAGGCGGCCGCGATACCAGCCAGCAGCGGGAGCATGAACGTCCACTCGACCGCTCCCATCCAGCGGCGGAAGCCGTCGATGTCGGCCCGGACGAGCAGTGTCAGGGCCTTCGATCCGGCTCGCACCGAGCCGATGAAGCGCTCGTAGATGCCGAGTACCAGGGCGACGGTCCCGCCGGAGACGCCGGGCACGATGTCGGCAGAGCCCATGGCGAAGCCACGGATGAAGTGCAGCAGGGTGTGGACGGACATCGCTCCGAGTATAGGTTCGCCTCACTGACCTGGAGCGGAGCCTCTACGATGCGAGCCGGAGGAGGCTATCGATGCGTACGATCGGGTGGGATGAGATGAGCTGGCTCAACGAGCCGCCGGCCGCGAAGCTCGAGGACGACACGCTCGTCGTCACGACCGGTCGCAACACGGACTTCTGGCACAAGACGGCCTACGGCTTCGTGCATGATGACGGCCATCTGCTGGGCGCCCCGTTCCCACAGGAGGCGGCCATCGAGGTCACGTTCCAGGCCGACTTCGAGGCCCAGTTCGACCAGGCCGGCCTGATGCTCCGAGCCGGGCCTGACACCTGGCTCAAGACGGGCGTCGAGCTGAGCGATGACGAGCTCTACGCGAGCGTGGTCGCGACCGCGGGGATGTCCGACTGGTCCGTATCGCCCTTGCCGGTCCACGGGATCGGCCACGCGCTCACGTTCCGTGCCAGCCGCAAGGGCGACGGGGTGACGGTGCGCTATCGCATCAGCGAGGAGCCGCGCTGGCACCTCTTGCGCGTGGCCTACTTCCCGCCCGGGATCGCGCTCGTCGCAGGCCCCATGTGCTGCTCGCCGACCCGGGAGGGCCTCAGCGTTCGCTTCGAGCCCGTGCGCGTGGGGCCGCCGGACGCGCACCTCCACGAGGGTTAGCCGGCTTCTTCGGCTTGGCCTGCTTCTTGCTCTTGGCCCTCGCCGGCCCGCTGACGACCACGGGCCCGGTGCGCTTCTCGGCCGCGGGCAGCTCCTCATCCGGCCAGAGCACCTGGGCTGCCGGCACCCGGGCCGAGGCCGACTCGACGTGCACGAGCTGATCGTCGAAGAAGATGTGCGCGCCGAAGGCCTCGAGCACACGGGCCTTGTCCACGCCACCGAGGAAATACGTCTCGTCCACGGTCACACCCCAGGAGCGGAGGGTGTTGACGACCCGGTAGTGGGCGGGCGCGGCACGGGCGGTGACCAGCGCCGTGCGGATCGGAGAGCGACCACCGAAGTGGGCCTGGATCCGGGCGAGCCCCTCGAGGAACGGCCGGAACGGTCCGGGCGCCATGGGCTCTTCGGCATGGGTGGACTCGTGCTCGTGGAAGGCGTCAAGGCCCTGTCGGTCGTAGACCAGCTGGGCCGCGGCGTCGAAGAGCACGGCGTCCCCGTCGAAAGCCACCCGCACCTCCGTGAGGTCCTCGCTGGCACGACGTGCGGCCGGCAGGATGAACGCCGAGGCGACACCCTGCTCGCGGGCCTTGAGCACCTGTGACGGCTCCGCGCTGAGGAAGACGTCGCAGCTCATGGCCGAGAGCATGGGCCACGGATCGCGCCCGCCACGGTAGACGCCGCGTGTGATGGGCAGCCCATGGGCCTCGATCGAGCGCAGCACGCGCATGGCTGAGTCGGCGTCATTGCGGCTGAAGATGATGACGTCGACGAGCGCCTCACCGGCCAGCTCGTTGACCCTGAGCAGCCCCTTCACGAGCGGGTATGCCGTGCCTGGCTCGAGGATGTCTCGCTCGTGCTCACGCTGGTAGTCACGATAGGCGGAGAGGCCGCGCTGCTCGAACACGGCATTGGCTTCGGTGAGATCGAAGAGCGCGCGCGACGTGATACCGACGACGAGCTTGTCTTCGAGCGTCTCGGGCACGGGGCGACCTCATGTCGGTCGGACGGCTGGTGCGGTCCGCACCATTGACTGTCGGTCTTGGATGGTCACGCGTCAAGTGCGCCGATGGTCACATATGGTGGCTGGGGTGAGCAGGCTGGTCGACCCGGCCCGTGCCCGACGACACGTCAGCGCGGTGCGGTCGATGCTAGCCTCGGATGTGCCCGCATGGATGGCCGTTGACGTGAGGAGCCACGCGGATGACCCGCATCCCCTACCAGCGAGACCCTGACTTCTCGAGACCGTTGCTCGAGATCGAGCCACAGGTACGCGAGCACATGCTCGCGCGGCTCGAGTTCCTCTACGGCCGCTCGACGGCCGAGGCCGCGTTCCCCGAGCTCGAGCGCATCCTCAGGGTCCACCATGCCCACAAGCCACCCGAGCTGATCGAGTACGAGGCAGGCCTCGACCCCGAGGAGCGTTTCACCGAACGCGATCTCATCCTCATCACCTACGCCGACGCGGTCCGTAGCAGGGAAGCGACCGGCATCGAGGCACTCCACCGCTTCGTCGAGACGTACTACGACGCGGTCAACACCATCCATATGCTGCCCTTCTTCCCCTACTCGTCCGATCGCGGCTTCAGCGTCGTCGACTTCAAGGCGGTCGACCCCAAGGTGGGTTCCTGGGACCAGGTGCGAGAGCTGGCCTTCGACTACGACCTCATGTTCGATGCGGTGTTCAACCACGCCTCCTCGCGCTCGGAGATGTTCCGCGGCTTCCTGCGCGGCGATCCGCAGTACGCCGACTTCTTCATCGCCTACGACTCTCCCGACGACCTGACCCCGGAGCAGCGCAGCAAGATCTTCCGGCCGCGGACTTCGGACATCCTCACGCGCTACGAGACCATCAACGGGCCGAAGTACATCTGGACCACGTTCTCACCCGACCAGATCGACTTCAACTTCCGCAACCCGGCCGTGCTGCTGGCCGTGCTCGAGGCATTGCTGTTCTACGTCCGCCGCGGGGCTGACATCATCCGTCTCGACGCGGTCACCTACCTGTGGTCGGAGCCGGGTACCGAGTCCATCCACCTGCCCCAGACGCACGAGATCATCAAGCTCCTGCGCGACGTGCTCGACACGGTGGCGCCGGGCGTGGCCCTCGTGACCGAGACCAATGTGCCGCACCGGCAGAACATCTCCTACTTCGGGAATGGCACGGACGAAGCGCACATGGTCTACAACTTCGCACTGCCGCCGCTGGTGCTGCACACGTTCTACGCCGAAGACACCAGCGACATCTCGCGCTGGGCCGCCGGGCTCGAGCTGGCCTCCAAGCAGTCCCACCTCTTCAACATGCTCGACACCCACGACGGCGTCGGAGTCCAGGGCGTGAAGGGCATCCTCACCCGTGAGCAGGTCGAGACGATGATCGACAGGGCCAAGACACACGGCGCCTACGTCTCCTACAAGTCGACATCCGCCGGCGAGGAGCCATACGAGATCAACACCACCTGGTGGAGCGCCATCAACCTGGACGGCAGCACCGAGCCCATCGCGCTGCAGGTCAAGCGCTACGTGGCCTCGCGCTCCATCGCGCTCGTGCTCAAGGGCATCCCCGGCATCTACACCCACGGTGCCATCGCCCTGCCCAACGACCACGCGCTCGTGGAGCAGACCGGCGTGAAGCGTGACGTCAACCGCGGCGCCATCGACACCGAGATCTTCCGCGAGCACCTGCACCAGCCGGGCTCCAAACGCTCGCTGCTGAGACTGGAGCAGCGAGAGATCTCCAAGACGCGCACGCGCTTGCGCGCCTTCCACCCGTCCGGTGAGATGCGCGTCCTGACGCCCTCGACGCGAGTCTTCGCGGTGCTGCGCATCTCGCCCGAGGGTGACCGACGCGTGCTGGCGCTGACCAACGTGACCGACGAGGTCGTGCGCATCGAGTGCCCCATCGCGGAGCTGGGCGTCGCCGACAAGAGCTGGTACGACCTCATCGCGGGCGAGCACTGGAACGGCTCTGATACGACGTTGCGCGTGGAGCTTGGCCCATACGATGTGATGTGGCTGGTTCCCACGCGCGAGCGCCTGGAGGACCGGCGCGCGGGACGCTGACGGGCTTGACGTGCGAGTGGACTAGACTAGACTAAGTCCATGACTGCTGCCGAGCCCAAGACGACCGTCAACATCCACGCCGCCAAGACGCACCTCTCGCGGTTGATCGAGCGCGCAGAGGCCGGCGAGGAAACGGTCATCGCCCGCAACGGACGGCCGGTCGCTCGCCTGGTGCCCTATCAAGCCGGGCGCAAGCGGCGGGTACCCGGAGCGTGGAAGGGTCGTGTCAGGATCCTGCCGGGCTTCGATGAGGCCGACGAGGAGATCGCGCACGAGTTCGGGATGATCGACTGATGCGCCTGCTGCTCGACACGCACGCGTTCCTGTGGTGGCAGGCGGGTGGCTCGGCACTCGCGTCTGCCGCGCGTCAGGCGATCGAGGCCCCCGACTCTGTCGTGTACGTGAGTGCCGCGTCGGCATGGGAGATGGCCATCAAGCGGGCCAGGGGGCGGCTTGAGTCCCCGATGGACGTGGCCGAGGCCCTCGATGCCAGCGGCTTCCGGGAACTGCCCATCAGCGTCGTGCACGCCCAGTCAGTGGGAGACCTGCCGCCCCATCACGCCGACCCATTCGATCGCATGCTCATCGCGCAGGCGAAGCTCGAAGGGCTGACGATCGTGACTCGTGACCCGGTGTTCAAGGCCTACAGGGTGCCGCTCCTCACCGCCTGAACAGCGGTCGGACGGGCCGAAGGGCTCTGGTGCCTGGCACCGGGCTCGGGCACAGTCGTGGCGCCTCGAAGGTACGGCGTCGAGCGCTGCCCGGGGCGCGTGGGAGGCCGATCGTGGAGCGTACGAGGGTCGTCATCATGGGCGCCGCAGGGCGTGACTTCCATGACTTCAACATGGTCTACCGGGACGATCCCAACACGGAGGTGGTGGCCTTCACAGCGACCCAGATCCCGGGCATCGATGACCGCCGCTACCCGCGGGAGCTGGCCGGGGAGCTCTACCCCGAGGGCATCCCCATCCTGCCCGAAGCGCAGCTCGAGCAGCTCGTCAGCGAGCAGGACATCGACCTCGTGATCTTCAGCTACAGCGACGTGCCGCATGAGACCGTCATGCACGCCGCTTCCCGGGCGATGTCGGCCGGGGCGGACTTCGCCTTCATCGGACCACGGGGCATGATGCTCGAGTCCACCAAGCCCGTGATCGCGGTGTGCGCGGTGCGCACCGGCTGCGGCAAGAGCCAGACCACGCGGGCGGTGGCCACAGCGCTGGCCGAGCAAGGCCTGACGTCGGTGGTCGTCCGTCACCCCATGCCCTACGGCGACCTCGTGGCCCAGCGCGTGCAGCGCTTCGGTGATTACGAGGACCTGAGCCGCCACCACACCACCATCGAGGAACGCGAGGAGTACGAGCCGCATCTCGAGGCCGGGCGCGTGGTCTTCGCCGGCGTCGACTACGAGGCCATCCTGCGCGAGGCGGAGAAGGAAGCCGACGTGATCCTCTGGGATGGCGGCAACAACGACCTGCCCTTCTTCCTGCCCGATCTCTACATCGTCGTGGTCGACCCGCTGCGGCCGGGCCACGAGCAGCGCTTCCATCCGGGCGAGATCAACCTGCGCATGGCTGACGTCGTGGTCATCAACAAGATCGACTCTGCCACCGAGGAGGATCTCGCGACGGTCACGGCCTCGATCGAGGCGCTCAACCCTGAGGCCGAGATCCTCACCGCTCGCTCGGACCTGTTCCTCGACGGGCCATCGATCGGCGGGAAACGAGTGGTGGTGGTCGAGGATGGCCCGACCCTGACGCACGGAGGCATGACCTACGGAGCCGGTGTCGTGGCGGCACGGCGCTTCGATGCCGACGAGCTCGTGGACCCGGAGCCGGTCGCGGTCGGGTCCATCCGCGAGGTCCTGGAGCGTTATCCGAACCTGGAGCCACTGGTGCCGGCCATGGGCTACGGCGAGACGCAGATGGCAGAGCTCAAGGCCACGCTCGAGGCCGTCGATGCCGATCTCGTGCTCGCGGCCACGCCCATCGACCTACGTGGCCTGCTCGACCTGAACGTGCCAGTGACGCGCGTGCGCTACGAGCTGGCCCAGGTCGGAGGTCGGCCGCTGTCAGAGATCGTGGCCGAGGCGCTTGAGGCCGACTGATCCGGCCTGCGCCCGGGGCCTGAGCGCGCGCACGGCAGCCTACTGCAGGGCCGTTCGCCTCTGGGCATCGCGTCGATGCTGCGATAGCGTCGTGAGCGCATCAGTCGCAGCAAGGGGGAACGGACGATGCGGTGGCGATCAGCCAGCCTGGCGCTGGCGGCCTTGCTCGTCGGTACCGGTGGCAGCTTCGCGGTAGCCGAGGATCGTTTCGAGGATGCGCTCGGCGATGCGACCGGCGATGCGCCGGACATCGTGGCGGTCACCGTCGATGAACCGGACGGCGAACCGACCATCCGCTTTGCGATCGACGTCGCTCCGGAGCGGCCGTTCGGGAGCGACATGGAGACGTGGACCGACGTGGTCTTCCTCATCCTCTCGGATGCGCCTACGGTCGACGAGCGGGGCATCCTGGAAGGTGGCTTCACCACCGGGGTCCACGGGGTCAACCTCGCGGCCCAGGAGCAGGACGGAGCCATGCTCTCGACCATGGACGAGCTCTGGTGGTACGTGGTCGATGTCGACGCGGATGAGGACACGCTCACGTTCACCTTCGATCACAAGCTCATCGGCAGCCCGACGGACCTGTACTGGCAAGTGCTGATGGGCGTGGAGCGCTTCGACGGGTCCGATGAAGGTGACGAGATGGAGGGCGATACCTATCCGGAGTTCGATCAGCCGCCTGCCCACTACAAGGTCATCGCGGCCGGCTACTAGCACGACTGCCGCACGCGTTCGCGAGACGACCGAAGGAGGACTCCGGGTGGTGCGTCGATGGTGGATGGCGGCTGGGACGGCAGTGGTGCTCGCCATCGCGTCTGCGGGCTCTGTCGTCGCGGACGAGCGCTATGAAGATGCCGTTGGCGATGCGCTCGGTGATGCTCCCGACATCGTCGCGGTCACGGTCGGGGAGCCGGAGGGGCCGGTCCTCAGCTTGGCTGTGGAGTTCGCGACCGAGCCGCCGCTGGGCACTGATGATGCGGACAGCGACTTCCTGTGGATCGCGCTCGACACCACGCCGGAGGTGACGTTTCCGGAGCTCGACGGCTATGCCATCGCCACCATCGGCTTGACCCTGCCCCGTGACCTGGAGGCGGGCAGCCATCTTCTGGTGAACAACGAGCTCTACTGGGGTGTCGTGGACGTGGCCGTCGACGGTCCGACGGTCACCTTCCGTCTCGACCGCAAGCTACTGGGCGAGCCGACCGACCTCTACTTCCGCGTCTACGCTGCCGCGATGCAGGGCTCGCTGTACACCGAGCAGACGGACCACTTTCCGGGCGAGGACGAGCCGCCGGCCCACTTCACGCTGTCGACCGAAGGGGACTGATCGCTACCGCTGCTGGCCCTGCTTCTGGACCCTGGCCCAGGTGTCCTTCAGCGTGACCGTGCGGTCGAACACCGGCCGGCCCGGTACCGAATCAGGGTCGGCACAGAAGTAGCCCAGGCGCTCGAACTGGACCGTCTCGCCGACCGGTGTCTCGGCGGCGGCCGGCTCGAGGTAGCACGCGGGCAGCACCGTCTCCGAGTCGGGGTTGAGGTCGTCGAGCAGGTCGCCGTCCGCACCGGGATCGGGCCGCGTGAAGAGCGTGTCGTAGAGGCGCACCTGCGCGGGCACAGCGTGCGATGCGGAGACCCAATGGAGCGTGGCCTTGGGCCGGCGCCCGTCGGGTGCGTCGCCACCGCGGGTCTCGGGGTCGTACGAGCAGCGCAGCTCGACGATCTGCCCGCTCTCGTCCTTGATCACCTCGTCGCAGGTGATGAAGTAGGCGTAGCGCAGTCGCACCTCCCGACCGGGCGCCAGCCGGTAGAACTTACGCGGCGGGTCCTCCATGAAGTCGTCGCGCTCGATCCAGAGCTCCCGGCTGAAGGGCACGCGGCGAGTGCCGGCGGACTCGTCCTCGGGATTGTTGATGGCCTCGAGCTCGTCGAGGCTGTCTTCGGGGTAGTTGGTGATGACCACCTTGAGCGGGTCCAGTACCGCCATCCGGCGCTGGGCATCACGGTTGAGGACCTGGCGCACGTGGTACTCGAGGCGGGCCAGCTCCACGGTGGACGCAGCCTTGGAGACACCGATGGCAGCAGCGAAATCGCGGATGCCCTCGGCCGGGTAGCCCCGACGCCGCAGACCGGCGATGGTCGGCATGCGCGGGTCGTCCCAGCCGCGGACTCGACCCTCCTGCACGAGGCGCAGCAGGAAGCGCTTCGACAACACCGTCCAGGTCAGGTTGAGGCGGGCGAACTCGTACTGGTGGGGCACCGATGGCACCGGCAGGTGCTCGATGAGCCAGTCGTAGAGCGGACGGTGGTTCTCGAATTCGAGCGTGCAGATCGAGTGGGTGATCCCTTCGATCGCGTCGGACTGCCCATGGGCGAAGTCGTAGGTGGGGTAGATCTTCCACTCGTCGCCGGTGCGCGGGTGGCTGGCGTGCACGATGCGGTAGAGGATGGGATCGCGCAGGTTGATGTTCGGCGCGGCCATGTCGATCTTGGCCCGCAGCACCGGCCCACCATCGGGGAACTCGCCCGCGCGCATCCGGGCGAAGCGGTCGAGGTTCTCCGCCACGGAGCGGTCGCGGTAGGGACTGGGCCGACCCGGCTGGGTGAGGGTGCCGCGGTGCTCGCGGATCTCCTCGCCGGTGAGGTCGTCGACGTAGGCCAGGCCCTGTTCGATGAGGTACACGGCCCAGGCGTACAGCTGCTCGAAGTAGTCCGAGGCATAGAAGAGGTCATCGCCCCAGTCCGCGCCGAGCCAGCGCACGTCGGCCTCGATGGCGTCGATGTACTCCTGCTCTTCCCTGGTCGGGTTGGTGTCGTCGAAACGCAGGTGGAAGCGGCCCCCGAACTCCCTGGCGATGCCGTAGTTGAGGGCGATCGACTTGGCGTGGCCGATGTGGAGGTGGCCGTTGGGCTCCGGCGGGAAACGGGTGACGATGGCCTGGTGGCGACCGGCCGCCACGTCGGCGGCCACGATGTCGCGGATGAAGTCGGACGGGCGCTCGGGCGCCGAGGTCGTGTCGATGCTCACCTGCTCATGATGTCAGGTCGCCAGTCGCACCGTCGCAGACCTACGGCAGTGCGGCGACGATCTCGCGGATGGGGTCGGGATCGCCCTGGAGGAACAGGGCCATGTCAGCGACGCTGACGATGACCGCATCGGACTCATCGAACTCGTCATCGGCGAGCAGCTCCATGCCCACCAGGTAGACGTCCCGGTCATCGATCTGACCGGGCCGGACGACCATCTCGAATGTGTCGAAGCGAGTGGGGTAGACCAGGCGCATCAGCTCGAAGAGCGGCTCGACGAGCGCCTCCCCGTCCACTCCCGACGCCTGCAGGCTGGAGATAGAGACCCCCACGCCGGCGTCGAAGTCGAGGGCCTGGGCCGAGCCGAAGGTCATCTGCTCGAAGCCCACGCCCAGCGACTGCGAGATCTCGTCGAGCAGGGCGACCTGCGGAGCCACTTGGGGATCCTCGGGATCGACGGCCTCCAGGAGCGCCGCCATCGGGAACTCCTGCGCCTCCAGCGGCAGGCCCGCGACCTCGCCGGGCAGGATGGAGGCCAGTCCTCCGACCGGGATGGACGCCTCGGGTTCGGTCTCGTCCTGGGCGACGGCCGGGAGTGCAGCAGTGACGAGCGCGGCCGCCAGGGCAAGCGATACCGCCCACGGACGCGTGGTTCGAAGGGCCATTCTCTGAGTACTCCCGATAGACAGGCACTCCCGGTGGCTCCGGGGGTAGAGCCCGCCGGAGCCTACACTCCGGCGGCGGTACTTGGCCAGTGACGGTGAGCGCGCGGCGACCACCGCCGCAGCCGATTGGAGTGCGCCAGCGGCCGTGAGCGCATGGGTGCGCAGGACCCGCGATGGGCAGCTAGGCAGGTGGCGGCCCGGCGGACTGATCTGGCAGTGTCCCGACCACGCGCATCTGGACCCCCTCCGGCAGACGACCGCGGATGGTCTCGTTGAGGGCCTCGAGGTCGAATCCGGCGGGTGCGCTGATGTCGATGGTCTCGCGCATGCGGGATGCAGGCTGCGCCTCGTCGGTCGGCGCGACCGTCGCCGGCAGCTCAGCCACGAGCCGAGCGTCGAGGCGGAGGCGCCAGAGGTGGTAGGCAAGCAGGGCGCCAGCGGTGATGGCCACGGCCACCGGCCACGAGTCGCTTTCGTCGACGTCGACCCCAAGGAGCAGCCGCATGATCTGGTAGGCGATGAGCGCTGAGGAGCCCATAAGGGCTATCACGGCGAGACCAGAGACCAGCAGCAGGTACGCCCTCCGCGGCACACCTCCGGCGACCGAGGCGGGGGCAGAGGCGAAGTCGTGCCGTACCAGCCTCCACGCCGGAAGCCACAACGGCAAGCTGACAAGGAAGGTGGCCAGGGCAGGCGTCAGATCGCCTCGCAGCACTGCGGAGCGCCTGATCTCGCGGGCAGCACCGGCGTACTCCAGCATCGCCTGGATCGTCCAGGCGGCACCGATCGACACGCCGGCAAGGCCCACGAAGGCAAGCCCGTAGAGGCCGCTGCGACGGACGTCCTCGCGTCGCTGCTGGCCACCGAACGCGAGCGCTTCGCGCATGGCCTGGCGCCAGTGCCACCACCCGACGACCACGAACGGGACCACCATGATCAGCGGCAGGGCGACGTCCTCGATCCAGCGTGAGCCCAGCTCGGAGCGCCACACCCCAAGCCCCTCGGCCAGCACCTGGCCTGCACTCGACGAGAGGAGGAAGAGCGCGGCTGTGGCACAGACCAGCACGACCGCCAGGAAGTAGCCGGTGCGGGTGCGTGATGCCCGATGCGCCGGGCCCAGCGGGGGATCGGCCCGCAGCAGCCATCGGCCGATGAACCACTGCGCCGACCAGCCGACAGCGGCGGCGACCACGCCGGCCGCCGGGCCGACGAAGGCGACCTCCCAGCTCTCCCACGACTCCCACATCGCACGGGCATCGACCAGCTCACCGAGAAGGACCGCTGCGGCGCTCCCGACCCAGAACGCCAGCAGGACGGCGAGGATGAACAGGCCGCTGTAGAGGTAGGCACGTGTCAGCCAGTCCCCAGCGGTCCGCGCAGGTGCCGCCAGCAGATCCGCACGTCGCCACCAGGTGTGACCCAGCCAGGCGGCACCGAAGACGATCAGCCCGGCAACGGCCCCTGCCAGCCCCCAGACTCGTTCGTCGGTAAGCGCCAGCCGCAAGACGTCTTGCACGCTGTCGTACAACTGCAAGAGGGCCACGCCGCCGGCGATCGTGAGCACGAGGAAGAAGTAGGTGGCACGTGCCGGCGATGCCCGCTCTTCCGCGGCCACATCCGGCGCCCGGCCGAGGGGCTGTTGGGCCAGCCAGAAGTGGACGAGCCAGATCGGCAACGCCACCACGACGAGGGCGATGGCGAGGCTGAGCTCATCGAGCGCGACGTCCGCGCCAACGACGTCGCGAGAGCCGAGGGCCGCCGCGACCGCGCGTCCCGCCCATTCCAGGATGCTCGTCAGGCCCCACAGCAACGGCACCAGGGCAACGCCCATGACACCATAGACGTAGAGCCGCTTGGCGTTGACCATCTTCGGTCCTCCGCCATGAAGCGTAGGCCTGGCGCGACCAGTCGTCGAGTGCCTTGCGGCCCCCGACTACGCGGTCAGGCGCCGCCGAGCCTGCATGCCGCCGCGTAGTAGAGCGGCACGTCGAACGCGATGTGCACGGCGATGACGAACCAGAGCGAACCGGTCCGACGCACGATGAGCCCGGCCAGCAGTCCGGCGGCGGCGATAGCGAGCACGACCGGCAGCTCCGGGCCGGTGAAGTCGGAACCGGTGTGCGCCAGGCCGAAGATCGATCGCCTGCCCGACGAGCCCGACGAAGGGGCCGGCCGCTCGGCTCAGCCAGCTCATGAGCGCGCCGCGGTAGGCCAGCTCCTCCATCGTGCCGTTGGCGATGGCCAGAGCGAACGCCGGCACCGCGGTCCGTGGATCGGAGAGGTCGAGGTCCATGGGCCCGAAGAACGGTTCTGCCAGGATCGACCCGATGTAGAGCGCAGGTATGGGGATGATGACGATGGCCACGATGCCCAGGCCGACCTCGAGTCGAGTCGGCCGACGCAGCCCCAGGTCGGCCACGCGCGTGCCGAGGAGACGGGCCAGCAGGGCGACGGCAGCGATGACCAGGACGGCCTCCACGACTCGCTCCCAGGCCTTGGCAGAGAACGGGTCGGCACAGTCGATGACCTCGGGCACCAGCCTCTCGCCGATGAGGCCGCCCCAGGCCATGATCAGAGCCACCGGCACCGCCCCAGCCACGGCCCAGCGCCAGGCGGCATCGCGCGGCGCAAGCACGACGAACGCCAGGAGGACCAGCAGTAATGGAGCGCGCAGGTCCGGCAGCAGCGCCGCCACGCCCAGCGCCACCACGACGCTGATGGCGACGGCCCTGCTGATGGGATCCATGCCGGTCATGCGGGCTCAGCCTGGCCACAAGGCGCCGCGCGACCGAGCCAGCACCGAGCCGCAGGCGGCAGGCCGGTCCCGTGGGTCATCCTTCCAGATCGCCGCCGACGAGGTCCCAGCTGCGCGGTCGGTCGAGCGCCTGCCAGTCCTCGCGCAGGACCGCCATCAGGGCCGAGTCGCGCCACTCCCCTGCCCGGCGGAAGTGATGGCGGACCGTGCCGTCGATGCGGAAGCCGGACTTCTCGAAGGCTCTCACGGCACGGACGTTGTCGATCTCGGTGGTGAGCCACACGCGCTCGGTCTCGTAGCTGCCGAAGATGAAGTCGAGCGCCGCATCGATGGCATCGCTACCGATGCCGTGGCCGTGGCCCGCGTCCTGCGTGACGAAGATCGAGAGCTCCAGGCCGTCGAGTCGGTCGGCCTTGCTCCACAGCCAGAGCGTGCCGATGAACTCGTCGCTGCCCAGGGGCGAGATGGCGAACCAGTACTCGCCGTGGCCGTGGCGCGTCCGGACCTCGTCATACCAGCGCTCGACCGTGACCTCGGAGTGCGGCCACGGGTAGCCGGCCCACGAGCCGACCTCCACCGAGTTGACCGCGCGCTTGTAGGCCGGCAGATCCGACGCTTCGAGCGCCCGTAGCCAGACCTTCTGCCCGCGGATGCGCGCGGCCCCAGGCTCGCCCATCAGGCGGGGAAGTAGTCGGGCGCGTTCGTGGCCTTCCACTTGATGTTGCAGCCCATGCTCGGTAGCTGCGGCTCGGGGATCGGTGCTCCATCGAGCGCGGCGTCGAGGGCTGCCCGCAGGTCGCGGCCGTCGACCGGAACGTCATTCGAGGGGCGAGCGCCATCGAGCTGGCCACGGTAGACGAGTGCCCGGTCGATGTCGAAGACGTAGAAGTCGGGGGTACAGGCGGCGCGGTAGGCCAGCGCCACCGCCTGGGTCTCGTCACGGAGGTAGGGGAAGGTGAAGCCGTGGGTGGCCGCGAACTCGACCATCCTGACGGGCGCGTCGTCGGGGTAGTTCTCGACGTCGTTGCTGCCGATGGCCACCACGCCCACGCCCTGGGACCCGTACTCGCTGCCGATCCGGGCCAGCTCGGCGGCCACGTGCCGCACGTAGGGACAGTGGTTGCTGATGAACATGACCAGGACGACGGGCCTGTCATCGAAGTCAGACAACGAGACGTCTGTGCCGGTCGTCACATCGCGGAGCGTGAAGTCGGGTGCGTGGGTGCCCAGCGGGAGCATGGTGGAAGCGGTCGCGACCATGGGAGACCTCGAGTATGTGTGGCGGCGGATCGGTGCCGTCTCCTGATTCTGCCCTCAACGGCGAATCGGCTCAGCTGGGCATCTGGACGAACCTCGCGGGACCATCATGCGGGACCGATGTCTCGGTCGAGACGGCGGCCCGGAAACATGCCGGCAACACTTCGGGCACGCCCGGATCGTCGGCGGGGACTAGGCTGAACGTCGATGGACCCGATCGACCCGGTCGAGCGCGCTCGCACGCTGTTCCTCGACGAGGCCAACCTCTACGGCTGTGCCGAGACGGTCTTCATCGTGCTCAAGGAGGCCTACGACCTGCCCGCGGCCGACGACTCGGCGGCGGCCATGGCGCTCAACGGCGGGCTGGCCTACAGCGGCGGTCCCTGCGGCGCGGTGTCGGGTGCGGCCATGGCTGTCGGCCTGCTGGCTGCGGAGCGCATCGACGACCACCGAGCAGCGAAGACCGCGGCCCGGCGCATCGTGATGCAGCTGATGGACGAGTTCGCCGGGGCGTTCGGTGCGTCCGATTGCCGCACCCTTACCGGTGTCGACCTGCGCACCGAGGCGGGCCATCGGGCCTTCATCGAGGGCGGCATCTGGCGTGACCGCTGCATGCGCCAGATCGAGTTCGTCGTCGAGCGGCTCGCTCCACTGGTGGACGAGACGACCTGGGATGAGGCGCTGGCGGAGACCCAGGGGTAGGGGCCGGGTGCCTCAGGGCTCTCGAGTGACGCAAGAGGGGTGACCGTGCACCCACGACCCGTCAACTCGGCGCGCTTGCGGGACCGGTCGTCTCGGGGTCGGGGCCAGTCGGGCCGGCTGCCCGCTTGCCCGTTTCAGCGGCAAGGACGATGAGCACGATGGGGATGATCAGCGCGCCGACCAGGGTGAGCACGAGGACGTTGCCACCGAGGGAGGTGGCCACCACGATGGCGGCGCTGATGTTGCGCTGTGCGGTCGCCAAGCTGAGCACGGCCCTGTCGCTCTTGGAGCGGCCGATCCCCGCCAGGTAGCCCGTGGCCAGCCCGGCCACGAGGATGATCACGGTGCCGATGAAGATCCAGCTGCCGATGGCACCGACGATGTCGCGCCAGCTGACGAACAACGCCGCACCGATGCCGATCAGCAGGGCCACGCTGGAGATCTGGCCCGCCGTGCCCACCCAGCTGTCAGCCAATCCGTCGTAGCGCGCCTTGATGACCAAGCCGATGCCGAGCGGGATGAGCATGAGCACGATGAGCGAACTGGCGATGTCCCAGGAATCGATCTGGGTGCCCTCGACGACCAGCGGCACGACCATCGGGGCGTACAGGACGGTCGCGACCATGAGCAGCACCATGGCGCCGACCGAAAGAGCGGGACTGCCTTTCGCGAGGAGGGCCAGCTTGGGCAGGAAGGGCGCCCCGGCGCAGCAGCCGATGATGATGACCGCGGTCTCCGAGTCGTCGCCCATGGGCAGCAGCCTGGCGGCCGCGATGGCCGCGACGGGCACCGCCACGAAGTTGACCGCCAGGAGCAGGAGCACCATGCGCACGTCGCGCAGCGGCTCCACGATCTGGCTGATGGTCAGGCCCAACCCCATGGCCGCCATGCTGGCCACGATGAAGACGAGCATGCCCACCTGGGTGACGGCCACCAGAACATCGCTGATCATGGGGGTTTCCCTCCCGCTCTGGCACTCCTCGAGTCGGTGCCTGTGGCCCTTTGCTCGCAGCGGCGAGCACGGCCGTTGCGCGTACAGTGTCGTACACACGCGCGACTCCGATGTCGTCAACGCACCGTCAGCCGTGAGGCCCGCCAGTGCGACCAGCGATGGTGATGATGCCGCCTCGAGACCCGCGATCGTCCAGATCCAGGTCGGGGCCGGGGCGGGATCGGCCGTGACCGGCAGCGGCGCTATGCTGGCCGTCATGGAGCGCACGCGCCGACCCGTCCCTTCCTGGTAGCGCGCCGGTGTTCGCCGCCCTCGGCCGCACGGTCTATCGGTCTCGGAGGGTGGTGGCGCTCCTCTCGATCGCCGTAGCACTCCTGGCTTCGGTGCTGGCGACCGACCTGACGAGGTCGCTGAGCGGCGGCGGTTGGAACGATGCGGGCTCCGAGTCCGCGCGGGTGGCACGCTACCTCGCCTCCGATCCGGAGTCCGGGAGTGCCCAGCTCTTCGCCGTCTACGCAGGCCCGCCTGGTGCCGACGCCCGCAGCGACGAGTTCCAGGCGGCGGTCGCAACGAGCCTGGCGCCCCTGATCGCCGACCCCCTCGTGACCGGCGTGACCGGCTTCGCCCAGATCCCCGACGATCGCTTCATCTCGCTGAGCGGCACGGCCGCCGTCGTGGTCATCGACCTCGCCGGGGTCACCGAGGGCGTGATCGACGACGTCGAACGCATTCGCGACCTCATCGGTCCCATCGACGGGGTCGACGTCGCACTGACCGGCATGGCACCCATCGTCCACGATGCGGCCGAGACGTCGGAGCGCGACCTCCTCAGAGCGGAGCTGGTGTCGCTGCCGCTCGTCCTGGTCATCCTGGTGGCGGTCTTCGCCTCCGTCGTGGCAGCCGGCATGCCGCTGCTGGTGGCCGGCCTGGCGGTCCCGACCACGCTGGGGATCATCGCTGTCCTGGCGCAGCAGACCGAGATGAGCCTCTTCGTCCTGAATGTCTCGACGATGCTGGGGCTGGCACTGGCGATCGACTACTCGCTCTTCATCGTCAGTCGCTTCCGCGAGGAGCTGGCCAGCGGATGCTCGACCGCCGAGGCCGTCGAGCGTTCGGTCGCGACTGCCGGGAAGGCCGTGGTCTTCTCGGCGCTGGCGGTGGGCACGGGCCTGTCGGGCCTGCTGCTCTTCGAGGCATCCGCGCTGACGTCGATGGGTGTAGCGGGGGTGCTCGTGGTCGTGGCCTCGGCGGTATACGCCGTCACCTTCCTGCCGGCCGTGCTGGGCATGCTGGGGCCGCGAGTGAACGCCCTGAGTGTGGCAGCCGTGTATCGGCGCCTGGGTCTGCACTCCGGGCTGACGGCATCGCAGGGACGACCGTCGCGCAGGTGGCTGACCGTCGCTCAAGGCGTCATGGCTCACCCGGTCGCTGTGCTGGTCCCGACGCTCGCCCTGCTGCTCGTGCTCGGTGTGCCATTCCTCCAGGTCCGTCAGGCCGTCCCGGACGCAACGATGTACCCCGACAGCATGGAGAGCCGGAAGGCCTTCATGACCCTGCGGACGGAGTTCTCGCCCGGCCTCGCCAATCCCCTCATCATCCTGGCCGAGCTCGATGGTGATCCGACCAGCGAGCAGATGCTGTACCACCTGGTCGACTACGCGCGAGCGCTCGAGGACGTCGAGGGTGTGGCCCAGGTCCAATCGTTCTTCACTGGGATACCGAACCCGCTGACGGGTGAGCCGCTCACGACGGCGCAGGTCGTGGCAGCCTACGGGGAGCCCGGTCTTCGAGGACTCCTGCAGCCCCTGCTCGACCGCTATATATCGGGCAGCACCGTGCGTATCGACGCGATCTCACCGTACCTCACGAGTGCGCCCGAGACCGAGGGTCTGGTCACCGCCGTGCGCGACCTCGAGACGGCTCCCGGCATGACTACCGCACTCGGTGGCGCCCACGCGGCCGGTGTCGACTTCCTCGCGTCGATGGAGGAGCGCGCCCCGTATGTGATGGCCACGGTCATCGCGGGCATGCTCGTGGTGCTGTTCCTGCTCTTCGGCTCGGTGGTCCTGCCGGTCAAGGCCGTGCTCATGACGCTCCTGTCGATCGTGGCCTCGTTCGGTGCGCTGGTCTGGATCTTCCAACTCGGCAATCTC
Organism: uncultured Chloroflexia bacterium; assembly: GCA_963714675.1. Lineage (GTDB taxonomy): Bacteria > Chloroflexota > Limnocylindria > Limnocylindrales > CSP1-4 > JAFMJV01. Next base: position 120,350 of record CAVQPG010000025.1, on the reverse strand, counting down.
GAAGGGTTGCTCGCCTTCGAGGCGCCGGGCTACACCATCGCCGGCACCCCCATCATCCTGTTCGCTGTGCTATTCGGCCTCTCCATGGACTACGAGGTCCTGCTCCTCTCGCGCATCCACGAATCGTACGTGCGCAGCGGGGACAACACCGCGGCCGTCGCCGATGGCATGGCCAGGACCGCGGCGATCATCACCGGTGCCGCATCGATCATGGTGGTGGTCTTCCTGTCGTTCGCACAGGCCGAGATCGTGACCGTCAAGGCGCTCGGCGTGGGCATGGCCATCGCCGTCTTCCTCGACGCGACCGTCGTGCGCATCTTCCTCGTCCCGGCCACGATGCGATTGATGGGCGACTGGAACTGGTGGGCGCCTGGGCCGTTGAAGCGGTTGGCCGGGCGCATAGGGTTCAGCCAAGTGGAGGTGGGCGAGGACCGGGCCGCCGGTGGCACCACCCAAGCGGAGTAGTAAGCCAAACGGGAACGATCCCGGGGCTCAGCCGGCACTCGCACCGCAATCCGAGCCCGGCAATCCCCTAGGCTGGTGACTCCGCCACGCGGGTCAGCCTCGCGACTCTGGAGGGTCCGATGTCCGTCGTAGTGCGCCCGATCGAACTGCCGGGGGACGCGATCCGGTTCTGCAAGACCTGGTGGCCGATCTACGCGGACGATCCCCATTGGGTGCCGCCATTGCTCTCCGAGCGCAAGGACTTCCTCGACCCAGGCAAGAACCCGTTCTTCCGCCACGCCCGGGTCCAGTGCTACATCGCGTCCCGCGACGGGACCCCGGTCGGCACCATCGCGGCGACGATCATCGATACCGCACAGGAACACGATCGCGGCCTCGGCTTCTTCGGGTTCTTCGAGTTCCCCGACGATGCCGAGGTGAGCCGGGCGCTCTTCGAGACCGCGACCGGGTGGCTTCGCGAGCAGGGCATGCACACCATGCGCGGCCCGTACAACCTGTCCCCGAACCACGAGTTCGGGCTCCGCGTCGAGGGATGGGACACCGACCCGGCACTGCTGAACCCGCACAACCGCGACTACTACGCCCGCCACTACGATGGGCTGGGCTTGACGGGCGTGCGCGACTGGTACGCGTACTGGGGCGACATCGGCCCCGTTCCCGCGCGACTCGCCCATGCCTCGCAGCGGCTCCTCGATCGACACCCGGAGGTCGAGATCCGCCATCTCGACATGGCCGACTGGGACCGGGAGATCATGTGGTTCTGGGAGATCTACAACGACGCGTGGGAGCATAACTGGGGCCACTGGCCCATCGAGCGCGACGAAGCCTTGTGGCTCGCGCAGGGCCTCAAGCAGATGGTCGATCCGGAGCTCGTCTGGTGGGCGTTCGTCGCCGGCGAGCCCGCTGCCGCCGCGATCGCGTTCCTCGACTACAACCAGGTCGTCAAGAAGATGAACGGCAAGATGCTGCCGGTAGGGTGGTACCACTGGCTTTTCGGGCGCAGGAAGATCGACGCGCTCCGACTCTTCGCCCTCGGCGTCAAGCAGAAGTACCGCGACATGCCCCTCGGAATCCCGCTGTATATCTCGATCTGGGAGGCGGCACTCGCGCGAGGTGTGCGCGGCGCCGATGGATCGCTGGTCGTCGAGGACAACGCGCCCATGCGCAGCACCCTTGAGAAGCTGGGCGCGCACATCTACCAGACGTATCGGCTCTACGAGTACCGGTTGGACGGCCGCGGGGCCGCGCCGGACCAGCCGAACTCGCGATGGATCGCATCGGGCTCGAGGCCAAGCCGACCGAGGGAATAGCGGTGTGAGCCCGCCCGATCCGCGCGCGCCTTCGCCAGTTCGCGATCGATGCACGGGTCGCAGGGAGCCGGCAGCGCGAAGTGATCAGCGACCCTCCGCACGACCGCGGCCGGATCGCGCACCAGCTCATCGAACGGTGCGTCGCAAAACCGCCAGTCGCCGTGCCTGGAGCGAGCCTCTTCGGCACGCCGGGTCCCGCTGAGCAGGAAGTCGGTCAGTCGCTTGCCCAGAGGCTGCCACTCGATGCGCCCGGTCAGCGTGCGCTCCTGTAGCGACATCATGCTCGCGTACGACGCGATGCAATCGACGGGATCGCGACGCGTCTGCACGATATGCGCGTCCGGGAAGACCTCGGTCAGGGCGTCGATGAACCACAGGTGGTCCGGAGATTTCAGCACCAGCCGCTGCCTTGGGCGCTGATGCAGGATGATCTGCAGCCGCTGTCTGGACTCGCGGTAGGCCCAGACCATGTCCGCGTCGTCCAGCAGCCAGCGCCCGTACTCCTCGAGACCGAAGGCCGATCGGAACGCCAATGCCTGGAAGCTTGGGACCAGCAGCTGCCAGTCCTCCTCAGGGCTGGTCGGAGTGGCGTGGTGGATCCGATCGAGCTCAGGGACGAACAGCTTGGCCGCGCGCAGCATCCGGGCCAGTTCCCTGATGCGTCGCTGCTTGTCGGCCTCCAGGTTCGCCTCGTTGATGGGAGCGACTGACATCAGCTCCCAGAACTCGAGCTGAGCCCGGTCCGGGGACGCCGCGAGGAGTCTCTGGAGCAATGTCGTACCACTGCGCGGAAGTCCGAGCACGATGATCGGCTGGTCGATCGGGATCTCGAGAACGTCTGGATGGCGCTTGATGTACTCGACCGAGCGCAATCGGACCTCCAGTGCTCTCACCAGAAGACTCCGCAGGACCACATCACCGAACCCGGTATATCGGCCGGAGGATTCCGAGAGGATCCGGCCCAGTCCTTCCAGGAAGCGGTCGTCACCGGTGTTCTCGAGGCCCGTTCGCCGCTTCGCAGCCGTGATGAGTGAGCGCTGGTCGAGCCGTGTCGCCGCGAGCCCCATGGAGCGAGACAAGGTCGTCACGGTATTGAGGACGTGCTCGGCAAGGTGGTACCGCTCTCGCTCGACCGTCTGCTGCCCCCGATCGTGGCGAGTGTGCTGCTGCTGCGCCATGACGGCCCAGCGTAGCCACAGCCCGCCGGGGCAGCAAGCACGGACGGGCTGCGCTCCACCGACGCTGGCGGCCAGCAGACCATGCGCCTGACCCCCAGTGGCGAGCGCCTGGCGCGGCAGCTCGCGATGAGTGAAGAGGACGGTCAGAACGCACTGGAGCGGCGCTGCTCGAGGCATAGAGGAAGACCCGCCCCGGTGTGGGACGGGCCTCTCGGATTGAAGTCTTCGGGGTGGCTACGGAGCGTAGATCTCGACGTCGACGAAGCCGTCGTCGCCCTGGCTGTCGCCGGCGAGCTGGAATCCTTCCACGGGCCCGCCCGGGGAGCCGAGTCCAAGGTAGACCAGGTCGAGGTCATTGCCAGCGGCATTGTCGTCGACGAAGTAGGAGGAGCCGCCGGTGCCCGCATCAATCTCCTGGAAGGCGTCTTTATCCTGGCCAGCGCTGATCCGGGCCCAAGCGAATTGCTGTGTCCCGGCGCTGCCCTGCACAACGGTGACATCAGGGTCCGCGCTCAGGTCCGCGCTCGTCACGGGGTGACTCCGGACCGGCCAGTCCTCCATCGTCTTGCGGATGGCGGCCGGGGCCACGGCCAGCGGCGTGGTGGGGTACTGGCCCATGTTGATGGTGTCGCCGGGGTCGACGGAGCCTGTGCCATTGGTATCGACGATCTCGGCGATCATCACGTCGCCCGTGTCGTAGAGGTGGTTCTTGTTGGCATCGGCGTAGGCCACCACGAGCGTCGGCGGTGGTGGCAGCGGTGCCACCGGGACCGGTCGCTCGCAGTCGAGCCAGGGACCGCTGCCACTGCCCTGCAGGCAGGCATCGTTGCCGCGGCCGCCATCGAGGCTGTCGTTGCCGGGGCCACCGAGGAGGCGATCACGCCCGGGGCCGCCGAAGAGCCGGTCCCGCCCGACCTCGCCCACGAGCAGGTCGTTGCCGCCACCAGCGACGATGCGGTCGTTGCCCGCGCGGCCACAGATGGTGTCGTTGCCGCCCCGACCGTAGATGATGTCGTTGCCGCCATTGGCCACGATGACATCCGCCCGGTTGGTGCCGCGGATGACCTCGCCCTTGGCCGTGCCCACGATGGTCGCGGTCTTGCCCGCGCACCTGGGCTTGGCGGCCGAGGCGGGCGCGGCCACCGTGGCCACGGCCATCGAGGCCAGGATCACGGCCGCGCTGAGCATGGCCACGGTCTGGCGGGGTCGGCTGGTTCGCATCGGTCCTTCAGGCCTCCTTCGGGTGGTCCGCACCATCGGGCTGATTGACACGTGACCGTGCGGGGGAAGGTACAGCGACCGGGTGGGGATGACCAGCCCAGGAGAAGGACGATCGAAGGGTCACGGCCGCGCCGAGCATCGTCAGGGTCTGCGCCGACGCTGACGGCCAGCAGGCGATGCGCCGCACGCCAGGGGGCGAGCGTTCAGCGCCGCAGCCCGCGATGGCCACGAGGGCTGGTAGGGCGCTCTAGGCTGAGAGAGGCCGGCTCCGATGCAGGATCAGCCTCTCCCGCTCAGATGGCGGCTGCCAAACCGCTAGTTGTAGATCCCGACGTCGATGAAGCGGTCGTCGCCATTCCCCAGGGCCTGGGTGAACGGGATCTCGGTGGCGGGTTGGCTGGGAGAGCCCACGTCCGTCGACAACTCGTTGAAGTAGAAGGTGATCTTCAGCGGTTCGTCAGAGTTGTCAGCGATGCCGCTGTACACGTCTGATCCTTCAACGTACGTCTCCTCGTAGGCATCAACGGGGGGAGCGACACGCATGCGCCAGGTGTGTCGCCCACCGCTGGTGCTGAAGACCGTCACGGAGGTGGCGGTCGCCCGCGATACCGACGCCACGGTGTGACTCCGGACCTGCCAATCGGCAAAGTCACCCAACGTTGGAGTCATGCTCGTCGGGTACTTGCCCATCTCGATCGTGTCACCAGCGCTCGGGGCATTGTCGCCGCTGGTATCCACCAGCCTGCTGATGAGCACATCGCCGGTGTCGAACACGTGGTTGCCGTTCATGTCCGAGTAGGCGATAGCGAGGGTCTGGAGACCGACCGCTGGCCGCTCGCAGCTGAGGCTCAGGCCCATGCCGGAGCCCTGGAGACAGGCATCGTTGCCGGGACCACCTGCGAGGCGATCGTCGGCGGGGCCACCGAGGAGCCGGTCACGCCCGGCGCCGCCGAAGAGCTTGTCCAGGCCGAGCTGGCCCAGGATGAGGTCGTTGCCAGTGGCGCCGACGATCCTGTCGTTGCCCGCTCCGCCGCAGATGATGTCGTTGCCACCACGCCCGTAGATAGTGTCGTTGCCACCTCGCGCCACGATCACGTCAGCCTTGGCGGTACCACGGATGACCTCGCTCTTGCCTGTGCCCAGGATCGTGGCCGTCTTGCCTCCGCACTTGGGCTTGGCTGCGCTCACGGGTGCGGCGATCGCAGTCACAGTGAGGGAAGCCAGCAGCCCAGCGGACACGATGACCGCCAGGACGCGCTGGGTGGCATATTCAGACATCGAACCCCCCTATATGTCAGCGTGGCCGACAGCGGCGTGACTCGCCGCGCGACCGCGCCTCAAGAGCCATGGTGCCCGCTGATGTCAAGGAGCGGGCATGTCGTTCCCCCTTTCGCATGCGCGGGCCGGGTTCGCCAGTGGCTCGGCGCGGTCCAGGCGGCCATGGTGTGGGCCGTACGTCATCACCTCCCGCTGCCGTCGGTTCTCCTCCAGTTGTCGAGCGAGCTGCGGCCGCGGGGATCTGGCACCGACCAGAACGCAAACGGATGCGACCGGGGCCGCCAGCGGCGATCAGAACGGGGGTCAAGAGCCAAGAGAGAAGCCCCTCCGGTTCGCCCAGAGGGGCCCTTACGTGCTCAAATCAGTGGCGCGCCCGGCGAGACTCGAACTCACGACCTTCTGGTCCGCAATTAGCCGCGGCCACGCACGGGAGGCAACACCAAGCCTACGTGCCGTGTCACGGTGTCTGTGGCGTACCCGAGTTTCACTTCGTCTTGTGGGTACGGATGTGGGTACACGGTGAGGCCTCCACCAGGCGCGACAACCCTCGAGGCGACCTCGTGCAGGTCGCGGCGGCCCACGGCGTAGTCGTCGGGCCTGAGCGGATCGAGGCCCATGACCTCCACCTGCGTCTCGAGCGCCTGGGCGATCTCCGCGGCGTAGTCCTTCTTGCGCCGGCCCGAGAGCATCTCGACGCTGTTGGCCACGATATCGGCCCGGTGTGCCCAGCAGCGTCCGCTGTCGCCGGTCTAGTTCTAGCCAGCCAAGGCTCTCAGCTTGTCGATATGCACAGCGGCGACCCGAGGCGCTCTGTCGAGTTCCTCGCCCACCAACTGGACTCTTGACGCCGTGAGTCAGCTCGACCAAAGGGTCTGCGTTGCGCTCGTCGCGACCAGTACCGCCCAGACTTGGCCGTCTATCGAGGAGACCAGTATTCCGGCGTCCCCTAGGCTCAACGACCTCTCATATTCGCCGGGCACGTCCTCCTTCACAAGCCGGTCCATCAGGGACTTCGACGCCCTGGCGTTACTCGGCCGCCGCGACAGCTTCGGGGGTGATGACGTAGAGATGGCGGGGTCCGTTGGGGCCGCTCGTCTCCTGCGCCACTACCCAGATCGTGCCATCGGTGCTGATGTCGATGGCGTGGACGCAGAGGTCCAAGAGGTGGCGGTCCCATGTCACGCCGTCGAAGTGACCGACGTCCTCGCAGAAGTCATCAGCCGGCGTGACCACGGCGAACAAGACGCTGCCGTCGGGCGCCACCTTGGGCCTAGCGACCTCACGCGTCGGCGCTCGGAGCGATCAGGTACATCTCCAACGGCCCCATCGACTCAGGGTTCTGGTAGTCGCCGGTCCAAGTCGTGGCCTCGGCCCATAGGCCGCCACCGGGTCCGATGGCGATGTCATAGACGCAGAGACCTTGAAGGAAGTGATCGGTCGTGGGACCGTTGGTGCGGATGACCCCATCACAGCCGCCGGTGCTCATCGGATCCCCCACTGGCGTGTACCAGTAGGTGCCATCGAGCCCGACAGCCGCATGGTCCAGACCCTCTAGGCGCAGGTGTGGAGTCACGTCGTACGCCGTCCACTCATCGCCGTCGAACCGGGTCAGTCGATCAGCGTCCCGGTGGCTCGCCCACACCGTACCGTCCGCGCCAACGAGCAACCGCTGGATCTCTCCACCGGGTCGCTCGAGCGTCTCCCAGCGCGACCCATCGAAACGCTGGACGTCGCGCTCTCGCTGGACGTACAGGACCCCGTCAGCGGTGACGCCCCAGTCACCGATGCGATCCGGCGGCTTCTCTGGCGCACGCTCCGGCGGGATCGGCGGTGATCCGACCCGTGCCCAGCCGTCCTCATCGTGACGTGCGAGCCGGGGCCGTCGCGTGCCGCGACGCTGGCCGTCCGTCCCCCTGAGCCAGCGCGTACCGTCGGGCGCGATGAGCAGGCCGTGTGCATCACTCAGGACCAGCCCGGGGAGGCGCGGTCGCACCGGGGTCCAGGCACCCTCCTTGAGGACACGCCCCTGCCGTCGCTGGTAGATCGTGCCATCCGCTGCCGCCTCGAACTCCGGCGTCATGTTGCCCGGCTTCGGCGACCAGACCAGGCCTTCCTCGCCGAGGTGGACGATGCCCTCCGGGCGACGCAGCCAGATGCCGCTCTGGTTGGCGGAGATGTCGGCCGACTGCCTGGCGTTGTGGCGATACATCCATCCGGGCGGGGCCCATTCGTTGAACTCTCGGAACTCGACGTCGTGGGAGAGCTCGCGCACCCCATCACTGATCACGCGGAACACGCCCGGCTCGATCTCCTCGGTGACGAGGTCCACGCCCGGCAGGAGGTCGGGGGTGGTGGCTTCCGTCGCCGCCATCGTGGCGGAGCCAGAGAGCAGCACCAGGCCGAGTGCTGCCAGCAAGCCTGCGAGGAGGCCCATGCCGAGGGCGAGGAGGATGGAGTTGCGTGCGCTGGTCATGAGGTGCTGCTCCCGCTAGCCCCCAACTCGAAACAAGCCAGGCTTACCGCCCGCTATACCTATAGAGTCGTCGAGGGCCCCGAATCGTTCCATCGCAGGCGGCTACTCGGCCGCCGCCACGGCCTCGGGGGTGATGACGTATGTCTTCGTGGTCGGGTCTTGGTCTGATGCCGGTGGGCTCTGCGGGCCTATCTCGAGATCGTTGGCCTGGACCCAGACGGTCCCGTCCGCTGCGATGTCGACGTCCTCGATGATGTTGCCCCGCAGGAACCACATCCACGTCCGACCGTCGAACCGGGCCAGCCCATCGTCGCTGGGCAGCCACACGCTCCCGTCGGGGGCGACGTCGAGGTGCTCGGCGATCTCCCCGTCAAGGAGTCCATGGTCGGGGTAACTGATCGGCTCCGACTCGTACGTCGCACGGGGAGACCCCTGGTTCGAAGCGTCGTACCGCGCCAGGAAGTACGCCGACTCCGTCGTGAGTTCAGCATCAGTCATGACCGGCAGGTCGAAGCGCAACTGGACCCAGGATGTGCCGTCGCTCCCGTACCCCAGACCGACGACGCTGCCCACGGTGGAGCAGCAGCCAGCGCCACCACCATCGCCGGACGCGTCGAACTGGATGTCGCTCAACAAGCCGCGGCCATCGACCGCCCACCCGGTGTATCCGGGGTACGGGGCGCGAGATGTCGCTCGCGGACTGATGGCGAAACCACCGTAGCCCTCTCCGATCGTCATGCCGCCCCATTTCCAGGGTTCGACGACCCCGACGTCCTCCCAGGCGGCATCGTGGACGGGGCCGATGGAAGCATGGAGACCAGGGCCAATGCTGCCATCATTCGAGTCGATGACGATGAATGTCTCGCCATCAGGATGGAGTTCGAAGTCCACGACCTTGCGAGCCTTCCTGAGCCACTGTTCGCCGTCGAACGTCAAGAGATCCTTGTGTCTGTAGTCTCCGTAGCCGTCGTAGTCGTCACCACCGGGCTCCAATAGCGCCCAGACCGTGCCGTTGGCGTCCACGTCGACCATGCTCCAAGGCTTCCCCGCATGGGCGGTTCCTTCACCGACTCGGAAGAATTCCTGAGGCCCAAAGACCCAGACGCCTTCATCCGGGGCGACCACGATCTTGCTTGCTTCCCTGAACCGTCCGTGATCAAGATCGCCCCTGGTCAAGGAGACCGGGATCGACAAGATCCGCACACCGTCGCCGATGACCCGGTACACCCCTGGCTCGACGTCCTCGGTGACAAGGTCCACGCCCGGCAGGAGGTCGGGGGTGGTGGCGGTGTCCTGGGCGAAGACGGGGGTAGTGAGCAGCCCGACCGCGAGGGTGACGGCGAGCGTCTGTCTCATCGACCGCATGGGGAGCCTCCCTGCCTCCCCCGAACGTACGCCGTTCAGGCTATCAGCGACGGCAAGTGCCCCGCTACTCGGCCGCCGCCACGGCCTTGGGGGTGACGACGGAGATCTGGTCTACCAGGTCGTGCACCACATTGATCCGGCCGGGCTGCAGGACACGTTCAGCGACAGGCACGGTTCCCCGGCGATGACCGTGGGGCATCGCACCGGAGCCACCTCGTCTTCCGGCTCGTAGGGCCGTCCCTACTCGGAGACCGGATGCGTGAGCACCCAGACATCGAGGACATCGCGCAGCGGATCGCCCGTGAACACGGTCACGTTGCCGAGACCTGCCGTCAGGGTCGGTTCGAACTCGGACGCGAACCCCAGCTCGTCGATCGAGACCCATGCTCCACCGATGTACATCCAGCGCTTGCCGTTAGGGAAGCCCCGTTCGTCCACTCCCTGGGCGTACCATGCGGATCCGGTGTAGCTGGGGCGCGCCTTCTCCGCGGGGACCGGTGGACCGTCGCGCCACGTCACGCCATCGGTCGATTCCCAGGTGCCCATGACGCGGTTGGTGTTGAGACCACCGTCGGCCCACAGGACCGCGCTCAAGCGGTCCGGGTGCTCGATGACCGTGAGCGACGTGTGACTGGCCTGAGCCGGCGGAAGGACCCTCGCGACCGCTGGGACGCCCAGGTCGCCCGGCCGCAGCTCGCTCCTCGAGTCCCAGGACCGGAATACTGGCGTCGAACCGCCCGGAGCGAAGGCGAGAGCGTCGCCCGGCCACATGTAGTCGGGATCGATGAGGCCCAACGCCGGCCAGGGGCCGTCGATCGGCACGATCGTATCGCCGTCGATCTCGAACGAGTCGACCTTCAGACCGGTCGCGCCTTCGTATAACTCGGAGAGGTCGGCCCCATCGATGCGCCCCAGTCGCTTGCCGGTCTTGTCATTGACGACGGATACGCCCCTATCGGTCTCTTCGAATCTGACAGTCCACTTCGCCTTCGCTCCTCCATCCGAGCAGTTGCCGCTACCGCACAGCGCATAACGTCCGTCGGCTTGGCGCTTCATCCGTTTCGTCTCTCGGAGCGGGAGGCCGAGCGACCGCCTTGGCAACCGGTACTCGTGGCCGACGGAGAAGACGATCCGGCCGTCCTCGAGTACGACCGGTCCGGCTGTCAGCCGGGCGCGCACTCCGTGCCACCCGACTCCGGGGGTGGCAGCCTCGAGGGCGGAGACGTCGAGTTCGCGCCAGGCGCCATCGAGGTCCTCTGCCGTCCACACGCGAAGTGGTCTCTCGTAGACCAGCACGTACGTGTCACCGACCCGCGTGAGCTCACGGCGCCTGAACGGATCTCCAGTGTCGCCTGGGAGCGGAACGGTATCCCAATCGACGCCATTGCTCGTGGTCCACAGCCCAAAGACACCCATCGCTGCGACCCCGCCGTCCCATGGCAGGAGCGAGCGCACCGCCGGGACCATCCTGCCAGCGGTCGCCTCGTCTGGGAACTCCATGCTCCTGTCGCTCAGGTGGACCCAACGCGCGGGCCCCAGCGGTGTCTTCAAGGTGCCCGAGTCCAACCGCTTCGGGATCTTGGTCGGCAGCACGATCGGCTGCGTGGTCGTCGACTCCACGGGCTCGGGGTCAGATTGCGCCGTGACCCCCATGGTCGAGGCCATCAGCAGGCCGATGGCGAGGCTGGCGACGGTGCCGTTCTTGATGCGGCGCACGGGGCACTCTCCTTGCCCCCCTGTCGCATCCGGGACGGACAAAGGTTCCGCTGCCCATTCGAACCGGAGCGAGGGAGTCACCGTATCAGCCTCGTCCAGCCGCTCCGCCCACCCCCACCGCCATCTCGAGCGCTAGCGGCCCGCCCAGGCTCAGTAGCGCGGCCCTTACCGCCTTCTGCGGCGTGTCGCTCGCGGCCGCGTCCGCGAGTCCTCCGCGAGGTCAGCGGTCGCCATGTAGCGCCGCTCGCGCTCGCGGATGGTGGACGCGCCGCACGCTATCTGGTGATGGTGACGGGCTCATCGCCCTCGACACCTTCGCTCTAGCCGCCCTCGAGGAGGTGGTGCCTCCACGCACCATCCGTGCCACATGAGCTGACACGGATGCGGTGCTGAATTGAGGCATGACGACTCACTCCGCCGACGCCCTCGGCACGCTCATCGACTCGGTCAAGCCCATCGTCAGCATGGAGCGCGACGGCCTCGTGGTCATCGCGCTGGGTTCCACTGCGGACGCTGATGGGCCACATCACACCAGCGATCCAAGAGCGTGCGGCAGCGCGAATGGACGCGATCCTCGACCACACCGCGAGCTAGCGTGGGTACGGGTGTGGGTACAGGCCAATTGCGAAGCCCCTCCGACAAACTCGAAGGGGCCTGTTTCACGCTCAGTACTGTGGCGCGCCCGGCGAGACTCGAACTCACGACCTTCTGGTCCGCAACCAGATGCTCTATCCACTGAGCTACGGGCGCCCGAAAGATGGCGGAGAGGGAGGGATTCGAACCCTCGAAGCAGGTTACCCCACTTACCGGTTTAGCAAACCGGCGCACTAGGCCTCTATGCGACCTCTCCTCTTCGGCCGAGCGATGGTAGCACGCACACCCCGATAGCCGGTATCATCGACACCTCACCACGCAGTAGCAGACGCGCGGCATCGTCCGACGCGTCTTGTTCGTATCAGGGCCAAGGCGGGGGCCTCCCTCACCAGATCACAGGCGGGTATCGGAACCCGGGACCCAGGAGTCATCCATCATGCCGAAACGCGTCGTCCTTCTCGGGCAGCCGGTCACCCACTCGCTGTCAGAGGCACTGCAGCAAGCAGCATTCGAGGCTGCCGGCATCGATGCCCGCTACGAACCCATCGACACGCCCACCGTCGACCTCATCGACGCGGTCGCGGCCCTCCGCGGTGACGAGTACCTGGGCGCCAACATCGGCGTCCCGCACAAGGATCGCGTGGGGTCCATGGTCGATCGACTCACCGACGAGGCCCAGGCCACCGGTGCGGTCGACACCATCACCCGCGACGGCGACCAGCTCGTGGGCCACAACACCGATGTCATCGCCTTCAAGGCCGCGCTCGAGGAGCTCGTGGGCAACCAGAAGATGCCCAAGAACGCGGTCGTGGTCGGCGCTGGTGGCGGTGGCCGCGCCGTCATCTACTCGCTCATCCAGGCGGGCTTCCACAACGTGGCTCTCTTCAACCGTCACCTCCATCGCGGCGAGCGCCTGGTGAAGCACTTCGGCCGCAGCGCCAGCCACATGGACCTCAAGGCTCGCCCCTGGCACGAATTGGTCATCGAGGCCGAGCTGGCCAAGACGGACATCCTCATCAACGCCAGCTCCATGGGCCGCGACCCCGAGGAGACGCCCATCCCCGGCGAGCTGTTGCCGCCGGACATCCTGGTCATGGACCTGCACTACGTGCCCGAGCAGACACGTCTGCTGCGAGAAGCTGAGGCTGCCGGCGCGACCAGGGTCATGAACGGTGACTTCATGCTCATCGAGCAGACCGCGGCCGCCTTCGAGCTATGGACCGGCGAGAAGGCGCCGCTGAGCGTCATCAAGAAGCAGCTGAAGGCCTCGCGCAACAAGCCCGAGGAGCCCGTGCCCACCGCCGAGGAGCAGGACGTCGAGGTGGGCGCGGAAGCGTGACCGAGGCGCCGACCCCCTCCCCGTACGCGGCCGAGCGCCGCTTCGCCATCGAGGCCGTCGTCTCGGCGGCACGCCTGACCACGGCCGTGCGCGATGACTTCGACCCTGAGGCGGAGGCCGCCTCCAAGGCCGACGCTTCCCCGGTCACGGTTGCCGACCTCGGCGCCCAGGCGCTCGTGCGCATGGCCATGGTCGAGACGCTTCCCCGCGACGGCATGCTGGGCGAGGAGGATTTCGGACAACTGGCCGAGTCTCCCGAGCTGGCGGAGGTCGTGCTGGCGCGCGTCCAGGCCCAGCGGCCCGAGGTCACGCTCGATGACCTGCGCGTGGCACTCGATGGTTGTGACGACCCGGCCGGCCCGGGTCGCCGTTGGTGGACGCTCGATCCGGTCGACGGCACCAAGGGCTTCCTGCGCAACGAGCAGTACGCCATCGCGCTCGCGCTCGTCGAGGACGGCGAGGTGGTGCTGGGCGTGATGGGCTGTCCGAACCTGCCCTACTGCGGCGAGCCAGGCGATCCGGATGTGGCTGGGCCGGTCGGCGTGCTCTTCGTGGCCGAACGCGGAGCGGGGACGCGGATGATGCCGCTCTTCGAGGCCACGGCGGACCGTGCTGGTGAACCGTGCCGTGTGGCCGCTCCGGCCACGACGGCAGAGGCACGCTACGCCGAGTCGGTGGAGGCGGCGCATTCGAACCAGTCGGAGGCGGCCCGCATCGGCGCCGCCCTGGGCATCACCGCCGAGCCGGTTCGCCTGGACTCACAGACGAAGTACGCGATGGTGGCGCGTGGCGACGCTTCGATCTATCTGCGTGTGCCGCGCGGCGACTACCGCGAGAACATCTGGGATCACGCGGCCGGCCTCATCGTGGTGGAGGAGGCTGGCGGTCGCGTGAGCGACGTGGACGGCAAGCCCTTCGACATCACCACCGGCCAGCGCATGACGCAGAACCGTGGCGCGGTCGTCACCGCCGCCAGCATCCACGACGAGGTCGTGGCTGCTGTCCGGAGCGTCCTCGAGGGATAGGCTCGCCTCACGCGCCATACTGGTTCCTGACATGACCACCTACGGTCGCACCGCGCTGGGCGTCGCCCTGTCACTGGCGCTGGTATTCGGCGACCTCGCCACGGGCACGGCCACCGTCGCCCGCGATGACGCGCCCGACGTGCAGACGGCAGCCTCGCTCGCCGAACGCGAGGTCTTCGGATTCCTGCCCTACTGGGAGCTGCCCCAGGCCTCCTCCGTCGACATGGACACGCTCACCACCCTCGCCTGGTTCGGTGTCGAGGCCGACCGCGACGGGCGATTGATCCGAGAGGATGCCGACGGGCAGCCGACTCGTGGATGGGCCGGCTGGACGAGCGACGAGTTCGCTGCTGTACGGGAGCGGGCCCAGGCCGCAGGCGTGCGTATCGTCCTCACTGTCGAGCGGTTCGCCTGGACGACGCCTGGCAAGCGGGCCACCAAGCGACTCCTCTCGGATCCCGAGGCCCGCGCGACCCTGGTCGTCGAGATCGTCGAGGCCATCACGACCGCCGGCGCAGCCGGCGTCAATCTCGACTTCGAGCCGCTACCTCGTCAGGTACGTGGGGAGTTCGTGCGCCTGGTCCGTGAGCTGCGTCGGGCGCTCGACGCGGTCGATCCGGCGCTGCAGCTCACCTTCGATCTGACACCAGACGTCGCCTCTTTCCCACTCCGGAAGCTGGTGGCCGAGGGCGCCGCCGACGCTGCGGTACTCATGGCCTACGAATACCGCACCCCGGGCAGCAAGGTCGCAGGCTCGGTGGCCCCCTTGCGCGACCCCGACGCGCTCGATGTGCGCGGTTCGGTGAAACGGGCGCTCGAGAAAGCCCCAGCCGACAAGATCATCCTGGCCATGCCCTGGTACGGCCGAGCGTGGTCGACCCGAACCGCTGAGCCCGGATCTCGGACCCGTGCCGGTGAGCGCTATCTCGACTCGTCGACCGCGTTCTATCGCGTATCGATCCCGCGCGCCGCGTCGGCCGGTCGCGAATGGGACGCGGTACAGGGATCGGCCTGGAGCGTCTACCGCTCGCGAGCGTGCGACTCCTGCCCGGAGAGCTGGCGCCAGCTCTGGTATGACGATGTCGACAGCGTGCTGGCCAAGGTGGGCCTGGCCCGGCGCAAGGGTCTGCGCGGCGTGGGCATCTGGGCACTCGGCTACGAGGGTGAGCAGCCCGAGCTGTGGTCAGCCCTGAGATACGGCCTCGAGCGCACCGGGGACCGGGAACCACCCTCGGGAGCGGTCGGGATCGCTGCCGAGAGTCTGGTCGGGACTTACGATGGACGACCGCTGGTGGGCGACACGGTCACGCTCGAACTGACCGCGTCCGACGGCGACGAGGGAAGCGGCCTCGCCTTCGTTCGCGTGTCCGCCAAGGGCCGCCGCGGCGAGGACGGCTCGCTCAAGCGCGGGAGCACGTTCCCCGCCCTCGGCGCGGTGACCATCTCCCTTCCCGAGGCTACGGCCGTGGACGGGGTCTTCACGCCGGGCACAGCCGTCGAGCCTGATCAGTCCCCGCTGCCATCAAGCGACCCGGGTCCCTCAGCAGCACCGGTCCCGCTGAGGGTCCACATCCAGTGGCGTGACATCGCCGGCAACTGGTCCACCCCTATCACGTCGGAGGTGCTCTATCAGCCATCGCCGGTGGTGGCGAGCGATTGACCTGTGCGCGGGTCCACCCACAGGCCCGGCTCGCCCCGCCCAGCACGGGAGGCACGCGGCTGCTCCGGCAGCCCGTCAGCCCGTCAGCGCCGGACGGTGGCCTCCCGCAGCGAGCGGGCGAGCGCGGCCATGGCCTCGATATCCGTGCCCTCGGGGCCCAGCGCGTCGATGAGCGCGGAGGCGGTGATGATGCCGTCAGCGACCGGGGCCAGCTGGCGCGCGTGTGCCGGCTTCGAGACGCCGAAGCCGACCGCCACCGGCACCGGGCTCACCTCGCGCACACGCCGCAAGAACTTCTTCACGCCCGGCGGCAAGGAGGTGCGCGCCCCGGTGACGCCCGCGAGCGAGACCGCGTAGAGGAAGCCCTGGGAGCGGCCGGCCACATAGGGCAGCCGGTCCGCAGGCGTGGTCGGCGCCACCAGGTAGACCAGACCGATGCCGTAGCCGGCCGCTTCCGCCTCCAGCTCGGCGCTCTCGTCGGGTGTGATGTCAGCCAGGATGAACCCGGACACGCCGGCCTCGCCAAGGCGCCTGAGCACGGTCGCGCCGTCCGCCCCGCCCAGTACCTGGTTGCAGTAGCCCATGGTCACCAGCGGCGTTCCGGGCCGGGCCTGGTGCAGACGGCCGATGAGCGCGATCGAGTCGTCGAGCGTGGCGCCGTTCGCCAGCGCCACCGCCGAGGCATGCTGGATGGTGGCCCCGTCGGCGAGCGGGTCCGAGTAGGGCAAACCGATCTCGAGCACGTCCGCACCGGCATCGATGAGCGCCACCGCGACCTGGAGCGACGTCTCGGCTTCGGGATAGCCCGCGGTCGCGAAGGGGATGAACGCGGCGCGGCCCTCGTCGTTGGCCTCGCGGATGGCTTGCGTGATGCGGGCCCCGCCCTCGGCCTTCGTCACACCCGGCCCCCATCCATGCCGGCCATCAGCCGGTCCTCGACCGCGGCGATGTCCTTGTCACCGCGACCCGACAGGCCGAGCAGGATGATGTCGTCATCTGCGGCTGGCTCGATGCCCTTCCCCGTCAGCAGGTCGATCAAGGCATGGATCGCGTGGGACGGCTCGAGCGCGGGCAGGATGCCCTCGGTACGGGTCAGCAGGCGCATGCCCTCGAGCGCTTCCTCGTCAGTGGCGGTCAGGATCTCCACCCGACCGGCCTCGTACAGCGCGGAGAGCTGCGGTCCGATGCCCGGGTAGTCGAGCCCGGCGCTGATGGAGAAGGCTTCGGTGATCTGGCCGTCGTCGTCCTGCAGCAGGTACGAGCGCGAGCCGTGCAGCACACCGGCGTGGCCGCCCGAGAGGGCCGCGGCGTGCCGGCCCTCCAGTCCCTCCCCTGCAGCCTCGACACCGATGAGCCGGGTGCCGGTCTCGCCGATGAAACGCGTCAAGAGCCCCATGGCGTTGGAGCCGCCACCGACGCAGGCGATGGCGATGTCCGGCAGCCGTCCCTCGGCGGCACGCACCTGTTCCGCACCCTCGTCGCCGATGATCCGCTGCAGGTCACGCACCAGACTCGGGAACGGATGCGGCCCGACCGCGGAACCGAGCACATAGTGACTCGTCTCGACGTGCGTGACCCAGGCGCGCATGGCCTCGTTGGTGGCGTCCTTGAGGGTGCCGGTGCCGCTGGTGACCTCGCGGACCTCGGCCCCGAGGGCGCGCATGCGCAGCACGTTGGGGGCCTGGCGGCGGATGTCCTCGGCACCCATGTAGACGACGCACCCGAGGTCGAGCAGCGCGCAGGCGGTGGCGGTGGCCACGCCGTGCTGTCCGGCGCCGGTCTCGGCGATGACACGCGACTTGCCCAGTCGCTTGGTGAGCAGCGCCTGGCCCAGGGCGTTGTTGATCTTGTGGGCGCCGGTGTGGTCAAGGTCCTCGCGCTTGAGGTAGAGGCGGATACCACCAGCTTCGCGCCCGGCACGACGCTCGATCTCGGCCGCCAGCCGGTCAGCGCGATAGACCGGCGTCGGTCGCCCCACGTAGGTGCTGAGCAGCTCGCCCAGCTCGGCCCAGAAGGTCGGGTCACGACGGAGCTCGTGGTAGGCGGCCTCGAGCTCGAGCAGCGCAGCCATCAGCGTCTCGGGCACGAAGCGCCCGCCGAACGAGCGGTCGGTGCCCCAACGGCCGGCCGCGTCGGCCTCGAGCAGGCCCGGGTCCACCGGTCGCGGCCCGAAGGGCACGGTCGGCAGGTCCAGGCGCGCGGCGTTGGCACGCTTGACGAAGAGCGCCACGGACAGCGGGTCCTTGTAGGGACGACCTTCCGGACGAGGCTGCGGCTCGACGCCGCTGGAGGTGTCGACGCCGATGGCCGGCACCTCGAGGAGCGCCTCTCCGACGTTGGCGGCGGTGAGCCCACCCGCGAGCACGACCGGCACCCGGTCCGCGATCGCCCGCGCCGCCTCGACCGAGGCGCGACGGCCGGTGCCGCCCTTGCGCCCGGGATCGGAGGTGTCGAGCAGGATGGCCTGCAGGTTGGGCTTGGCCTCGAAGGCGGTGGCCCGCTCCACGATCTCGTCGGTGCTTCGGGCGGGATCGCCGGCGGCGGGGATGTGCAGGGTCTTGAGCACCGGCAGCGGGATGGCGTCGAGATCGCTGGGGGGCTCGTCGCCGCTGAGCTGCACGGCATCGAGGTCGAACCGAGCTGCGATGGCTGCCACCTCGGCGGGGTCGCGGTCTGCGAAGACGCCGATCAGCAGCGGCCCGTTCCCTGGCGCCTCCGAAGCTCGAGCGGAGGCGACCAGCGCGGCCGCCTCGCCGTCGTCGAGCGCCCGCGGCGTGCCGGGCACGAAGTTCAGGCCGATCGCGTCGGCGCCGGCGGCGATGGCCGCATCGAGACCGGCCGGCTCGGTGACCCCGCAGATCTTGACGAACGGCGCGCGGCCATCGACCGCGGGATCGACGCCCGTTCCGGGGATCGAGCCGGCGCCGACCAGCGCCGACACGCGCGCCTCGACCTCGGCCGGGTCGGAGCCCGAGCGCATGAGGTCCTCGCCGACGAGCGCCCCGTCGAACCCGAGCGCTCGCCAACGGCGCACGGTGGCCGCGTCGCGGACGCCGGACTCAGCGATCACGATGTGGTCCGCACCAACGAGCGAGCGCAGGTCCTCGCAGCGTGTGATGTCCACCTCCAGCGTCTTGAGATCACGGTTGTTGATGCCCACCAGCCGGGCATCGGTGCCCAGCGCGGCTACCAGCTCCTTCCCGGTGTGCGCCTCGACCAGCGGCTCCAGACCCACGTCGAGGGCGGTACGTACGAGCGTGGCCAGGCGCTTGGGTGGATGCAGCGCAGCCAGCAGCAGGACCGCATCGGCCCCGGCGGCGCGCAACAGCGGTAGTTGTCGCGGATCGACCACGAACTCCTTGGCCAGCACCGGCAGGGTGGTGGCAGCACGGGCGACCTGCAGATCCTCGATCGATCCGCCGAACCAGTGCGGCTCCACCAGCACCGAGATCATCGAGGCGCCGCCGGCCTGGTAGGCACGGGCCCGCTCTGCCACGTCCAGATCGCCGTCGACCATCGAACCGGCCGACGGCGAGGAACGCTTGATCTCGGCGATGAGGTGCAGGCCCGGGCGGGCGAACCGGCCGGCCACCTCGCGCCGTCGTGGGCCCTCCCCGGCACGAGCTGCGAGATCACGGAAAGTGCTGTCGCCCAGCTCGGCGGCGAGGTCGGACGCGCGCCGCTCGGCGATCTCGTGCAGGACGGACGTGCGCGCGGCCATCAGTCGGCCACCCGGGCCGCGCTGGCCCGCAGGCGTTCGAGCTGCTCGCGCGCCGCACCCGAGGCGATGGTCTCGGCCGCCAGCTCCACGCCGTCTCGGAGGTCATCGGCACGACCGGCCACCACCAGCGCAGCACCCGCGTTGAGGGCCACCACATCATGCCTGGAGCCACGTTCCGCACCCTCGAGGATGCGTACGATGAGTCGGGCGTTCTCTTCGCTGTCGCCACCCTTGAAGGCGTCGGTATCGGCCTCGGCCAGGCCGACCTCGACAGCGCTCACGCTGCGCGACGCGATCCCTTCAGGACTGACGTCGAGGATGACCCCGGAGCCGTCGAGGGGCAGCTCGTCGAGCCGCTCGCCGTGGACCACGAAGGCACGCTCCGTGCCGAGCTCGAAGAGCGCCGCGGCCACGGACTCGGCGGCGGCCGGGTCGGGCACGCCCACCAGCTGGCGGCGCGGGCGGGCGGGATTGGCCAGCGGACCGATCATGTTGAAGGCCGTGCGCACGCCGAGCTCCGTGCGCACCGGTCCGGCGTGACGCATGCCCGGATGGAACGCAGGCGCGTGCAGGTAGGCGAAGCCGTCTTCGCGCAAGGACGTCTCGGCGTCCTCCGCCGTCTGCTCGACGCGCAGCCCCAGCGCGCGCATGACGTCGGACGAGCCCGCCCTCGAAGAGACCGCCCGGTTGCCGGCCTTGGCCACCGGCACACCGGCCCCAGCCACCACCAGGGCGCAAGCCGTGGAGATGTTGAACGTCCCGCGCACGTCTCCGCCGGTGCCGCAGGTGTCGATGGTGCCCTCGGGTGCCTCGACCGCGTGGGCGCGCGAGCGCATCGCCCGCACGAAGCCTGCCAGCTCGGCTGGCGTCTCGCCGCGTGCATGCATGCCCACGAGCATCCCGCCCAGCTGCGCAGGCGTCACCTCGCCGTCGAGGACCGCGGCCATGAAGGCTTCGGCAGCCTCGGCCGTGAGCGGCTGGCCGGTCGAGACCGTGTGCAGCGCCTCGCGGATGGCCTCGGGAACAGGTTCGGGCACGGGGGTCGGAGCCTCCTCGGGAGTCGGTTGCGGTGTCCGCATGCTACTAGAGCGGCGGGGCTTGTCGCGTGACCGGCCCTGCTATCGTGCCCTGGTGACCATCGACGACCGGCCCCAGCCGGACCTCACGGCCGACTCTCCCACCGCAGAGGACGTGCGCGTCGCCTTCGCCGACACGTGGGGCGACATGGGCCCCGCCTGGAACGTGACACCTTCGGTGGCGCGCGTCCACGGCTACCTGCTCGTCGACGGCGGGACCCTCACCGAGCGCGACATCCGCGAGGCCCTGGGCCTCAGCCATCGAGCGGCCTCGCTGGCACTGACCGAGCTCGAGGAGTGGCGGCTCGTGGAACGGGTCGAGGATGCGCCACGTGATCCTCGTCCGGGCCCGTCGGCGGTGGCCTGGCATGTCGTCGGCGACCGATGGCGCTGGTTCCAGCGCGTGGCGGAGGAGCGACGTGCGCGCGAAGCCGATCCGCTGCAACCGCGGCTGGCCATCTGCCTGGAGCTGGCCGAGGAGGCCGTGGAGGCGGCACCGGATGACGAGGAGGTTCGCCGCTTGCACGCCTGGATCGCCGAGATCCAGGGCCTCGCGACGCTCTTCGACCGGGCGCTGCGGGCGCTGGCCCGGGCCGAGACCGGCGAGATCCAGGCCGGGTTCGCGGTCCTCTCACGTGTGTCGGACGAGACCCTCGACAGTCTCCTGCGCCTCGTCGGCTCGCTGCCCGAGGAGGAGCTGGCCGAGACGCTCGAGGCCATCGCCCGCACCTCACCCAAGACCGCCCGCCGCGTGATGAGTGCGGCCGCCCGGGTGGCACGCTTCAGCCGCTAGCCCAGCCGTATAGCACAGCCGGCGCACGCAGAAGCCGCCGCTGATGGGCCTGCTGCATACAATCGAACGATGAGTGAGACCGCCGATGCACCCCGGATGCGAGGCCTGATCAAGCGCGACAAGGGCGCCGAGAACGTGGACCTCGGCGAGGTGTCACGGCCCGCAGCTGGACCGGACGAGGTCGTCATCGAGGTCTACGCCACTGGCATCTGCGGCACCGACCTCCACATCCAGGACGACGAGTTCCCGAGCACCCCGCCGGTGGTCATGGGCCACGAAGTCACCGGGCGCGTGGTCGAGGCCGGTGCCGGCGCCGAGGCCTGGGTGGGCAAGCGCGTGAGTCCAGAGACCTACTTCTACACCTGCGATCGCTGCGAGGCCTGTCTCGCGGGGCGGCGCAACCTGTGCCCCACGCGTCGCTCCATCGGCAGCCATGTCAACGGCGGCTTCGCGCGGTACGTGAAGGTGCCGCAGCGCAACCTGCACGAGGTCCACGAGTCGGTGGGCGAGCACGCGGGGGCGCTCTACGAGCCCTTGAGCTGCGTGGCCCAGTGTCTGTGCGATCCGGCCGTGGCCAGCCCCGGTGACACCGCCCTCGTCGTCGGTCCCGGTGCCATGGGCATCCTCAGCGCGCAGGTGCTCAAGAGCCAGGGCGCGCAGGTCACCATCAGCGGCACCCCCGCGGACGCCCAGCGGCTCGAGATCGCCGCCGCGCTGGGCCTCACGCCCGTCCTCGCGGCCGACCTCGCGGCTGCCATCCCGGGCATCGGCTTCGACGTGGTCGCCGACGCCTCCGGGAACGAGCGCGGCATCGACGCGGGGCTGCGGGCGATCCGCAAGGGCGGCCACTACGTGCAGGTCGGCCTCACCGGCAAGCCCATCAGCGTGGACATCGACCTGGTCTGCCTCAAGGAGCTGGTGGTGACTTCGGGCTTCGCGAGCACGCCGCGGTCCTGGCACCGCGTGGAGCGGCTCATCGCCGCGGGGGCCGTGGTGCTCGACCCGCTCGTGACCGATGTCGCACCGCTCTCCGACTGGGAGCACTCGTTCGCACGGACTCGGGTGGCGGATGGGCTGAAGCTCATGCTCGACCCGCGCCTGGACGCCTAGGGAGGACCACATGAGCACCGCTTTCAGCCTCGAGGGCAAGAACGCCGTCGTCACGGGCCTGTCCACCGGCATCGGCCGAGCCATCGCGGAGGCGCTCGCGCGCGAGGGCGCCAACGTGGCCGGCGACTTCCAGAAGGATGCCGAGGGCGCGGCCATCACGCGGGGCCTCATCGAGGCCCACGGTCGCGAGGCGCTGATCATCCGGGGCTCGACCGCGGACGAGGCCCACATCGACGACCTGGCCGACCGGGTCGTGGAGCGCTGGGGCAGCCTCGACATCTGGGTCAACAACGCCGCCCGCATCTTCGTCAAGCCCTTCCTCGAGCTCGAGACCGAGGAGTGGCATGGCCTGCTGGCGGCCAACCTGCACGGCTACATGTTCGGGTGCCGGGCCGCGGCGCGGAAGATGGCGGCGCAAGACGGGCCCGGACGCATCATCAACATCACCAGCCAGTCGGACATCCAAGCCATCAGCGGGTTCAGCGCCTACATCACCGCCAAGGGCGGCATCAACGGGCTCACGCGGGTGCTGGCCCTCGAGCTGGCCGAGTACGACATCACGGTCAACGCGGTCTCACCCGGACCCACCGACACGCCGCTCAACGCCACGGCCTGGACGCCGAAGGCCCGCGCCACCTACCTCGAACGCATCGGGCTGCACCGCATCGCCACTGCTGAGGAGACGGCCGACGTCGTCTGCTTCGTGGCCTCGCACGCCTCACGCTTCATGACCGGCCAGGAGATCATCGTCGACGGCGGGCTCTCGATCAACGGCAACGTGGGTCATGCCAAGACCGACATCGAGGGCGGCGAGGTCAAGGCATAGTCCGCGGCCTGCCCCATGACGGGACAGGCCCCTGCGGCGCGGTCGTCGCCGGTCGCGCTTGTCTCTGGTCCTGCCTGGTCGCCGCTTGCCGTCGGCGGTGCTTGCGTGGGAAGCACGTATCGGCCGCGCCGCGCCGCGCACGACGGCCTTTGTGACTGTCATGCACGATCGACGTTCGAGCCGCAGCTGCGGTGCCTGCCAGGCACGAACGGTGGCCACACGGCACCTCGGGCGTCGTGTGTGTGCGAGGCAGCCAAGCCGGGAGTGGGCCGGGCGTCAGCCGGGGGCGGGAACCTGCGCGTCGACCACGTCCGTCATCTCGCCGTCGATGAAGTCGAGATCGCCGGTGATGACCTGCTCCACTTGCTCGATGGTCGTCGTCTTGGGGTCGATGTCGTCGGCCACGACCTGACCGCGGCGGAGCACCACGATGCGGTCCACTACCTGGAACACGTGGTGGATGTTGTGGGCAATGAAGATGCAGGAGTGGCCTGAGTCTCTCGCATTGCGCACGAAACGGAGCACACCCTGCGTCTCAGCCACACCGAGGTTGTTGGTGGGTTCGTCGAGGATGATGAGCTCGCTATCGAAGTGCATGGCACGGGCGATGGCAACTGCCTGACGCTCACCACCCGAGAGCGCGTTGATCGGGGTCTTGGGTGGGATGTTCTTGCTGATGCCGACTTCGGTGAGCAGCTTGGCCGCGACGTCCTCCATCAGCTTCTTGTCCATGCGATTGAGGATGCGCGGACCCTTTAGCGGCTCTCGCCCCAGGAAGAGGTTCCGCGCGATAGATAGCTGGTTCACCAGCGCGGAGTCCTGATAGATCGTCTCGATACCCAACGAGATGGCGTCGTTGGTCTCCTTGATCGTGACGGGCTTGCCATGCCACTTGATCTGGCCCGTCGTCAGCGGAACCGCACCGGAGATGATCTTGATGAGCGTGGACTTGCCAGCTCCGTTGTCGCCGAGCAGGCCGACGATCTCGTTGTCGTTGATGGTGAGGTCGACCGCATCGAGTGCCTGGACGCGACCGTAGTACTTGGAGATGCTCTCGAGGCGAAGTAGCTCGTTAGCTCATGGCTAGGCGATCGCTCGCTGTCGTCGCTGCAGGTACGAGTGCAGGGCCATCATGCCCAGGATGATGGCGCCGATGAAGATCTTGTAGGCCAGGGCGGGTGCTCCGGCCATGACGATGCCATTGCGCATGACGCGCAACAACAACACCCCGATGACGGTGCCGATGATGGTGCCCTTGCCTCCGCTCAAGACCGTCCCGCCGATAACGGTCATGGCGATGACCTCGAGCTCATAGCCGTCGCCGCTATTGGGGTTGGCGGCACTTACTCGGATGGAGCTGGTGACTACCGGACCAGGCGGCCACGCACGCAGTCAGGATGAAGAGGGAGACCTTGGTGCGCCCCACGCGGACGCCACGAGCGGTCGCGGCGAGGGGGTTCCCACCGGCGGCCTGGAGCCAGTTGCCGAACTTGGAGGCCATCAACACGTAGCCCAGGACAACCGCCAGGAGGGCGAACCAGAATATGGACATGTAGACGCGAAGCTCACCGAACGGCGTCGGCACGAAGAAGTCGGCCACCAGGATCTGCGCCAGGATCGCGTCGTCCGCCGCCCAGGTTCGCTGCGGGAAGCCCTGGTGTGATCCACAGCGCTGCACCACGCACCACGAGCAGCATTCCCAACGTGACCAGGAACGACGGGATGCCCAGCTTGGTCACGAAGAGGCCGCTGGTCATGCCGATGAGCGCGGCCACGCCGATGGTGACGACAAAGGCGACCTCCAGCGAGAGCACGCCCTCGTTGAAGAAGAACCACATCAACACCGGTGCGAACCCGAAGACCGATCCGACCGAGAGATCGAACTCGCCGGAGGTCATCAACAGGGTCATGGCCAGCGCGACCATGCCCAGCTCCGGCGTGAACGCGAGCAGGTTGCCGATGTTGAGGGTGGAGGCGAACGTGCCATTGATCAGCGTGAAGGTGATGATGGCGCCGATCAGCAGGGCGAAAGGCCCAGCCTCCGGCTGACCGATCACCTTGTAGAGCCGGTCTCCGAACTTCTTCGATGCGGAGGGCTCAACGGCCCCCGGTGCTGCTGCGCTCATACTCCTCCGCGCCCTCCCTGGACGCTGGTGCTCCGGCGCAGGGCCGGAAGGGTCCTCGGCGAAACGGGAGAGGCCGGCCTCGATGTGCCGGCCTCGATGCGATGGATGGTGCGGTCGGCAGTCCTACGTGGACAGGTGCCAGACCGCACCGATGGGGATGCCTACTGGCTCAGGATGTCCAGATAGAGAGGAGCGGTGTCTGCCTCGTAGAGGGCACCCACGAGCACATCGAAGCCGACCGGGTAGCCGGAAGCCATGGCCGAGGCCAAGCTAAGGCCGACGTAGCTGGTCAGTTGCGGGTCCTGCCACATACCGGCAAGCACGTAGCCGTCGATGATCTCCTGGGCGGTATCGACCGAGTTACCCCAGCCGACCACGGGAATCTCACCCGCGGCCACGCCGACCTGGTCCCAAACACGGGCGACCGAGCCGGTCACGAGGTCGCCGAGACCGATCATGGCGTCGACCTTGTCCCTGTTGGCGGTCAGGTAGTTGACCATCTCGTCGATGACGGTGGCCTGCTCGTAGGTGGCGTCGGTGACTTCCCACTCGATGCCCAGCGGCTCGAAGACGCTGGCGATGCCGCGCTCTTCGTCGACGCCGTAGGTGGCACCGGGGACCTCGACCGGCATCCAAACGAAGTCGCCTTCGCTGACATAGCCGCCGTCCACGAGGTACTGCGCCCAGCGCTGGCCCACGACCTCGTTGTTCGTGCCCACGTAGGCATCGAAGCTGGCCGTCGGGTCAGGGGTGTTGATGTTGATGATGGGGATGCCGGCCGCGTTAGCCTCAGCCGTCAGTTCGATGAGGCTGCCCGGGTCGGGGCTGGTGGTGACGATGCCGGCGGCGCCGGAAGCGATCGCCGAGCGGACGGCCTCCTGCTGGAGCGCCACGTCATTGCTGTGGAACGAGGTGTTGACCGCGTTGCCGGTGTCTGCCGACCACTGGTTGGCGCCATCAAGGAAGTACGTCCAGACCGGGTCCGCGGGATCGCCATGAGAGATCCAGTAGAAGGTCTTGCCGTCGTCCTGCGCTGCGGCCGCGAGGGGCATGGCGGCTACCAGCAACAGGCTGCCGCCCAACGCTACGAGCGAGCTCTTCTTGATCATCGAGATCGAGTCCTCCATTCACTCAGTCCTGACGTCGCGCAGGCCACCTTCTGGGGCCTGCCACGAGCAACGCCACGTGCGTGCACGTTGATTGCCGAGCAGCAAGCGCCCTCGGGTCAGGCTGATCTCCTGCGGCGCAGTCTACGCTCGCCTTCGCGTCGGCGGAACCGTCTATTCGTCGTAGCGGTATAGGACAGGTGCACTTGACACCGCTGGCATGAACCTAGGCCGAGATCTCGTCGAGTCGCACCGTGCGGCGCTCAGCCGCCGAGCGATACCCGGCCTCGATGAGGCGGAGCGTGTGCAGGTTGTCACCGCCTGAGATGGACGGCTCGCGGTCCTCCTCGAGCGCCATGAAGAGCTCCCCCATGGTGGCCGCGAACGCATCGGGGAACCACCTGCGGGTGAAGGCCGGGCTGATCCAAACGTCGGGGGCTTCGCTGGTCGTGAACTCAAGCGTGCTGAAGGTCTGGTCGGTCCAGCCGATGCGCCCGCGCGCGATGGCTTCGAGGCCCTCGATGCGGTAGTCCTCCGACCAGTCTCGCGTCCAGGGGAAGCCGTCATCGAAGCCGGTAGCGAGCAGGCCTGACTCGAAGCGCAGGACGTACAGCGCGATGCTCTCTCCGGCCCACGGCTGCCCCGGATACGTCGCGAGGTGTGCGGTGATCTCCAACGGCTCACCAAAGAGGAAGCGGAACTGGTCGAGATGGTGGATCGACATGCCCAGCAGCATCAGGCGCGGGTAGTGGTCGCGATCCTTCCAGTACTCCTGCCAGGGTTGGCGCGTGCGCATCTCGATCGAGGCCGTGATGAGCTGGCCGAAGACACCGCGGTCGAGCAGCGCCCGGCAGGCCTGGATGGCGGGGTCCCAGCGACCGTTCTGGTTGACCGCCAGCTTGACTCCGGCCCGGTCGGCCGCGTCGACGATAGCGCGCGCCTCCTGGAGCGTGTTGGCCATGGGCTTCTGCAGCAGCACGTGCTTGCCGGCCTCGAGCGCCGCGATGGCCACATCCGGATGGCGGTGCGAGGGGAGCGAGATATCGACGACCTCCACGCGGTCATCTGCGATGACGTCCTCGAAATGACCCGACGACGCTGGGATGCCGAACTCGTCAGCTGCCTGCTGTGCCGACTCAGCAGTGCGTGAGGCGATGCGCACGACTTCCCACCCGGCCGAGCGATAGGCAGGCAAGTGGCACTCGCGGACGATCTTGCCCGCTCCGATGACCCCGATACGGTAGCTGCGGCTGCCGAACCTCGGTGCGATATCGAGTTCTCGCGGATCGATCACGTGCCCCTCACTGTGTGCCCGGCAGTCATCCTCGTGTTGCGGTCATCCTCGCACAGCCTCCCTGCGGCAAGGCCCATCTTTCGCGTACCGTGGCGGCTGAGGAGGAGCGAGCGATGATGGCCCGATGAACGCGATCGAACGTATGGAGACGGTGCTGCGCGGAGGCGTGCCCGACCGCGTGCCGGTGGACTTCCACGACTTCATGGTGGCCGCCCGGCGCTCAGGTATGCCCTTTCCTGAGTACTTCAAGAGTGGCGAGGCCATGGCAGAGGGCATGATCGCGAACTGGCGCGAGCTCGGCCACGATGTGGTACTGGTGGAGAATGGCACCGCCGCCCTGGCCCAGGCCTGCGGCGTAGGCGTGGAGTACATGGAGGACACCGCCCCTGTCTCCTTCGTGCCCGCCATCGACAGCCTCGATGACATCGACCGGCTGGTCATGCCTGACCCGTACACCTCCGAGCCACTGGCCGAAAACCTCAAGGCCACACGCCTGATAGTGGAGGCTATCGGCAAGGAGGCGTTCGTCATCGGACGTGCCGACCAGGGCCCGTTCTCCTTGGCCTCCATGCTCGTGGGCATCGAGGAATTCCTGGTCGCGCTCGCCCTGCCTGGCTACGAGGAGAAGCTCGCCCGCTTGCTGGCCTTCGCAGAGGAGGTCGTCTATCGCTACGCGGTGGCGCAGATGGAGCAGGGTGCGCACATGACCTCGATCGGAGAATCGATCGCCGGGCCGGACGTGTGCGCCCCGGCGGTCTACAGCCGGTGGGCCCAGACCGCGGACACGCGTCTCGTAGATCGGCTGGCGGCGGACGGCATCCGACTCGCGTACCACATCTGCGGGGACGCTACGCGCATCGTGGACGAGATGGTCGAGACCGGCGCCGCGGTGCTGGAGCTCGACTACAAGTGCGACCTGCCTGCCATCAAGGCCGCGACTGCCGGTCGCACCACGGTGCTGGGCGTGATCGACCCATCCGAGGTCATCGCGCGCTCCAGTCCCAAAGTCGTGGCCCAGGCCGTGCGCGACGAGATCGAGGTGCTGGCACCCGGTGGTGGCCTGATCGTGGGGCCGGGCTGCGCGCTACCACCGGAGACGCCGATGGAGAACCTGTACGCCTTCGTCGAGGCTGCCCATCGCTACGGGCGCTACGGACCAGACGGCCGACTGGTTTCGTAGGAGCTGACGATGGACGGACACGAACGCTTCACCACCGCACTGGCGCATCGAGAACCAGATCATGTGCCCATCGACCTCGGTGGCATCGTCACCGGCCTGAGCACCGGCGCCAGCACCGCGCTCAAGGCGGAGCTCGGCATCGGTGCCTCCGACGAGCTGGCCGACCGCGCGCAACAGCTGGCCATCCCGCATCCGGCCATCCTGGAGCGGCTCGATGTCGACTCGCGCTACCTCTACCTGCGGGCCTCGCGCGATTGGCAGGATGTCGAGCTGACCGAGGACACCTACCGAGACGAGTTCGGCATCATCCGTCAGGCCGCCATCAGGCCCGACGGCCACCTCCTTTACTACGACTTCATCGGCCATCCCCTATCCGAAGCGCGGACGGTCGGGGACTTGGCGCGCTATCCCTGGCCCGACCCTCATGACCCGGCGCGCTACGACGGACTCGCGGAAGCGGGCAAGGCCATCCGTGACTCAGGCAAGGCACTCGGCGTGAACATGATCGCTTCGATCTTCGAGTTCAGCTGGTACCTGCGCGGCTACGTCGACTTCCTGCAGGACCTGATGACGAACCGCAGGTTGGCCGAAGCGCAACTTGACGCGATGCTCGAGTACCAGAAGGCGCTCGTCGGCGAGGTACTCGACCGGGTGGGTCCGTACGCGACGTTCGTCAACACCGGCTCAGACCTCGGTACACAGCGGGCCCCGATGATCAGCCCTGACGTCTACCGAGAGGTCATCTGGCCCCGCTACCGGCAGCTGTGGGACTTCATCCACAGCCGGACCGAGGCCAGGACCTTCTACCACTCCTGCGGCAGCATCGTGCCCCTCATCCCACTGCTCATCGAGGGTGGCGTGGACGCCATCCACCCCGTGCAACCGGCGGCCGAGGGCATGGGTGATCGTCTTCGATTGAAGCGGGAGTTCGGCGCGGACATCACGTTCTGGGGCGCCTTCGATCAGCAGGACACCTTGCCCTTCGGCACGCCCGAGCAGGTGCGCGAGGCCGCGCGGGAGCTATTCGAGGTGCTCATGCCGGGCGGCGGGTTCGTCTTTGCGGCCGGCCACAATATCCAGGCAGATGTCCCCACTGGGAATATCCTTGCCCTCTTCGACGCAGCCCAGGAGTTCGGGCGGTACTGAAGGCCGAGCCCCGAGCGAATCAGCTTGCGGAGTACAGGCGAAATACGGGGCCTGCCACGGCCTTGGTTGCGCTGGCGAACTGCGGTGCCAGAGACTTCGCGGCGGACTCTCGCTCTTCATTTTCTAGCTCGATCACGAGGTACTCGGCCGACCACGGTGATCTCGGCGAGCATGCCGAAGCGGAGCATGGCGCTCGCCAGCCAGCCGGGCATCTCCATCGGTCCACGCCCCTGCGGCTGGCGCGACGCTAGCACGCCGCGAGAGGCCAGGCCGTAGAGTCGGGTGGTGTCGACACGCGTCATGGTCATCGGCCGGCAGGCCGGTCTGTTTCCCGAAGGGCTCCCAGAGACGAGCTCAGGCGCCGAGTACGTCATGGCCGAGTCGATGGACGAGGTACGGGCCAACCTCGCCGAGAGCGAGGTCGTCTTCCACTACGGTCCACCCCGCGACGCGCTGTCGGCCAACTGGACCCTGGCCGGGCGACTTCGCTGGCTCCACGTCGGCGGCGTGGGCGTCGACTGGGCTCTGTTCCCCGAGCTCGTCGATAGCGACGTGGTGCTGACCAATAGCCGCGGTGTCTTCGACACGAGCCTGCCCGAGTACCTGCTCTCGCTGATGCTGGCGCTGGCCAAGGACCTGCCGGGTACGATCCGGGCACAGGACCGCCACGAGTGGCAGCACCGTCTGCTGGAACCACTCGCGGGTGGCCGCGCGGTCATCGTCGGCGCCGGATCGATCGCTCGGGCCTCGGGCCGGCTGCTGGGCAGGCTGGGTATCGAGGTCACGCTCGTGGCGCGATCCGAGCGTGACGGCGGGCCCGCCGAGGGTCGTATCCGCGCCATCTCCGACCTGCCCCAGCTCCTGCCCTCGGCTGACTGGCTCATCGTGATCGTGCCGCTCACGCCCCGGACGCGTGGCTTCATCGGCGAGACCGAGCTGGCAGCCCTCCCCCGCGGCGCCCGGTTCGTCAACATCGGTCGTGGCCCGACGGTGGTCGAAGCCGCCCTCGTCGAGGCCCTGCACACGGGCCATCTCGCGGGTGCGGCGCTGGACGTCTTCGAGCGCGAACCGCTGCCGGCCGAGAGCCCGCTGTGGGACCTGCCCAACGTCATCATCTCGCCGCATATCGGTGGCGACGAAGCAAGCACCCCACGGGCCTTCGCCGAGGCCTTCCTGGCCAACCTGCGCCGGTACCTCGCGGGCGAGCCGCTGGTGAACGTGGTCGACAAGCGCCTCGGCTTCGTGCCGTAGGAACTGGTGGTGTCTCGGGTCAGCGCGCGACGATAGCGAGCCAGCGTCGGAAGTCCGGCAGCCGGTACCCGTCCTCCGAGGCTTCGATGGTGACGGCATCCCCCGCCGTGGACCAGGGCGAGATCGCCACCGGCGTGGATCCTGCCCGGTCCCACTCGAGCCGCAGTCCGCCGGTCGTGCCCGCCACGCGCTTGGGTGCGTCCCAGCGACCATCGGGCTGCTCACGCAGATCGATGAAGTGGAGCACGCGCGTCCCGTCGGGCGTCTGCATATGGCGCACCCACAACGTTCCAGCGGCAGGCTCTGACGACCACGGCACCGAGGCTCCCGTCTCGTCGCGCACGACCAATTCGCCGGGCGTCTTCACCACCGCATCCGGATCGGAGAGCAGGTGCACGTAGCGCGCGCCGAAGCACCACAGCGCACGCATCTCTCCGACCTCAACCGGCTCCATCGCCACGGCCGCGGGGTAGTAGCCCTCGACCAGCAATCGGTCGCCCTGAGCCAAGGTGTGGTGGTATGCGCCGGCCGCGAGGATGACCGAGCCGAGCAGCAACGAGGCCTCGACGGCCGCGGCCCGTTCGTGCGCTGCGGCCGACCCCTTCAACGCCAAGGCGTAGGCCGCGATGACCACGGCCCGGCCCGCAGCCTGGGCCCGAGCCCTGTCGATCCAGCGCACGACATCGGCGAACACGTCGTCGGGTGGCCACAGCTCGAGGTAGAGCGCGGCGGTCGCGGAGGGCGCCACCGACTCCAACGGGAAGCCCTCGACGCAGTTGAACAGGACGCGCGTCCCCGGGACGCGCCGAGCCAGAGTGGTGGCAGCCACTTCGATGAGATCCGGATAGAGCGAGGCGAAGTCGATGGGCTCGCCATCGAAGGCCACGGCCGTGTGGGGCGGGCCATAGGTGTCCATGTGGACGCCGTCGAACCCGAACTCCTCGACCGCCGCGACGTACTCGGCGAGCAGTCGCTCACGCCATGCGGTCCCCGGGCGGATGTCGTTGATGAAGAACGTGCCGCCGAGGCTCAGCGGCTGGCCATCCTCGTCGAAGACCCGGTCCTCCGGATGCTCGTCGGTGTGCTCACGCTCGGCGCCGTAGACGGAGCCGTAGGCCAGCGAGGCGATACCGGCCTCGTGGCCCGCTGCCACCGCCGCCCGCACAGCCGCATGCGAGACCGTCCGCCCGAGAGCATCGCTGAACTCGTCGCCGCCATCGGGCGGGCGGTAACGGTAGTGACGCCACATCCAGTCGTAGTGCTGGACGACGTTGACGTGCCAATGGGCCAGGTCGCGCGCCGCCTGCGCCGCAAGCGTGGGGTCGCGAAAGTCGGTGAGCGCAGCATGCCGGGGCGATTGCCAGGCATCCTCGAGCACTTCGACCGCGGAGGTAGCGATGGCCATCGCGTCGCCCCCGGCTCGTACCTCGAAGCGCAGACCGTATCCGTGGCGTGGCGCATCAGGCAGGGACAGGCTGAAGTCCACCATAGAACCCGACGGGCCGGGCTCGACCGGGATCTCCATCGTCGCGATCTCGCTCTCGAGGTCGAGGAGCGTGAGGCGTGCCCGTGATGTCCTGGACGCGACGCCGCTGACGACGGCCGACACTCGCGCCTCGGTCCCGGGCCGGTACCACGGCCGGTCGGGACCGAACGCTTCGATGCTGAGCCGGTTCACGTGTCGTCGCCGAGTTCGATCCGCTCGGCCAGCTCGGCTCGCAATGCCAGGTAGGCCGCGTGAGACCAGAGCAGCGGCCGTGCCGATTCACCCCACAGATCACGCCACTCGTCGATGTGGTCAGGAGCGAAGGCGTGGTCGGCCACTTGCTCGGGCAGCCGTCCGCGCTCGTCGGCCTGGGCTTCGATCCAGCGCAGGGCCCGGAGCGCCAGCTCGAGATCTCCTGGCTGGTCGCGCCGCAGCAGGACACGACCGTAGGCCGAGGTCAGGACCGGCCACGCCCCCCCACCGTAGAAGGTGTCCGAAGAGAAGCGATGGACCCCACCGTCGACATCCACCAGCTCGCGCTCGATGCGCTCGAGGGTGGCCGCGAAGCGTGGCTCGGTGGTCCGTAGCGATTCGTACGGTGCCGCCATCCAGAGCAGGCTGGCATCGACCTCATCGCTCCCCTGCCACTTGGTGAAGGCCCCGTCGCACACCGACATCCGCTCCTCGATCCTCGAGCGCAGCCGGATCACGGCCGGCTCCTGGGCCAAGCCCGGTTCGAGCGTCGCGGCCGCCTCGATGCCCGCGCGGATCGCCGTCAGCGTGCTCGTGTGGACCTTGTCGCCGTGCTCCTCCCAGGCATCGGCACAAGGTAGCTCCCACACGTCAGCGAGATAGCGCGCAACGGGGACGATGGCGTCCGAAACCTCCGGCTCCAGCAGCCCCCCGAGTCGAACATGCCGCGAGAGACTCCAGAGCCAGATGCCGGGACCGTCGAGCTGGAAGTTGAACCAGCCGTCGTCACCCGAAGTCCGGCCCTGCGCGTCGTAGCGACAGTGGAGGTAGTCGTCGTCGTCGGGCATGCGACCGGCTCGAGCCGCGGCCCTGGCGCGCTCCAGCCCTGCAGACGAGGACGAGACGATGCCCGCCACCCAGCGGTGGAAGCGAGCGGCCATAGCGGGCTTGCCGGCGAGGTCCAGAGCTTCGGCGATGAAAGCGCCGTCGCGGAACCAGGAGTAGCCGTACTGGCTGAAGGTCGGCCCAGCCACGAAGGCACCACTCGGCGTCTGACCTGCACGGATGACTTCGAGGCTGGCGATCACCAGGTCGGGTGTGGTCCGGTGGTGTCGGGTCATGCGGTCACCCCTTGGTCGCGCCCACGAAGGCGCCGCTGACGAACTGGCGTTGGAGCGCGATGAACAGCACGAGCACCGGTGCCAGGGCGATGAGCGAAGCGGCGAACACCAGCCCCCACTCGGTGGACTGCGCTCGCTGCAGCATGCGGATGCCGATAGGCAACGTGTACAGCTCGCGGTCGGCGAGGATGGTGATGGCCCAGGTGAACTCGTCCCAGGCCGCCAGCCAGCTGAAGATCGTGACCGTGGCCAGGCCCGGCTTCGAAAGCGGCAGCGCGATGGAGCGGAAGGCGCGCCAGGGACCGGCACCATCGACCGCGGCGGAGTCGAAGAGCGCCTGTGGCATGGCCGAGTAGAAGCCACGCAGCAGGAACGTGTTGAGCCCGAGGTTCATGACGGAGTACACGACGACAAGTCCCCACAGACTGTTGAGTAGCCCGAGGTCGCGCGCGAGCATGAACTGCGGGATGAGCAGGAGCATGCCTGGCACCATCATGGTGAATAGCAGCAGTGCGAAGAAGAGGCCCCTGCCGGGGAAACGGTAGCGCGCGAAGGCGAAGCCGAGCATGGCCGAGAGCGATACCGAGATGGCCGTGCTGCTGGCAGTCACGACCACGCTGTTGACGAAGAAACGGGCGAAGTCTCCGCTGTTCCAGGCACGCGTGAAGTTATCCAGCGTGGGCTGCTCGGGGATGAGCTGAGGCGGGATCTCCAGTACGTAGGCATGCGGCTTGAAGGCTGTGCTCACCATCAGCGCGAAGGGCGCGATCATGAGTAGACCGAGCGCGAGAGCCAAGCTGAAGGTGATCCAGCGTTGCACGCGCGCGCGCCGGTAGCCGCCGATCATGTCCGCTCCTGTTGCCGCGCGAAGCGGAACTCGACGAGGCTGATGGCGGCGACCACGGCCGCGATCATGAAGGAGAGGGCAGCGCCGTAGGCCAGGTCGATCTCCTGGAAGGCCTGCTTCCAGGTGTAGGTCAGCACGACCTCGGTGCTGTTGAGCGGCCCGCCGAGCGTACCTACCGCAGCGGTGGACATGACGAAGATGCTGATGAAGGCGCTGAAGCCGCCGATGGTGAGCACGATGAGCAAGAAGGTCGTGGTTGTACGCAGGAAGGGGATGGTCACATTGCGGAAGCGCTGCCACGTCCCGGCACCGTCGATGGCGGCCGCCTCATGCAGCTCCTGGGGCACACCCTGGAGACCGGCGAGGTAGACCACCATGGTCCAGCCGATGCCCTTCCAGACGCCCAGGATGGCGATGGCCCAGAGTGCTGTCGCCGGCTCGGCCAGCCAGGCCACGTTCTCGTCGATGACGCCCAGCACGTCGCGCAGCAGCCAATTGAGCACGCCCGTCTGACCGTTGTAGAGCCAGACGAAGATAAGCGAGACGATGACCCAGCTGGTGATGACCGGCAGGTAGTAGACGAGCCGGAAGATCGACCGACCGTGGATCTTCTCGTTGAGCAGCAGGGCCGCGCCGAGTCCCAGCACCAACTGCCCCGCGACGGTCACGGCGGTGTACCCGACGGTGGCCGTCAGGGCTCGCCAGAAGAGCGGGTCGTCGAG
The DNA here is from genome assembly GCA_963714675.1 of uncultured Chloroflexia bacterium. Classification (GTDB taxonomy): domain Bacteria; phylum Chloroflexota; class Limnocylindria; order Limnocylindrales; family CSP1-4; genus JAFMJV01. The sequence goes on along the minus strand of CAVQPG010000025.1, from coordinate 84,729 downwards.
GGCTCGCAGGTAGTTGTCGAACCCGACGAACGAGGAATCGCCGCGAAGCTTCCAATCGGTGAAGCTCATCACGAACGACTGCAGGATGGGCAACAGGGCCCAGGCAGCGAACAGCAGGAGCCCGGGCAGCACGAGCCCGTAGATGGGCAGCAACCGCCGCAGGCGGCTGCTCATGGGTTCCACGAGCACGGTGCCCGTGGGTCTGGGGCGGGGCCGCCGCCCGAGATTCATCACGGTGTGGCGGCCCATCCCCATCTCGATGTCAGACTACTCGCGCCGAGGACTACTCGGCGAGAAGGCCGTCGACGGTGGCCGCAGCCTCATCGAGAGCGGCCTGGATCTCCATGTCGCCGCGCAGCGCCTTCAGCACGGCGTTGCTGATGGCTTCGTCTATGCTGGGCCAGCTCGGGACCGGGGTGCGGGCGTTGCCGGTCTCCAGCTGCTTCATGAAGGTGGGGTAGTAGTCTGGCAGCTCGGCATTGCCTACGAGGCTCGAAAGCACCGGCATCTGGCCGACCTTGCCCATCATCAGCTGCGTATCCTCGGCGAGCATGTGGCGCACGAACGCGAGTGCCGCGTCCTTGTTCTCGGTGGTGTTGAAGACGACGATGTCCTCGCCACCGACCACTGACTGGCTACCACCAGGGCCTGCCGGCACCGGCGCGAAGCTGAAGCCGAGCTCGGGGAACTGGTTGTTGAAGATGCCCGGCATCCACGGGCCTTCAAGGATGGTGGCCGTCTGGGCATTGCCGAATTGATCGGACGTGGCGGTCCCGCCACCAAGGATGCTAGGGCTCATGTAACCCTGGTCGAGCCAGTCCTTGAGCATCGTCACCGCGGCCACGGTGCCTTCGCCGTTGAGATAGCCCGTCGCGGTGGTGAGCCCTTCGTCGGTCACAGCGCCGCCCATGGTCCAGATCCATGGCAGGACGCTCCAGGCGCCGGTGCCGCCCTCGGCGTAGCCATAGACGCCCTCACCCTGCGTCTCGGCGACGGTTGCCAGCATGGCCTCGAAGTCCTCGATGGTCGCGGGCAGCTCGGTGATACCGGCGGCCTCGAGCACCGCGTCGTTGGCGAAGATGATGCGCGTGTTGGTGTCAAGCGGGAGACCGTAGTAGTGATCACCCCACTGGTTCGTGGATAGTGGACCCGGGAACACCTGCGCCGCCAGCTCGTCGAAGTCGGGCATCTCCTCGTCGAGTGCGAGCAGAACGCCTTGGTCGGCGAACTCGGGGACCCAGATGATGTCGGCTCGAAGCACGTCCGGCAGGACGCCGCCGGCCAGGCCGGTCACCAGCTTCTGGCGCAGGTCGTCGTAGGGGATCTCCTGGGTCTCGACGGTGACGTTGGGATATCTCTCCTCGAAGACGGGCAGGACCTCCTCGCGGAAGGTGGTGATCTCGTCGCCATCCGCGGCGTACCCGTTCCAGAAGACCACCGTCCCGGTGACCAATTCGTCCGGGGTCATGGCTTCGTCCTGTGCCGTGGCCACCCCACTGAGGGCCAGGGTCAGGGCTGCCGGCAGGGCCACCATGGCCGCCAGCTTCCTGCGCTCGATCGCGTGCATGCTCGTACTCCTCCTTGGCCTCAAGGGGCCGCTATCGACGAGGGCTGGGCCCTCGAACTGGTCGCGCTCCCGGCGGGATGTCGCTCGCCGCGCAGATGCGCTGGTGTGAAGAGCTCGCGCAGCACCAGACTGGCCGCTCCCCGAGCCCAGGCTTCATCGCCCCACGGCTCGAAGACGAGGTCCAGCTCGGCTCCGGGCAGGAGGCTCTCGAGGAACCCGTTTCGGATGCCCTCGATGTAGTGGTGGCCGAGGCGTACACCCTCGCCCGAGATGACGACGCGTTGCGGATCCAGCAGCGTCGCGGCATCGCCCACGGCGCGGCCTACGAGACCGCCGGCCGAGGCCAAGATCAGCGCGATGCGCTCGTCGCTCTCCGCGGCCTCGGCGATGTCGTCTGGCGAGATGACCGTTCCCGTCGTGGCCAGCACCTCGCGCGCGATCGCCGGCTCCGCGGCTTCGGCCTCAAGGCAGCCGCTCCGGCCGCACCAGCACCGATGCCCCCCCTCGACGGCAACCGCGATGTGACCGATCTCGCCCAGCGCTCCACGCGCGCCGCGCACCACGACGCCGTCGATGACCACGCCCATGCCGATGCCCCGGCCGATGGTCACCACCAGCAGGTGATCGAGCCCACGCCCCGAGCCGTAGAGATGCTCGGCCACCGTCAGCGTGTTGACGTCGTTGTCGATGAGCACAGGTACGCCTAGCCGCTTCTCCAACTTGGGGGCGAGACCGGCTCCGACCCATGCTGGCAGCGGCGAGCGCACGACGTCGCCGCTCTCGGGGTCGACGCCGCCAGGCACGCCCACGCCCAAGCCGAGCGGCCGCTCATCGCCAAGGCCAGCGTCGTGGCGCAGCTGTTCGATGGCGTGCTCGAACAAGGCCATGATCTCGTCGAGACCAACGGCTGCACCGTGTGGCAGCGACACCATCGCGAGTGGCTCCGCGTCGAGGTCGGTGACCGTGGCCGTCAGCGACTCAGGTGCCAGCTTCACGCCGACCACGTGCCGAGCCGAAGGATCGACGCGGAGCAGCGTGGCAGGACGTCCGACCGAGCCCGCCCGGTCTCCCCTCTCGGCGGCAGGGCCCTCCTCCACCAGCAGCTCGTCAGCCATGAGCGAGCCCGTGATGGAGGTCACGGTAGATGGGCTCAGGCCGGTGATGCGGGCAAGATCGGCGCGCGAGATGGCGCGGCGCTCACGCACAAGGTTGAGCACGAGCGCGCGGTTGAGATCGCGGATGAGCTCCCGCCGTCCCGTTCGCATGGTTACCTGGCGTGCGCCTCCAACCTATTCATTCGCTCGTCGAACGAACTAACTCTAGCAGGCGCGTTCCGGGCTGTCCAGCCGCCGCGCTGCGAGCCCGCCCAAGGGCACTCGGGGTCCCGCGCTAGACTCGGTACGGCATGCCACTCGTCGAGCTCGACCACCTTTCCAAGCACTACCCAGGCGGCGTGACCGCGCTCGACGGGCTGACGCTGTCGATCGAACCGGGGATCGTGGGCCTGGTCGGGGCCAACGGCGCGGGCAAGTCGACGCTCATCAAGATCCTGCTCGGCCTGCTCGATGCCACCAGCGGCTCGGCACGCATCTTCGATCTCGACGTGCGCACGCAGTCGCAGGCGATCCGCCAGCTCGTCGGCTACATGCCCGAACACGACTGCCTGCCGCCGGACATCAGCGCCAGCGACTTCGTCAACCACATGGCTCGCATGTCAGGGCTGCCCCGAGCCTCCGCCCGTGAACGCAGTGCCGAGGTGCTTCGCCACGTCGGCCTCTTCGAAGAGCGCTACCGGCCCATGGGCGGGTACTCGACGGGCATGAAGCAACGGGTGAAGCTGGCCCAGGCGCTCGTCCACGATCCGCGCCTGCTGCTGCTCGACGAACCGACGAACGGCCTCGATCCCGCCGGCCGCGACGAGATGCTCGACCTCATCGAGCGCACCGGTACCGAGTTCGGCATCGCCATCATCATGGCCAGCCACCTGCTGGGCGAGATCGAGCGCGTCGGCCAGTACCTCGTGGCCATCGACGCGGGCCATCTCCTGCGGGCTGCGGAGCTCGATACCTTCACCCAGCAGACCGGCACGCTGATCGTCGAGGTCGACGAGCGCCAGGCCGAGCTGGCCGGGCGGCTCACCGAAGCCGGCCTCACCACCCGCGTCGACGGCACCCACGTGCTCGTCGAGCTGCGTGGCGACGACACCTTCGACCAGGTGCTCGACGCTGTGGTCGCACTCGGGCTCGCGCTCATCCGCGTCGAACCTCGCCGCAGCAGCCTCGAGGATCTCTTCCGCGTGGCGGCTCCGGGCGTCGCGGTCACAGCCGAGGGCTCCGAGGTGGCGGAGTGACCGCGCCGTCATTCGACCGCGGTCCGGGCGCCGGGCGCGGGGGCTCCATCTACGACCTCGGCTATCGCGGCTACGAGGGCCTGCGCCTCGGTCGTCGCGGCGCCATCACCGCGCTGCTGACCCACAGCGTTCGCACCGCCTACGGCCTGGGCCGCAACGCACGCTCCAAGATCGTGCCGGTAGGCCTGCTGGTCCTCGCGGTCCTGCCCTCGCTGCTGGCGCTGGGCCTGCTGATGCTGGTCTCCACGCTGGGCACCCCCGGTGAGGCCATCGAGGCGGTCTCGCCCATCAAGTACGCCACGCTCTTCCCCATGATCGCCACGCTCGTGTTCCTCTTCTGCGCGGCCCAGGCGCCGGAGCTGTTCGGGCGCGACCAGGGTTCGGGCGTGCTGCCGCTCTATTTCTCACGCGCGGTCGGACGCCTCGACTACGCGGCCGCGCGGGTGCTGGGCCTCTACCTCTCGCTGGTCATCCTCGTGCTGGTGCCCTACGGCGTGCTCCTGATCGGCCGGGTGCTGGTCGCGGCAGATCCGTTCGAGGGCCTGAGCAAGGAGCTGCCCAGCCTGCCGGTGGCGCTCGCAGCGGGCGGCATCATCACCCTCCTCGTCGGCAGCCTCTCGGCCGCGGTGGCCTCGATGACCTCGCGCCGCGCCTACTCGACCGCGGCCATCATCGGCGTGTTCCTGATCCCCAACATCGCGGCCGCCATGCTCGTCGGGCTCGAGACCGGGACCATCGGCCAGGTCGCCGCCCTGCTCAGCCCGGCGGATGTGCTCGATGGCGTCAACGCCTTCCTCTTCGATGCCCGGCCCGAGAACATGACCGTGCGTCGTGCCGGTATCGATGGCTGGGTCTACATCGGCGCGGCGGCCGCCTGGATCGTCGGCGCGCTGGCACTGCTGGCCCGCCGCTACCGGAGCATCGAGGCATGACCGGGCGCACCGAGGCCACCATCAGCGTCGACCACGTCAGCCGCTGGTACGGCAACGTCGTGGCCGTCAACGACATCTCCTTCGAAGTCGGCAGCGGTATCACCGGCCTGCTCGGTCCCAACGGTGCGGGCAAGACCACGCTGCTGCACATGATCGCCGGGCTGCTTGCGCCGTCGGCCGGGGATGTCCGCATCGACGGGGCGACCAGCTGGCGTCGCCCGGACATGTACCGCCGAGTCGGCCTCGTGCCCGAGCGTGAGACGGTCTATCCCTACCTGAGTGGCCGCGAATTCGTCCAACTCAACGCTCGCCTCCACCATCTCGAGGATCCGCAGGCTGCGGTCGAGCGCGCCATCGAACGGGTCGAGTTGAGCGACGATGCCGATCGCCGCGTGGGCACCTACTCGAAGGGCATGCGCCAGCGCATCAAGATGGCCGGCGCCCTCGTGCACGATCCCTCGGTGCTCGTCCTCGACGAGCCCTTCAACGGCATGGACCCGCGCCAGCGGCTGCAGATGTTCGAGCTGCTACGACAGATGGCCGACGAGGGACGCACCGTCCTGCTCTCCTCGCACATCCTCGAGGAGGTCGAGCGCCTGGCCGATTCGGTGCTGGTGGTCTACGCCGGTCGCCTCGCCGCCTCGGGCGACTTCCGCTCCATCCGACAGCTGATGACCGACCGACCCCACGCCTTCAGCGTGCGCTCGTCTGATGACCGGCGCCTGGGCTCGCTGCTGCTGGCGGAGGACTGCGTCTTCGGCGTCGAGCTGGATGGATCGGGCCTGCGCGTCCGAACCTCCGACTACGGGGAGTTCACGCGGCGTATCCCGCGGGTGGCCCAGGGCGCCGGCATCCGGCTCGTCGAGCTCCGGCCGACCGACGACTCGCTGGAGTCGGTCTTCGCCTACCTGGTGGGTCGATGATCGCGCGCGTGCCGATCGTGGCGCTCACCCTGCGCGGTCTGCTCGACCGCCGGCGCACCTGGCTGATGCTGGCCCTCGCGGCCGTGCCTGTCTTGCTCGTGGGCCTCGCCGCCGGGTTCGGCGATGCCGAGATCGAGCCCGAGGACTTCGATACCTTGATCGTGCAGCTGGTGCTGCCGCTCATCGCGCTGGTCTTCGGCACCGCCGCGATCGGCTCCGAGCTGGAGGAAGGCACGATCGTGTACCTCCTCACCAAGCCCATCCGCCGCGCGCGCATCGTGGCCTCGAAGGGGATCGTCGTGGCCGGCCTGACCGCGGCGCTCATCGCGCCCGCGGCCATCCTCACCGGGATCGTGGCCGGGCTGACCGGCAACGACGTGGCCTCGGCCGGGCTCGCCTACGGCCTCGCGGCCGCGGTCGGTGGTGCGGCCTACGCGATGCTGTTCATGGCCATCAGCACGTTCACCACGCGCGCGCTGGCCATCGGCCTGGCCTACGTGATGCTGTGGGAGGGCGTACTCGCCGATCTGCTCGAGGGCACGCGCACGTTCTCCATCCGCCAGGCCACCCTCGCGGTCGCGCGCGAGCTCGCCGGCGAGTACCCACCCGAGGGCGCCATCGCCCTCGAGCAGGGCGTCTTCATCCTGGTCGCGGTCATCGTCGGTGCCGCTGCCGTCTCGACCTGGCGCATGTCCCGCTACCAGATCCGCGGTGGCGACTGAGCGTCCCCCGGTCGATCCCGCGCGGCACCTTGCTCGATTCGGCGAAGGAACGCAAACTCAGGGTCGATGACAGGACCGAATCCGACCTCCGGCAGCTCCGCGCCTGCCGGTCCCGTGTCGACGCTCCTCTGCGCGGAATGTGGCAAGAAGAACAAGATCCGACCGGCCGAGCGCGGGTCGCCCCATTGCGGTGCCTGCGGCAAGCCGTTGCCCTGGTTGGTGAACGCGACCGATGCCACGTTCCCTTACGAGGCGCGCTCCTCGGTGTCGGTGCTCGTCGACCTGTGGGCACCCTGGTGCGGCCCCTGCCGTGTGGTGGGCCCGATGCTCGAGAACCTGTCGAAGGAATACGCCGGCAGGATCAAGGTGGTGAAGGTCAACGTCGACGAGAACCCGGGACTGTCCCAGCAGTTCCAGGCCACATCCATCCCGACGATGCTGGTCATCAGGGACGGCCGTGTCGTCGACCGCATCGTGGGTGCGCTACCACCCACGGATCTCAAGATGCGGCTGTTCCCGTACCTGATGAAGACCTAGGCTTCAGGCTCCACGACCTCTGGGCTGGCGGTCTCGTCAGCCCCATCGGCCGCATCGGCCCCATCGGCGGGATCGCTCGGGTCAGCGGCCACGCTCGCGAAACACGCCGGGTTGCCAGCCACGAATCCGTCGAGCCCGGGTCCAGTGAGGATCCCGGCCGTGCCCGTCAGCGAGGTGTGGTCGATGATGCGCTCGCCTGCGGGCGTCTTGAGCTCCAGCTCGTCGGCCAGGGCGAAGCGCCACTGGCCCGCGGGTGCCTCGAAGGTCAACGATATGGTCCTGGCGTCCGGCGAAGCCGATAGCTCGCCGTCCACGATCAGTGGCTCCGCCTCGGCGCCGACGGCGGTGAGCGCCACCGACACCGGGCCCACCGCCTCGATGGCCGAGCCCAGGAGCTCGGCGGTCTTCTTCTCGCCGACCGAGGCATCCACACCCGCGGTATAGCGGATGAGGGTGGCATCGACGTCGCTGAGCTCGACGATGCCACCCTCCCCGCTGAAGGTCTCCAGGGCGCGACAGCTCAGGGGCGACAGGTCCCCCTTCGCCTTGAAGCCACCCGTGGGTGCACGCAAGTCGATGAAGTGGCCGCCCCCGGGGAGGTCGAGGCGATCGGTGACCTGTCCGGCGCGGGTGGTGCTGTGCACGCTGACGGTGATGGCGTCGGTATCACCCGCTCGAGGGACCACCACGTACCAGGTGGCCTTCTTGGGATCGTAGAAGCCATAGACGCCTGACTCGGCGTTGTAGAAGTCGGCGTCCTCGAGCTCCACGCCGGGCTCCTTGCCAGTGATGTCGGTATCGCCGGTCGCGACCGAGCCGTTACGGAAGAGACCGCTCAGGGAGAAGGTCTCGATACCGGCGAGCGTGTCGGTGCCGGTGCCGACCTGCACCGGCGTCGCGTCGGCGCCGGCGAGTCCGATCTCCACCAGTTGCCCTCTCGCGCCGGCGGGCAACGCCGCGGCCATCTTCACGGCCACGAAAACGATGCGCTCCTTGGCCTTGGGCCTGGCCATCGAACCATAGAACGCATCCGAGGCGCCCGGTGGATGATCGCTCTTCATCTTCGTCCGCAGCTTGGCCGGCGTTCGTGTCGCGGCCACGTACACCGCGGCCATGTCGGACCACGCCGGGGCGTCCGTGGCCGGCGTGCCATCGGACAGGGACTGATCGCCGGTGGGGTCGCCATAGCGGGTGAGCTGGTCGGCCATGACCGCGTCAGCCATGCGGTACGTCTTGCCCTTCAGCGTCTCGATGGAGGCATCGCCGTCGGCACCGACCACGATCCCTGCCGCGACGACCACCAACAGCGCCGCCAACACCAGCGTCAAGGCTGGCAGGGCGCAGCCCCCCAGCCCCCCGATGCGCTTGCCGAGCCCCTCGTTCAGGTCATCCATCCGCCGCTCCCGATCCGCCCCGAGGCCGCCCGCTGGCCGGCCACCGTCCCTGCTCGATCCGCTCCAGCCCGACGATCGCCTCTGGCACACCGCGGGCCGCCTGCTCCTCGTACGTCGCTCGCATCGCGTCCCACGAGCACGCGGCCGCGTCGTCGTGCACGTCGGCGGGGGGCGGGGTCGAGGGCCGAAGGAGCGCGCGCAGGCGCGTAAGGGCCGTGTGCATCGACCGATGGTAGACGGGCCTGCTGGTCGGTGCCTCCGCGTGACGCAAGACGAGGCCGAGCGCGCGAGGCGAGCACGATGGTCCACTGCGCCGAACGACATCGCTGCCCCGGTCCGCCTAGGATGGTCGGACGATGGCACGTCAACAGGAGCTCAGCAGCGAGCAGGCCCGAGCGCTCCTGTTCGAGCGCCTGCGCGAGGCCAAGCCCGGGATCGTGGCCACCACGGCCCGCGACACCGACATCGACCCTGAGCGCATCAGGCCGGCCTTCGAGCAGGTCATGGACCTCGTGACCGAGGCGGTGCCCACGCCCAGGCAGCTGGCCAGCTGGCGGACCGAGGGCGAACGGCTCGCTCGCGAGGGTGCGCCCACCGAGCGCGTCCTCGATGGCTACCTCTCGCTCAACTGGGCTATCTGGGAAGCGGTCATGCGCCAGGACGACATCGGTCGAGCGACCGTGATGGAGTTCGGCGACCGATTGCTGCGCGGGCTCGACGACGCGATCGCAGCCATCTCCGAGGGCTACGTGCGCGCGGAGCTCGAGGCGGCGGCAGCCCACTCGGAGCGACGACGGGCCGTGCTCGAGGACCTGCTCTCGGCACCCCGGGCAACGCCGCAGGATCGCGCCCGCATCCGCCTCCGCAGCGAGCGCCACGGACTGGCGGTCGGCGGGAGCTACCGTCTCATCCTGGCCCATGTACCGAGCGCGGACGATGCCGAGGTCGCCGAGCTCGTGGATCGGCTCGAGCGCCGCATCCGCGTGCCGGCCTCCGACCATCGCTCGAAGCCCGGCATCCGCCTACCGGTCGTGCTCGACTGGCGTGCCCGGGTGCTCGTCTTCGCGAGCGCCGACTGGACGGGTGAGCAGCGCCTGCGTGAAGCGCTGCCGGCCGTGCTGGGCGAGGACATCGTGGTCATCGACAGCGGCCCGGTCGCGGGTGTGGAGGCGCTGGCCGACGTGCTCACGCAGACAGAGTTCAGCGCGAGCGTGGCCGAGTCGCTCGGACGGCGCGGATGGATCGGCGACCCCGGAGAGCTCGCCCTCGAGACGACGTTCCTGCTCGACCGGCAGCTGGTGCGCGCGGCTGTGGACCGGGAGCTGGGCCCGCTCCTCTCCGATGCGCGCATGGGCGAGGAGCTGGTGGACACGCTGGAGGTCTACCTTGGCGCCCGACAGAACATCCGCGAAGCCGCGCGCCGGCTGCACCTCGCCCCGCGCACGGTGGCTTACCGACTGGAGCGGATCGAGACGCTGCTCGGTGAAGAGCTCGACGGCGAGGTGATCATGCGACTGAGCGCGGCCCTGCTCGCGCTGCGGGTCGACCGCCAGGCTCGTGGTGGCGCCGGCTCGGCGGTACTCGAGTAGGGCGCCCGCCCGGCGATCTTGCGACGTCCGCGAGGAGGAGACAGATGTTGCTGCGTCGACTGACAGCGATGACCCTGACCGCCGTACTCGTGCTGCCGGCTATGGGGTCCGCAGCGGACGAACCCGCGAGCTTCGAAGCGCTCATCGACGACATCGGACACACGATGCTGGCGCGGTTCCCCCAGGACGCCACCGACCTCGGCATCAGTGCGGAGCTCGGGCTCGATGACACCCGGCTCAACGACCTCTCCGCGGACTTCGACACGGAAACGGCCGGCATCGCCGGGGAAGCCCTTGTGCGCCTCGCCGCGATCGACCCCTCGTCGCTCAGCGCCGATGAGCGCATCACCCTGGCCGTGGCCGAGTGGTACCTGCGGGACATCGTCTCGATGGCCCGGTTCGCCGATCACGCCTACGCGGTCAACTTCATCACCGGCGCACACGTCGACTTCGGGGAGTTCATGGCCGATGTCCATCCGCTCGACGACCTCGCCGACGCCGAGGCCTACATCGCCCGGCTCAAGGCCGCGGGCGGGCAGCTGGCACAGGTCGCTGCAGCCGTGCGTCGAGGCGAGACCACGGGCAACCTGCCGACGCAGCGCGGGCTGGCCATCGCCGGCTGGCAGATCGCGAACCAGCTGGTCCCCGTCGAGCATCATCCCCTCCTCGTCGACTTCGCCGCACGGCTCGAGGGCCTGGGACTCGAGGACGCGGAACGGGATCGGCTCATCGCCGAGGCGAAGGTCGTGATCGCGGAGCGCTTGATGCCGGCCTTCGAGGTGCTCGAGAGCACCGTCCGCTCGGCGGCGGTCAGAAGTGATGACCAACCCGGGGTACTGCACCATCCCGACGGGGACGAGTACTACGCCGCGGTCCTCGCGCACCATCTCTCGACCCGCCTGACGCCGGCCGAGGTCCACGAGATCGGCCTGGGCCAGGTCGAGCGGGTGCGGGACGAGCTCGTCCAGGCTATGGCCGCGCACGGGGTAGACGTCGATGGCCTTGGCTTCGTGCGGGCCATCGAAACTGTCAGTCGCTCGATGCCAGTCGTTCCACTGCGCTCCGACGCCGATCGCGAGGCACTGCTGAACGAGACGGAGGCGTTCATCGCCGGCACCGAGGATTCGTTCGAGGCGATGTTCACGACGCTGCCGGCCTCACCCATCGAAGTGCAGCGCCCGCGACCCGGGCGCGAGGGCGCGGGTGGGGCCTACTACCGACCGCCCCCGGTGACCGGCGACCGGCCCGGCATCTACTACCTCTCCCTCGGTGGCGATACCTTCCCGATGGACACGTATGCCACGACGAACCATCACGAGGCCGTGCCCGGCCACCACTTCCAGCTGGCGCTCCAACGCGAAGCGGAGGACCTGCCACTGGTGCAGCGAGCGACGACCTTCACTGGCTACGCCGAGGGCTGGGCGCTCTACGCCGAGCGACTGGCCGCCGAGGCCGGGCAGTACGAGGACGACCCGCTCGGCAACATCGGCCGCCTGCGCATGGAACTGCTCCGAGCGGCGCGCGCCGTGGCCGACACCGGCATCCACGCGCTCGGCTGGTCACGCGACGAGGCGATCGACTACCTCGTCGAACTGGGCTTCCCAGAGCCATGGGCAGCGTCGGAGGTCGATCGCTACATCGTCTGGCCCGGGCAGGCGCCGAGCTACCTCATCGGCATGCTCGAGATCCTGCGACTACGGGATGAAGCCGCGGCGGCACTGGGTGACGACTTCGACATCGCCGGGTTCCACGATGCGGTCCTGCGCCACGGCTCGATCCCGCTCGAGGTCCTGCCCATGGCCGTAGAAGCGTGGCTGGAGTCGGCCGCTCACTCCTCAGGCTGAGAGCTGCCCTGGGCGATGCCGCGCAGGAGTCGGCCGAGGATGTCAGCGCCGGTGATGATGCGGCGATCCTCACCCCACAGGAGCACGACGTCGTTGTCGATGACATCGTCGTCGCTTCGTACTCCGGCAGCCTGCAGGCGGCCGATGATGCGACCCAGCGGCATGGTCGGATCCATGACGATGATGGGCCGATGACAGTGGTGGGCGACGACCGTCTTGTTGCCATGCACGACCACGTCGCGCACGAAGCCATCGACATCGAGCGCGATACGCGGCTCGCCGGCAGGATCGGTGAGGATGACCCACTTGTGGCCAGACTGGTTGACCTGGCGCACGAAGGGGTCGTCGACGCCCGCCGTGATGGTGGGCAGCTCGAGCGAAGCGTAGAGCCCCTCGCGGAGCGGCAGCGTGATGATGGTGTCGTCGTCCAGCGGCTCGCCCTCCTCGGCCACGTGGATGTCGTCGAGGGCCAGGAAGTTGAGGGCCCCCATGCCCTCGATGCGATCCACTTCGGCAGCGTCCGGGGCGTCCATGTGGTGACGGATGAGCGCTCGCAGCTCCGTCTCCCGGAAGTAGGTCACGCCCTCGGGGCCAAGGAACCGGTCGAGGAGTCGAGCCGAGGGCCAGGCCACGGGCAGGAGCAGGATCTGGTAGAAGCGCAGCACCGGCGCGAAGAGCGAGGCGGTCCGCAGCGCATGCCGTGAGAAGTAGGCCTGCGGCAGGATCTCACCGCCGAACGTGATGATGACCGTCGAGAAGACGAACGCGATGGCACCCACGAGGACCGAGCCGACGAGCAGCGTCAGGAGCACATTGATGCCCACGTTGCCCCACAGGATGGTGGTGAGCAGGAGGCTCGCATCCCGCCGCATCGTGAGCACGCGTCTGGCCGAGTGATCGCCTTCCGCGACCGCGATCTCCAGCTGCAGGCGACTCAGGCTGAAGAACGCCAGGTTCAGTCCCGAGAACATGGCCGACTGGGAAAGACAGATGACGACGCCGAGCCAAACGAGCGCGCCGCCGAACGATTCCTCCATCAGATCGTCTGAGGGTACGCTAGGCCCTGCGTCGGTGCTGCCGGCCTGTCCCAAGACGTATGACGGTAAGGAGTGCTTTGGTCCTCGATCGCTTCCTGGACAGGGATCCCGACCCGGAAGATCCGGACTCGGAGGTCGACCCTGTCGCCGAGACCTCCAACCTCCGCCGAGTCCTCGGCCAGATGGATTCCCTGCCTGTCGAGGAGCGACGGTTCGTCGCCGGCTACGCCTACATCCTCGTGCGCGTGGCGCAGGCCGATCTCGAGGTCAGCCCGCCGGAGCTCGAGTACATGGAACGCGCCGTCAGCACGGCTGGCCACCTCTCCGAGGCACAGGCGGTCCTCATCGTGGAGCTGGCCCGGCGGATGAACGCGCTCTACGGGGCCACCGAGGACTACACGCTCACCCGTGAATTCGCGAGGACGACCACGCGCGCGCAGCGCGAGGACCTGCTGCGTACCGCGTTCGCCGTGAGTGACGCCGACGACGAGATCTCGGAGGCAGAGCGGGTGGAGCTCAACGAGATCGGCATGGAGCTGGGCTTCAGCCTTGACGAGATCGAGGCCATCCGGGCGGAGTTCGACGACGGGCCTGCGACACCCGAGCAGTAGGCCTCGCCTGCTACCAGCTGTGCCCCTGGCCCTATGGGGCGAGACGGTCGATCTGCCAGCCGTCGCTCGTGCGCAGGTAGCGAAAGCGGTCGTGCATCCGGTCGCGCCGGCCCTGCCAGAACTCGTACATTCGCGGGGCGCAGCCGGTAGCCGCCCCAGAACGGCGGGATGGGCACCGCGTCGGGGTACGTCTCGTCGATCCGCTGCGTCGCGGCCGCGAGCTCGGGCCGGTCGGTGAGCACGCGCCCTTGCGGCGAGGCCCACGCCGACAACTGGCTGCCACGCGGGCGGTCGGCGAAGTAGGCCTCGGCTTCCTCGCGGGACGCGACGGTCACGTCCCCGCTGACCCGGACCTGGCGCTGGAGCGACTCCCAGTGGAAGACGAGGGCCGCGCGGGGATTGGCCGCGAGGTCGCGGCCCTTGAGCGACTCGCGGTTGGTGTACCAGACGAGGCCCCGGTCATCGAGCCCACGGAGCAGGACCATGCGTGCGGACGGGACGGCGGCCGCATCGGCGGTGGCCAGCGTCATCGCGTTGGGCTCACGGGTTCCGGCTGCAGCCGCGGCGTCGAGCCAAGCCGTCAGCTGGAGCCACGGGGTCGGGGTCCAGGTCAGCTCGATCGAGCGGCTGCTCGGGGCCGTACTCGCGACGGCGGACGATCTCGGTCATGTGTCCACCATAGGCCCACCCGACGACCCAGGCATGCCGACCTACATGCTGTCGTGCGCCCTGCGGAGACGGAGTGCCGACACGGCGAGCTGAGCGCTGATGATGGCGATCCCCATCGGTGCTACCGACTCGATGCCCAGCCCCACGGTCCCGACACCGAGGATGATGAAGGTCACCGGTGCACCGATGATCGCCCCAGGCACAGCCGCGATCATCACCGCGATCGACAGCGAGGCCGGGACCTCCGGGACGACGGCGCTGATGATGGCCCCGACCGTGCCACCGATGAAGAGCATCGGGAACACCTGTCCGCCGAGGAAGCCGGCCCTGTTGCTGAGACTCACGGCGGTCATCTTCGCGAGCAGCACGACGATCAGCAGGCCGACGCTGAGCGGCCCCAGGTTCTCGGTCAGGTGGACCAGCTGCGAGCTTCCGCCAGAGGCGGCCAGCGGCACAGCGAAGGAGATGAACCCGATGAGCGCGCCGAAGCCGAGCGCCTTCAGGTACGCGTTGGCGATGGAGCCATCGACCAGGCCGACGACCTTGTCGATGGCCGCGAAGACCACGAGCGTAAGGGCCGCGAGCAGGCCCAGGACCGGCGCATAGAGGATGTGAGCCCACTCGAAGGTGTAGTCCGGGATGGCATAGGAACCAAGCATCACCTGGCTCGTCACCCCGAAGAAGATGACGTAGCCGACCACGGAGGAGAGGAAGCGCGGCACGAAGGAGGAGACGTAGTCACGCTTGGGCCGCGGGGAGAGCTCGGTGTCCATGACGCTCGCGAAGAGCGGGCCAGAAAAGACCGCACCGAGCCCTCCAGCCATGCCCGCGAGCGAGTTCTCCTGGCGTTCGGCTTCGTCGGCTTCGGGGCGACGCGACACCAGCCAGGCGCCCAGTCCACCCCCGAAGACGATGATGCCGAGCGAGGGACCCAGGCTCGCGCCGAAGATGAGCGACACGATCGAGACCGCGATCACCGGCAGGGCGGTGGACGGATCGACCCATCCGACCCGAACGAGCGCGATACCTCCGGGGACCTTTCCGCTCAGCCCGGTCCGCTGACGGAGGGCCGCGACGATCAGGGCACCGGTCGCCACCAGTGGGATCCACCACCACTGTCCCGAGAACGGATCAGAGGTCGGCTCACCAAAGAAGAAGCTGATGCCCGTCGTCGTGAGTCCGGAGTAGAACAGTGCGAAGAGACCGCCGGCCACGCCCAACACCAGGGCCATGGCGAGCAGCCTTCGGTACCACTGTTCCGCGATCGGAAGCATCTGGGCATGGTCTCCGTGCGCTTCACACGACCGGCGCCGAGTCTGGCCGCGAGCAGCTCAGCAGGTCACGACTGTCGACCGCATCGCGTTCGGCGGGCCAGAGCCGGACGGCACGGGCGAGTCTGCGGCGACGGTACCCCACTGGCTGTCCACGCGATGGCACGGTTGGGCACCAAGGCTGTCGCTGAGTCGGCATCGTCAGATGACCCACGGCTCAGTGGAGACTTCGAGACGAACCAGCTCGAAGAGCTCCGGGTGTCGCGCCGCCTGGGTCATCGCCCCGAGACCGCCCATCGAGACGCCCGCCACGATCCATTCGTCGCCGGCTTGCCAGTTGCGCTCGAGCAGCTCGCGCACCTCGGTTAGGTGGAACGCCTCTCACATCGGTGGGCCGCCCTCGCCGCCGTTCCACCAGTCGGTGTACCAGCCGTCCCAGCTGGCCTCGGGCATGGCCACGAGCACGTCGAGCTCTGCGAACAGTTCCGCAACGTCCGTCTCGCTCGTCCAGCTGGTGTAGTCGTCCAAGGCACCGTGGAGCAGGTACAGCACGGGCCACTCGACATCGGCCCCGGGATCGAACCCGGGAGGCAGGAGCAGTCGAACCTTCTCGGTCCCCACCGCTGGCGAGTCGATGGTCAGGTCGACCATGCGATCATCGAGCGCTTCGACGTCGACGATGCGGGCCCCGGAGTCCGCCGGTTCTCCGATGGTCCCGGCGGCACTCATGGCGTGTTCGGCGTCCTGGGCGAGTGCGGGGCCGGCGATCGGAAGCAGGAGCGCCAGGACCCCGGCTCCGATCGAAGTCGCTCGGATGGTAGGCATGACTGTGACTCCCGGTGTGCCCCATGTGCACTCCGACGTGCCCACGAAATCCGATGTGTGAGGCTCGACGCCGTCAGGCCTGCGGGTCGTAGCGGAAGACACCTTGGGCGGTCGCGACGTAGAACGAGCCCGCGGCGTCAGCCGCCACCCCGGCGAGGGCAAAGACCGGTGGCAGAAGCGCAGGACCAGGCATCCCGAGATCCAGGCCCTCCACCAGCGGCGTCACCGTCCCCGTGGCAGGGTCGATCCGTGAGATACGTCCGGCCCCGGTCTCGGCCACCAGCAGCGCGCCGTCGGGTGTCACCGTCAGGCCCTCCGGCTGTGCCGGCCCGGATGCAGTCAGGAGCGGTTCGATGATCGCGCCACCATCGATGACCTGCGAGACCGTGCCCGCGGCCCAGTCGGCCGCCCACAGATCGACGCCATCGGTGGCCAGACCGCTGGGCATGGCCATGGGTGCCAGCAGCATGCGCTCACCCGAAGTCGGATCGATCGCGACCACGGCCGGACCGTCGGCACCCAGCTCCGAGACGATGACCCGGTCACCGAAGCCGACGGCGTCGAGGGCCGGTCCGGTGAGGGACGGCGCCAGGTCGGCAACGACCTCGCCAGTGACAGGGTCCCAGATCTGGAGGGCACCGGCGAACCACGAACTCAGCACCACGTCCGTGCCGGACGCGGCGGCCGTCATGGCCGCGGCCTCTAGTCCGCCCTCGGGGGTCAGTTCGGCCCCGGTGCGCCCATCGACCGCATGGAGACGGAAGATATCGGGGATGTAGACGGTCGTCGGTCCGTCATCGGCGGTCATCGCAGTGATGCCGGTGGGACTCCCGACGAGGCCGGGTGGGCTGACCTCTCGGACGCTACCGTCGGCCATGACCTCGACGAGCCGACCGTCGTCGTTGGACGAGAGGAACAGCCGTCCGCTCACATCGAAGTCGAGGTTGTCTCCGCCGATCTCGGCCACCAGCGTCTTGTCGCCGGTGTCCGGGTCGACCTTGACGACCTGCCCGGCGCCGTTGTCGTTGACGTAGAGCATGCCGTCAGGTCCGACGTCGACCGAGTTCGGCTGGCCGAAGCCGGTGGCCACGATCGTGCTTTCGCCCGATTCGACGTCCACCCGCACGACCTCGCCCGTCATCCAGCGTGGCGCGTAGAGGTATCCGTCCAACCAGTCGAACCCGTTGAGGCCCAGGCCTTCCGCGATGAGGCGCGGCTCCTCGATACCCTGCTGATCGAACTCGTTAAGCGCGTCGCCCATGAGCGCGAGGCCCACGAAGAGTCGGCCGTCGTCGGAGAAGGCGATGGGATTGACACCGAGGAGCGGCGTGCTGTTGAGGTTCGTGTGCGTGCCATATCGGGGCCGAAGACCATGTCGTCGGCACCCCACTCGGGACCAGGACCGAACCGCTGCAGGACCTCGCCGGTCTCCTTGTCCACCTTCGTGATGGCGCCACCCGCGCTGCCGACCCAGAGGCCGTTCTGGTCATCGAAGGCCACGCCGTTCGCACCCGGTAGCGGTGCGGCCGCTTTGAGCAGTGTGGGCACGTAGGTGGGCGGGGACTGAGCCCCGACCGGCGAGGCTGCTGCAACCAACAACCCCACGGCGACGAGCGCGGACAAGACGCGAACCATGACACTCCCCCTTCAAGGACACTCCCCCTTCAAGTGTTCAGCAACAGCGGAACGATGGCGGTCCCCATCAGGGACGATCGCGACGTTCGCATGTCCCTCCTCCATCGACGAGACCGAGGCCCGCCCCTCACAGGACGAGCCCCTGTCTGCCGGGCAGGTTCGCTACTCGGCCACCTCGGCAGGGATGACCGTCGAGGGGGCCATGCCCTGGTAGATCAATCCTGTCGCATCTAGCAGGCCACCGCGCTCGCGTTGGACCAACTGCTCGATGTAGCGCAGTCCCTCGTAGTCGCCGGTGCCCTCGAACCACTCCGTGATGTGGTGCCGCCCCTGGTCGTCAACGAAGCCGACCCATTGGCCCTGCCACGTCCCACCATCGTTGGTGGTCGCGACCGTGCCATAGAGGGCATCGTCGTTCTCATCAGCTCCGTACTGCGACGCAAGCCGCCAAGTGATCTCGACGTCGCCGCTGACCCGCGGATCGCTCATCGTGCTCGTCCCGACGAAGCCATTGCCGCTCTGGCTGTCGAGGATCTCCCCCGTACCCGTGACCGTCACCGGCACCTCACCAGGCGCGTTCGCACCGGGTGTCACCGGCTCGGTGGGGCTGCCGACCTGTAGGGCCAGCAGCGAGGTACCCAGCGCAAGGACCGCGACGATCGCGGCTATCCGCATCGATGCCAACATCTTGATCCCTCCCATCACTTGTTCCCCGCCAGGCCCAGTGCCTCGCGTCGCACCGGACCCGAAGCCATGCCACGGGCGCCGGCGTTCCGGCTCGGCCGTGGCGGGGATGGAATACACGCGCTCTGCCAGCGCTCCGGGGTCTGCTCGTTCGGCTTCGGCCCGGTAGGTGTCCCGGAGCCGAGCCTCGAGGTCGCGCTCGTTCATGTCGCGGCCTCCTGTACGTCGTCATCGAGGATGCGGCGCAGCCGTTCCACGGCCCGATGGAGGCGCGAGGTGGCTGCGCGAGGACTGATGTCCATGGCATCGGCGATGTCATCGACCTTCATGTCGCGGTAGAAGCGCAGGGCGAGCACGATGCGGTCGTCCGGCTGGAGGTGCTTGAGCGCCCGGCGCACGACGATCTCGTCGGCGATGGGCTTGGTCGGATCGGGCCCGGCGATGTCGGCCCGAGCCGAAAGGTCCTCGACCCGCTGATGGCGTGCACGACGCATCCGGTCGCGACAGGCGTTGACCACGACGCGATCGAACCAGGCCTCGAAGCGGGTCGGATCACGCAGCGTGTCGTACTTGCGCCAGGCGGTCACGAAGGCGTCGTGGACCGCGTCCTGCGCATCGGTCTGATCGCCGAGCACGACCGCGGCGAGGCGGTAACAGCGGTCGAGCTGCCGGTCGACCAGCCGGTGGAAGGCGACCTCTCGCTCCACACTGGCGGCCGGCGCGCTGGCGACGCTCCGCCCTCCCACCTCGATGACCCCCATCACGACTACTAGACGATCGCGGACTTCAGAATCATTCACCCGTCGTCAACTTCGGGTGGGCGGGACAGCCGCGAGCGTGCGTGGCGGAGAGGGTGGGATTCGAACCCACGAGACGCTTGCACGCCCGACGGTTTTCAAGACCGTTGCCTTCAACCACTCGGCCACCTCTCCAGCAGCCGCAGGATAGCAGTGAGCTACGCGCGCCCAGCCGAGGCCCTCACGGGGTGTCGCGCCATCTCACGTCCGAGAAGTCATGACCGTCCTCGGTGAGCAAGTATGCGAGGACGCTCTGAAGTTCGGGACGCACGTCCCCGTCAGCGGTCACCAGGGGATCGATGCCGCCGGGGAACTCCCCGTCCGGGAACCCACTCGGCTGAGCCTCCAGCGTGAACAGGCGCCCCACGTCACCCGGGTCCTCGCCGTCCCCGAACGGCGCGAGCCAGAAGAGGCGGCTGGTCCCATCCGCACACGCCTCGTGGATGCCGGCGATGCCGAGGCTGACCGGAGCCTGCTCGCAGGCGCTGGCTGCAGCTCGCAGGTCGAGGGTGTCGACCGACGCCGGTCGTCCGCCCACCGCCGCGACCAGGGCCGGGGCCTCGGCCCCGTCCACGCGGAGCAGGCCGACGTCGGTGCCGTCGGGCGCGGTGAATCCCTGCAGAGCCGGGCTCGCGGGCTCCAGCCCGACCGCGCTCGCCGCGGCCAGCATGACGTCATCGGGAAGCCCACCCGGCAGCTGCGGCAGCCGTGCGCATGGATGCGTACCCAGGAACAGACCGGTTCGGGGGCCGGTGAGATCGACGATGACGCCGTCCCCGAACAGACTGGGGCTCAAGCTGCCGGTCCCGTCCAGGGTTGGGGCGCCGTCGGCGCTGAGCTGGTACAGGCCGGGCGCGGCATGGAAGTCGATGAACGTGGTGCCCGTCTCCGGGAAGAACCGGATGGGGGAGTCCACTGGCTCGCCCGTCAGCAGGTTCGTGACCCCGAAACTGGGGAGTGCACCAACACCCATTGATGCTCCCGGCTCCAGTGCCATCTCCACGATGTTGCCGCTGTGGCTTCCATCCGCGGCCTGTTCAGCGTACGAGAAGCCAGAGAAGCAGAGATCATCGGGCACCGGCGAGCCGCCGAGAGGAAACTCGCTGAGACCGGCTGACGTCGTGAACAGGTCGAGCGCCTGCCCGCCGCCGGCGACGCTGCGCACGCGCAGGTCGAAGGTCTCAGCCCCGTTCGGCAGTGGGTTGAACGCGACCCAGGTCCGGCCGTCGTTGTAGCCGTACAAGCGCGCATCGGCGCTGTTCCAGTCAGGCGCGCCACCGACGGGCAGCCCGGCAAGCGGCGTGGTCGATGTCACCAGGGCGTCGTACTGGGGATACTGGCCGAGCTGCACGAAGGTGGCGTTCCCCGCGAGCGGATCGGGCACGCCGCCGGGATAGGCGGGAACACCATCGGGACCGTCGAAGCCGAGGTATGCCTGGACATCCGCACCTGGCTTGAGCGGGTCGGCCGTGAAGAAGACGAGCACGAGGACGTGCTGCCCCGGCTTCAGTTGCGCCTCGTTGCCGACGATCGGGCGGGTGGCTTTGGCGCGCACCCGCTTCTCCAGTGCTTTGATGATCGATTGCGTCAGTTCGATCTCGCTGTACGCCATGTGCGTGACGTCCCCTTCGCCATATCCATCTGGGAGCAGGCCGGTTGCCGCATCCACGATCACCGGCGGCCCGTCACTCCAGCGCACCAGGTCGACCTTCAGCTTGAGCTGCTTCTCGAGCTGGGCGACGGCCTTCTCGACCTCTTCGTCGCTGATGGCGAACGTGAAGCTCGATGTTCCGCCGAGCGACACCAGGAGCGCCGAGGCGAGCACGGCCGTGACGGAGCGCCGGAGCGCGAGTCGTGGGGACATGGGGGCTGCCTCCTCGGGGGCTTGGAGTCCGCACATGATGGCGATGACCAGTTGCACCGTCAACGAGCGGGCCGCCCAAACCGTGCGCTGGCGCTATGCTCGGCCCGCCGTGAACAGTCGCCCTCTGCCCCGTGCCGTCGCCATCCTCTTCGTGTTCGCGCTCCTGGCTACCTCGCTCGCGGCCCCCACGGCGGCTCTGCCCACCTCTCCTGTCGACCCGGTGCTGGCGGCCAAGCTGCAGGCCAGGATCGACCAGTGGCGCGTCAGCCACCATGCACCCGGCGTCGCCGTGGCCGTGCGCCTGCCCGACGGCTCCCGCTGGCTGGGCACCAGCGGTCGCGCGGTCCGCGGCTCGCGCGGTCGCGACATCAGGATGTTCACGCCCTTCGCGGTGGCGTCCCTGACCAAGACCTTCGTGGCAGCGCTCATCCTGCAGCTCCGGGACGAGGGTCGCCTCCAGCTGGGAACCAAGATCTCGACGTGGCTGCCGGGCTACCCCAGGGCCAGTCAGATCAGCGTCAAGATGCTGCTCAGCCATCGCAGCGGCATCTTCGACTACTTCGCTCATCCGGGGTACGAGCGCAAGGTCTTCAGCCGTCCCAGGCACAGGTGGACCACCCGCGAGATCCTGGCCTTGTCCGGCCCCCGCTACTGCGCTCCCGGCAAGTGCTATCGCTACTCCAACACGAACTACGTGCTCCTCGACCGGATCGTGCGCAAGGTCACGGGTCGGTCGACGGCACAGGAGATCCGTCGCCGGTTCCTCGAGCCGCTGGGCTTGACCGACACCTTCTTCCAGGGCCAGGAGGCGATCAAGCGCGTCCCGGCCGAGGGCTACTGGTGGACGGGGAATGGCTACGAGCGCTTCGCTGACGGCTCCCGCTTGCGGCCGAACACGTCAGCTGCGACGGTGGCCAGCGCTGCGGGCGCCATGCTCTCGTCGGTGCGGGACATCTCCGATTGGCAGGAGGCCCTGCTGGGCGGCGAGCTGCTCTCCGAGCGGTCGATGCAGCTGATGCTGACCTTCCCCAAGTCGAGCGGCTACGGACTGGGCATGCGCCGGGCGTGGCTCGACGGCAAGCCCGGCGTGGGCCACGGTGGCTCGCTGCGGGGATTCGTCTCGATCATGTATCGCCTGCCCGAGGAGGACCTTGACGTGGTCATCCTCACCAACCTCGGACGCACCAACATCCAGGGCCTCGCCGACAAGCTCACGCACGTCACGCTGAACCACATCGCCCCGCCCGAGCCGGTGCCGACGCCGGTCCCGTCGCCAGAGCCGGTGCCGTCACCCGCGCCCTGACGGCCTATCCCTCGCGGAAGGGGTCGACGATCACCAAGCCGGCGATGCGTCGCCCGTGCTGCATGTCCTCGCTGGCGAGGGACGTAGCCCCGATGCGAGCCGCCGAGACGATCACGAGCGCGTCCCAGAACGACTGTCGATGCCGCTTCTCCAGCTCCGATGCGGCCACGATGTCAGATGGCTCGATACGGTGGACACGCCAGGTGGCGTAGCGATCGATGATGGCGCGAGCACGGGGAGCCGGAAGCGGCCGGGGCAGCTTCCGCGTGGCGTTGACGTAGAACTCCTGTAGCACCTGCGTGCTGAGCGCACCCCCTCGAGCACCCCATAGCCGCTCGAGCAACGCACTGGCGACGTCGCGCTTGCGACCTGCGGTTCGGTCATGGGCGTAGAGCAAGACGTTGGTGTCGATGAAGACGAGTTCAGCGGTCATACGTCGCCTCACGCGAAGGCAGATGCCCTCCAGTGCCCAGATCGAAGCCTGAGTCCAGGTCAGCCAGAGCCTCGACACGTGCCTGCTCGTAGGCCTCGTCCTCGCGGACCAGCCGGTCGATCTCATCGGCGACCAGACGGCTTACGGATGTCGCCCGCTTGGCCGCGACGACCTTGGCCTTGCGTATGGTGGACTCGTCCAGCCTGACCGTCAGGTTCCGGTGCAACGCGACCTCCATCCAACACGTGTTGCACGTGAATGACGTGCATGCGAGACATCCTACCTCTATGTGCGAGGCGGCTGCTCCGAGGAGTTGGTCAGGCGGAGATGCGGTTTCCGAGACGGTCGCGCAAGGACTCTGGTACGACCACCGAGCCATCGGGCTGCTGGTATACCTCGAGGATCGCCGCGACTACACGCGCCAGCGCGAGGCCAGAGCCGTTCAGCGTGTGCAGGATCTCCGGCTTGGCGCCCTTCTCCGGGCGATAGCGGATCTGCATGCGGCGGGCCTGGTAGTCACGGAAGTTGGATACCGAGCTGACCTCCAGCCAGTCCTCGACGCCGGGAGCCCACACCTCGAGGTCGTACTTCTTGGCCTGGGTGAAGCCCATGTCGCCGGTGGCCATCAGCTTGACCCGGTATGGCAGGCCGAGGCGCTGCAGGCAGGTCTCCGCACAGCGCGTCATCCACTCGAGCGTGTCATCCGACTCCTCGGGACGAACGAAGGCGACCATCTCCACCTTGTCGAACTGGTGCACACGCAGGATGCCGCGGGTCTTGGCCCCGGCCGCGCCGGCTTCCCGACGGAAGCAGGGCGAGTAGGCGACATAGCGGATGGGCAGATCCTCTGGCTCGACGATCTCGTCGCGGTGGATGTTGGTGACCGGCACCTCCGCGGTGGGCACGAGGTAGAGGTCGTCGCGCGTGACCACGTACATCTGGTCTTCCTTGTCGGGGATCTGACCGGTGCCCCGGGCAGACTCCTCGTTGACCACCACCGGCGGCCAGACCTCGGTCATCCCGTGCTCACTGGTGTGCAGGTCGAGGAAGAAGTCGATGAGCGCGCGCTGCAACTTCGAGCCGGCGCCCTTGTAGAGGGGCCAGCCGGAGCCGGTGATCTTGGCGCCCGCCGCGAGGTCGAACATGCCCAGGCTCTCGGCCACCTCCCAGTGTGGCTTGCGCACCCACGCTTCCTGGTCGTCCGTCTGCGCTTCCTCGTGCGGGGTGATCGGCTCGCCCCAGGTACGCACGATCTGGCTGGCCTCTTCGCCGCCTTGTGGCACGCTCGGATCGGGCGGGTTGGGGATGCGCAGGAGCAGGTCCTCCAGCGTTGCGGTGACCGCTGCCAACTGGGCGTCCATGCCGCTGATCTCGGCGCCGATCCAGTTGGACTGTTCCCTGAGCTGGGAAACGCGCGCGCCGTTGGGCTGCTCGCCGCCCTTGATGGCGATGCCGATCGAACTCGGAGATCTGGTTCTTCTGGGCGCGCATGCTGTCCGCCTTGCCCAGCAGCTCCCGGCGCTGTTCGTCGATGACCAGCGCCTGGTCAACGAGCGCGGGATCCTCACCCTTGGCGATACACCCATTGCGGATGACGTCCGGTTCCTCGCGAAGCCGTGTTGGCCCGACGCTCATGCGTCTGCTCCTTCCGCTGCCAACCCGGCCGAGGACACGACTGCGGCAGCTGCCTGCAGCCGCTCGACCACGAACGGCTCTTCGAGACTGGCGAGGAGCCAGCCGGCTCGTGGGCCATTGCTGCGGCCAAGCAAGGCGCCATAGACCGCGGCGAAGGCGTCCCGCGACGAGACACCGCGCGCCTGTCCACTGCGGTAGATGAGGTCCTGCCAGGCGTCGCCGCCGACCGGATGCTCGCTGCTGGCACCGCGGGCGAGATCAGCCAGGAACAGCGACTGCACCTCGCTCAGATCGGCGACTTCCTCGGGCAGGTCGTCGCGCACCGAGACCTGGTAGCGGTCCGGAGCCCAACCGTCGAGCCAGGTGCGGGCCACGCTGGCACGCTCCTCGAGGATGGCCAGTTCGACGACGTCCAGCGGCGCGCCCTTCTCCTCGCTCATGCGTGCGACGAGATCGACGCCGGGCACCTGCACCAGCAGGGTGAGGTGGCGGAAGGCAGGCCGGAAGCGGGCGGCTTCAGCGGCCACGTCTGCTTCCGGGTCGACCAGCGAGAGGCGAAAGATACGCTCGAAATCCGCCGGCAGCTCACCGCGCACGGGGCGCCCGTCCACGGCCGCAGCAAGGCGGTCGAATTCGTCGAACAGGCCCGGGATGGCGTCGCCGCTCGGATCGAACTCGAGCGCTTTCTTGGGCTTGTGGCGCAGGAACAGGAAGCGGATCAGCTCCGGTGGGATGAGGTCAGCCATCTCGTGGGCAGCAGCGCCAGAGCCCGCAGACGTGGACATCTTGCGACCGCCCACGTTGAGGAACTCGTAGACGACATTCATGGGTGGTTCGCGGTCGAAGACCTGGCGGCTGACGGCATCGCTGCGGTCCCGGCTGCCACCCTTGGTGCCGAGGTCCTTGCCGCAGCCCTCGATGGTGATGCCGAAGTGACTCCACTTGGCTGCCCAATCGACGTTGAACGGCAGCTTGGCACGTCCACCGGCCGGCGCGACCCGCCCGCTGTGACCGCAGCCGGTGGCCCACGCCACGTAGTCCGGCTTGCACTCGTAGGCCACGGTCTCGCCGTCCCAATCGGTCGCCAGGGTGGTCCCGATGCGGCCGCAGTTCTCACAGATGACGCTGACCGGCAGCCAGCCGGGAGCGCGTTCGACGTTGCTCACGCGCAGGTAGATGTCACGCACGACATCCGCTCGGTCGAGCGCCTGGCGGATGTACTTGTCCATGGAGCCGTCGCCGTAGAGCTCGCTCATCCAGTAGATCTCGGGGCTCGATGCCGAGCCCCTCGAACGTGCCCATGAAGAGCTCGCCCACGAAGTAGCGAGCGTAGCTTTCCGCGCTGCTGCCTTCGGGCGCGGGCACATGCGCGAGCGGCACGCCCATGTAGCGCTCGACCGCGTCCGGGGTGAGCAGTGCCTGGGAGTCCATGGGGTCCAGGTCGTCGACCCCATAGAGGTAGCGGCTGGGGAGACCGGCCTGCAGCAAGGCGCGGTGGATGACGTCGTGGAGGACGACACCACGCAGAGAACCGATGTGCACCGTGCCTGACGGGGTCTTCGAGTCGTTGACGATCTGCGGCCCGTCGAAGCGCGCGGCGAGCTCATCAGCCCAGAGCATGTGCGGTCCCCTCTCCCGACCAGGAGGGCCGGAGCGATGTCAGCGGATGCTGACGATGGTGTACGTCGAATCCCCGGCCGGCACCGAGACGGTCACTTCCTCGCCCTTCTTCTTGCCCAGCAAGGCCCGGCCCACGGGGGACTCGTTGGAGATCCGGCCCTCATCGGGGGCGGCCTCGGCGGCGCCGACGATGGTGTACTTCTCCTTGCCCGCCTCACCCTGGATGGTGACGGTGGAGCCGATCTGGACGTGGGTGCGCGAGTGCTTCTCGTCGATGAGGACGGCGTTCTTGATGATGGCGGTCAAGGACTGGATGCGCCCCTCGACGAAGGCCTGCTCGTTCTTGGCATCCTCGTACTCCGCGTTCTCCGTGACGTCACCGTATTCCTTGGCGTCATGGATGCGCTGGGCGACCTCAGGTCGCTTCACGTTGACCAGCTCGTCGAGCTCAGCCTTGAGCTTCTCGAGACCCTCGGCCGAGAGGTATTCGGGCTTGTTCGCGTTCAAGGTGGATCCTCAAGTTGGAAGCGCCCCGTTGCCGGGGCGCAAGACGCATGGGAGCAGGCGGCTTGACAGGATCGGGTCCTGGCGGGCGGCCGTGTCAGCCATGAGAACCGGCGGATCGAGCGCCGTTCAGAACCGACATTCTACACCGTCGAGCCCCGATTCGACGCACATCACTCGGCCGCGAAGGCTGGCCGGCAGTCTCGGGACCCAAGCTCTCGTCTGGCACAGCGACCTCCGGAGCCTGGGATCCGTGGTGATCGCTCGGTCGCCCCGCAGTGCGGAGTGCTCAGCTGGCCCGAGCATCGCCGCGGAACCGGAGAACTCCGTGGCCATCGGCTCGGTAGGCCCCCGCAGGTCGAGCGTGGCCGGGCCGATGACCCTGTCCCGCAGCGGCGGCCACTCGACCGTGGGGCGTGGTCTCGTTCGCCGCTCGTCCCTCATGGTGGGCTGAATGGCTGGTGAGAGGCCCCTCTCGGTCGGTCCGGCGGTCGAGTGGTCTTCCCTGAGGGACGGCTCGGGCCGGCGGAGCCGCCACGCGATGCCGCCAAGCGGTGCCGCCCAAGACTCCGGCAACGTCGGCGAGCGCATCCCAGCCGAACGATGGGTCAGGACACGCTCCACCGCTCGCGGCTTCGAGCACCTCCTGCTACGGAAGGGTGCCGCGGAACCTGGGCATGGCAGCGAGGTCTCGGTAGGCCTGCATCGCCGATCCGTCCTCGGGCCAGCGGAGCCGCCAATCGGGATCCTTCTTGCTGCGCTCCGTCATGTCCACATCGAAGTAGACGATGGCCTTGACTCGCGGCCAGCGGCGGAAGACCTCCTGGTAGCCGTCGGTGATCCAGCTGGCCTTGCTGCCACCCTCGTGGTTCGAGGCCACCTCGCCGAGGATGATGGGCTTGCCAAAGGGGAACGAGCGCGTCTCACTGACCTCGCGGAGGCGTTCGATCGGCCGCTCGAGGGTGCTGGTCAGGGACCGCCACTGCCCGCGCGCACTGTTGTAGGCGTTGAGGCCGACGTAGTCGACGAATCGATTGCCCGGGTAGAAGTCCTCGTAGCGGACCTCCGTCAGGCACCCGTCGCAGTCCTCCCGGGCGGGACTCCACATGAAGCTGACGTTGGAGGCACCGACATCGCGGAAGATGCGCCAGATGTGCTGCCACGCCAGGCGAAAACGCTCCGGCGTGTTGTCGTAGCGGTCGAGACTCCACGGGTACCACTTGCCGTTCATCTCGTGCGCGAAGCGCAGGATGATCGGTCCGCCGTGGTCTCGCGCGTCGCTGGCCCACTGCCCGATGTAGTCGTCATGGTGACCGCGGATGATGCGGATGTAGCGGGCATAC
The DNA here is from genome assembly GCA_963714675.1 of uncultured Chloroflexia bacterium. GTDB lineage: Bacteria > Chloroflexota > Limnocylindria > Limnocylindrales > CSP1-4 > JAFMJV01. The sequence continues at coordinate 56,640 of CAVQPG010000025.1, read as the reverse complement.
TCCTCGCGCTGCGGTCCCGGCGGCGCCACCGGCTGCCACCAGACCATCGGCGTGATGCCGCGTTCGAGGAGGCCCGCCGCGGCCTCGCTGGGGAATGAACAGCGGCCCACCTCAGGCAGGCACTCCGTCCCCTCACCGCGCGAACCCCAGTTGCTCCACAGGGTCCAGGTCGCAGGCGTGACCCCGAGGCGCTCGATGGTGGCATCGACGACGGCCATGTCACGGTCCTGGAACTCGGCCGGATCGTGGCTGTAGCCCAGCGCGACCTGATCACGGGCGACGGTCGTCGCTGTGGTGCCTGCCACGAGGAAGACGGCGAAGAAGAGGGCGGCGGCGGCGCGTATGGCCATGGTTCGAGGGGTCTCCTGCTGAACGGCAGTACAGCCACCATACCGAACCCAGCCGAGGCGTCAAGCGCCTGCGCCGTCAAGACCGCGTTAAGGCTTGCGAACCACCCACGACCACACCCCCCGGCGCGTCTTCGCCCTGGCCGGCTACGACAGACGAGCCTCGCTGTCCTTGACCACGACCCCGGCCTGGAGTACCGAGACCACGTTCTCTGGCTCGGCCAACAGCGTGATGTCGTCGAGCGGCTGGCCCTTGACCAGGATCAGGTCAGCCTGCTTGCCCGGCTCCACCGTCCCGATCTCATGGGCCAGCATGAAGAGCTCCGCATTGATGCGGGTGGCGCTGATGATGGCCTCATGCGCTCCGAGTACGCGGGCCTTGTAGACCAGCTCCTCGCCGCGACGGCCCTGCCAGGGACCGACCACGTCGGAGCCGCTGGCCAGCTTCACGCCGGCGTCTCGCGCGACCTCGATGGAGCGGTAGGCCCCGGCGACGAAGTCCCCGAGCAAAGCGAGCTTCTCGGGTGCCAGAGGCATGCGGTCGGGATGGGCGAGGAACGATTCCATGGTCTGCAGCGTGGGCACCATGAAGGCGCCCTCCGCCGCGATGCGTGCCGCCGTCTCCGGCTCGAGTACCGAGCCGTGCTCGATGGAGCGCACGCCCGCGTCGAGCGCCATCTCCACCGCTGGGCTCGTGTGGCAATGGGCCATGACGTAGGTGCCCCAGCTACGAGCCACCTCCACGGCCACCGAGATCTCCGCCACCGAAAGTTGCAGCGAGTCGAGCGGGTCGGTGGGGCTGATCACGCCACCACTGGCCATCAGCTTGATCTGGGTGGCGCCACGCCGCAGCTGCTCGCGGGCAGCGCGCCGGACCTCGTCCACCCCGTCGGTGATCTCGAAGCCGGCGACCAGGCCCGGGATAGTCTGGTTGTGGTGCAGTTCCTCGTGACGCTGGCGATCATCGGCATGGCCACCGGTCTGGCTCAGCGGCGAGCCGGCTGGCAGGATCCGCGGTCCGTGCAGTCGACCGGCCGCCACGGCCTGGGCCCAGGCAGGCTCCAAGCCGCCGGCATCGCGCACGGTGGTGAAGCCCTCGTGCAGCGCAGCCTCGATGAGCTCGGCCACCGTCAGCACATGCGCGATCCAGGTGTCGGAGCCGTGGTCGCCCTTGACCCCTACCAGCGCGAAGTGCACGTGAGCGTCGGTCAGTCCCGGCATCAGCGTGGTGCCGGCACCATCGATGACGGCCACGTCCGTAGCGACCTCGCCGACGGAACCGACCTTCACGACCCGGCCATCCGCGACGAGCACGTCGAGGCGGCCCGCCGGCTCGCGTCCGGTGGCATCGATGAGCGCCACGTCACGGAAGACGATCCGCTTCGACTGGTCGCTGGTCATGGATCCTCCCTCGTCTCGGCGCGCGGTCCTAGCGGCCGAGTCGCAGCAATCGTTTCTTGACCCGCGATAGCGCGCGATCGTCGGCACAGGCCACGAAGAGCGTGTCGTCACCGGCGATGGTGCCGAGCACGTCCTTCCAGTGTGCGCGGTCGAGCGCAGCGGCGATGGCATGAGCCGTGCCCGGCACGGCCCGGATGACCAGCATCGTGCCCGAGCGCCGGACCTCGATGGGCAGGTCACTGAGCAGCTGCGCCAGGCGTTGCTCCCCGCCGAGCTCCACCGCCGCGTCAGCCGAGGGCAGGGCGTAGACCTGGGCCCCGTCGACACGGACCTTGATCAAACCCATCTCGGTGATATCGCGACTGACCGTGGCCTGCGTCACGCGGAAGCCCTTGTCGTTGAGCGCAGCCACCAGCTCTCGCTGCGTCCGCAGCTGGCGGTCGACGACGACGTCGGCGATGGCCTGCTGGCGCGCTCGCTTGAGCAGCTCGCTGGTTCCGTTGCGGGCCATCTCAGGCGTTCAGTGCGAGCAGGACGAGGAACACGACCGCGGCCGCCAGCCGGTAGGCGATGAAGATGCCCAGGCTGTGGTCGCGTAGGTAGCGCAGCATGAAGCCGATGGCCAGCCAGCCGGAGACGAAGGCCGCGATGACGCCGGCTACGAGTACGGTGAGGTCCACGTCGCCCGCTTCGCCGGTGACGATGTGACGGGCTTTCCACAGCCCCGCCCCGGCGATGATGGGGATGCCCATGAGGAAGGCGAAGCGGGCCGCCGCCTCACGCTTGAGCCCACGAGTCAGGCCGGCTGCGATGGTGATGCCCGAACGGCTGATGCCTGGTACCAGCGCGAACGCCTGCGCTACGCCGATGACGGCCGCATCGCCGAAGTCGGACTGTTCGAGCTCGCGCGTGCGGGTGCCGATGCGCTCCGCGAGCCACAGGATGGCGGCGCCGCCGCCGAGGATGAAGGGGATGACCACCACCGCGTCGTAGAAGACGTCGTCGATCAGGTCCTCGAAGAACATCCCGAACAGGGCGGCCGGGATGAGCGTCAGGAGCAGCACCAGCGAGAGCTTGCGGTCGGGGTCAGTACCGAAGGAGCGCTCACGGAGCAACGCCCAGAAGGCGCCGACCAGCCTGAGGACGTCCCGCCAGAAGAACACGAGCAGGGCTCCGAGCGTGCCCATGTGGAGCATGACCACGAAGGTGGAGCTGTTGATGAGCGCGTCGTCCCAGCCAAGGGCGCGCGGCAGGACGATGAGGTGCGCCGAGCTGGACACCGGCAGGAACTCGGTGAAGCCCTGCACGACCCCGATGATGATGGCCTGGACGATCTCTTCCAATCACTCTCTCCGCTCGAAGGACGGCCGCGGCCACTGCCGTGAGCGTACCCGCGAAATCGCACGACCGCCGGTGGCGGGACCGGCGGTCGTGCGCGTGTCTGGCGCCGCTCACGCGGCGCGGGTCATTCGACGATCCAGGCGTCGATGGCACGCTCGTAGTCGAGGAGCTCGTCCTGGTCGAACCAGAGCGCCAGCTCGGCGGCGGCGTTCTCGGGGCTGTCCGAGGCGTGGACGATGTTCATGCCCGTCTCGAGGGCCAAGTCGCCGCGGATCGAGCCGGGCGCGGCCTCGTTCGGGCGGGTGGCGCCATTGATGGCGCGGCAGACCTCGATGGCCTTGGGCCCCTCGACGGCCATGGCCACGAGCGGACCCGAGGTGATGAACGAGATGAGGCCGGCGAAGAAGGGCTTGTCCGAGTGGACCGCGTAGTGACGCTCAGCGAGGCCCCGATCGGCCTGCATCAGCTTGAGGCCGGCGAGACGCAGTCCGCGCGACTCGTAGCGGTCGATGACCCGGCCGATGAGGCCGCGCTGCACGCCATCGGGCTTGATCAGGATGAGGGTTCGCTCGCTCACGTGGACTCCTTCGATGACGGCCCCACAGCCAGGGCCTGATGGGCTGCTTGATAGGCGGCCGCAGCCTCGACCTCGCGGCCCAGGCTGCGATACGCATCGCCTCTGACGAGATGGATGGCCGAGAGGTCACGACTGCCCGCAGGCACGGCGGCAGCGGCGCGATCGGCCGACGAGAGGATGATAGGTGCCAGCGCCGGGTCCAGCCGCAACAGCACGGCCAGCCGGGCCGTGGCAGCGGTGATGTCGCCCGTGGCCAGGGCGCGATCGACGACCTCGAGCTCGTTGCCGGCGATGCGACCGCCCATGACCACCTCGCCGGTGCTGGCTGCACCTGCGGGCTGACCGACAGCTCCCCGACCGGCGAGCGCGGTGGTGGCGGCGGGGACGAGCGGCACGAGGGGCGAGAGCTGCCAGGTGCGGTCGGAGGGATCGGCCACCTCGCTGCCGCCGACGAGCAGGCCCCAGTGGCCCGGATCGGCCGCACCGGCCGCCATCCAACCCTCGTCGGCTGGTGGCCAGATGTCGCTGCGGGGCTCCTGGGCGAACAGCACATCGACCGCGCCGCCGACGCGTTCATAGAGCGATCCGGCGATCGGGTTGGCGTCGGCTTCGCGGCCGATCGCAGCCATGTCCTCGGCGATGATCAGCGCCGCCAGCGGTTCCCTGCCACCGGAGGCCTGGTGTGCCCGGGCGGCTTCGGCAGCCCCTTCGAGGTCGCCGCTGCGCCAGCGGACCTCGGCGAGGTCAGCCATAGCGTCGCCGTCGAGCGTGCCGGCTCCGGCCATGCCCTCGAGGGTGGCTCGTGCCAGCGTGAGCAGACCGCCCCGCAGGTGGACCCGCGCGAGACGAGCGTCGGCGCTACGTCCCGAGGCCTCCGCCCGGACATCGGCCGGGCCGGGGGGTGCTGCCTCCGAGGTCGCCGCGGGCACGCTCGATCGGTACCGAGCCACCCGCTCGACGACGAGGCGATGGTGGCGGTGCAGGGGGCGGCGCTCCCAGTCCTGCCGGGCTGGTCGGGGCGATCGCGGACGGAGCCGGTGGGCGCCCGACCGGAGGCGGCCCGGGAACCTGCATCGGCGGGCGTGGCCCAGGTGCCGGAGGCCTCGAGCCTGCGGGCGGGCCCGGTCGCATCGGCGGACCAGCAGGTGCTGGTCCCGGCGGCATGGGCCGTTGACCAGCGCCAGGGGGCGGTGGGGCCGAGGGCAGCGGACCACGACCAACTCCTGGTGACGCCATCCCTGGCGGCATGGGGGTCGGCCCCCGGGGCGGTCCTGGCGGTCCCGGCGGGGGCGGCGGAGCCGGCGGCCGTTGCCCGGTCGTCTCGCCCCGGCCGGGCGCCATATCGCTGGTCGGCCACTTGGGCCCCCGGGGCGGGGGTGCGTCCGGGCGCTGCTCGTCGGTCATGGCAGGCGCAAGCCCCCCTCCAGACTGCCGGATTCGAGGTTGGGCCCGATGACGGCGCCGCACAGGGCATCGTCGCGGAACAGCCGTTCGGCCAGGGCCTGGATATCCTCCACAGTCACCGCTCGCAAGGCCTCCATCACCTCATCCATCGTCATCACCCGATCGTGCAACGCTTCCTGGCTGCCGAGGAACGACGCCATCGAGCGCGACTCCTCGAGCCGTAGCTCCAGCCGGCCAAGGGTGAAGTTGCGAGCACGTTCGAGCTCCGCGGCGGGGACCGGCTCGTCACGCAGCCGCGAGAGCTCCGCGAGCACGCCCCGCATGGCGGGCACGACGTCGTCCGCGTCCACGCCCATGTAGACCTGCAGGATGCCGGTGTCAGCGTAGTCGGTCTGGAACGAGTGCACGTCGTAGGCCAGACCCTCTTCCTCGCGGATCTTCATGAACAGCCGCGATGAGGTGCCGTCGCCGAGCACGGTGTTGAGCAGGTCGAGGGTCCATTGGTCCTCGTGGTCCCGAGGCAGGCCCGGGAGGCCGACCACCACGTGGGCCTGGGCCGTGTGTCGATGCTCGAGGCGCATACGTTCCAGCGGCCCCGAGGGAGCAGGCAGATAGCCCTGGGCGACGCCGTTCCCGCGCCCGAAGTGACGCTCGACCAGTTCGACCGCGTCGCGGTGGCTGATGTCGCCCGCGAGCGCCACGACCATGTTGGACGGTCGGTAGCTGGCTCGCCAGAACCCGCGGATGTCTTCATCGGTCAGCGCGCGCACGGAGGTCTCGTCGCCGGCGATCTCCCAGCCCAGCGGCGTGTCGCCGAAATAGGCCTCGTCCCAGACGTTGTAGATGTACTGGGCCGGCTCGTCGCGATAGGAGCGGATCTCGTCGATGATGATCTCTCGCTCGTGGGCGATGTCCTCGCTGCGCAGCTTCGGGTGCAGCGTCAGCTCCGAGAGCACGCGCACGCCCAGCTCGGCCTCGCGGACCGGCAACCGCGTCCAGTAGACGGTGGTCTCGCGGTCGGTGGCGGCGTTGGAGCTGCCGCCGACGCCCTCGATGGCGTCTGAGACCTCGCGAGTCGTGGGCATCGCCTCGGTGCCCTTGAAGGTGATGTGCTCCATGAAATGGGCAAGGCCGGACTTGGCACGCGTCTCACCGCGCGAGCCGACCATGACGTAGACGGCTGCGGACAGCGAACGCATGCCGGGCATGCGGGCAGAGATGACGCGCGGTCCGTCGGGCAGCGCGGTACGTTCGAACATCGGGGCGCCATGCTACACGGGGACGGACCGATGGCCCCGCGCGCTAGGTCTCGGCGCCGGCTTCCCCACCCGCTTCGCCGCCCGTGGGACCCTCGCCATCGGCGGTCTCCGGACTGTCGAAGGCACCCAGCTCCATCTGGATGTAGCCGGGCGCGGCCTGGAAGGGCAGCGGCTCCTGGATCATCTCGTCGCCCTCGCCGCCGGGTGGTGGCACGAACTCGAGGACCACCCGCTCGTCACCCTGGACGAGCACGTAGGTGATGAGCTGGTCCGGCCGCGTCTCGAACTCGAGATGCTCCCACGACGCGACCGAGAGGCAGATCGAGAGCGGCGTGAAGAAGGAAGAGACGTCGGGTCGATCGGCGACGATGCGCTCGACCCAGCCGGTGCCGTGCGAGATGACCTCGCGGCTGCGCAGGTAGCGGTAGGCCACGGTCTGGCGCAGCAAGGGACGCAGCAGGTGATAGATGTCGACGGGATTGGAGACCAGCCCGGAATTGACGAAGAACTTGGCCGGTGGCTCTGCCGACACGCGCCCTCCCGCTACAAGCGGCCCGTGTCCGCTCGGGCCCTGTGATCGACGACGGACCGATGGTATCGCAGCGCTGCCGCACCGGGTGTGGTGGCATCGCAGCCGCTGCCAAGTGGGCTCGCGGCCTATCATCGGGGCGTGATCCTGGCAGTCGACATCGGCAACAGCGCCGCCAAGGCCGCGATCGTGGACGGCGATGACGTCCTCGAGTCGGGCCGGCTCGACACGTCCACGGCCACCGGCGACGATCTGCTCGACGGCCTGCGGGTGCTCCTCGGGGCCCACGACGAAGCGCCGGCAAAGGTGATCACGGTGAGCGTCGTCGATCGCTGGACCGAGCGTCTCGAGCACGCTGCCGAGGAGCTGGGTCTGCCTCTGACCGTAGTGGCCGCCAGCCACATCCCCATCAGCACCGCCCTGGCCCGTCCCGACCGGACCGGTCCCGACCGGCTGCTGGCGGCCTGGGCCGCGAGTCGCCTCTACGGCTCGCCGGTCATCGTCGTGGACCTGGGCACCGCCACCACCGTGGACGTGGTCGACGCCGACGGCTTCTTCCTCGGTGGAGCCATCGCTCCCGGGCTCAGGCTGGCGGCTGACGCCCTCGCCGAGGGCACGGCGCGACTGCCCCGCATCGACCTGCGCCTGCCCGCCGAGGTCATCGGCACCGACACCGACGGGGCCATCGCCAGCGGCATCGTCATCGGTCACATCGGGGCGGTACGTGAGCTCGCGCTGCGCATGCACCAGCGCGTGGAGGACCCTGCCACGGCCACGAAGGTGGTGGTCACCGGTGGCCACAGCGAGGCGGTCTGGGCGCACGCGGCCTGGCGCCTGCCGGCCGGTCCGGGGTTGCCGGCCATCGCCGATGTGCTCGATCCCGACCTCGTCCTCAAGGGCCTCGGTCTGCTCGCCGAGCAGATGGGCGCCCGGCCATCGGCCGGAGCTCCGCTGTGAGCGACAGACCACTCGAGGGACGCCTCATCCTGCTCGGCCTGACCGGTTCCATCGCCGCCTACAAGGGAGCCGAGCTGCTGCGGGAGCTGACGCGCGCCGGGGCCGAGGTGCAGGTCATGATGAGCGAGGCCGCGACCCACTTCATCGGGCCGCTCACGCTCGAGGCCCTGTCGGGTCGGGCCGTCATGCTCGACCCGTTGGAGCTGCAATCCGACAGCCGCATCGGGCACATCGTGGCCGCCGACACGGCCGACGCCATCCTGGTGGCCCCTGCCACCGCCCGCTGGCTCGGGGCCATGGCCAACGGGCTGGCGAACGACATCATCACCGCCACCTGCCTGGCCAGTGCCGCGCCGGTGGTGGTCGCTCCAGCCATGGACGGCGACATGTATGCGCACCCCGCGACGGTCGCCAACGTCGCCCGCCTGCGCGAATTCGGCTACACCGTGGTCGATCCCGACAGCGGTTCGCTGGCCTCGGGCCAGGAGGGCATCGGCCGTCTCGCCGAGCTGCCGACCCTGGTCGAGACGGTGGCGCAGGTCCTCGAAGGCCGGCCCATCCGCCAGCCTGATCCTGCGGCTCGACCACCGCGCGTCGAGATGGGCCGCCGGGACCTGGCCGACTGGCACATCGTGGTCAGCGCCGGTGGGACCGCCGAGCCCATCGACCCGGTCCGTTTCATCGGCAACCGCTCCAGCGGCAAGATGGGCATGGCCATCGCGGAGGCGGCGCTCGCCCGGGGTGCGCGCGTGACCCTCATCAAGGGCACGACCACCGTGGCGCCGCCCGAGGGCGCGACGGTGGTGGAAGCGGAGACCGCGGCGGAGATGCGCGAGGCGGTGCTCGCGGCGGTCCCGTCTGCCGACGCCCTGATCATGGCCGCGGCCGTCGCCGACTTCCGCCCCCTCGCGACGGCTGACACCAAGATCTCCCGCGCAGACGGGTTGAACCTGCGCCTGGAGCCGACCGGCGACATCCTCGCCGAGGCAGCGGTGCTGGCGCATGAGCGGCTGGCCCGGCGGCGCGGCCGATCATCGTCGGCTTCGCGGCCGAGACCGGGTCGCTCGCGAGAGTGCCCGCGAAAGCCGCCCGCAAGGGCGTGGATCTGATGGTCGCCAACGACGTGTCCGAGGCAGGTTCCGGCTTCGGCACCGACACCAACCGCGTCACCATCATCGTCCCCGGCGCCGATCCAGAGCCGTGGCCGCAGCTGCCCAAGGCAGAGGTCGCCGACCGGCTCCTGGACCGCGTGCTGGCAACCCGTCCCTAGACGGGTCATCATTGCAGCCATGAGCGCCAGCAAGCCGGTCCGCCGCATCACCATCGCCGACATCGCCCGCATGTACGAAGAGGGCGAGCGCTTTGCCACGATCACCGCCTACGACTACCCCACCGCGCGCATCGTCGACGAAGCCGGCATCCCGCTCATCCTCGTGGGCGACTCGCTGGGCATGGTCATGCTCGGCTACGACACCACCGTACGCGTCAACATCGACGAGATGCTCCACCACACCCGGGCCGTGGCACGGGGCGCCAAGCGCTCGATGGTGGTCGGCGACATGCCCTTCCTCAGCTACGGCGTCTCCACCGAGGAGTCGGTCGAGCACGCCGGGCGCTTCCTCTCGGAGGCCTACGCGCAGGCGGTCAAGATCGAGGGTGGCGTGCGCTCCGCTCGCACCATCGAGGCCATCGTCAGTAGCGGCATCCCGGTCATGGGCCACATCGGCCTGACGCCCCAGGCGGTCAACCAGCTCGGTGGCCACCGCGTCCAGGGCAAGACCCGTGAGTCAGCTCGCAAGCTCATCGCCGACGCGCTGGCCGTGCAGGAGGCCGGCGCCTTCGCGGTCGTGCTGGAACTGGTGCCAGCCGAGCTTGCTCGCGCCATCACCGAGCGGCTGTCCATCCCCACCATCGGCATCGGCGCGGGACCGTATACCTCCGCGGAGATCCAGGTCGTCACCGACATCATCGGCCTGACCCAGGGCTTCACCCCGCGCCACGCGCGGCGCTTCGGCGAGGTCGGCGAGGCCATCTCGGCCGCGGTCAAGGCCTACCGTGACGCGGTCATCGCCGGCGACTTCCCCGCCGAGGCAGAGTCCAGCTCGATGGAGTCGAGCGTGCTCGATGAGGTCCTCGGCCGCGGCGAGCTGGACCGGGCCTACGAGCACATGTCCATCCCACTCGACCGCGACCTGTAACCCTCGGGCGGCCGACCGATGCCACCGCCGAGCCCATGACCCGCGTGCTGCATACCCGCGCCGAGCTGCGTGCCGCGCTCGCCGCCGTCCCGCGTCCGGTGGGGCTGGTGCCGACCATGGGCTGGCTCCACGCCGGCCATCGCTCGCTGATGCGGACCGCGCGGGCACGAGACGCCACCACCGTCGTGACGGTCTTCGTCAACCCGCGCCAGTTCGATGACGCATCTGACTACAGCCGCTACCCGCGCGACACCGAGGCCGACCTGGCGGCCTGTGCGGCCGAGGGCGTGGACGTGGTGTGGGTCCCCGAGGTCGAGGAAGTCTATCCACCGGGCTTCGACACCACCGTCAGCGTGGGCGCGGTGGCTGAGCCGCTGGAGGGAGCCGCGCGGCCCGGCCACTTCGAGGGGGTAGCCACGGTGGTCGCGACGCTCTTCGCGCTGGTCGGCGCCGAGCACGCCTACTTCGGCCAGAAGGATGCCCAGCAGGTGATGGTCATCCGGCGCATGGCCCTGGACCTGGCCCTGCCGACCGAGGTGATCCCCTGTCCCACCGTACGCGAGCCCGACGGCCTGGCGCTGTCGTCGCGCAACGTGCACCTCACGCCGCCAGAGCGGGCTGCGGCACCGATCGTGCGGCAGGCCCTGGTGGCGGCGCGCCTCGCCTACGACGATGGTGAGCGCGAGGGCGCTGTGCTGCGCGGACTGATGGAGGAGATCCTCGCGACCGAGCCGCTGGCGCAGCTCGAATACGTGTCCGTGGCAGATGGACTGACGCTGCGCGAGCTGGGACGGATCGAGGGCCCGGCGCTGTTCTCGATGGCCGTCGTCTTCGGCACCACGCGCCTGATCGACAACGAGCTGGTGGGGATGGAGGAGTAGCCATGCGCATCGCCGCAGCCAACGTCCATCCGGTGTGGGGAAGGCCGGACGCGGGCGCCGAACGTGTCGCGGGATGGATCGAAGCGGCCGGCGCGCAGGGTGTCGACCTCCTCGCGTTCGGAGAGACCCACCTGGGCGGCTACCCCTTCTGGGTCTCGATGACCGATGGGGCTCGCTGGAATGCGCCGGACCAGAAGCAGGCCTACGCCTACTACCTCGACGCGGCCGTCGAGCTCGACGGGCCCCAGCTGCGGCTCATCGCCGACGCGGCGGCCGAGCACCGCGTCTTCACCTACCTCGGGATCGTGGAACGGCGCGCGAGCACGGCCCGTGGCTCGGTCTACGCCACGCTCGTGGCCATCGACCCCGAGCGCGGCATCGTGTCCGCCCATCGCAAGGTGCAGCCGACCTACGAGGAGCGCCTGGTCTGGGCGGCCGGTGACGGCAACGGCCTGCGCGTCCACACCTTCACCGGGCGCGAGGGAGAGACGGCGCGGGTCGGCGGTCTCAACTGCTGGGAGAACTGGCTGCCACAGGCACGGCTCGCGATGTACGCCGGCGGCGAGGACATCCACGTCAGCTCATGGCCGGGTGCCGTGCGCAACACGCTGGACATCACCCGCTTCGTGGCCCTCGAGGGGCGCGTCTTCTCGCTGGCCGCGAGCACGATCCTCTCGCGCGCTGACGTACCCGCTGACTTCCCCCTCGCACGAGACTTGCCCGAGGGCGACTACACCGACGGCGGCTCAGCGGTCGCCGCGCCTGACGGGAGCTGGGTCACGGAGCCCCTCGCAGGCGAGGAACGGCTGGTGGTGGCTGAGGTCGACCTGGCCAGGGTACGTGAGGAACGGCACAACTTCGACCCGACGGGGCACTACTCGCGCGCCGACATCTTCAGGCTGTCGGTGGACCGGCGACGGCTCTCGGTCGCCGAACTCGGTGACGACCCGCCTAGTCGCGACTGACCCTCGCGAGGCGCGAGGCACTGCTCGCGAGGCGCTGCATGCCGCGGCGCGCCAGCGAGCGGCGACCGGCGCTGGGATCGGAGGCCGTGATCGCCGCGGCCAGGGGGACCTCAGAGGGGTAGGTCGGCCGATCGAGTCGCCCGAGCAAGGCGTCGACGTCGAAGTGCTCGGCCACGATCTGCTTGATGGCCTCGATCTTGGCCCGGTCCTGCACGTGCGTCTTGATGAGTAGCCTGTGCAGCTGGCTCGCCATGGGGTAGATCTCGTCGGGCACCAGCAGTGCGAAGATGCCGGCCACGCGCAGGGCCTCGATGTCGCGCTCGGAGGGGCGCCGGTCGTTGGTGAAGACGATGCCGGCGAGCAGCCGCGCCTCGGGGTCCTCGGCGCTGCGGCCGAAACGGGCGGGGCTGCGTAGCCGGTCGAGCAGGCCCGGCTCCTGGTTGAGCTGCTTCTGCGTCTCGTTGGCAGCGATGACGGCGTGGATGACGTCCTCGCGGTCGCCCTGCACGATGAGCAACGAGCCGGGGCCGATCTTCTCGAGCACGTGGCGAGCCTGACCGGAGCCGATACCCACGTGCTCGATGTGCCGATCCATGTCCTCGCCCGAGCTGAGCAGGTCGCCGCGCATCTGCTCCAGGATCATCGAAAGCGTGGGATAGGACAGCAGCGGGCGGTACGGCAGGATGCCCAGCAGGTCGATGCCGTGGAGGGCCAGTCCATCGTGGAGGATGCCCGGCAGGGACGGGTCGGCGTCCACATCGACCTTGTTGATGACCGCTCCCAGGAGCGGCACACCGCGACGATCGAAGAGCGCCTGGTTGAGCACGATCTCATCGATGGGCCGGCCCACGCCACCCTCGCTGACGATGACTACGGGGGCGCGCACGCGGGCGGCCACGTCCGCGTTCGAGAGGCCCACGACCGAGCCCACCCCGGCGTGGCCGGTGCCCTCGATGAGCAGCATGTCGTGGCCCACCGAGAGGTGCCCATGGGCCACATCGATCTTGGCCGCCAGGTCCTCGACCACCTCTCCCTTGATGAACGACTTGGTGAAGCCGCGCGGGATGTGCACGGGGCTCATGTCCACCAGCGGGTCGCGCAGCCCGAAGAGCTCCTTCATGAGGATGGCGTCCTCGTCAGCCGGGACGTCGTCGACCATGGCGTAGCGCTGCCCCACCGGCTTGGTGAAGGCGGTGTCGATGCCCTTGTCGAGGAGCGCCGCAAGCAGACCCAGCGACAACGTCGTCTTGCCGCGATTGCGGCCAGTGGCTGCGAGGTAGACCTGTCGCATGCCTCCAAGGGTACGGCGCCCGACCCGTTAGCATCTGGGGGTGAACACCGTCGTCTTCGATCTGGGCGGGGTCCTCGTGGACTGGGACCCCCGCTACCTGTTGGGCAAGGTCATGCCCGGCCGCGAGGCCGAGATGGAGACCCTGCTCGCCGATGTCCTCAACCACGCCTGGAACCTCGAGCGCGACAAGGGCGACTCGTGGCACACGGCCATGGAACAGCTCAAGCTGGAGTATCCGGGTTGGGCGGATATCTTCGACATCTACACCGAGCGCTGGATCGAGACGCTCGGCGGCTCCCACGAGGACACCGTGGCCATCCTGCGCGAGCTCAAGGACCGCGGCACCCCGTTGTATGCGCTCAGCAACTGGTCGGCAGAGATGTTCCCCTACGCCGAGGCCACGTACGACTGGCTGGAGCTCTTCGATGGTGTGATCGTCTCGGGACGGGTAGGCATGGTCAAGCCCGACCGTGACATCTTCGACCTCCTGCTCGAGACCTACGACCTCGAAGCTGGAAAGGTGTTCTTCATCGACGACAACGTCCCCAACGTCCTGGCGGCACGCTCGTACGGCATCCACGCCCACCAGTTCGAGGATGCGGAGGCACTGCGCGCGGAGCTCGAGGCCGAAGGTCTGCTCGACCCGGCCAAGGACCGGGTCGCCGCCGGTTAGTCGCGGCCCCTCGCGGCCAGGTTGCGATCGATGCGATCAAGGGCGTCTCGCAGCCGCAGGAGCGTCTCGTCGTCGACGGTGTCATCGGCGGTGTCAGGCCCGAACTGATCGAGGATGTCGGCGATGAGCCCGTAGAAGACGTGGGCGTCGGCAAGGAAGAACTGCGGTTCGTTGTTGTAGCGCACCAACGTCAGCCGACCCTGCAGCACCCGTCGCTCGTCGACGTTGGCGATCTGGGTGGAGAAGTCGTGGCCCTGGATGCCGTCGGGGTTGTTGAGGAAGTTGAGCGCGTTGTCGATGGCCAGGCCGAAGCGCGCCCGCCACGCCCGCATGCGCTCGAGCGTCTCGGGGGCGACGCGCACCTCGGCGACCTGGTCGAAGACGTCGGGCGTGACCGTCAGCAGGCCGATCAGCGTCGTGCCCGGACGGGCGCCGAGCATGACCTGCAGTGAGCGCTCGAGGGTGAAGACCTCCGAGTCGAAGCGTGGGCTGGTGATGACGTCGGTCAGCAGGTCTTCGACGTTGTCGAGCGCGCCGGCCTCACCGAGGGCGTCAGCCAACGTCAACACCTCTTCCTTGAAGAGGAACTGTTCCTCGTGATCGAGTCGGTCGACCATCTCTGGGGCGCCTCCGTTCGACTAGGGGTACAGGCCGCGCAGCTCGGTGGCCTTGGCCACCCGATCGACCGCCAGCAGATAGGCGGCCGTGCGCATGTCCACCGCTTCGCGCGTGGCCATCTCCACGACCTCGCCGAAGGAGCGGACCATGATCGCGGTGAGCTTGCTGTTGACGACCTCTTCGGACCACTGGTCGCGGTTGAAGTCCTGCACCCACTCGAAGTACGAGACGGTCACGCCACCGGCGTTGCAGAGGATGTCGGGGATGAGGAAGACGCCCTTGGCGAAGAGGATCTCGTCGGCGTCAGGCGTGGTGGGCCCGTTGGCGGCCTCGGCCACGATGCGCGCCTTGATGCGGCCGGCGTTCTCGCCGGTGATCTGGTTCTCGAGCGCCGCCGGCACGAGCACGTCCACATCCAGCTCGAGCAGGTCGCGGTTGCTCACGTTCTGCGAGCCGGGGAAGCCCACGACCGTGCCGTGCTCCGCCTTCCAGGCCTTGACGGCCTTGATGTCGAGCCCGTCGGGAGCGTAGATGCCGCCCTGCGTGTCCGACACGGCCACGACGCTGGCGCCCATCGAGTCGAGCAGCGTGCCGGCCACCGAGCCGGCGTTGCCGAAGCCCTGGATAGCGACCGTGGCCCCGATGATGTCGAGCCCGACGTGTCGGGCGGCTTCGGAGATGGTCACCACCACCCCACGACCGGTGGCCTCAGCGCGGCCCTCGGAGCCGCCGAGGCTGATGGGCTTGCCGGTGACCACGCCCGGCACGGTATGGCCCACGTGCATCGAGTAGGTGTCCATGATCCAGGCCATGACCTGGGGATTGGTGTTGACATCGGGCGCGGGGATATCGCTCTGGGGTCCGATGATGACGCTGATGTTGGTGGCGAAGCGGCGGGTCAGGCCCTCGAGCTCACGCTGTGAGAGCCCCTTGGGGTCGACCGCCACGCCACCCTTGCCGCCCCCGAAGGGGATGCCTACCACGGCGCACTTCCAGGTCATCCACATGGCCAGGGCACGGACCTCGTTGAGGGTCACGTCCTGGTGATAGCGCAGGCCGCCCTTGGAGGGGCCGCGGCCCAGGTTGTGCTGCACGCGATAGCCGGTGTAGACCTCGACGCGACCGTCGTCCATGCGCACCGGGACCGAGACGATGAGCTCGCGCTCGGCCTCGCGCAGCACCGCCCGCAGTGCCGGGTCCAGGTCCAGCCGGTCGGCGGCGATGTCGAACTGTCGCTGGGCCACCGCCCACGCATCCATCACTGGGGTGACCTCAGGAGCGGCCATCAGGACCTCCACCTCCAAGCACGAGCGCCGGGCCCCAGAAGGTCGGGGCGGGCTGGCTCGAACACATGCATCGAAGCTGCGCAAGCGTAACGCGCCGACCGTCAGGCCCGAAGGGCCATTCGGCCGAGTTCAGCCGGTCAGGAGGTGCCTTCAGCCCGCGAGGATGCGCGAGACACCGATGAGGCCGGGGCCGACGTGCGCCCCTGCCACCGGGCCGATGGTCCCGACCTCGACCTCAGCCACGTCGGCGCCGATGACCTGCGCGGCGGCCGCCCGGAACTCCTCGAGCCCGGCCGCGCCGCTGTGGACCACGGCGATCTGTTCCACGACCCCGACCCCGGCCAGCTCCAGGATGCGGGCCTTGGCCTTGGCCATCGTGCGCTGGCGGTCGAGCGAGGTGACCTCGCCATCGACGACGGTGAGGATGGGCTTGATCGAGAGCATGGTGCCCAACAGCGCGGAGGCTCGGCCGATGCGGCCACCCTTCTGGAGGTACTCGAGCGTGTTGGGCGCGAACAGCAGCTCGGTGCGGCCGACGAGGTCCTGCACGAGGTCGACCACGTCGGCCTGGGAGGCCCCCGTGCTGGCCAGAGTCCGCGGCCCGTTTGACGATGAGCCCAAGGGGTTGGGTCGTGGTCTGGGAGTCGACGACCGCGACGTGACCGGCTTCGAACTCGCCCGCGGCCTGCAGCGCCGCCGCATACGTGGCCGAGAGCTTCTGGCTGATGTTGATACAGACGACGCCCTCGGCACCCGCGTCGAACGCTTCACGGTAGGCCGCCTCGAACTGGCCGGGGTTGGGTGCGGCGGTGCGGGGCATGGGTGCGTCGGGCGCAGTCAGGCGCTCGTAGAATTCCTCGTTGGTCAGCTCGGTGCCCGCCTCCCATGAGTCATCCCCGAAGCTCACCGTCAACGGCACGAGCCGTACGCCGGCTGCCTCCGCCTCCGCGGGGGTGAGGTCGGACGAGGTGTCGGTGACGATCGCGATGTTGCCCATGGCTCATCGTAGGCATGTGCCGCAAGCGCCGCGGCGTCGGTTCGCGCATCCCGGGCGGCCGGCCGGTGGCTCCGCTACGATGCACGCCATGAGCGAACACGACGACGCGCTCCTGCCTCGTGACCGGCGGCTCTTCCGGCATCGGCTACGCCGCTGCCGCACGCCTGCTGGCCGATGGCTGGGCCGTGACCTCGCTCTCGCGGCGCGATCGCGCCCCGGATGGTGCCGAGGCGGTGGCCGGCGATGCTGCCGAGGCCGCTGACATCGAGCGTGCGCTGGCCGTTGCCGCGCCCGACGGCCGGCTGCAGGGACTGGTCTGCTCCGCAGGCGTGCCACCCAGCGGCCCCTGGGATGACGAAGCGCACTGGGAGCAGGTGTTGCGCGTGGACCTGACGGCCGCCTGGCAGGCCGCGCGCCTGGCCTGGCCGGCACTGCGCGCCGGCGGCGGCGCGGTGGTGCTGCTGGGCAGCATCGTCGGCAGCGGCGAGGGCTCGCTGCGTTCCCCGGCCTATGCGGCGGCCAAGGCCGGTATCGAGGGCCTGGGTCGATCGCTCGCGCTCATCGGCGCCAAGGAAGGCGTGCGCGTGAACGTGCTCGCGCCCGGTGCGTTCGACACACCGTTCGACGAGAAGCTGTTCCCGCCCGGGGCTCGCCCGGACGTCCCGCTCGGGCGCATGGGCGTGCCCGAGGAAGCGGCCGGCATCATCGCCTTCCTGCTGGGCCCGGATGCCTCGTACGTGAGCGGCTCGGTCTGGCGCGTGGACGGCGGCCGCACGGTCCTCTCCCCCGCCTCGTCAGCCGGCGTGGCCGCGCCGGAGGATCACACCGAGTCTTGAAGCTGCGCCGCGCATCTCGGGAGGAAGCCGGCTGGGGTGAGACGGCGGTCGGGCCCTGGACCCGGCGGCGTCGCAGCGTGGGCTACCGGAACCCCTGGATGATGGTCTGGCACGACGAGGTCGTTCGCCCAGACGGGGAGCCGGGCATCTATGGCGTGGTCCACTTCCGCAACACCGCCGTGGGCGTGGTCGCGATCGACGACCAGGACCGGGTCGCGCTCGTGGGCCAGCACCGCTATGCCTTCGACGCCTACCACTGGGAGATCCCCGAGGGCGGCTCGCCACTCGAGGAGGACTCGCTCGAGGGCGCCAGGCGCGAGCTGCTCGAGGAGACGGGCCTGACGGCGCGCAGCTGGCGCGAGATCGGCCGCTGGGAGCTGTCCAACTCGGTCACCGACGAGGCGGCCGTGGCCTACCTCGCCACGGACCTCGTGCGACGGCCGGGCAGCGCCCGACCCGGAGGAGCAGCTGGAGTTCCGCTGGTTACCGTTCACCGAGGTCGTGGCCATGATCGAGCGTGGCGAGATCACCGATGCGCTGACGGTCCTGCCCATGCAGGCGCTGGCCCTGGAACGTGCCCGGCAGGGCTCCGATTGACACCGCTGGTACGGGTCCGCTAGTGTCCGGGGCCACATGACCAAGTACTGGTACTTTAGCTAGCGGGTACGAGGCGGCCGGGTAGAGCCCGGCGGCAGAGGCGTCGTGCCCGCGAACGCAGGACCCTGAAGGGCCTGCGTTTTTTCTTTGCCGCGAACCAGGACCAGATCGAGCAGGACGAAGGTGGTAGCGAGATGATCATCGTGATGCGCACAGGCGCAGGACAGGGGGAGATCGACAAGGTCAGGCAGGCCGTCGCGGAAGAGGGCCTCGAGACCTACGTGATGGTGGGCCAGGAGCGCATCGTCATGGGCGTCGTCGGCGTCGGTGTCGAGCGCGTCCAGCACCTCGAGACGATGCCTGGCGTGGAGCAGATGATCCGCGTCAGCAAACCCTACAAGCTGGCCTCGGTCGAACATCACCCCGACCGCTCCAGCATCCGGGTCGGCACCGTCGAGATCGGTGCTGGAGCGCCGCTCGCGGTCATCGCCGGTCCCTGCGCGGTGGAATCCCGGGAGCAGGTCATGGCCACCGCCCGCTGGGTCAAGCGCGAGGGTGCCACCCTGCTGCGTGGCGGTGCGTTCAAGCCGCGCTCATCCCCCTACGCCTTCCAGGGCCTCGGCGTCGAAGGCCTCAAGCTGCTCGCCGAGGCAGGCGCCGAGACCGGCCTTCCCGTGGTCAGCGAGATCACCGACCCGGGCGATGTGGCGGTCTTCGACGAGTACGTCGACATGCTCCAGGTCGGCGCCCGCAACATGCAGAACTTCGTCCTGCTCAAGGCGGTGGGGCAGTCCCGCAAGCCGGTCCTGCTCAAGCGCGGCCTGTCCAGCACCATCGATGAGCTGCTCATGGCCGCCGAGTACATCCTCAGCTCGGGCAACCCCAACGTCATCCTCTGCGAGCGCGGGATCCGCACCTTCGAGACCGCTACGCGCAACACACTGGACCTCTCGGCCGTACCGGTCATCCAGGAGCGCACGCACTTGCCGATCGTGGTGGACCCCTCGCACGGAACGGGACATCGGCCCCTCGTGCGGCCGCTGGCCGTGGCCGGTGCGGCAGTCGGTGCTGACGGCATCATCATCGAGGTGCACCCTGATCCGCCCACGGCCCGCTCCGACTCCGAGCAGTCGCTCTCGTTCCCCGAGTTCGGCGATCTCATGGACGACCTGCGTCGCCACGAATACCTGCGCCATCCGACCGCACCGCACGCCCAGACACACATCGAGCCCCCGGTCGAGCGGGCACGGCTGCGCGCTCGCATCGACGACGTGGACTCGCGCATCGCGGCCCTGGTCGAGGAGCGCGCCGAGCTATCGGTGGCGGTCCAGCAGACCCGTGACTCGGACGACCACGGCCACGATGTCACGCGCGAACGCGAGCTCATCGAGAAGGCGGCCCATGGCCCCGACGGCGTGCTGACGCCCGAGGAACGCGAGATGGTCTTCGGGGCCATCCTGCGGGTGTCGCGCTCGGCCCAGCGCCGCAGCGCTGCGGCTGACGCGGCTGTGGCCGGTGGTGCCGGCCAGTGACCGACGAGGCTGGAGACCAGGCAGACTACAGTTCAGGCACCATCCACGCCGCGGCCAAGCTTGTCGGCGGGCTGCGCCTGCCGGCCGACAAGTCGGTCGCGCATCGAGCGCTGCTCTTCAACGCCATGGCGGAAGGAGAGGCTGAGGTCGCGGTGGCACGTCCGGGCGAGGACGTCCTGTCCATGGCGAACGTGCTCCGCACCCTCGGCGCGGTGACGTCCATCGAGGAGGGCCCGGTGGGCCTCACGCGTGTGCGTCTGCGCGGCGGCGGTACGAGCAGCGCCGCGGTGCTGCCCGGAGCGGGCGGTGAGACGCTCGACTGCGGCAACGCCGGCACCGCCATGCGTCTGCTCATCGGGGCACTCGCGGGTCGGCCCGCGCGGGCCACGCTCATCGGCGACGCCTCCCTCTCGAGCCGCCCCATGGAGCGGGTGGCGGCTCCGCTGCGCACGGTCGGCGCCCGCGTCACGACCGAGGACGGCCACGCGCCGATCCTTGTCGAAGGCTCTCGGGAGCTGGCCGCGACCGAGCACCACCTGCCGGTCGCGAGCGCCCAGGTCGTGGGCAGCCTCACCCTGGCCGGTCTGGCGGCCCGCGGCACGACCACCATCACCGTGCCCGGTCCCACCCGCGATCACACCGAACGCATGCTCGCCTGGCTGGGCGCGCCTGTCCGTCGCGAGGGCTACACCACCACCGTCGAGGGCCCGGCGGGCTTCAAGGCCCGCACCATCGACGTACCCGGCGACATCTCGGGCGCGGCAGCCTGGCTCGTGGCCGGCGCGCTCCATCGGGACGCTCACATCGTCATCGAGGAGGTCGGCCTGAACCCCTCGCGCACCGGCATCATCGACGTCCTGCGCGATATGGGTGCCGACATCAGGGTCGCCTCTGACGGCCCCACCGAGTGGTGCCCCGAGCCAGTCGGCACCATCATCGTCTCCGGCGGCAAGCCCCTGCGGGCCATCGACCTCGCGGGCGACCGCGTGGCGAACGTCATCGACGAGCTGCCGCTCATCGCCATGGTCATGGCCGCAGCCGAGGGTGTCTCGACCGTCAGTGGCGCCCGCGAGCTGCGGGTCAAGGAGTCCGATCGCATCGAGCGCGTGGTCGCAGGGTTGCAGGCCATCGGCGCGCTCGCCGAGGAGCGGGACGACGGCTGGGTCGTGTCGCGGGGCAGCCCCCGGGCCGCGGCCATCCGCACCGACGGCGACCACCGCATCGCGATGGCCTTCGCGGTCGCCGCGCTGACCGGCGTAGCGGGTACCGTTGAGATCGACGATCCCGCCTGCGCGGCCGTCTCGTATCCCACCTTCTGGACGGACATGGAGCACCTGGCCGCATGACCCTGCGACGACTTCGATTGCTCACCGCCGGCGAGTCCCACGGACCCGGTCTATCGGGCATCCTCGAGGGCCTGCCAGCGGACCTGCGCGTCTCGACGGCGACGGTCGACAAGGAGCTGGCCCGACGCCAGCACGGCTATGGCTCGGGACGCCGGATGCAGATCGAGCGCGACCGCGTGCAGTGGACGGCCGGTCTGCGCTTCGGGCGCACGCTGGGTTCTCCCCTCGCCTTCTCCATCCCCAACCGTGACTGGGCCAACTGGGAGGAGCGCATGTCGGTGGAACCGACCGCAGCGTCGCGGCGACCCAAGCCCATCACGCTCGCACGACCAGGCCACGCCGACCTCGCAGGGGCCATCAAGTACGACACCGGTGACATCCGCAACGTGCTCGAGCGAGCCTCCGCGCGTTCCACCGCGCCGCGGGTCGCTGCCGGCGCCGTTTGCCGCCAGCTGCTGGAGGTCTGCGGCGTACGGATCTGGTCCTTCGTCGATCAGCTGGGCCCGGTGCAGGCGTTCGGTGGCGTGGACGAGCCCGCAGCACTCGTGACCGACGACTGGATCGAGGCCGACCGGCTCGAGCCTACGCCGCTGCGCTGCCCCGACCCTCAGGCCGAGGCTGCCATGATGGTGGAGGTCGACGCTGCCATCGAGGCCGGCGACTCGGTCGGGGGCTCGTTCGTGGTGGTGGCCGAGGGGATGCCGGTGGGCATCGGCAGCAACGCCGAGTGGGACACCCGCATCGACGCCGCCGTGGCCACAGCACTGATGGGCATCCAGGCCGTCAAGGGCGTGGAGATCGGCATCGGCTTCGGTGCGGTCAGCAGGCGCGGCTCCGAGATCCACGACGAGGTGGAGCCGGGTGCGCCCAGCTGGGCACGCAAGACCAACCGCGCGGGGGGCACGGAGGGCGGCATGACCAACGGTGCGGCGGTCGTGGCTCGTGTCGCGGTCAAGCCCGTGGCCACGCTGCGCAAGCCGCTCGACTCGGTCGACCTCGCCAGCGGCGAGGTCCGGCGCGCCCATATCGAACGCAGCGACGTGGCCATCGTCCCGCGCGCCGCGGTGGTGGGCGAGGCCATGCTGGCGATGGCCCTCGCAGACGCGCTCCTGGCCGATCTCGGAGGCGACACCATCGGGGATGTGCGAGCCGCGGTCAGGCGTCGCCGGCGGCGCTCGCAAGGCCCTCGGGGAGCGAGTGCCGCCGGCGAGCTGGAGTCGCTCCCGGACAACGCGGCCGAAGAAGCCACGGTCGTGGGCGGCGCGGACGCCTGATGTCCGGGGCGCTCACCTTTCGGCTGCTTGGGGAGGGCATCGCCTACTCGGCGTCGCCGGCCATGATGGCGGCCGCCTTCGGGGCACTCGACCTGCCCCACCGCTACGTCCTCGCCGACATCGGAGCCGGCGAGGTCGCGGCGGCCGTGGCGGCCCTGCGCTCGGAGGAGACCGGCGGGGCCAATGTGACGGTCCCGCACAAGGCAGCGGTGGCCGCCTTGATGGACGAGGTCAGCGACGTGGCGCATGAGGCGCAGGCCATCAACACCGTGGTCCGCGACGGTGGCCGGCTCATCGGCCACAACACCGACATGCCGGCCACGGTCGAGGCCATCGAACGGCTCTGCCCGGGAGGGCCCGGGCACGCGCTCGTGCTCGGCGCCGGTGGGGTCAGCCGCGCCGTGCAGCTGGCGCTGCATAGGCTCGGCGTGGAGCGCGTCACCGTGCTGCGCCGCTCCGACGGCTCGATCGGCCGGCTGCCTCGCGTCATCGCGGGCGCCGACCTCGTGGTCAACGCCACCCCCGTCGGCACCGGGGCCGACGAGACCCTCGTGCCCGCCGAGCTGCTACGCCCGGACCTGGCCGTCCTCGACCTCGTCTACCGGCCCAGCCCCACGCGCCTGGTCCGCGAGGCCCGGGACGTCGGCGCACCGGCCGAAGCGGGTGCGGGCATCCTGCTGGGCCAGGCCTGGCGCTCGCTCGAGCTGTGGTTGGGTCGTCCGGCTCCGGTGGACGTGATGCGTGCCGCACTCGCAGCCGAGCTCGGAGCGATCTCCGGTGTCTGAGGCCATCGTCCTCGTGGGACTCTCCGGCACGGGCAAGTCGACCGTCGCGGCGGCCGTCGCAGAGCAGCTCGGTCGTCCCCTCGTCGACCTCGACCAGGAGGTGGAGCGACGCCTCGGCGCCCACCCGGCGCGAATCATCGAGTCGCGCGGCGAAGCCGCCTTCCGTGCCGACGAGGCTGCCGCCGTGGCCCTCGCCTGCAGCGTCGACGGTGCGGTCATCGCCACCGGCGGCGGAGCCGTCATCGATCCACTGAACCGCTGGGCCCTGTGGGGTGCCGGTGTCGTAGCCTGGCTCGACGCCCCCGATGCGGTGCTCCTCGCGCGCCTGGCCGCCCACCACGAGGCACGCCCGCTGTTGGCCGACGATGCCGCCGACCGGCTGGCTACCCAGCGCCTGCGACGCGCGCGCTTCTACCGGGCCGCCGACGTGCGGATCGACGCCTCCGCTCCCACCGATGCGGTGGTCGCGGCCGTGATCGCGGCCGCCGGGCAGGGAGCGCCCAGCGGCTCGTCGCCTCTTCGACGCCGAGGTCCGGCGCGATCACCTCATGGGTCCGGATACGGCCCGGGTCGTGCTCGGAAACGAGCTCGACGAAGCCACGCTCGCAGGCGTCCTCGAGCCCACCAGCACGGGGGTTCCCGTGGTCGTGGCCGACCGCCGGGCCGCGTCCGCGCTGCCCGAGCTGATGGCGGCCCTGCCCAGCGAACGCCGGATCCTCATCCGTTCGGGCGAACGGCAGAAACGGCTGCGCACCGTCGACCGGCTGCTCGAAGCGGCCAGCGCCATGGGCGCCGAGCGCGGCGATGCCTGGGTCGGTGTCGGCGGGGGCGTGACCACCGACATGGTCGGCGCCGCGGCGGCGCTGTACGTCCGCGGCGTGAACTTCGTGGCGGTCACCACCACCTGGCTGGGCATGACCGACGCGGCCATCGGCGGCAAGGTCGCGGTCGACCTCTCCGGTGCCAAGAACGCCGCGGGTGCGTTCTGGCCGCCGGCCGCCATCGTCGGTGACGTGGCCACCCAGCGAACGCTGCCGCGCTCCCGCCGCCTCGACGGCATGGCCGAGTCGCTCAAGTCGGGGATCATCGGCGACCCCGTGCTGTGGGCGCTCGTGGAGTCCCGCGGGCGGGCTGCGCTGCGGAGCGACGAGGCCGCGCGCTACGCGATCATCGACCGCTCGGTGCAGCTCAAGCTCGACGTCGTCGATCGCGATCCCTTCGAGCGCGGCGAGCGGCGCACGCTGAACCTTGGCCACACGCTTGGCCATGCCCTCGAGATCGAGAGCGGCTACCGGCTGCCGCACGGCAAGGCCGTCGTGCTGGGCCTGCGCGCGGTCGCCCACATCGCCGCCGGCCGGGGCGCAGGGCCGGGCTTTGCGGAGCGCATCGACGACGTCGTCGACGGCCTCGGCTACGAGCTCACCCGCGAGTTCGACCGCGGCAAGGTCAAGGCCGCGTTGTCCACCGACAAGAAGCGCCTCAGGGGCCGCCAGCGCTGGATCCTGCCCATGGCCATCGGCACGGTCGTCGACGTGGACGACGTCACCGACGCAGAGCTGGACGCCGCCATCGCCCACATCAGCGCGGAGGGGGCACGATGAGGATCCTGCTGCTCAACGGACCCAACCTCGGCCGGCTCGGAACGCGTCAGCCGGAGATCTACGGCACCACCACGCTGGCCGATGTCGAGCAGGCCTGCTGCCATCCATGCCGACGGGCTGGGCCACGCGCTCTCGGCCTTCCAATCGAACCACGAAGGCGATCTCATCGATCGCATCGAGGAGCGCGACTACGACGCCATCGTCATCAACCCTGGCGCCCTGACCCACTACGCCTACGCGCTCCACGACGCGCTGCTCGGCGCGGAGTGTCCGGTCGTGGAGGTCCACATCAGCGACATCATGGCCCGCGAGGCCTGGCGCCACGTCTCGGTCATCGAGCCGATCGTCAGCCATCGCATCCTGGGCCATGGCTGGCGCGGGTATCTCGAAGCCATCGACTACCTCCACGAGCACGAGACACCCTAGAAGGACGACCATGACCACCCAGCTCCCACGCCCTGGGCTTGCCGGCGTCGCTGCCGTCGAGATCAGCGCGGACACCATCAGCCCCGTGACCGCGGCCCTGCGGCTGCACGACCAGGACCGACTGGCCTTCATCCTCGAGTCGGTCGAGGGCGGCGCCCGCTACGGCCGCTACTCGATGGTCGGCGTGCGGGGCCGCATCCTCTCGCTCGAAGGCGACCAGGCCGTGGTGCGCACCCACGACTATGCCGAGATCGACCGCTTCCCCTGCCAGCGACCCACTCGAAGCGCTCCGTCAGATGCTGCCCGAGGCGCCGGCCACCGGCTCGCTGCCGGTCTCGCTGGCTTCAGGCGTGGGCTACCTCTCGTACGAGGCTGCCGCCCGCTTCGAGCCGGTGCTGCCGGTGCCTGCGGCCGACCCCATCGGCCTGCCGCTGGCGCTCTTCCACCTGCCTGACGTGCTGGTCGTCTTCGACCACCTCGGGCAGACGGCCACGGTCTCGACCATCGACGGACCCGGCGCCCGGGACCGGCTCGACGAGGCCCTCGAGATGCTGGGCCGGCCGTCGTCGATCGAGGCATCGGTGCCCATCCCCGCCGAGGCTGCGCGCCACACGCCCCCCGCGGCCGACGCCCGCTACGAGGAGATCGTGGCCACGCTCGTGGCTGACATCCACGCGGGCGAGATGCTGCAGGTCGTGCCGTCCCGGCGCTTCAGCGTCCCCTGCTCGGTCGGCCCGCTGGAGATCTACCGCTCGCTGCGGCGCATCAACCCCAGCCCGCACCTCTTCGCCATCGACCTCGGTCCCGGACGGGCCGTGCTGGGTGCCTCACCGGAGCTGCTGGTGCGCGTGCGCGACCGCGTCGTGTCCACCCGCCCCATCGCCGGCACCCGGCCCCGTTCGGCCGATCCGATCGAGGACCAGGCGCTCGAGGTGGACCTGCTGGCCGACGAGAAGGAGCTCGCCGAGCACGCCATGCTCGTGGACCTCGCGCGCAACGACGTGGGACGAGTGGCTACCCCGGGCAGCGTACGCGTGGCCTCGCTCCACGCCATCGAGCGCTACTCACACGTGATGCACATCGTCTCGGAGGTCGAGGGCGAGCTGGCCGAAGGCCGGGACGCCTTCGATGCGGTGCGCTCGACCTTCCCCGCCGGTACGCTCAGCGGGGCGCCCAAGGTGCGCGCCATGCAGGCCATCGCGGAGCTCGAGGGCGAGCAGCGCGGACCCTACGGTGGCGCCATCGGCTTCTTCGCCCCCGACGACGTGGAGGCTGCCATCACCATCCGCTCGATGGTGCTCAAGGACGGGACCGCCTTCGTCCAGGCGGGCGCGGGCATCGTCGCGGACTCGGTGCCCGAACGGGAGTCAGCGGAGGTGGCGGCCAAGGCCGGCGCCACGCTCTCCGCGCTCGCCGAAGCCGAAGCCATCTACGGAACGGAGGCCCAGCGGTGACCACTGCCACCACACCGCAGCCCGGTGCCGGGCTGCGCATCCTGCTGCTCGACAACTACGACTCGTTCACCTACAACCTCTACCAGTACCTCTGCGAGCTGGGCGCCGAGGTCGAGGTCGTCCGCAACGACGAGATCACCGTCGCAGAGATCGAGGGCCGGGCGCTCGACGGCATCGTCATCAGCCCCGGACCCTCTCGGCCAGAGAACGCCGGCGTCTCGCTCGAGGTCATCCGCCGCTTCGGGCCGGAGATGCCGATCCTCGGCGTTTGCCTTGGGCACCAGTCGATCGGCCTGGTCTATGGCGGTGAGGTCGTCACGGTCGAGCCGGTGCATGGCAAGCGGTCGGCCGTCGACCACCGTGGCCAGGGCCTGTTCGAGGGACTGCCGACCCCTCTGGAAGCGGGCCGCTACCACTCGCTGGCGGTGGCTCGCGACTCGCTACCCGACGTGCTGGAGGTGACCGCCACCTCGCCCGACGGGCTGATCATGGGCCTGCGCCATCGCGAGTACCCGGTCGAGGGCATCCAGTTCCATCCGGAGTCGATCCTCACCGAGGACGGTATGACCATGCTCGGGACCTGGCTGACGTCGCTGAGGGCGAACGCCTCGACAGGTGTGAGCGCCGGCGTACGACGGCGCCGCCTGCGGCCAGGCAAGACGACATCGGAACGATTCTGGTCCTTCCCGACCTCTGACAGTAGAGAGGGGTTCGCCGCTGCCTCGCTATCGGCAGCACAGGAAGGATGGAACGATGAAGGTCAAGCGTCTGCTGATGGCCGCCACGACCGTGGGCCTGCTGGCCGCCGGTGTGACCGGCACGTCCGCCCAGGACGACGGGCGCGCCACCGGGATCGAGGGCTTCCGGACCCGCGAGATCCAGCCCGGCGTGCTGCGGGTCCTCGATGACAACGCAGGCCACGACCTGACCAGGAAGTGGCCCAAGATGCGCCGCGACATCGACCACATCGCGGTCAGCCCGAGCGGAGAGGTCTGGATCAGCATCACCGCGTCCGGCCCGGACAACGATCGCCTCAAGGGCGCGCGGGTCTGGCCACTGGGCCAGGACATCACGTACGGGCCGAAGGACGGGCTGCCCGGGGATCACCGCCAGCTGGTCTTCGACGAGGCCGGCCGGCTCTGGGTCATCGGCAGCAAGGTCAGCGTCTTCGACGGCGAACAGTGGACCCCACCAAGGCGCGGTCCGATCTGATGGCGCCCGACGGGACGGTGTGGCTCTCGACAGGCATGGGCGTGGAGGCTTGGGCTGGTGCCAACGTCACTCGGCATCTCGAGGACACGCTCTGTACCGGCTCCATCTTCGTCGGCCCTGATGGGACCGTCGGCGTCACTGCCTGGGACGGCATCCACCTGTACGACGGGAGCGAATGGAGCCTGGTCGCACCGAACGGCGCGGTGCGGCGTGCAGCCTCCCCGGATGGGACGCTGGGCGTGGTGGTCGCCCGTCGCGACGGCCTGCGCCTCTACCACGACGGCGAGGTCACCCACGTCCTCCAGGGCACGCGCCTCGACGAGATCGCGGCCGCTCCCGACGGCTTCGTTCTGGCTGGCCGGCGGGGTGGGCAAGAGCAGCGGCGGGGTCTACCGTGTCGACCCGGCCGAAGTCTTCGCCGCGGAGAGCCCCGGGTCCGCGACCACCGACGACGGCACGTCGGAAGACGAAGCGGCCACCGGCTAGCCGCGCCCGCGCCCTCGCTCAGCTTGGCGCGAAGACCCTGATCCCGTTCCGGGCGGCAGCATCCGCGAGGCGCTCGTCGTACGTCACGAAGCCTTCAAGCTCATCACCGAGGTCGATCGCGGCCGCCAGATGAAGGGCGTCGAGGCTGCGCAACAGGCCGGGTTCGAGCGTTGCTGCGCGCTCGCAGATCGTCGTGGACAGCCGCATCAGCAGGATCGAGTCGAGGACGGCTCGAGCCCTGATCATCTGGTCCGGTGCCTCTCGGCGGATCGTCCGCTGCAGCTCCGTGCGCAGGAGGTCACAGGAGCCAAGGCGATCAGCTCGCGCATCCAGCCACCTGCGCACAGCGGTAGAACCTCGCTCCTTCAGGACCAACTTGACGGCCGCCGACGTATCGAGGTAGTACATGCTCAGTAGCGTTCCGCCGCGCGCATCTCCTCGAGCACGAGCGACAGTGGGCGCTGACCGGGACGGCGTCTGGCCGGTGGCGGGAGATCACGGAGCGATCGCTTCGCCGGCCGAGCCAGATCAGCGTCGATCATCGCCTCCAC
Source organism: uncultured Chloroflexia bacterium (assembly GCA_963714675.1). GTDB lineage: Bacteria > Chloroflexota > Limnocylindria > Limnocylindrales > CSP1-4 > JAFMJV01. The sequence continues at coordinate 27,816 of CAVQPG010000025.1, read as the reverse complement.
CCTGCTCTTCTGGATCGGTACGAGCATCGCTACCCGACGACCACGGTCCGTGATGATGACGATGTCACCCGCGGCGGCTTCTGCCACGACCGCGGAAGCGTTCTGCTTCAGTGCCCGGATGCCTGCGGTCTTCATGTGCTACATCGTAGCACCTACGATCGCTGGGTCCCTACTCGGATCGGGTCGGCGAGCCTCCGTGAAGCTGCCCGAGGAGCTGCTCGGCAGCGGCGTAGGGGTCCAGCTCGTGTGCCGCCACGCGCCCCATCAGCGCATCGGTCTCGGCCCGGCGCTGCGAGGACCACAGCGCCTCGCGGGTACGGTCGGCCAGGATGCCTTCGACCTGGGCCCGAGCCCGGGCCAGTCGCGCGGCCTGCGGGCCATCACCGGTACGGGCGGCCCCGGCGCGGTCGAGCGTGGCCAGCAGCTCGGGCACGCCGGCACCGGTCAGGCCCGACGCCAACGACACCTCGGGGCGCTTGGGTCGCGGGCGGTCGTCAGCACCCTCCGCGCCGTCGCCGAGCGTGAGCATCGCGCGCAGTTGTGCTGCAGCCCGGTCGGCGCCCGGCCGGTCCGCCTTGTTGACCACGACCAGGTCGGCGACCTCCAGGAGCCCCGCCTTCAGGGCCTGGATCTCATCACCCATGTCCGGCGCCTGGACCACGACCGTGGTGTCAGCGATCGAGGCCACCTCGACCTCGCTCTGCCCGGTGCCCACGGTCTCGATGAAGACGAGTCCGAAACCGCAGGCATCGAGCACGGCCGCCGACTCGGCGGTGGTGCCGGCCAGGCCGCCGAGGTGCCCGCGTGAGGCCATCGAGCGGATGAAGACGTCGCGGTCGCCCGCATAGTCCTGCATCCGGATGCGGTCCCCGAGGATGGCGCCGCCGGTCACCGGGCTGGAGGGATCGATGGCCAGCACCGCCACCGGCCGGCCGGCGGTCCGCGCCACCGCCACCAGCGCTGCCACCAACGTGGACTTGCCACCGCCAGGCGGGCCCGGTGACGCCGACGATGTGAGCGCCACCAGCCTCGGGGTAGAGCGCACGCAAGGCCTCCTCGGCCAGCGGGGTCCGCGATTCGATGGCGGTCAGCAGGCGCGCAAGCGCGCGACGCGACCCGGCACGGGCCTCTTCGGCCAGGCGTGTCCCGTTCGCGCCGTCAGCGGGCGCCGTCATCAGGCTCGAGGCTGCGCGTGCTCGCGCATGAACTCGGCGATCTGGCCGATGGACGTGCCCGGGCCGAAGACCGCCGCCACGCCCGCGTCCCTGAGCGCTGCGATGTCCTCCTCCGGGATGATGCCACCGGCTGTGACCAGGACATCGTCCATGCCCTCGGCGCGCAGCAGCTCGCAGATCCTGGGCAGCAGGGTCAGGTGCGCGCCGGAGAGGATCGAGAGCCCGACCACGTCGACGTCCTCCTGCAAGGCCGCCGTGACGACCATCTCCGGAGTCTGTCGAAGTCCCGTATAAACGACCTCGAAACCCTCGTCCCGCAGTCCCCGCGCGAGCACCTTGGCTCCCCGGTCGTGGCCGTCGAGGCCGGGCTTGGCGATGAGCACCTTGAGCGGTCGGTCGGTCATGGGGCTGATCGTAGCGCGGTGCGCCGCCGATCGGGCGGCTCCGTCACTCGCGCAGGCTGACGCCGTAGCCGTAGTCGAGGAAGTTGACCCGGATGTCCGCGCAGTCGTTGGCGTCGAGGTAGTCGACGAGGGGGCCGAGGCCGGCCGCGACTCCATGGAAGAGCCCGAACGACATCGAGAACTGATCGTCGTAGAGCTCCGCGTAGGAGGCGGCCTCGCCCATGATCCAGGGGATGGGCGCGTGGTGGGCACCGTAGCGCGCCGCCGCGAACTGGCCCGAAGCCACGTCCTGCGGGCGGATGAGCTCGCCCACCAGGACCTCGTTCGCCGCTCGCTCGGAGAAATCGCGCGCCGCGATCTCCATCACCTCGGGATCGAGCAGGTAGGCGATGGGCTCGAGGTTGGGCCGCAAGGCGATGACCCACTCCTCGATGTAGGCCTCCATATCCGAGAGCGCCTCGTCCTCGGCGGTGATGCCCTGCGATCCAGCATCCCGCAGCGTGGTCGCGAGCCGCTGGAAATCCACGTCGTCGACGAGCGAGCTGAGCGTGGCGTTGTCGAGGTTGTCGAGCAGTCGCAGGGTCCGGCGTGCCCGACGCTGCGAATCGGTGATGCCCGGCTCCAGCCAGACCGGCTGGAAGTCGTAGAGCTCGGCGTTGTCGGCAAGGTCCTGGCTCATCGTCACCAGCTGGTCGTGGCTGCCGGTGCAGACCAGGTCGAAGGCCACGCTCTTGTCACCGGACCAGGTGTCCTCGACGATCAGCTTGGTTGCCGAGTCCGCGAGCGCAAGCGTCAGCGGGGACGAGTAGCGCGGGTCAGCCTCGAGGTCGTCCCCAGGATCCGCGGCCGGGTCGTAGGCCAGCTCGCTCGCGATCAGCCAACGGTCGACGACCTGTACGAACGGGGTCAACGAAGCTTCGCTGCCGAGCCAGCCGAAGCCGCTCGATCCGTCCTGACCCGCCGCTTCGAGCCAGTCTGACTCCGCAGCCCGGTCCCCGAGTGCATCGGCCAGCTCGGTGGCCACGGCCAGGGCCGCGTCGTACGAGGGGTACTCGGCGAGCAACGAGATCCGCCGTTGCTCGGGGTCGATCGCGACCGACTCGGGCGTATCGGAGGCATAGCGCAGCGAGGGGTCCAACGGGGTCGATGGCTCGTCTTCCCACCACCACGGTCCGCCGACACCCTCGGGCACGATCGGCAGCGCGGTCGCCGGGTCGATGACGTAGCCGATGATCTCCGGCAGGAACGAGGGGAAGGGCGAGGGCGTGGGTGTCGGCACGGGCGTCGGTGCGGGCGTCGGCGTGGCCTCGACCGTGGGGCGTGGCGTGGGGCGTGGGGTCCGCGTGGGCACCGGCGTGGGGCTGGGGGTCGGAGCGGGCGTGGGTTCGACGGTCGGCTCCGGGGTCGGCTCCGGGGTCGGAGCGGGCGTGGTCGTCGGGGCAGCCGTCGCGGGCATGGCCGACGGTTCGGGGCTCGGCGTGGGCGTCGCCTCGGGCTCGGCAGCGCCGCAGGCTCCGACCACGAATGCGGCCAGCAGGGCAGCCGCAGAGAGCGACAAGACGGCCGGGAGACGACGGGCCCGACGCGGCGAGTGGCTGATCATGGTGACGACACTCCAGGGATGACTAGGTCGCGCCTCCGGACGGGCGCTGGAGGTGGCTGAAGAACTCGGCCCGGGTCTTGTCGCTCTTGCGGAACAGCCCCAACACCGCGGATGTGGTCATGACCATGCCCGGTTTGCGCACGCCGCGCATGCTCGCGCACAGGTGCGTGGCTTCGACGACGACGCCGACACCCTTGGGCACGAGGTGGACCATGAGGAAGTCGGCGATCTCCTGCGTGAGGCGTTCCTGGATCTGGAGCCGCCGGGCGTACATGTCCACGATGCGCGGGATCTTGGACAGGCCGATGACCCGACCGTCGGGGATGTAGGCGACCGCGGCGATGCCGGCGAAGGGCAGCAGGTGGTGCTCGCAGAGCGAGTGGAAGGGGATGTCCTTGACCAGCACCATCTCCGAGTAGTCCACCTCGAAGACCGCCTCATTGAGGACCTCGCCGGGCTGCATCGAATAGCCGGCGGTGAGCTCAGCTGTACATGCGCTCGACGCGCGCGGGCGTGTCGACGAGGCCGGCTCGGTCGGGATCCTCGCCGATCTCGCGAAGGATGGTGCGGACGGCTCGTCCGGTAGCGCTGTCGCTCACGCCGACTACTGGCCGGAGGGCTGGCTGTCGTCGTCCTTGGTCTCCGACTCGCTCGAGTCGCGATCCATGGAGTCGCGCGCGCCCTTCACGGCCTTGCCGAGCGCCTCACCGAACTGGGGCAGCATCTTGGGGCCGCGCCAGACGAAGACGATGATGAGGATGACGACCAGTACGAGCAGGATATCCACGCCGACATGGTACCCCTGTGGGGCGAGGACATCGGTATCGGGCCTCAGGCGCCGGCCAGTCGCTCCAGCTCGGTGGCCACCTCGTCGGGCCGGTAGCGCATCAGGTCATGGCCCACACCCTCGAAGACGCGCACGTCCATCGGTGGCCGTCCGGCCTCAGCGCGGGCGCGTTGTGCGTCCTCGATGGCCAGGCGCCGCTCGCGCTCGTCCTCGTCGTCGGCGGTGCCGGGGCTGGCCGCCATGAGCGTCACCGGGCAGGCCATGGCCGCGAGTGCCTCGAGCGGCTGGTAGCGGTACATCGAGTCGACGCAGCGGCGGACCACCGAGCCCTTGGTGACCGGCCCCACGTGCCCCGCGTGCCGTTCGCTGACCTGGGCGCGAGCGGCCGTCTCCTGGTCGGCATCCCAGGTCGCGGGGTCGAAGTCGCGACGGTCGGCGAGGTAGGTCTCCATCGAGGCCAGGACCTCCGGCGGCTCGTTCATGGCCTCGACGAGCTGGTCGGGCAGCAGGCGCGTCGCCTCCACCATCTCCTCCCAGCCGCCATCGACGAGGGCCACCGCCGCGACCGTGCCCGGCTGCAGGCGTGCCATCTCGGCCGCGATCATGGCGCCCAGCCCGTGTCCAGCCACCACGACCGGCGGCCCGGCCACGGCCTCGCCCCAGCCGGCACCCGCCGTCACGGTGAGCACGTCGAGCGCGAGCGACTCCAGGTCGTAGCCCTTGAGCGGGGCATCGCTGGCACCATGGCCACGGAGATCGGGGGCAGCCACCGGATGCGCCGGGGCCAGCCGGCGGCCGATCGGCAGCCAGGTCCAGGCCGTGCGTCCGAGGCCGTGGATGAGTACCACGGGCCGGCCCGGCCCGCCATCCCAGCCGAGGTAGTGGAGACGCTCGCCAGTCTGCAGCTGGACGACCATCGAGACTGGGGCAGGACCATGCTCGCTCACGCGTCTGAGCATACGGTCCGCACGGGCATGCCATGCTCTGCCGATGCCCCTGCGTCGTAGAGGCCAGCTCGCCCGCCGCCACCCCGACCGCCGCCTCCGGCCCGTGCGCAGAACGCACGTGCCCTTCGAGACGCTCGTGGAGCGGGCCCTCGATGACCTGCCGCCCGAGTTCGCGCGGCTGCTCGAAGACGTGGCCATCGTCATCGAGGACTCCCCCACGCCCGAGCAGGCGCAGTTCGCCGGCACCCCCGATGGCTGGCTCTACGGGCTCTACGAGGGCGTCCCCGCCACCGAGTGGGGCGCCGACTGGGTGACGCTGCCGAACAAGATCTCGCTCTTCCGGCTGCCGCTGGAGGCCGACTTCGCCGACCCATCCGACCTCGAGGAGGAGGTCCGCGTCACGGTCATCCATGAGCTGGCCCATCACGCGGGCATCGACGACGAGCGCCTCCATGAGCTCGACCTCGACTGACCGGCGCCGGCTGTCCCGTCATCGGGTCGTCACGAACCTATTTGCGTACTTGCGCAAACGATGAGAAGATGTGCGCATCATGACGACAGCACCTGGGACCGGAGCCACCACCAGCGGAGGCGCCCGCTCTCACGACCGAGGACGAACGTCAGCGCTACGCGGCCATCAGCCGTGCGCTGGCTGATGCCAAGCGACTTTGCGTGCTGGAGTGCCTGTCACAAGGTGAACGCTCCGTCAGCGACCTCTCCCGGGAGGCTGGCTGCCAGGTCCCCAACATGAGTCAGCACCTCGCGGTGCTGCGCTCGGCGGGCCTGGTGGAGTCCCGCCGCGACGGCAACACCGTCCTCTATCGCCTCAGCGATCCCCGGATCCTCGAGGCCTACAAGCTCATCCAGTCCGTCGCCGACTAGAGCGTCGGGGAAAGGAACACTCACATGGCCATCAAGGAAGCGACCGACCAGACCTTCGAGGAGCTGGTGCTGAAGAACGACAAGCCCGTCGTCGTCGACTTCTGGGCGGTCTGGTGCGGCCCCTGCAAGCTGGTCGCTCCGGAGATGGAGAAGATCGCCGAGAAGTACGACGGTGTCGTGGACGTCGTCAAGGTCGACGTCGATGCCAACCCCGGCCTCTCACAGGCCTACCAGATCATGAGCATCCCGACCATCGCCTACTTCAAGCCGGGCGATCAGCCCAAGGGCGTCGTCGGCTTCCAGCCGATGGAGCAGCTCGAGAAGAAGTTCGGGCTCGACGACCTGACTCCGGCAAGCGACCAGGCCACCGCCTAGCCACTCGCGCAACCGACGCACCGACGCCCCGGGGAGACCCGGGGCGTCTTGCTGTGCCCGAGGAGCGATGGCCTCAGCTGTCCCTCGCGTGACGCCAGGCGATCTCGAACCAGGCCGCGGCACGGTCGGTCACGTGACGCTCGGTATCGGTCGGCGTGAAGTGGAGCCAGCCGCGATCGTCGGGGTCGAGGGTCGTGTCCGGCGTGCGCAGGGCGGCCTCGGCGATATCGGTGGGCAGCCGGACCTCGAGCCGTGAACCGGAGACCCGGGCGAAGACGGCGCTGCCACGGGCGTAGCTGGTGACGCCTCGGTCGGCAGCGCTGGTGATCTCGTCGAGCTCGGCGGCCACCTCGGCACAGAGGTCCTCGAGGTCGGGTGCAGCGTCGTCGTGCATGTGCGAGATGCTAGCGCTGGAAGCGCCGCTGCAGGACCGCGTGGATGCTGATGGCGATCAGGATGATGGCGCCGTAGATGAGCTTGGTCCAGAAGTCGGTCAGGCCCGACGGCGATGATGCCGGCCGGCGATGCCACCGATCATGAAGGCACCGATGAAGGTGCCGTAGACGCTGCCACGACCGCCGAAGACCGACGTGCCACCCACGAACACCGCCGCCAGCGTCGGCAGCAGAGACCCGGAGCCCATGTTGGGGTAGAAGTTCACGATCTGGAGGCTGTTCATCATGCCTGCCAGCGCGGCAGCGACGCCGGTGAGCACGAAGAGCATGATGCGCGTGCGCCGGATGGGGATGCCCATCAGGCGAGCAGTCTGCGTGTTGTCCCCGATGATGTAGGTGTTAGCGCCCAGCCGGTGCCGGTTGAGCAGGACCCAGGCCAGGACGGCGATGCCCAGCAGCCAGCAGAACTCCATGGGGACGCCGAAGGGCTTGCGCATTGAGCAACTCGCGCGCGGGGTCGCCACGCGTGTCGACGAGCGCGAAGGACTTGCCCGCCACCAGCACCAGCGTCAGGCCGCGGAAGAGGAACTGCGTGCCGATGGTCACCACCAGCGAGGGCAGTCCGACGATGGTCACGACGAGGCCGTTGAAGAGGCCCGCTCCCGCCCCGACGACGAGGGCGGCATACGACGCCCAGCGCAGCGGAGCCGGTGGCGTCCCAGACCCACACGAACCCGACCATGCCCAGAGCCATGATCGACGGGAACGACAGGTCGATGTCACCGGCCACGATGACCATCGTCAGGAACATGGCAGTGATGGCGAAGTACGGGCGTCGTCTGCGCGAAGGACTTGTAGATGAGGTCGCGAGGTGAACGTGTCTGGGGCAAGGACGATGAATGTGGCCCAAAGCAGCAGGAAGGCGACGGTGATCCCGATCTGCGATGCGTAGCGCGCCATGAACTCGGCCAGGGCGCTTCGTCCGGCACGCTCTTTCGGGCTGGCGACAGTCTCCACGCTCATGGCTGCTGCGGCCCCCCGGCCACGGAGGGCTCCGTGGCGGCGGCATCGCTGCGGTCCACCGTGAAAGCTCCCGTGGAAGCGACCTCGCGCATGATGTCCATGAGCTCGTTGAGGGTGTAGCGTGAGGTGGGGAAATCACCTGCGACTTGGCCACGATCGAGGACCACGATACGGTCCGCCACCGAGTACACGTGGAAGATGTTGTGGTCGATGAAGACGGCGGACTTGCCCTTGTCGCGGATGCCATCCACGAACCGCAGCAGCTTCTCCGTCTCCTTGAGCGAGAGGCCCATGGTGGGTTCGTCGAGGATGATCGATCTCCGCCTCGAAGTGGAGAGCGCGCACGATGGCGAGCCCCTGGCGCTCGCCGCCGGAGAGACCGGTCACGGTGGTGTCGGGCGTGAGCACCGCGGACGTGAAGCCCATCTCCTCGGTCATGAGTCGTTCGGTGATGCGGCGCATCTCGCCCACGTCGAGCATGCCGAACCGGTTGCTGATATCGCGGCCGATGAAGATGTTTCGCCAGAGCGGTTGCTGTTCGGCGAGCGCGCGCTCCTGGTACACCGTCTCGACGCCGAGCTCCCGTGCCTTCTGCACGGTCAGGTCACGCACCTCGCGTCCGTCGAAGAGGAGTTGGCCCTTGTCCGGCGGGTGGTAGCCGGTGATGATCTTGATGAGGGTCGACTTGCCCGCGCCATTGTCCCCGAGCAAGCCGACGACCTCTCCCCGCGTCAAGGTGGAAGTCGACATCCTGCAACACCCGTACGCCGCCGAAGGACTTGTAGACGCCCTTGAGCTCGAGGCAGCGGGCTCCTAGCTGGCGAGGGCGTGAGCCCTCGCCAGCTGGCGCGTCGCTCGAGGCGGCGCGTTCCATCGTCATCTAGCGGATCTGCTGATCGACCAGCTCAGCGATGGCGTCGATGTTGTTGGCATCGGCGAATCCGCCGCCCGTGTCGATGAACAGGCCGGCGAAGCCGTACTTGTCGGTCAGGCAGATCTGCGCGATGGCCTCGAATCCCTGCAGCCACTGCTGCTGGTCGATGACCAGGTCCGTCCAGCCATCCTTGACGTTCTGGACGGTGGCCGGCGAGAGGTCGAATCCGGCGACGTAGATGTCATCCGCGCCCAGGCCGGCACTCTCAAGGAACGACTGCGCGACGTCGACGTCAGGTTGCCATGGTCGAAGAACGCGGCCGCGAGGTCCGGGTTGGACGTGGCCATGCCGACGAAGGTCGGAACACCGACCGACGGATCGGCGTTGGTGGCATCGTCGATCTCGAGGTAGATGATGTCCTCGTCGACCCCGGCCCAGCCGGCATCGACCAGGCCGTCGATGATGCCCTGCGTGCGCTCACCGCGACCGGGCTGGCTGAGCAGACCCCACACGAAGACCTTCTGGCCTAGGCACCAGACCGCCGCGCTTGACGGCCTCCTGAGCCAGGTCGTAGCCGGCCTTTTTGAGCGTGGCGCCGACGTACCCGGTGCCCTCGGCAGCGTGCGCCGCTTCTGTCGCCTTCAGCTGCGTATTCATGACCGTGACGATGATGCCCTGCGCGACGGCGTCGTCGATGAGGGGCTTGAAGGCGTCGTCACCCGGGTGCCCCATGACCGCGATACCGTCTGGCTGGGTCGCCACGGCCTCGCTGAACTGCTGGATCATCGTCTCCGGAAGCCAGTCGGACCATTGGTAGGCGACGCTCGGACCCAAGGCGGCCTCGGCAGCCTTGGCGCCGTTGTAGACGACAGTCTCGAAGCCGCCACCCTCGGTGCCACCGGGGAAGAAGACGATGTTGGTGCCCTCACAGAACTTGCCGTCATCCTGCGCGGCGACCGCGGCGCTGGTGCCGACAGTGGCCGGTACAGCAATCGCGAGTGCGGTCACCAGCGCCAGCGAGCGGCGTGCTCGAGTGTTCCATCCTGGCATGTGCCTCCTTTCGGCGCGGACGATCCGTCCGCCCCTACGTGCTTCGCCGTGGTCCGCGAAGTACGCACGACCTCAACGGCCACGATGCGCGTTTCGCGGACCACCTGACAGGTGCTGTTCGGACTACTCCTCAGGGACCGTGGGCTCGCCGTTGTCCAGCTCGGGCGCACCGGCGACCGGCTCGGTCCAGAGCTCACCAGCGAGGTAGGCGTCGAGGTTGTCAGGCGTCACCACGACCGAGGGGGTCAGGGTGATCGCGGGAACCTCTTCGCCGTTGAAGATCTTCTCGAGGGTCTTGATCGTGGTCACGCCCATGTTCGCCGGATCGACGCCCAGGGTCGCGCTGAACTTGCCCTCACCGAGCAGGTCGAGGGTCGGCGGGTTGCCGTCGATACCCACCGCGAAGAAGTCCTCGTTGATGGTCTTGCCGAGCTGTTCACCCGCGAGCGCGGCGCCGATGGCCATCTCGTCGCTGTTGCCATAGAAGACGTCGATGTCAGGATCGGTCTGCCACGCCACCGAGGCGACCGCCTGGCCGTCCTGGCGGACCCAGTTGGCGGTCTGCTCTCCGACCACCTCGACGTTGGGGCAATTCTTCTCGAGTCCGGCCTTGAACCCGCCGGTGCGACGGTGGCTGAAGATCGAGTCGATGCCCAGCAGGATGTAGACCTTGCCGGTCGCGTCCGCCGTCTCCGTGCCGTACTTGCCGGCGAGCAACTCGCAGGTGTGGGCTGCCAGCTTCTCGGCGCCACCCCACTGGTCGTAGCCGATGTACGAGAGCACCTCGCCCTCGGAGAACGGCGTGATGAAGTTGTGCGCGATGATCGGCACACCCTTCTCGTTGGCTGCCTTCACGGCAGTCACGGCCGAGTCGGTGCCGATGGGGTTGATGCTCAGGCCGTCGACACCCTTCTCGAGCAGCTGCTCGACGGTCGTCACGAAGGCCGCGAAATCGCCCTCAGCGGTGGGAGCCTGGACGTCTACCGTCCAGCCCAGGGCCTCACCGGCCGCCTTGGCACCGTCGCTCATGGAAACATGGAACGGGCTGGTGAGCGCTGGCGGCACGAAGCCGACGGTCTTGCTTTCCTCGTCCTGGGCCGTGACCGCAGCGCCACTGGCGGTGATCGCCAGGGCCGCGCCGATCGCGGCGAACTTGAAGTGGGCCCGCATGGATCTTCCTCCTGCTTCCTGCGCGCTGACCTTCGCGGCCAGCGTCTCCTCTAGTTGTCGGTGGGCACACGCCCCCCACGTCCTAATCCCCCGGGTCACCTCCCCTCAGCCGCAGCGTCAGCCACGGGATCTGTCCGCGGCGAGCGGTGTCGATGAGCACGGCCAGCACGATGATCGCGCCGATCATGATCTCCTTGGCCTGGGACGGGAAGCTCATGTACACGAGGCCGGCATCGACGAGGCGGATCATGAACACGCCGATGAGCGTGCCCCAGATGCCGCCGATGCCGCCTGTCAGGGCGGTGCCGCCGATGACCACGGCTGCCACGGACATGAGCGTGAGGTTGGTGCCGTTCTGATACGCACCCGATTCGAGCCGGCCCATCACGAGGATGCCCGCGAGGGCGGCCAGGAAGCCCGAGATGCCATAGATGGAGAGCTTGACGAGGTGGGTGCGCACACCCGAGAGCCGGGCTGCGGTCTCGTTACCGCCGATGGCGTAGACATAACGACCGAACTTCGTGCGTTTCAGCACCACCCAGCAGATGACGTAGACGATGATGGTCAAGACCAGCGGGATGGGGATGTTGATGCCGAAGACTTCGAAGCGACCGGTGATGAAACCGAGCAGGTCGTCCTTCTTGATGTAGATGCCGGATCCTCGCGATAGGACGAGCGCGGACCCGAGCAATATCGATCTGACCCCCAGTGTCACGATCAGTGGGTTCATGCGGAACGCGGTCACGAGCACGCCCTGGCCCGCGCCGATCGCCAGCCCGAGGCTGAGCGCGATCGAGATGGCGATCCAGGACGGGAAGCCACCGGCGATCTGGCCGCCGCTGGCGTTCGTGCCGGCGATGAGGATGGCGGCGATCACGCCACTGAAGGAGACCATCGCCTCCACGGAGAGGTCGATCCCGCCGGTCAGGATGACGAAGGTCTGGCCTGCCGCGACCAGGCCCAGGGCAGCGGCCTCGAGGCCGATGAGCATGAGGCTCGTGGGCGAGCGGAAGGCCGGCGACATGATCCATAGCGCCGCAGCCATGGCGATGAGCACGAGCGCCGGACCGGCGCCGGAGATGATGCTGCGCAAGAAGGCGTGCGAGCGGCTCACAGCCGTCGGGGACTCGGTCACGCGGCTGGCTCCCCTGCCATGGGAGCGTCATCGCTGGAGGTGGTGGCGAAGCGCATGATCTGTTGCTGGGTGGCTTCTTCGCGTGAGAGCTCACCACGGATGCGGCCGCCCTGCATCACCAGCACCCGGTCGCTCATGGCCAAGATCTCCGGCAGCTCCGAGCTGACCATGACGATGGTGTCGCCGTTGGCCACGAGCTCGTTCATGATCTCGTAGATCTCCGCCTTGGCGCCCACGTCGATGCCTCGCGTGGGCTCGTCGAAGATGATCACGCGCGCCTCCGCCGCCAACCATTTGCTCAGGACGACCTTCTGCTGGGTACCGCCAGAGAGGTTCATCGCCTCCTGCTCCTGGCTGGACGCCTTGATGGCCAGCCGCTCGATGAAGCCCGCCGCGATCTCGCGCTCCCTTGCGGTATCGGTGAACTGCGTCCGGGTCAGGTGATCGAGCACCGGGAGCGTGATGTTCTCGCGCACGTCAAACAGGAGTACGAGACCCTGGCTCTTGCGGTCCTCGGTGAGCAAGGCGATGCCGTGGTCGATGGCATCGCGCGGGTTCCTGATGGTGACTGGCTCGCCGTTGATGAAGACCTGGCCACGATCGAGCGGATCGGCACCGAAGATGCCGCGAACGACCTCGGTCCGGCCGGCGCCCACGAGCCCGGCCAGACCGATGATCTCCCCCGCTCGGGCACTGAAGGAGATGTCCTCGAAGACGCCCAGCCGCGTGAGGCCCTCGACGCGCAGGATCTCGTCGCCGATCTCGGCCGGCTTCTTGGGATCGTGCTCCGCGAGGTCGCGGCCGACCATCAGCTGGATGAGCGAAGCGGTGTCCAGCTCGGACGTTGCCTGCGTGGAGACCAGCTGCCCGTCGCGCAGGACGGTCGTACGGTCCGACAGCTCGAACGTCTCATCGAGGTGATGGCTGATGAAGATGGTCGAAACGCCATGCCCCCTGAGTTCTCGCACGATGGCGAACAGATCGTCTATCTCTCGCAGGCTGAGCGAGGCGGTCGGCTCGTCCATGATGATGATGTCGGCCTCGTGCAGGAGCGCCTTGGCCACCTCGACCATCTGCTGCACGCCCACGCCGAGCTTGCCCACGGTGGTGCCTGGATCGATGTCCAGATGCAGACGGGTCAAGAGCAGCTCGCGTGCCCGCTTGTGCATGTTCCGTGAGTCGAGGAATGGCCCGCGCTGCAGTTCCATCCCCAGGTACATGTTCTCGGCGACCGAGAGCTCCGGAACGAGGTTCAGCTCCTGGTAGATGGTCACGATGCCCGCGTCGCGCGCGGCCCGGGGCGTGTGAGGCGCGTACGGCTGGCCCTTGTAGACGACCTCGCCACCGTCCGGGCTGTAGACACCTGCGAGGATCTTCATCAGCGTCGACTTGCCGGCACCATTCTCGCCCACGAGCGCATGCACTTCGCCAGGCAGCACATCCATGGATACGTCCCGCAGCGCCTGCACACCCGGGAAACGCTTATCGATCGAGCGCATCTCCAGGATGGGCTGTACGGTCGAGGACGTGGCATCGACCTGCGGTGGCGCGGTGGCAAGCATCCCTTGTCCCCTCGTCCGTGGGGCTGGCGCGCGATGAGCCAGCGCTCCTGTTCGCGTGCGTGCAATCGAGTGTATGCACTCGATTGCACACCATCAATGCGTGTACTCTAGCAGGACGATCGAGGCATGGAGACCCGATGAGCAGCAGCGACCCGAGCACCCAGCCGAGTAGCTCGAACCGGATGACCGTGAAGCGAAGCGCGGCGGCACCCACCATGCGAGATATCGCAGAGGCGACCGGCGTCTCACAGTCGACCGTCTCGCGGGTGCTGAGCGGCACCCCCACGGCCGTACCCATCGCCGAGTCCACGCGCAAGCGCGTGATGGCCACCGCCCGAGAGCTGGGCTACCGGCCCAATCCCCTCGCGCGCGGCCTGCGTGGCGCCCCCACCATGCTCATCGGCGTGATCGTGCGCGACATCACCGATCCCTTCTTCGCGGGCGCCATCGAGGCCGCCTCGCTGGAGGCCAACAAGCGCGGCTACAACGTGGTCCTGGGCCATGCGCACGAGAGCGTGGAGGAGGCTGAGGCGTTGACCAGCATCCTCGAGGCGCGACACTGCGACGCCCTGCTCTTCCTCGGCGACCTGCGCGACCGACCGGGCCTCATCGAGGATCTGCAGAACACGAGCATCCCGGTGGTCGCTCTGTGGCACGGCTCGCGGGACAGCGGCATCCCCACCGTCTCGGTCGACAACAGGAGCGGTATCGCCGCGGTCGTCGACCACCTCGTCGGACTCGGCCACGCGCGCATCGGGTTCGCCGGCCCACAGGGACGGCTGGGTGACATCACCGAGCGTGAGGACGCCTTCGTGGCCACCGTCCACGGCCACGGCCTGCCCACGCCCGACGAGTACCGCCGCGATGCCATCAACACCTATGGCGGTGGTGCGATCGCGCTGGGCCAGTTGATGGAGCTGCCGGACCCGCCCACGGCCATCGTGGCCCCGACCGACGTGCTCGCCATGGGTATGCTCAATGAAGCCCACCAGCGTGGTCTGCGCGTGCCCGAGGACCTTTCGATCACCGGCTTCGACGACATCCTCGCGGCCGCCTACAGCGTGCCCGCCCTGACGACGGTACGCATGCCCACGAGCGCCATGATGCTGGCCGCCGTCGATCTGGCCATCGGCCGGGACGAGGTCCTCGGCGACTTGCACCCGCTCCTTGAGCCGGACCTCGTGGTCCGTGGCTCGACCGGCCCGGCGCCGACCCGGTAACGACAACCAACAGCAACTAACCGAGGAGGGAACCCATCGTGCCCAGCTACGTCATCGGCGTCGACTTCGGCACCGAGTCCGGCCGCGCCGTCGTCATCGACACGGCCGACGGCCGTGAGCTCGGCAGCAGCGTCTACCCCTACGCCAACGGCGTCATCGACGAGGCCCTGCCCGCACCCGACACGGACGTGCGCCTCGCGCCCGAGTGGGCCCTGCAGGATCCGGACGACTACCTGCGTACCTTCCGACAGGCCATCCCGGCCGCGGTCGCCCAGGCGGGCGTGGACCCGAGCGACGTCATCGGCGTCGGCATCGACTTCACGGCCTGCACGATGCTGCCCACCAAGGCGGATGGCACACCGCTCGCGACGCTGCCCGAGTTCCGTCGCAACCCCCACGCCTGGGTCAAGCTCTGGAAGCACCATGCCGCCCAGCCTGAGGCGGACAAGATCAACGCCACCGCCCGTGAGCGCGGCGAGGACTGGCTGCCGCGCTACGGCGGCAAGATCAGCTCGGAGTGGTTCTACGCCAAGGCTCTCCAGATCCTCGACGAGGCTCCCGAGGTCTACGACGCGGCCGACCGACTCATCGAGGCGGCCGACTGGGTCATCTGGCGCCTGACGGGGCGCGAGACGCGCAACAGCTGCACCGCCGGCTACAAGGCCATCTGGTCCAAGGCCGAGGGTTTCCCTGGCGACGACTACTTCGCCGCGCTCGACCCGCGCCTGGCCACCATCGTGGACGAGAAGATGTCGCGAGAGGTCAACTCCATCGGCGAGAAGGCCGGGGAGCTGACCGAGGAGGCGGCCGCCTGGACCGGCCTGCGTCCGGGCACCGCGGTCGCCGTGGCCAACGTCGACGCCCACGTCTCGGTGCCGGCGGTAACGGTGACCGAGCCGGGCCGCATGGTCATGGTCATGGGCACCAGCACCTGCCACATGGTGCTGGGCGAGAAGCAGGCCAATGTCGAGGGCATGTGCGGCGTGGTCGAGGACGGCATCCTGCCGGGGCTCTTCGGCTACGAGGCCGGCCAGTCGGGCGTGGGTGATATCTTCGCCTGGTTCGTGGACAACCTCGTACCCGCCGAGTACTTCGAGACCGCCCGACGAGAAGGCCTCGACGTCCACCAGGTGCTCGAGCGCGAGGCCGCCAAGCTGGCGCCCGGCCAGTCGGGCCTGGTCGCGCTCGACTGGGTCAATGGCAACCGCTCCATCCTCGTCGACGTCGACCTCTCGGGACTCATCCTCGGCGCCACCATGGCCACCAAGGCTCACGAGGTCTACCGCGCGCTGATCGAGGCCACGGCCTTCGGCACGCGGGTGATCATGGAGTCGTTCGAGAGCTCCGGTGTGCCGGTCAACGACGTGGTGGCCTGCGGCGGCCTGCCCGACAAGAACAAGCTGCTGATGCAGATCTACGCCGACGTGACCAAGCGCGAGTACTCGGTCGCAGCGTCCAGCCAGGCGCCGGCGCTGGGCTCATCGATGTGGGCGGCCGTGGCCGCTGGCGCCGCGTCCGGCGGCTACGACAGCATCGAGGATGCGACCGCTGCGATGGCCCACCTGCGCGATGAGCGCTACCTGCCCGATCCGGCGGCGGCCGCGGTCTACGACGAGCTCTATGCCGAGTACCGGATCCTCCACGACTACTTCGGACGTGGCGCCAACGACGCCATGAAGCGCCTGCGCGCCATCCGCGACCGCACGCTCGAGGCCTAGATCGTGGGGCCCTTCCCGGGCACGAACGGATTGCCATGGCCGTTGTAGATGGTGGTGATGCCGCCGTCGACCATGAGCACCTCGCCACTGATGAAGCTGGCGTCGTCAGAGGCCAGGAAGAGCGCGGGCCCGGCGACTTCCTCCGGCCGGCCCATGCGTCCGACCGGGTGCAAGCCATTGACGCGGGCGCGCTCAGCGACTGGGTCGTCCATGGCATCGAGGTAGCCCACTACCATCTCGGTGTCGATGTAGGCCGGAGCGATGGCGTTGATGCGCACGCCGCGCGCGGCGTACTCGGCCGCGAGCGCCCTGGTCAGACCGATGAGGGCGTGCTTGGCCACCGGATACGGGAAGCAGCCGGGAACGATGAGGAACGAGTGCGTCGAGGCGATGTTGATGACGGCGCCGCCACGGTCGAGCATGTGCGGCAGCACTTCGCGGGTGAGCCACCAGACGCCCTCGAGGTCCACGCTCATCGTCCGCTGCCAGTCCTCCTCGGTCAGCTCCAGCGGGTCGTCCTTGATGAAGATGCCGGCGTTGTTGACGAGGATGTCGGGCGGGCCAAAAGCCTCGACGGTGCGGGCCACCAGCGCTCGTATCTGCTCCCGGTCCGCGACGTCGGCACTGACCGCGATGGCTTGCCCGCCGGCAGCACGGATGACGTCCACTCGCTCTTGCGCCACCGGCTCGGAGCGCTGGGCCACGACCACGCGCGCGCCCTCGGCTGCGAAACGTGAGCTGATGGCGCCGCCGATGCCCTGGCCACCGCCGGTGACGATGGCCACCCGGCCCTTGAGTCGATCGCCCATGCCTGCCTCCTCGTTCGCTGCGGCGGCCATCGTCCTACAGTGGCAGGCATGACGTTCGACGGGATCCGACCGGTCCTGCACGTGCCGTTCGCCGACACGCCCGGACAGCCGATCATCGAAGCCGAGCTCAGCGCCCTCGCGCGATGGATGCTCGAGCTCGGTGCCGACGGACTGGTCGTGCCGGGGCTGGCCTCGGAATCATGGGCGCTGACCGAAGCGGAACGCGACCAGGTCGTGGCCATCGCGGCTGCGGCCTGCACCGACCGCGTCCCTCTGGTCGTCGGGCTTGACGGCACCACCGCGGTCGCGGTCGATCGCGCACGTCGCGCGGCCGCGGCCGGCGCCGCGGGGCTGATGGTGCTGCCACCCAAACAGGCGCTCGGGCGCGAGGGGCTGGTCGGGCACTTCGGCGCCATCGCCGATGCTGTCGGCCTGCCCATGCTGGTGCAGGACTCGCCGCAGGTCACCGGCGTACAGCTGGACGTCCCCACACTGGTGGCGGTACGCGACGCGGTCCCGCTCGCGGGCGCGGTGAAGTGCGAGATCCCCGGCGCGGGCCCCAAGGCCAGCGCCATCCACGACGCCGGGCTGGAGCTTGTGGCCGGCTGGGGTGGGCTGGACTATCTCGGCGCGGTGGATCGTGGCGCGGTCGGGTGTTTCCCGGGCTGTGACCTTGGCCCCGCCATCAAGGCCATCGACTCGGCGGCACGTGGCGGTGACCGCGACGCAGCTGGCGCGCTCTATCGCCGGATCCTGCCCTATCTCTCCCTGGCCTCGACCTCACTCGAGCTGCTGCTGCTCACGGCCAAGCGCCACCTGCGCCGCAGTGGGGTCTTCACCTCTGAGGTGCTGCGAGCACCGGGACGTGGCCTCGACGCTCGGGAGGCGCAGGCGGTCGACGCCCTCCTCGACGAGCTCGCCGCGGCGGAGACGCCGGGCTTCTAGTCACGAGCGGCCCGTGGCGCGCGTTCGTGGCGCGCGTTCGTGGCGCGCGTTCGTGGCGCGCGTTCGTGGCGCGCGTTCGTGGCGCGCGTTCGTGGCGCGCGTTCGTGGCGCGCGTTCGTGGCGCGCGTTCGTGGCGCGCGTTCGTGGCGCGTGCGTGCCAGGCACGTATGTGACGCGTCGGCAGGGATCAAGCCGTCGGTGTGCCTGGTGGGAACACAGGGGCGACCGCGGACACGTTCTGTGCCTGCCGGGAACAAAGCCGACGTTCGGGCCCAGGCTCAGTCGGATGTGTGCCTCCCGCGCAGGCACGGGTCGACGGGCACGGCGCGCACGGGCCGACAGTGGCGGGCACAGGCCCGGAGTGGCACGAGGCACACCGGCCGGGAGTGGTAGGCGAGAGTGGCGGCCGGGATCCCGCCGGACTCGGGCGTGCGGCCCCGGGGTCCGGGCTGAGCTAGACCGCGCCGGCCAGGTGCCGGTAGGCCGCGCTCCACTGCACTTCCTTGCGGAACTGCCGGGCACTGGTGTCGGCATCGATGGAGAGGATCTCCACGCCGACCATCTCGGCGAAGTCCTCGATGACCTCCAGACCGACCGCCTGCGAATAGGCCGTGTGATGTGGGCCGCCCGCGAGCAGCCACGACTCGGCCGAGGTGGTGAAGTCCGGTCGCGGCACCCACAGCGCCCGCGCCGTCGGCAGCGCCGGCAGGTCATCGGGTGGATCGATGGCATCGATCTCGTTGGCCACCAAGCGCAGGTGGGTACCCATGTCGACCATGCCTACGACCACGCCAGGGCCGGCAGCGCCCGTGAACACGAGCCGCACCGGATCCTCGCGCTCGCCCACGAACAAGGGGTGGATCTCACAGCTGGGCCTGGCCGCAGCGATGGTGGGGCAGACCTCGAGCATGTGGGCGCCGAGCACCGCAGCCGCGTCGGCACCGAAGTCGTAGGTGTAGTCCTCCATGAAGGAGACACCACCGTCGAGACCTTCACTCATGGCCTTGACGATGCGCACGAGCATCGATGACTTCCAGTCACCCTCGGCGCCGAAGCCGTAGCCGTCGGCCATGAGGCGCTGGGCCCCGATGCCCGGCAGCTGCTTGAGTCCACCGAGGTCCTGGAACGTGTCCACGAAGGCCATCGAGCCGAGCTCACCGAGGAACGCCCGCAGACCCAGCTCGATACGCGCGGCCTCACGCAGCGACTCCCGCCGATCACCGTCGGCCCGGAGCTCGGGCACGACATCGTAGAGGTCGTCGTACTCGGCACACAGGCGGTCGACGTCCCCGTCCGCCACCTGATCGACCAGCGCGGCCAGCTCATTGACCGGGTAGGTGTTGCAGGTGGCGCCGAAGCGTGCCTGGACCTCGACCTTGTCGCCGTCGGTGTCAGCGACCTCACGCATGTTGTCGCCGAAGCGGATGACTCGCAGGTTCCGAGCCTCGTGGGCACCGGCCGCCGCGCGCATCCAAGCGCCGATACGTGTCTGCACGAGCGGGTCCTGCCAGTGGCCGGCGACGGTCTTGCGGGGCATCCGCAGGCGCGACACGATGTACGCGAACTCGCGGTCGCCGTGGGCCGACTGATTGAGGTTCATGAACTCCATGTCGATGGAGCCGTACGGCAGGTCGGCACCGAACTGGGTGTGCAGATGCAGGAACGGCTTGTTCAGTGCCTGCAGGCCGGCGATCCACATCTTGGCCGGGCTGAATGTATGCATCCAGCCGATGACCCCGATGACGCTGTCGTCAGCGGAAGCCTGGAGGCAGGCGCGGCGGATGCCGTCGGGCGTGGTCACCGTCGGCTTGTGGACGATCTCGACCGGGATCGAGGCCGCAGCGTTGAGCCCCGCCACCAACTCGGCCGATTGCTCCCTGACCTTCCCGAGGATGACCTCGCCATACAGATCCTGGCTACCGGTCAGGAACCAGATCTTGAGCCCGTCGAATGCCATCGCTCGTTCGCCTCCACACAGGTGCCCGGACAGGCCGGCGTCCGGGGGAATGCAAACGAGTGTATGCAATCGTTTTCTCCCGGTCAAACGTGCGCCTCTCGGCTACCATCGGAGCATGATCGACATGGTTCTCCGGGAGCAGGTCGCCCAAGCCAACGCGGATCTCGTGAAGGCCGGGCTGGTCACGCTCTCATTCGGCAACGTGAGCGGCGTGGACCGCGAGTCCAACGCACTCATCATCAAGCCCAGCGGCGTCGCCTGTGACGCGGTCCAGCCAGAGGACCTCGTGGTCGTCTCGCTCGAGGACGGGAGCGTGCTCGAGGGCACGATGCGACCCTCCTCGGATACACCGACCCATCTGCGGCTCTACCAGGCGTTCCCGGATCTTGGGGGTGTGGTCCACACGCACAGCTCGTTCGCAGCGGCGTTCGCGCAAGCAGGACGCGACATCCCTGCCCTCGGCACCACCCACGCGGATCACTTCCGCGGTGCCGTGCCCACCTCCCGGCTGATGACCGAATCGGAGATCGCAGGCCAGTACGAGCTCGAGACCGGCAATGTCATCATCGAGACGATCGAGGAGCGCACCGAGGGTGCGCTGCGCATGCCAGCGGTGCTGGTGCGCTCGCATGGACCTTTCACCTGGGGAACGGACGCGCATCACGCGGTGGTCAACGCCATCGCCCTCGAGGCCGTCGCGGCCATGGCCGAGCGGACGCTCTCGTTGAGGCCGGACGCCCCGGACATCCAGGAAGCGCTGCTGCGGCGGCACTTCGACCGCAAGCACGGCCCGGGTGCCTACTATGGACAGCCGGGGGACCAGCGCTAGCTACCATCCCTTCGAACGCAGCCACCGAGGAGGTCGACCGATGTTCATCGCGGCAGTCCACGTCTACATCAAGCCCGACAAGGTCGACGCGTTCAGGGACGGCATCAGGGTCAACCACGAAGCCTCCATCGCCGAGCCCGGCTGCCTGCGCTTCGACGTGGCCCAGTCGAAGGACGACCCCACCGAGTTCCTGCTCTGGGAGGTCTACGTCGACGATGCGGCGGCCGCGTTCCACAAGACCACGCCGCACTACCTGGCCTTCAAGCAGCTCATGCCGGAACTGCAGTCAAAGGACCGGCGCAGCGACCTCTTCGACGGCGTCTACGTGAACTCGGACAAGCTCCAGTGACCGATCCGCTGCCCTCGTTCGGGCTGGGCCGGCTACCCCGCATCACCTTCGGCGCCGGCGTCTTCGGCCAAGTCCCGAGCGTCGTGGCTGAGCACGGCTCGCGCGCGCTCCTCGTCACGGGCGGACGCTCCTTCAACGGCTCACCCCGTCGGGCGGAGCTGGAGGCCGGCCTCGCCGACGATGGCGTCACGCTCGTCGGTTCCACGACGGTCACCGGCGAGCCCGCTCCGGCCGATGTCGAAGGTCCGGTAGCCGAGTTCCGGGGCCGGGGTGTGGAGGTCGTGGTCGGCGTAGGTGGTGGTGCCGTGCTCGACACGGCCAAGGCCATCGCCGGCCTGCTGCCCGTCGAGACCGAGCTCATGGATCACCTCGAGGGCGTCGGCCGCGGGGTCCCCTACCCCGGTGGCGCCCTGCCTGTGGTGGCGGTGCCCACCACCGCCGGCACCGGCTCCGAGGCGACGCGCAACGCCGTCATCACCGAACGGGGTCCGGATGGCTACAAGCGTTCGTTCCGTGACGAATCGATGGTGCCCGCCGATGCGGTGGTGGATCCCGACCTGCTGGCCTCGGCACCACGCTCACTCATCGCTGCCAATGGCATCGATGCGCTGACACAGCTGCTCGAAGCGCTGACCTCGCAGCGGGCCACGCCCATCACCGACGCGCTCGCCCGCGACGGACTGGCGGCCGTTCGGCGAGGCCTGCTCAGGTGGCATGCGAACCCCGAGGGGCCCGAGGCGCCAGCGGCTCGCAGCCAGATGGCCTATGCCGCGCTGCTGTCGGGCATCTGCCTCGCCAACGCCGGACTCGGGGCGGTCCACGGCTTCGCCAGCCCGCTCGGCGCGCAGTTGCCGATCCCGCACGGCATGGCCTGTGGGGCCGTCCTGTGGCAGACGATCCGAGCCAACATCGCAGCCCTCACCGACCGCCTGCCCGAGTCTCCCGCGCTACCCAAGTACGCCGAGGCCGGGCGCATCCTCGCCGACCTGCCCTCGACCGTGCGAGATGGCGCCGCGCGCGTCCAGCTGGTGGACACGTTGCACGACATGGTCAGGACGCTGGAGGTGCCGCCGCTCTCGGCCTTCGAGATGACCAGCGAGCACATCCCCCTGGTCGTCGCCGACTCGCCGGGCAGCTCGATGCGCACCAATCCGGTGGCGCTCAGCGACGAGGAACTCAGCGGCATCCTCGAGCAGGCGTTGTAGCACGACCACCCACGGCCTGAGCGCCGAACCTGCAAGAACTGGCAAGCAGATGGTCAGGGGCGGGTCAGAACAAGGCGCCATTGCTGTACCAACTCGGTGAGACTACCGTTGGCCTTGCCGTCGTCCCTCGACGCTGGCACGGGCCCCGAAGGCGTCGACCACCGGGCTCGGGACGAACAAGCGATCCAAATCGGTCAACGTGGTGGCGCATCAACGACACCGTGCATCGAATGTCTGCTCCACACGACAAGGATCACCGTTCCGGGTCACGAGTCGAGTAACAGGTGTACCGGCTGGCTCCGGGCCTCGTCAGTTGCGGGGTTGACGGCGGCGAGGTCATCTATCTCGTCGCGCGATCGACCTCGAGTCGCCTGGTCGGCGGACAGGCCAGCGACTCGAACGATCTGCCCCTCTCTCACACCCCCCGGTCTTCTCGGGGACCCCTGCCCCGGACTTCAGGGAACCCTGGGCCGAGCCCGACGTTCGGCACGGGCCGTATCGAGGCCGGTCTAGGCCTCAGCCACACGCGGACGCCGTTCCACGCCCCGGGCATCGAGATCGCTGGCGACGACTCGGGCGCGCATGACCAGGTCACGGTCGCGCGTGATGGTCGAGGCGATCCAGTCGATGTAGGTCGGCTCCTTCTGCGCGACCTGGGCAAGGGTCCAGCCGTGGAAGCGACCGAACCCCAGCACCGTCGCCCTCGCCTCCTCGAGGCTGGGCATCCGTACACGCGACTGGTCCACGCTGCGGTGGACCGGGCCGTTGGGCGCGCTGGCACGACGATCGGGTCCCTGGCGATACTCGCGCCAGTCCATCGGAGGCTGTCCCGACAGGATGGTGCCTCTGCGCTGACGGATGGCGGTGCTGTTGCGCGGCCGGTACGAGGCCGAGAAGTCGAAGCGCGCGGTCACCGGCTTGCTGGGCGGTGGCGGTGGTGGACCTCCTGCTCCCTCGTCGGAGCCGGGGGCGCGAGCTTCCGCGTAGCGCTGACGACGCGCGTGTGGCGCGGAGTCGTAGCGTGCCCGGCGCACCGGGTCGCGGAGCACGTCATAGGCCGCGTTGATGCGGGCCATGCGGGTGGTGAGCCGCTCCCGCTCCTCATGGTCGGCACCGGCTCGATCGGGATGATGCTCACGGGCAAGCTCTCGCCAGCGCCGCTTGATCTCATCGGATGAGGCATCGTGGCGCACGTCGAGCACACGGTAGGGATCGCCTCGGAAGGCAGGTGCAGACACATCCTCGAGGCTACCACGGCGACTCGTTCGGACCGGCCGGCCCAGGCACGCCGGGCACGCTGGCGAGGAGTATCGTGCCCCGCATGGACCTGCCGCTCGCCCCGCCCCTGGATCCGATGCTGGCCAAGGCAGCCGCGGACCTGCCGGAGGGCGACGAGTGGCTCTACGAGCCCAAGTGGGACGGTTTCCGTGCGCTGGTCTTTCGTGATGGCGACGAGCTGTTCATCCAGAGCCGGGACAAGAAGCCGCTGGAGCGCTACTTCCCCGAGCTGGCCGCACCCCTCCTCGCGAACCTGCCACCGCGCTGTGTGCTCGACGGCGAGGTCGTCATCGCCCGCGACGGCGCCCTCGACTTCGATGCCTTGCTGCTGCGCATCCACCCGGCCGCCTCGCGCGTGGCCACCCTCGCGGAGCAGACGCCCGCTTCGTACGTAGCCTGGGACCTGCTGGCGTACGAGGACGAGCTGCTCCTCGATGCGCCGCAGGGCGAGCGGAGGGCGCGGCTGGAGGCGGCCCTCGCTGAGGCCCGCTCCCCGATCCATCTGACGCCGTTGACCCGCGACCGCGAGACGGCCACCGACTGGTTCGCCCGTTTCGAGGGCGCCGGTCTCGATGGCGTCATGGCCAAGGATGCAGCCGCCGCCTACGAGCCAGGCAAACGGAGGATGATCAAGGTCAAGCACAGGCGCACCGCCGACTGCGTGGTGGCCGGGTTCCGCTGGCACAAGAACGGCGCGGGGACCCATGTCGGCTCGCTGATCCTGGGTCTGTTCGACGAGGCCGGGGTGCTCCACCACGTGGGCGTGACCTCGTCGTTCAAGTGGGATCGGCGAGCGGAGCTGCTCACCGAGCTGGCCCCACTGCGCGAAGATGCCCTTGACGGGCACCCCTGGGCGGAGTGGGCTGCCTGGTCGGCCGAGGCGGAGGCGTCCGGACAACGGATGCCCGGTGCGACGTCACGCTGGAACCGTGGCAAGGACCTCTCGTGGGAGCCGCTCAGGGCGGAGCGCGTGGTCGAGGTCGCCTACGACCATCTCCAGAGCGACCGTTTCCGTCATGCCACCACGTTCGTGCGCTGGCGGACGGACAAGGCGGTGCTCGACTGCCGCTATGACCAGCTCGAGACGACCGCACCCTACGAATTGCGTGACATCTTTGCGGAACGGTGATGTCCGCCGTATTCGCACACAGTGAATAGACGGGTACACTTGCGCGTGCCTAATCAGGGAGGAGCTCATGGATCAGAACACACCGCGGGACGAGGCGACTGGCGCAGGGCCGAACGCCGCGTCGGGCGGCGGCGATACACCAGCCTGGAACCAGGCGCCGCCGCAGGATCAATCAGGACAGCCAGGGGGTGGGAACCAGGAGGCCGCAGCGGAGTACGCCGCCTGGTCGGCTGACTCGACCTACCAGCAGCAGCAGCAGGCCAACCCGGCTGACACGCAGGCCTATGCCGCCCCGGAACCGCAGTCTGCGACCTATAGCGACCAGCCGGCGACACAGCCGCAGACCTATCAGCAGTCGCAGCCGGGTTACGACCAGCAGGCCTACCAGCAGCCGCAGCCGGGTTACGACCAGCAGGCCTACCAGCAGCCGCAGCCGGGTTACGACCAGCAGGCCTACCAGCAGCCGCAGGCCTACCAGCAGCCGCAGCCGGGTTACGACCAGCAGGCCTACCAGCAGCCGCAGGCCTACCAGCAGCCGCAGGCCTACCAGCAGCCGCAGTACTACGACCAGTCGGCGTACGGGCAGCAGCCGCAGCCGGGCTACCAGCAGCCGGGGTACTACGACCAGTCGGCGTACGGGCAGCAGCCGCAGCCGGGGTACTACGACCAGTCGGCGTACGGGCAGCAGCCGCAGCCGGGCTACCCGCCGCAGCCGGCCCAGCCGTACGCCTACGCTCAGCCCGGTCAGGACCAGTACTACGCCACCGGTGAGGGCGGCTACAACCGCTCGTTCCTCGCGGTGCTCGCCGCTTGGTTGCTGCTGACCTGGGGCTTCGTCTGGGGCTTCGCGGGCGCGCTCGTGATGTACGCCCAGAGCATCACCGACTGGCTCGGCAGCGTCGCGCTCAGCCCTGACGTCGAGCAGTTGATCACCGATGTCGAGTCGACCCAGGACAGTATCCTCGCTCTCGGCGGCATCTTCGTGATCGCCGGAATCATCCAGCTCATCGCGGCCGTCGGCATCTTCGGCCACCGGCGCTGGGGCCGTGCCTTCGGGATCGTCATCGGCCTGCTGGGCATCCTCGGCGCGCTCGGTATCTTTACCATCTCGGCCGGCTTCGAGGCCATGGACGTGGGCCTCATGGACGCCGTCAAGGGCGAGGAGGCTTCGGTCGCCGGGAGCATCCTGGTGCTCGCCTGCTACGGCCTGATCTTCATCGCCATGTTCGTCGGCGGCCGCCACTTCAAGCGGAAGGGCGTCCAGGGCTAGACCCTTCTCCTCCCTTTGGCAACAGGAACGACCCCCGGGCTCGGCCCCGGGGGTCGTTCCTTTGGCGTCTGTCGAGTCGCAGGCCCGACCGAGTTCAACCGGCGATCAGCCACTCCGCGATGTCGCCAGCGCTGGGCACGCGGCCAGCGGACTTGACTTCGCCGTCGATGACCAGGCCGGGGGTGTTGAGCACACCGCGGGAGGCGATCTCGAGGTCATCGGTGACCTTCACCACCTCGGCTTCCACGCCGGCCATGCCCGCAGCATCGCGGGCGTTGGCCTCGAGCTTCTGGCAGTTGGCACAGCCGTGGCCGAGCACTTCGATCTTCACCATGGAGCTACTCCTTTCGATGCCTGGGCATCACATTCCGAGGGCGTTGAAGAGGAAACCGACCGCGAGGATCCCGCTGACGACGACTCCCAGGAAGATGGCCAGCAGCGGCGGACGGGCGACGCGCCGGAGGATGACGAACTCGGGCAGGCTGATGGCCACGGTGGCCATCATGAAGGCCAGCACCGTGCCCAACGGCAGGCCCTTGTCGAGCAAGGCCTCCACGATGGGGATCACGCCGGCCGCTCCGGCATAGAGCGGCACCGCCAGGGCCGTCACGAGGGGCACGGCCCAGGGATTGTCGGCGCCGCCGATATCGACGATGAACTCGGTCGGCACGAAGCCATGGATGAAGGCTCCCACGCCGATGCCCATCACGACCCAGGGCCAGACCTTGCGCACCAGGTCCCGGGTCGCGACCCAGGCCTCGCGCAACCGCTGCTCGACCGTGACCGAGGCCTCGAGCGGGCCTGCCGTGCCACCAGCGGCGCGCACTTGCAGCACCCATGGCTCGAGGAACCTTTCGAGCGGCAGGCGCCCCAGGATGAGTCCGCCGATGATGGCCACAGACAGGCCGGCGATCATGTAGATGGTGGCGACCTCCCAGCCGAACAATCCCCACAGCAGCACGAGCGCGACCTCGTTGACGAGCGGAGAGCTGATGAGGAAGGCGAGCGTCACGCCGAGCGGGATACCGGCCTGCAGGAAGCCGATGAAGAGCGGCACCGCCGAGCACGAGCAGAACGGGGTGACCACCCCGAAGGATGCTGCCGCGACCGTGCCGGCGACCGCACCCTTGCCCGCAAGGGCCGCCCGAACGCGCTCGGGCGGTACGAACGAGCGCAGGAAGCTGACGATGGTGACGATGCCGAGCAGGAGCAGCAGCACCTTGGGCACGTCGTAGAGGAAGAAGGCGAGAGCCTCCCCGACGGGACTGCCCTCCTGTAGCCCGAGCAGCTCGAAGGCGACCCACTGGCTCAGCGGCCAGGCCAGGAACCAGGCCACGAGCCAGGCTGCCACGGCCAGCGCCACGGTCGGCCAGAACGGCAGATGTTGGCGCTGCAGGGTGAGGGTGCCCATCAGAGGACCCGGCCCAGCGCCTCGGCGGCAGCTGCGATGGCCACCTCGTCCCGCTCGTAATACTTCCAGCGCGCGTCGATCTCGTGTCGACTGGCCTGCACCAGTCCGGCCTCACGCAATCGGGCGAGGTGATTGCTCAGGTTGTTCTGCTTGACGTCGAGCGCCGCGGCCATCTCGCATACGCAGTGCGGTCCATCACGGAGGATGGCCAGGATGCCGGCCCGCACCGGCTCGGCGATGAGGGCCGCCGCAGCCACGGCCGGCTCGGTATCAGGCGTGCGGTGCTCGCGCAAGCTGGGACGCCGGTCGAGTGC
>CAVQPG010000024.1:0-15730 GCA_963714675.1 uncultured Chloroflexia bacterium | reverse complement strand
GACACCGGCCCCGAGGACCTCCTGGTCATCGCGGGCAGCCTGCCCGACAGCGTGCCCGCAGGCGTCATCCGCGAGATCATCGAGCTGGGGCGTGCGGCCGGTGCGCGGACGCTCGTGGACATCCACAGCGAGGCCCTGCGGGTGGCCTTTGCCAGCCGGCCCTGGATGCTCAAGTGCAACCGCCGCGAGCTGCTGGCGCTGCTCGGCGCGCCAGATCCCGACCTGCCCATGGGGATCGTGGAGCTCGCCGCCGAGATGCGCCGCATCCGTGACCACGGCATCGAGGTCGTGGTGGTGACCATGGGTTCTGAGGGTGCGCTGCTGGCGGACGCCGAGGGCGTCGTCTGCGCCCTCGCACCCCGCATCAGCGAGGTCAACCCGACCGGCTCAGGCGACCTCTTCCTGGCCGGCCTGACCGTGGGCATCGAGGAGGGACAGTCACCTCGCCAAGCGATCGCTCTCGGCATCGCCTGCGGAACGGCCGGCGCCACACATCTGCCCCCGGAGCTGCCTCCCGACTTCGAGCGCGACACATGGCTAGGCCGCGTCGTCGTCGAGGTCGTGGCCGAGGCCTGATGATCACCCTCGGGGTCGACGTCGGTACCACGCACACCAAGGTGTTGGCGCTCGACGTGAGGAGCGGTCGCACGCTCGCGCTCGAGTCTGCCTCTACGCCCGTCGTGCGCGACGCGGACGGTGAAGCCCACCGCCCCGCCGAGGTGCTCCAGACCGTCCTGGGGTTGGTGGAGAATGTGGCCGGCCGGCTGCCGGACCGTGGCGCCGTGGAAGCGCTCTGCGTGGCGAGCGTCGGCGAGGAGGTCGTGCTCGTCGACTCCGCCGGTGCGGCCGTCGGCGATGCCATCACCTGGTATGACCCACGCGGGCTGGAGGACGCGGTGGCCTTCATGGCCGGGCCCGGCGGCGATCTGGCACTCTCGCGCCGCTGGCCGCCGGACGCCACGTTCTCCCTCTTCAAGCTGATGTGGATCCGTAGGCACGCTCCCGAGATGCTCGAGCAGGCCACGACCTGGACCGATCTGGGCGACTACGTGCTCCACGGGCTTGGCTCGGAGCTGGTCATGGATTGGTCGCACGCGTCACGCGCCGGCGCCTTCGACATCGTGGCGCGAGCGTGGGATCGGGCGACCATCAGGGCCGCGGATCTGAGCCTCGCGTTCCCGCGACTGGTCCCTGGCCGCACGGTCATCGGCAAGCTCGACCGGGCCCTCGCCGATGGCCTCGGCCTACGGTCGGACATCGCCCTCGTCAGCGGCGGGCACGACCACCTCTGCGCCGCCTACGGTGCCGGCGTGCGCTCGACCCGCGAGCTGTTCCTCTCGGCCGGCACCTCGGAGGCGCACCTCTCACTGCTGGAGGCGCCTCTCGAGGGCGCCGCTGCCAAGGGCATCGACCAGGGTTGTTATGTCGACGACGACACGTGGTACGCCCACATCAACATCCACTCTGGCCACTTCTTCCAGCAGTGGCGGGCGCTCCTCTTCGATGGTGTCGAGGACGAGGCCATGTACGGGGCTCTCGCCGCGGCCGGCACGGCCGGCATCCGCTTCGATGTCACCGACGACCTGCGAGCGGGCCGCCTCGATGCGGTGCCCTATGACGCCGATCGCGCAGCCGTCATGCGGGCCGTGCTCGAAGGTCTGGCACGACGCTCGGCGGCCATCATCGAGCGCCTCGAAGCTGCGGCCGGCACTCCCTATGAGCTGGTGCTGGCGGCCGGTCACCCCACCAGAGTCCCGTTCTGGCGCGAGCTGCGGCGGCAGGTCTATGACCGGCCCACGGCATGGGTGATCGAGCCGGAGCCGACCGCCTTCGGTGCCGCCGTCATGGCCGCGCACGCCGTGCAGGGGGAGTCCGCGGCCGACCTCGTGGCCGGCCGCGAACGGCCTGACTAGCTCATTCGCTCAGCGCGGGCAGCGGCTGTGGGAACGCGGGCACGTCCCGCTCCAGGATGTAGCCGGTCACGTCGAACCCGCAGTCGTCCCGGAAGTCGGTCTGGATGACCGCGTACAAGCCCTCGTAGCCCCCGTGTCCTTCGAGCCGGATGGTGTTGTTGGCATAGCCGGTCTCAGGGGTGCGAAGCCCGGCATACGAGCCGGTCCACTCGCCCCCGTCGTTGATGACGTGCCAGAGCGCCGAGTACACGCCCATGTCGTCGTCCCAGGACGCGCTCGACCATTCGGTCCCCGCAAGGTAGCCATACACGCGACCGCCCATGCGGGGATCGCTGACCTCCAGCGTCGGGAAGCGCCAGACCGTGCGGGGGATCGTGGCTACCGTAACGCTAGGGTCGTCCTCGAGCGCGGTCACGGTGCCCCGCTCGTTCAAGCCATCGTCTTGTCCACATCCCAGCCGTGCCGTGAATGGTGCGGGGGCTGCCATGCCTGACGCGGCGCTCGACTCAGACTGGCCGAGCGCCGTGCTTCCGAGGGAGAGCACGACCGACGATGCGGCCAGGCTCAGGCTGATGAAGAGTGTTCGCTTGTTGTCCATCCTGGTCTCCTTGCATGCGACATCCTGGTCAGCGCCGGGCGCCGCGCGCGGCGCCCGCTTTGGGGGGAGGGGCACGACGGCCCCTGCTGCTAGGGGATGGCCTCCGGCGTGTCGGGCAGGAGACTCGAGGGGACGATGTAGCCGGTCAGGTCCCAACCGCATTCGCTCCCCGCGCTGGGCGGCCGGTACTCGAGCTGGGTCACCGCCACCAGCCCCTCGTAGTCGCCACCGCCGTGCCACAGTTGGGTCGCGGTCGTCCAATCGGTCGGGTCGGTCCCGAAGCTGACGAAGCGCGAGATCCAGCTCCCATCATTGTTCTCGAGCGTCCACGTCAGCGCGCCGATCTGCAGACTCTCGGGACCGACGCCGTACAGGTCCGTGTCGATCCGGTTGGTGAGCGTGCCTGTCAGGCGCGGGTCGGTCATCGAGACGATCGGGAGTCGGTAGCTGGCATCGCGCGATTCGACGACCTGTCGGCCGGTCTTCCCCAGCTCGATGCCGGAGCCGGTCACCGAGGGGGCATGGACCTCCGCACCGCAGACGATGGAGCCCGAGATCACTTCGGGCGGCGTGTCTCCCGGATCGCGGCCGCCGGGTGTGGCGTCCTTGGTCGATGACGCGAACAAGAGTGTTCCGATCACGACGACGATCGCACCAGCCGCCAGGCTTGCCTGTGCTGATGTGCTCCGGCGTCGCATGCCCAGCGAGAACGCCGGCAACCAGCGAGATCGGCGCTGTGGCGTCGCCGAGAGGGCCGCGATCGTGGCGCGACGCGCGCGATCGTCGTGAGGCGGGATGTCGTCAAGCATGTGCCTGAGCTGGTGGTCGAGGTCGTCGTGTGCCATCAGGCGCTCTCCGCGGCACCAGGATCATCGACCGCCCTCGCCTCAGCGTCGAGCGCTGCGCGAAGTGTCTGCAACGCTCGCGACAGCCGTGAGCGCGCGGTGCCTTCGGTGACCCCGAGGATGCGGGCAGCCTCCTCATGGGGCAGGTCGAGATAGTGACGGAGCACGATGATCGCCCGCTGGTCCACGGTGAGATGTCGAAATCCTCGTTCCAGCTGGTCGCGGTCCGCGACGGCGGTCAGCTCCCTGGCAGCGCCGTGATCCTCATCGACACGAGGCAGTCCCGCCATCCACCGACGTGCCCGCTTGGCTTCGCCGTGGCAGATGCGCACCAGCAGCCGGTAGGCCCACGCCTCGAAAGCGTCCGGCTCGCGCAGCTGGGGCAAGTCCCGCCAGATCCGCAGCATCGCAGCCTGGACGGCGTCCTGTGCCAGGTCCATGTCTCGCAACACTCCGTAGGCGATGCCGTGGAAGCGGTCGTCGATGAGCTCCAGTAGGCGCGCGAACGCGACCTGATCCCCCCGCTGAGCGCGTGTCACGAGCTCGCGGTCCATACCCTTCCTCAGTCGCGTCGACGAACGTGCGACGCTTGTTAGCCTAAAGGGCACGCAGCGTCTCGTAACGTTGCATCTTCAGCTTTGGCAGACTTCTGGCATGGCGCGCTTCGGCTACGACCACGAGATCCTGGAGCGATACCCCACCGTCGTGGGTGGGGTCATCCACGCCGACGGCGTGATCAACCGTCCCGCACCGGCCGAGCTCACCGCTGCCTTCCAGGCCGAGCAGGCGTCGGTCCGGGTGCGCCTCGGCGAGACCCCACTCTCCGAGTTGCCCACGCTCGCGGCTTGGCGAGGCGTCTTTCGCAGCTTCGGTGTGGACCCGACCAAGTACCGCTCCGCCGCCGAGGCCTTGCTGCGCCGCCTGACCAAGCAGGGTGAGCTGCCCTCGATCGATGCGCTGGTCGATCTCGCCAACCTGGTGAGCATCCGCTACGCCCTGCCGGTGGCGGTCTTCGATCAACGGGGCGTGGCTGGCGGCACGACCGTCCGTCTCGCCCACGGTGGCGAGCGATGGGCTGACCTCGGCTCCAGCGCCACCGAGCATCCTGAGCCCGGCGAGGTCATCTTCAGCGACGATGAGGAACAGGTCAGTGCTCGTCGCTGGTGCTGGCGCCAGTCGCGCGCCAGTGCCGCGAGCGAGGACACGACGGAGATCCTCGTGACGGTCGAAGGACACCACGCCGCTGCGCCCGATGACATCGACCGCGCGCTGCGAGACCTCGAGGCACTCATCGGCTCGTATACCTCTCCGGCCACGGTCCGGAGTGAAGTCCTCGACGCCACGAACCCGACCTTCAAGCGTTGAGCGATCGGTGAGGATCACCCGGATCTGGACGGACGAGACCGGCGCCTCGCACTTCGAGGACCGGGACATCGAGCTGCGGTCCGTCGATTACGCGCCGCCGGCTCCGCCGCTCGATGTCTCGGCCCCGCTCGCCGCGGAGCGGGCGCTGCTCTTCGAGTTCCCGGACGGCTGGTTCGGGGACTGGCATCCCGCCCCGCACCGCCAGCTGTACTTCAATCTCGGTGGCCATCTCGAGGTGGAGGTGGCCGATGGCGAGGTACGGCGCCTCGGCCCCGGCGACATCGTCCTGCTGGAAGATCTCACCGGCACCGGCCACGTCACGCGCGTCATCGGTGATGCGCCATCGACCGGGGTCTTCGTCCAACTACGCGAGGAGTGAGCATGAGGTTCGGTGTGGACCTGCACATCTTCGGCGAGCTGGCCGATCCGTCCGTCCTGGCCGACCTGGCCGTGGAGGCCGAGGATGCGGGCTGGGACGGGTTCTTCCTGTGGGACCACGTGATCGCGGCCCACGACCCGCGGGTGACCGACCCGTGGATCGCCCTCGCCGCGGCCGCGACCCGGACCAGCACCGTTCGACTGGGTCCGATGGTGACCCCGCTGGCACGCCGGCGCGTGACCAAGCTTGCCAGGGAGACGGTCGCGCTGGACCACCTCTCGGGTGGACGCCTGATCCTGGGTGTCGGGCTCGGTGCCTACGACGAGCGGGAGTTCAGGGCGTTCGGCGACGAAGGTGACAAGGTGGTCCGCGCCAGGATCCTCGACGAGAGCCTCGAGTCGCTCGATCGCCTGTGGTCGGGTGAGCCGGTCTCGTTCGATGGCCAGTATCTGCACACGGAGGCCGAGGCCTTCCTGCCGACTCCCGTGCAGCGCCCACGGATCCCGGTCTGGGTGGGGGGCCTGTGGCCGTCGAAGCGACCGATGCGCCGGGCGGCGGCCTGGGACGGCGCCTTCCCGATCAAGGCCGGTGGCGACTTCGACTACCAGATGACGCCGGACGAGATGGCTGCAGTTCGAGCCTACGTGGGATCCGAGCGCACCGACGAGGCGCCATTCGATCTCGTCCACGCTGGCCTCCTTAGCGGCGATCGCGGTGCCGATGCCGCCCTTCTTGGTGCCTACGTGGAGGCTGGCGTGACCTGGTGGTTGGAGCACTGCTACCCAGGCCGCATGACGGTCGCCGAGACGCGTCGGTTCATCGCGGGCGGCCCTCCCCGGCTCTAGCTTTCGTGCCAGTCACATACCGGGCGGCCCAGGGCCTGTCGCTGCGATCTACTTGCGTGGCCGACACAGGCTCGATGAGATCGACGCGCGGCGTGTCTGGAAGGCACCCGCACGGCCTGTGACGGCGTGGCCCGCAGTCTGTGTGCCTGGTACGCAAGCGCCGCTGGTCCTCGCTGACGTTGACGATGCCGGCGGGGCCTGGGGCCGCGGCGCACCGGACGAGGGAACCACAGGCTGGGACCCGGCGTCATAGCGGTACCCACCGCACAGAGGTATGACCATGCGCTCCCTGTCACGGATCATCGTCGTCGTGCTGGCCGCACTGTTGCTGCTGCCGACATCGGCGTTCGCCCAGATCATCGAGCCGGAGCCGATGCCACCGCTGCCACCGGTACCCTGTCCGGGCTGCTGGTGGCCGGTCGACCAGGTGGCCCAGCTCGACGGCATCGAGGCCGACATCAAGGTCAGCGACGGTGTGACCGTCGCCCGCTATCGCTTCGATCTCTCCAATCCAGCGCCGAAGGATCGCGGTGGCCCGGGCGCCGAGGGCCGCATCGTCTTCCCCGTCCCGGCGGGCAGCTCGGTCACGGACCTCGTCCTGTCCGGCGGCCCCGAGACCCTGGAAGGCAAGCTGCTCGACGCCGACGATGCCACCCGCATCTACGAGGACATCGTTCGGCGCCTCATCGATCCGGCACTGCTGCGCTCGCTTGAGGGGGACATGTACGAGGTCCGCGCCTTCCCCGTGCCGGCCGGTGAAGAGCGCTCGGTCAGCTTCACCGTGACCACGCCGCTGCTGGCCGAGGGCCAGCAGGCGATCGTGGAAGTACCCTGGTCGCGGATGTCGCCGCGCCCTGCGAGCGGCCTCGTCAGCGTCGACGTGGACGTGCCCTGGGAAGTCCGCTCGGCCATCGCGCCCGGGTTCGACCTCGACGAGGAGCGTCGCGGCGAGGGCGAGATCGGCGTCGGCTGGGAGTCCGCCGACACGTGGACGCCTGACACCAACTTCCGTCTCTACCTCAGTGGCGGCGAGGGCCTCGTGGACACGCGACTGCTGGCCTACCGCGAGTCGGGCGACGACGGCTACTTCAACCTGCTCCTCGCGCCGGTCGTCGAGCTCGACGAGACGGTCGCGCGCGACGTGGTGCTGGTGCTCGATCGGTCGGGTTCGATGGAGGGCGACAAGATGGCCCAGGCCATCGACGCGGCAGAGTACGTGCTCGACAACCTCGG
Organism: uncultured Chloroflexia bacterium; assembly: GCA_963714675.1. Lineage (GTDB taxonomy): Bacteria > Chloroflexota > Limnocylindria > Limnocylindrales > CSP1-4 > JAFMJV01. The sequence continues at coordinate 8,552 of CAVQPG010000024.1, read as the reverse complement.
TGCCGACGACCGCTTTGCCATCGTCGACTTCTCGCGCTACGTGCGCACATTTTCTGACGAGCTGCGCCCGTCCGTCGACGCCTCCGCGGGCATCGACTACGTCCGTGGCCTCGCGGCCGGCGGCAACACCAACATCAGCGGCGCCCTCGAGCGGGGCATGGAGTTCCTCGACGGTGAGCGTCCGGGCACGGTCGTCTTCCTCACCGACGGCCTGGCCACGGTCGGCATCGAATCCGCCGACGGCATCCTGGAGCTGGCCGAGCAGACCGCACCCGACCGCACCCAGCTCTTCGCCTTCGGCGTGGGCTACGACGTCGATACCGTGCTGCTCGACGCGCTGGCCACCGAGTTCACCGGCTCCAGCCACTACGTGACGCCTGAGCAGCGCATCGACACCGAGGTCTCACGCCTGTGGGAGATGGTCTCGACGCCGGTCCTCTCCGATGTCGAGATCGCCATCGACGGAGTCGAGACATGGGACCTGGCCCCGGCCGGGGTCCCTGGCATCTTCGCTGGTAGCCAGGCCCTGCTGGCCGGTCGCTATGACGGCGAGGGTGAAGCCACCATCACCGTGACCGGCAACTCCGCAGCTGGCCCCGAGACGTTCGTCTATGACGTCGTCTTCCCCGAGCGCGATACCGATGATCCAGCCATCTCTCAGCTATGGGCGCAGCGGCGAGTGGCCGACCTGCTCACCGAGCTGCGCATCGAGGGCGTTCGCGACTCCCTGGTGGAGGAGGTGGTCAAGGTCGCCAACCAGTTCGGCATCGTGACGCCCTACACGGCCTATCTCGCCGAAGAGCCGGATATGCGCCGCTTCGCGGTCGATGGTGACGACTTCGCACTCGAGATGGCCATGGACGAGGCCGAGGCGCTCGCTGCCGCACCCTCGTCGGGCCAGGCTGCCGTCGAACGCGCCAAGTCCGAGGGTGAGATGCGCGACAACGCGCAGGTCGCGCGCTACAGCGCACCGGCCACCCAGGTCGTGGGTGCGCACACGTACTACTTCGTCGAAGACACGTGGACCCGTGACGACTATGAAGCCGGCACCGACGCTCCCGAGGTCGAGGTCGGCAGCGCCCGGTTCCTTGAGCTCATCGGCGCGCAGCCCGAGCTCGCAGAAGCGGCGACCCTGGGCGAGCGCGTCGTGGCCGAGGGGCCCGACGGTTGGATCACCATCGTCTGGCCCAGCATCGGCGGCTGATCGACGGCCTTCGTCGCGACTGCGACCGCCGGGGTCCACCACGACCCCGGCGGTCGTTCATGTCACTCGTTCGCGGGCACCAGCACCCGCAGCGCACCTGGCACGATGCGTGCCTCGAGGGCGCCGCTCCCGACGTGATCACCATCGACCTCGAGCGGCAGGGCCCTGGACGGCTCGATGCGGATGGTCCTGCCTCGTCGCCGGATGCTGCCATCACCTGAGCCGCCGCCAAGCTCGGTGCGGCGGAGCTGATCAGCCAGGCTGCGCACCGCAGCCACCGGGTTGGTGGCTCCGACCACGATGAGATCGAGCAGACCGTCGCGAGGATCGAGTGCCAGTCGGAGGCCCAGGCGGCCGGGCACGAGCTGGCCCATGTTGCCGATGAGCACGGCCGTGGCGGCCGTCTCGATGAGCTCGTCGTCGATCGTCACGCGACAGGGCGTGGCCGTCAGGCGCATGGCCAGGCGGGCGCCCTGCACGAAGTAGGCGGCCGCTCCCAGCCGGCGCTTGAGACGGGCCGAGGTCGAGGCCATGAGCTCGGCGTCGAACCCCGCGCCGCAGCCGATGATGAAGATCGAGTCTGTCGCGGGTTTCCCCTCGAGCTCGACGGTGACCGCACCGAGGTCGATGGTCCGTACGGTGGCGCTCCCGAGCACCTCCACGGCTGCGAGCGGGGAACGGGGCACGCCCAGGACCGCGGCCACCTGGTTGCCGGTACCGGCCGGGATGATCCCGAGCGGAACGTCCGTGCCGGCGATGACCGAGGCGATGTCGCGCATGGTGCCGTCGCCGCCGACGCCGATGACCGAGGCCACTCCCTCGCTGAGCGCTTCAGCCACGAGCGGCGAGACCGCCTCGGCCGAGGTGGTCTCGATGATCCTGGGCGGGACCCCATCACGCGCGGCCAGCACCTCCTCGACTCGCTCGGTCAGGGCAGCGAGCGTGCCCCGATCCCGGGCCTTCGAGGCGTGCGGATTGATGACTGCGAGGCTGCCCGGCATGACGATGGTCTAGTACGGCTCAGGGATGAAGGACTGCTCGTCGATCGGTGGGCGGATGTAGCCCTTCTCGGGCTCGCGCGGAGGCAGGTCGATGGGTTCGGGCGTCAGGTCCTGGTAGGGCACGAGCGACAGCAGGTGCTTGATGACGTTGAGCCTGGCTCGCCGCTTGCTGTCCGCGTTGACCACGTACCAGGGTGCCTGCTTGATGTCGGTGTGGCGGAACATGTCGTCCTTGGCCTTCGAGTACTCGACCCAGCGTGCTCGTGACTGCAGGTCCATGGGCGAGAGCTTCCAGCGCTTGGTGGGGTCGTCGATGCGGCGTTGGAAGCGAAGCTCCTGTTCGGCGTCGCTGACGGAGAACCAGTACTTGATGAGGATGATCCCCGAGCGCACGAGCATGCGCTCGAACTCCGGGCAGGAGCGGAAGAACTCCTCGACCTCTTCCTCGGTGGCGAAGCCCATGACGCGGTCGACGCCAGCGCGGTTGTACCAGCTGCGATCGAAGAGGACCATCTCGCCGGCAGCCGGCAGGTGCGGCACGTAGCGCTGGAAGAACCATTGCGTCTTCTCACGCTCGGTCGGCGCGGGCAGGGCCACCACGCGTGCGACCCGAGGGTTGAGGCTCTGGGTGATGCGCTTGATGGAGCCGCCCTTGCCGGCGGCGTCTCGGCCCTCGAACAGGATCACCACCTTCAGGCCACGAGCGCGGATCCACTCCTGCAGCTTGACCAGCTCGATCTGCAGCTTGGCCATCTCCTGCTCGTAGGCCTTCTTGGGCAGGCCACGAACCGCTTCAGCTCGGACGGCCATGTCCCTGGCCTTCCTGTCTCTGGTCGATGCCTTGCTCTTGACTGACTTCGCGTTCTTGCCGGCCATGTCGTCTCCGCCTCCGGTGTTGTGGGCTCACACGTTACCGCGGTCGCGGTCCGGGTCAGGTCGGGCAGGACGTCGAGCTGCCCAAATTCGAAGGGATGGGCTGGGTGATGGAAGTCAGCTGGCCGGTCTCCGTATCGAGGTTCCGGGTGGCCCAGTCGTAGACCTTCGCGACATCATTGTCGGTGCCCTGGAGGGCGATGTAGAAGGCAGGGCTGGCGAGCGTCTTGTTGCCGGCCTTCAGCTTCCGGCAATCGGTGGCGTTGTCGACGAAACGGACCTGCGCAGCCTTGTTCTCGCGGTAGCAGCCCTCGGCCCGCCAGCCGGCGCCGAAGGTGTAGCGCTGGGACTTGACCCCAGCCTCACAGGACGGGTCACCAGCTGCTACCTCAGGCACGTTGTAGGCTGCCATCGCGGAGCCGAACTGGGCCGCGGCGCGATCTCCCTCCAGCAGGAAGTAGTCGACGCTGGACACGACCTTGGTGTTGGGACGGCAGGTGACGGCGGCCGTGGTGCCCTTGGGTAGGGACGACCGCAGCGGGCTGCAGAAGTTGGCGATACGCGCGGGGATACCGGTGAGCAGGACCTTCTCGGCCGCCGAGAACGCATCCGTCGTCCGGGGCCTCGGTTCGGGGTCGACCGTCGGTGTCTTCTCGAGCGTGGCCAGCCGGTCGCCGATCTTCTGGTTCTCCGACTCGAGAGCCTTGATGCGCTCGCGCAGCCTGGGCACGTTGAGAGACGCGGTCTCGTCGCGCAGGCTGCCGATCTCGGTCTGGAGCTCGCCCGCCCTGGTTCGCATGGCGTCAAGCGCTCCCAGCAGCGTCGCGAGCTGGGTCGGGGTCCAGAGGATGCTGGGGACCTCGAAGGCGAGGGTGGGATCCCCGAGGTTGTCGTAGAGCTGCATCTGTCCGGCCTCGATGGACCAGCTGCCGACCGTGCCCAGCGCAGCCAGGTAGACATCCTCGATCGGCTGCCCTGGCCCCTCGCAGAGCGCGAGCGTGACCGACATCTCCCCGCCGAAGGCGAGCGAGCTTCCGTCGAGCTCATAATCTCCGCTGAACTGGTTGCACCCGGCGAAGCCGGAGACCATGCCGTCTTCGAGTCGCAGGGTGGGCTGCACCTCGAAGGGCACCATCACGGTCTCACCGACCTCCTCGTCGTAGTAGCTGACGAGCGACCAGTCGACACCCTCGGGGCCGGTCGGACCGTCGTCCTGTGCGAGGGCGACACCCGGTAGGCCCGCGAGCAGCGTGGTGGCGATGACGATGCTGGCGAATCGGCGACGGAGTCACGAGAAGATACCCCCTGCTCTTGCTGTCGGTCGGGCAGGGGGCCAGCGTACACCGACTTGGTCCGGTCACCGGGCGAGGCCGGTGTCCGTTCCGTCCGGTTGGCGGCGAGGTACGGGTCGAAGCCGCGCGTGGGTCGGCCTGGGCCCTAGCCGACGATGTCCGTGTGAGCGCGGCAGCCCGGGGTCCGCGGCTGGTTGCCGGCAGGGATGTACTCGCCCGCCTCGAAGTTCATGATGTAGTAGTTGGAATCGGTGTATGCCAGCCCGGCCGCCCGCAGCGGCTCCAGCTTGCGGTCCCGAGCCTCCATCGCGAGATAGATCGCGGGCTCGGTCAGTCGGGTCCCGGCGACGTCGAGCTGCTTGCACCCGGCGGCCCGGGTGATGAGACGGTAGTTCGCGCGACCGCCGTCGATCCAGCATGCTTCCGCGCCGACCGACGGGCCGAGGTCCAACCAGCCCGTCCTGTTCGCGAAGCAGGCACCGCCTGGGCGGTTCGGCGCGCCGTTGGTCGAGGCCACCGACTTCATGGTCGTCACCGCGTCCTGCCACTCCATGAGGTAATAGGCTTGTTCGGCGACGTTGTCTCGGAAGCCATCGCAGGCCACGGCGGCAACCGTCCCGCTGGGAAGGCTCGTGCGCAACGGCCGGCACGATCCCTCGACCTTCCGCGGGATGGCCTTGAGCAGCACCTTCTCCTCGGCGCTGTAGGCCGAACCCGAGCCGGAGCGCGGTGGTGAGGCGGCGGAAGCTGCGATCTGTGCCTGTAGCGCCTTGACCGACGCCTCGAGCTGCTTGATGCGGTCCCGCAGGGTGCCGACCCGGATGTTGTCGATGCGCTCGCCGACCCGCGCGATCTCCGCCTCACTCGCCGCGAACTGGGCTGCGATGGCGGTGAGGTCGCTCTGGGTCAGCGCGACCACGGCCCGCTCGAGGTCGAGCAACGGGTTCCCGAGCTCGTCGGCCAGGGTGAGCACACCGTCGGCGATCTGCCACGTCGCGGTCTGCGGCAGCAGCGAGAGGTAGGTGTTCTCGACGCCCATCTGGGGCTCCCGACAGCCCCGGAGGGTGACCGTGAAGGGCTGCTCGAAGGTGAGCTGGTCGCCGTCGAGCGTGTAGCTGCCGCTGAACGAGTTGCAGCCGCCAGAGCCCGACGCGCTGCCGCCCTCCAGGAGCAGCGTGGCGTCGACCAGCCAGGGTACGGACTCGGCCACGTCGTCGAGCGTGTAGCCGGCGAGGTGCCAGGTCGTGTCCTCGAGCGACTCGGGCTGGGCGACGGTGGCGGTCGGGACGGAGATCACCAGCGCGGCCACGAGGGCGAGGCGTGTGAGAGTCGTGCTGGGCATGCGGGAGCTCCCTGCGTTGCGGCCTGACCGCGGAATGGTAACCGGGCTGCTGGCTGTTCGTGCCGCCGATCACAGATGGCTACAGGCGATCCGGAGCACGCGTACAGTAGGGCGGCCATGACCAGTCAGACCTTCCGGGCCAACGTGGGCATCGCTGTGGCGCGTGCCGACGGGCTCGTCCTCGCGCTCGAGCGGATCGATCAGCCCGATCGCTGGCAGATGCCCCAGGGTGGGCTCAACGTGGGCGAGGAGCCGGCCGAGGCCTCACTGCGCGAGCTGCGGGAGGAGACCGGCCTCCATCCCGAGCATGTCGAGCTGGTGGCCGAGTATCCCGCCTGGCTCGCCTACGAGCTCCCGCCCGCCCGACGGCGTGACAGCCGTGCCCGCGGCCAGGTCCAGAAGTGGTTCCTGTTCAGGTTCCTCGGCACCGACGAGGACATCGACCTCACTCCGCCCAAAGGCGAGCGCCAGGAGTTCAGGGCCTTCTGCTGGATGGACCTCGCCGAGCTGGCCGATGGCATGTGGGAGATCAAGCGCCCCATCTACCTTGCCCTCGTCGACGAGTGGTCCGAACGCCTCAAGGACTGGGCTGACACCGGCTGACCAGGGCCACGTTCCAGCCTGCTCAGTCCTGCGCGATCGTCTCGTGCTCGGCGCCGGCCGGGAGGGCATACGCACGCTCGGGCGCCAGCGTCCAGGCGATGTCCTCTCCGGGCGCGTGGATCCCGTGTGTCATCCACTCACCGTCGACCGCGAGCATGTTCGCCTGCCGGTCGCCGAGCTCCAGCTCGTATTCCACGTAGGAGCCCAGGAAGGTACTGCCCTTGACCTTGCCACGCAGCTGGCCCTCGCCGATGCGGACCGACTCGGGACGGGTCACGACCACCGCAGATCCACCGCTCCGATGTCCCGCACCCGCGGGGATGGTCAGGGTCACGCCCATCAGCGAGACGTCGACGGTGCCCTCGCCGACGCCCTTGACCTCCCCTGCGAGGAAGTTGGCTCGCCCGATGAAGTCGGCCACGAAGCGTGTGGCCGGGCGGCGATAGACCTCGTCGGGCGCTCCGGCCTGCTCGATGCGGCCGGCGTTCATGACCACCACCACGTCAGAGAGGGCCATGGCCTCGGCCTGGTCATGGGTGACGTACACGGACGTGGTGCCCAGCGCCTGCTGGATGCGTCGGATCTCCGAGCGCAGCGAGACCCGCAGCTTGGCATCGAGGTTGGAGAGCGGCTCGTCGAAGAGGAGCACGCGCGGCTCGATGGCCATCGCCCGTGCCAGGGCCACGCGCTGCTGCTGGCCGCCGGAGAGCTCCTGGATCTTGCGTGCGCCGAGCCCGTGCAGGTTGACCAGGTCCAGCGCGGACTCGACAGCGCGCTCGAGCTGCTGGCCCTTCTTGCCCTGCAGTTGGACACCGAAGGCGACATTGTCGTGGACCGTCAGGTGCGGGAAGAGCGCGTACGACTGGAAGACCATGCCCATACCGCGCTTGTCGGGCGTGAGCCGCACCAGATCCTTGTCGTCAAGCATGATCCGTCCCGAGGTCGGTGCCTCGAACCCGGCGATCATGCGCAGCGTCGTGGTCTTGCCGCAGCCGGACGGTCCCAGCAGGGTCACGAAGCTACCACCGTCAAGCTTGATGGTGATGTCGTCGACGGCTCGCACGACCTCGCCCTCGGGCGACCTGAAATGCTTGCTCAGCCGCTCCAGCAGCAGGGTCGCGGGCGCGTTGGCCCGGCGGTCGGTCTCGGCGGTCAGCTCCATGTCGAACTCCCAGATGCCTGCTCCGCATCAGTCCGCGACCCGACGAGGAAGCTCAGGATCCCGATGGCGACGAGCACGATGGCGATGAGGACGACGCAGTAGGCGTAGGCGTTGCCGTAGCGGGCGGCGTCCACCTCGTTGAGGATCTGCGCGGTCATGATGCGCACCTCTGGCGTGGTCAGGAAGATGACGGCACTGATGGCCGTCATGGCCCTGGCGAACGAGTAGATCAGGCCGGCCAGGAAGGCCGGGCGGATGAGCGGCAGGGTGATCCTGCGGAACGTATGCGCCTGGTTGGCACCCAGCGAGGTCGAGGCCTCCTCGATGGAAGGATCGATCTGCTGCAGCGACGAGGTAGCTGAGCGCAGGCCGCCCGGCGCTGAGCGCAGGATGAAGACCATCACGATGGCGATGGCTCCGCCCAGGATGGCCGTTCCGCCGGTCAGCTTGGGGAAGACCGTGATGCCCAGGATCTCGGTGGGCGTGTTGAAGGCGAGCAGGTAGCCGATGCCAAAGATGGTGCCGGGGATGGCTACGCCGAGCATGACCCCGAAGTCCAGCGTGCCGCGACCCCAGAAGCGCCGCCGGATGACGAGGAAGGCCACGACCACGCCGAGCAGGCCGGCCACGGGTGTGGCGATCGAGGCCAGGGTCACCGTGTCGGTCACGGCATCGAAGCCGTAACCGAAGAAGACCGCCTCGAAGTGCTCGAGGGTGAAGGTGTGGTTGACGCCCAACAGCTTGGTCACCGAACCGACGCCGATGGTGCCGTAAAGCAGCGCGATGAGACCTACCATCGCGAGCACCACGCCCAGCAGCAGCCAGCGGATGGGCCGACTTTGGATCTCCGCGTGCCGGCCGCTGGGCTTGCCCGAGACCGACACGATCGAGGCCTTGTTGGCGTAGTAGCGGTGGATGAAGTAGACCACCAGCGCCGGCACCAGGAGCATGACTGCGAGCACCGAACCGGCCGTCAGGTTGTACTCCCCGACGATGGCGATGTACATGCGGCTCGCGAGCACGGTGTAGTTGCCGCCCAACACGAGCGGGTTGCCCAGGTCGGCGAGGGCTTCGA
>CAVQPG010000023.1:0-43169 GCA_963714675.1 uncultured Chloroflexia bacterium | reverse complement strand
GCCCTCGGCCTGGATGCGGTTGTAGAACTCGTCGTAGCCCTTGCCGGGCGTCCGCATGTCGATGTAGCACTCGTACACGTCGGCGTCCGTGTGTTCCTTGACGAGGTGCGCGAACTTGAGCGATTGCATGCAGCAGATGGCCGAGCAGTACTCGTTGGTGTTCTTGTCGCGTGAGCCGACGCAGTGGACGATGACCACCGAGCGGGGTTGGGTCACCCCGTCGCGTAGGACGATCTTGCCGCCGGTGGGACCGGCTGCGTTGCTCATGCGCTCGAACTCCATCGAGGTGAAGACGTTCTGCAGTCGGCCGTAACCGAATGACTCGATACGGCGGGCGTCGAATGGCGCGAAGCCGGTGGCCAGCAGGATGTTGCCCACGTTGAGCTCGACGTACTCGTCGGTCTGTGTGAAGTCGATGCAGTCGACCGGGCAGAACTTCTCGCAGGCCTTGCAGGTGCCCTTGGCGAAGTAGGTGCAGTTCTCCGGCGTCAGCACCGGATACTTGGGGACGGCCTGCGGGAACGGCGTGTAGATGGCTTTGCGGTAGCCGATGCCCGACTCGAAGCCGGTGTCGATGACCTGGACCGGGCACTTCTCGACACAGATGCCGCAGCCGGTGCAATCGGCCTCGACCACGTAGCGTGGCTTGTGCTTGACCTTGATCTTGAAGTCACCCACGGAGCCCGAGACGTCGACGACCTCGCTCCAGGTGTGCAGCGTGATGTTGGGGTGGGCGCCCGCGTCGACCATCTTGGGGGTCAGGATGCAGGCTGCGCAGTCGAGCGTCGGGAAGGTCTTGTCGTACTGGGCCATGTGACCGCCGATGGACGGCTCGCGCTCCACGATGTGGACGGGATAGCCGGCATCGGCGATCTCCAGAGCCGCGGTGATCCCGGCGATGCCGCCCCCGACGATGAGGGTGGCACTGTTGACGGGCGCGATGAGCGGCTCCAGGGGAACTTGTTCGGCGACGCGATAGACGCCACCGGCGATGACAGCCTTGGCCTTCTCGGTGGCCCTGGCCTTGTCCGTGTGGACCCACGAGACCTGCTCACGGATCGACACCAGTTCGGTGAGATACGGGTTCAGGCCGGCATTGGCGCTCGCTTCTCGGAAGGTCTTCTCGTGCATGTGCGGCGAGCACGCGCCCACGACCACACGCTCGAGTCCGTATTCCCTGATGTCGTTCTCGATGAGCTCCTGGCCCAGGCTGGAGCACATGAAGGGGTAGTCGCGCGAGACGACCACGCCCTTGTCAGCCAACTCCTCGAGGGCCCAATCGCGTACCTCTTCGACGTCGACGACGGCCGCGATGTTGGTGCCGCAGTGGCACATGTACACGCCGGTCCTGGGGGCGGTCATCGCAGCTCCTCCTCGTCCGCTCGTGGCTGCGGACCTGGCAGTGTCGGGTCGCCTCGGCGCCGCCGCTGGGGCTTGGCGGCCGCGGCCTCCGCGGCCTCTTCCTCTTCGGTCATGGGGGCCTCGATACCGATGTGGCTGAGGGCTGGGCGGGCGGAGATGATCTCGCGACCGAAGCCCAGCCGCTTGGCCGGCATCCCGAAGGCCAGGCCCATCAGCTGCGTGAAGAACAGGATGGGCATGTGGTGGTCCTCGCGGTAGTGACGGTTCATCTCCCGCTGGTAGAAGTCGACGTTCATCTGACACATCGGACACACCGTCACCAGCGCATCGGCCCCGACCCGCTCGGCCTCCACGATCAGGCGCCGGATGAGCTCGAGGCCCGTCTCCGGATTGATCTGGGTCATGTGGCCGCCACAGCAGTCGGTCCGGCGCGAGTAGTCCACCACGTCCGCTCCCAGACGCAGCAGGAGCTGGTCAAGCGCGTGCGGGTGCTCGTGGTGCTGCCAACGATCGTCGTAGTCGGGCCGCGAGACGAGGCAGCCCATGTAGGGCGCCAGCTTGAGTCCCGCGAGTGGCCGTGTGACGTGCTGGTAGATCTCATCGAGACCCACGTCATCGATCATGATCTCGAGCAGGTGCCTGACCTTGATCGAGCCCGGCGTGTAGCTCATGCCATCTGCGCTGAGGGCATCATTGACGTTGGCCGCGAGCTCCTTGGACTCACGCACGTAGGCGTCGGTGCGCGCCAGGTTCACGTAGCAGGCGCTGCACGGCGCGACCAGCGTGTCGGTGCCGTTCTTCTGTTGCTCGGCGAGGGCCAGATTGCGGCCCACGAGGGCCTGCGAGCGCAATGGACTGACGCCCATGTACTCGGTCGCACCGCAGCAGTTCCAGTCGTCCAGCTCGGCGAGCCCGATCTCGAGCTCAGGCAGCACTGCCGCGATGGAGTCGTGATACGCCTTCCCGGTGCCGTCCATCGAGCAGCCCGGGTAATAGAGGTACTCGGTGGCCATCAGTGTGTCCCCCCACCCGCCGGCTGCTCGAAGACAGCGCGCTGTTTGGCCTGCTCGATCGCGGTAGCGCGGTCCAGGATGGCGTTGAGCCCCTCAACGCCTTTGATCTGGTTCGGCCGGAAGCCCATGCGGCCCTTGGTCACCATGCCGATGCCCGACGTGGTCATGCCCGGCAGGCGAGTCACGTAGTGACGCAGGTAATGCTTGGCGACGAGGCCGACCTCGAAGCTGCGGCCGTACTTGTGGATGTAGTCGACGAAGGTGCGTGAGAAATCGGGTGCCACGTGGCTGGGTACGCGGTGCTCCCCGGTGGCCTTGGCCTTGAGCGCGTACATCACGTCAGGGATGTGGATCTGCTGTGGGCAGCGGACCGCGCAGAGGTAGCAGCTGACGCACATCCAGGGCGTATTGCTATCCAGCACCTTGTCTCGCGCGCCGGCGCGGACGAGCGCGAAGATCTGGCGGGGCGTGTGGTCCATGTCCGCGTACGACGGGCAGGACCCTCCGCATGTCCCGCATTGGATACAAGCCTCGAGACGGGAGTCAGCCGGGATCATGGCGATGACTTCCTCTTGGAACGTTGCCGCTCGCTTGCCCTCGATGGGAGCCTGCGGTGGCGGAACAGCAGCCTTTGGCATCACTTCGCCTCGTTTGTGCTCAAACGCCCGCGGACCGCGCGTCAGCACGGGTTCCGCGGGCGATATTCGGACGGCTATGTGTTCAGACATGGCCCACGACTCGGGTCGTCGGGTTGCCGGGGGGAAGCCTCCGGTGGCTCGAGTTATTCGGTTGCCGCAAGCGTCTTCCTCTACCGGGTACCACAGACAGGGCCGACCGGCCCGCATCGGGTACGCCGACCGGCCCAGCGCATAGGCATCGACAGGCGCACCAGGCTGGTCTTCCGATCGGGCCTCGAAGCCGGTACGATCTGCGACGCCATTTCTTCAACATGGGGGAGAGGGAGAGCGAACCCGTGTCCAGCGACACGACCGGCGAGATCATGCAGCGCTACTGGGAAGGCCACGACGGTTCGACGATCGCCGAGGACGCCGTCTTCACCGATGTCGCCAGCGGCCAGTCGTGGGCGGGACGTGAGGCTATCGCCGGCATGCTCTCGTACTTCTACGAGCAGGCCTTCGAGGCACACTTCAAGCCTGAGCGCACGTATGTCGCTGACGGGATGGCGGCCGTCGAGGGCCGCTTCATCGGTTTCCACCGGGGTGAGTTCGCGGGCGTGCCGGCAACGGGCAAGGAGATCGACGTACCGCTGGCGGTGTTCTACACCGTCGAAGACCGTGGCATCACGGCCGGCCGCGTCTGGTTCATGGTTTCGAGCTTCCTGCAGCAGGTCAGCGACTGAGCGCGAGCCCGCCTCCAGTCGTGACGAGTCGCGGTCCGGGCTGGATCGGCGCAGCTGGCACCGCTATCCAGCATCGGCCGCACCGCTACAGTCAGCGCATGAGTGAGCTGCTGCTCGATGCGCGCGGGCTGGTCAAGACGTTCTCGAGTGGCCGTGGTGGCTCCCGTCGCGAGGTCCGCGCAGTCGAGGATGTGTCGATCGCGATCGAGGTCGGGCAGACGCACGGGCTCGTGGGCGAGTCGGGCTCGGGCAAGTCGACGACCGGGCGCATCCTCCTGCGGCTCATCGAGCCCGATGCCGGATCTGCCACGTTCCGTGGCGGGGACCTCTTCGCGCTGAAGGGCGTCGAGCTGCGCAAGATGCGCCGCCACATGCAGCTCATCTATCAGGACCCGTTCTCCTCGGTCGACCCACGCTTCCGGGCGCGCGACATCGTGGCTGAGCCGTGGGTCATCCACGGCCTCTATGACCGCGAGGAACGAGCCCGCCGTGCCGATCGACTGCTCGAACGCGTCGGCATCGACCCGGGTCTCGGCGACCACCGGCCACCGTCGTTCTCCGGCGGGCAACTGCAGCGCATCGGTATCGCCCGGGCCCTCGCCCTGGAGCCGGACCTCATCATCTGCGATGAGCCGGTGTCCGCCCTCGATGTCTCGGTCCAGGGTCAGATCCTCAACCTGCTCATGGACCTGCAGGCTGAGCTCGGCCTTTCGTACCTCTTCATCGCCCATGACCTTGCGGTCGTACGACACATCAGCGACCGGGTTTCGGTCATGCGAGAAGGCCGGATCGTGGAGAGCGGCAGCCGTGAGCAGATCTTCGAGCGGCCGCAGCACGAATACACCCGCGCGCTGCTGGCCGCGATGGGCGAGCGGCCGGCCGAACTGCCGCTCCGCTAGGTGTTGCGGCGGACGCGCGGGTCGATGGCGATGACAGCCACGTCAGCGATGAGGTTGACCAGGGCCACGAGCAGACCGGCGATGATGCCGATGCCCACGATGAGCGCGGTATCGAGGTGCTTGAGCCCGAGCAGCAGATCGGCCCCCAGGCCCGGCATCGAGAAGGCCACCTCCACGACGGCCACGCTCGAGAAGAGCCCCGCGAAGTCGAGCGCCAGGATCGACAGCAGCGGCAGCAGCGCGTTGGGCAACAGGTGTCGCCAGCGCACCGACCAGGCCGTCTCCCCAAGGGCCTCGCTGAAGGCGATGTAGGGCTGGCTCCGCTGCTCGAGCAGGGATGTACGCAACAGGCGTGCCAGCACGAGGCCGAAGGGCACCCCGAGCGTCAGCACCGGCAGCACGTAGGCAGCCGGAGAGCCGCCACCGCCGAGCGGGAAGATCCGCAGGCGGAAGGCGAAGACGTAGATCAGCAGCAGGCCCACGAGGAAGGCCGGGATGGCTGCGGTGAAGCCCGCGAGGATCACCAGCAGCCGGTCCGCGAACCCGCCGCGGCTCACCACCCAGAGGGCCAGTGGGATCGCGATGAGCACCTCCACGATGAAGGCGAGGCCGGTGAGCAGCAGCGTCGTCGGCAGTGAGCGCAGGAGCGCGCCGGTCACCGGCTCTGCCTTGGCGAAGCTGTAGCCGAGGTCGCCCTGGGCCATGCGCAGCAGCGAATCGACGTAGCGCACCGGCAGCGGGTCGTCGAAGCCGTAGGCCTCGCGGATGGCTGCCAGCGACTCCACCGAGGCGCCGGGGCCGGCCAGCTGGCGCGCGGGATCGCCGGGGATGATCTCCACGAGCAGGAACCCGGCGGTGGCCACGATCCAGACCGTGATGAGCGCGGCTCCGAGTCGGCGCGCGATGTACCAGCCCATCAGCGCTCCTCGGTCCGGGTACGGAGCGATTCACCCACGAGGTTGGCAGCCATCACCAACACGATCAGGAAGACCGCGGGGATGATGATGAGGGCAGGGTTGCTGCGGTAGTAGATGAGGTGCTGGCCCAGCATGGAACCGATCGATGCGTTCGGCTCCTGTACGCCTGCCCCGAGGAAGCCCAGCGCTGACTCGAAGAGCACGGCCCAGCCGACCGAGAGCGCGGCGTAGGCGCCGACCACCGGCACCAGGTGCGGCAGGATGTGGCGGCTCAACACGGTCCAGGCGCCGCCGCCCATGAGGCGCGCGGCCTCGACGTACTCACGCTCCCGCAGCACGACCGCCTGTCCGTAGGTGACACGCGCGATCGGTGCCCAGAAGACCGCGGCGAGCCCCACGATGAGCGAGAGCGTGCCACGCCCCAGGACCGTCGAGATGGCGGCGGCCAGCAACAAGCCGGGGATCGCCAGGCCGAGGTCCGTGAAACGCATCAGCACCGAGCCCGCGATGCGCTTCGTGTTGGCCGCGAGCAGGCCCACGGTGACCCCGGCGATCGTGGCGATGGCCACCGCTGACAGTGCCGTCAGCATCGTCAGGCCACCGGCGTAGACGGTGCGTGCCAGCATGTCGCGACCGCGCGGATCGGTGCCCAGGGGATAGCCCACGCTGCCCACGGGCAGCGGCTCGCCGAACTCGGTCAGGCCCTCGATCGACTCGAAGGTGGGGTCCACCGGCGAGAGCAGGGGGTAGAGCACGGCCAGTGCTACGAGCGCGAGCAGCAAACCGATCCCGATCCACAGTCCCCAGGCGTGTGGTTCCGCCGCTCGCGTCGGAACCGGGGCAGGCCCGATCACCGCGTGGCATCCAGCGGGTGGTGGCAGGCGACGCCCACGTCGGCGGGCCATTCGTATCGTGGCTCGACGCTGCGGCAGCGTTCATCCGCGAACCGGCAGCGCGGAGCGAAGGCGCACGGCTCGAATGTGCCCGGGAGTCTTGGCGGCTGGCCTTCGATGACGACCAGCCGCTGGCCAGGATCGACCGTGCGCACCGACGACTCGAGCAGGGCCGCCGGGTATGGATGGCGGGGTGCCTGCAGCAGTCGCCCGGCAGGACCGAACTCCACGATGCGGCCGGCGTACATGGCGGCGATGCGGTCGGCCATCCGCTCCAGGAGGCGCAGGTCGTGGGTGATGACGATCATGCTCGTGCCCAGCTCCCGCACGAGCGGCATGAACGACTCGATGACCTGGACCTGCACCAGCGCGTCGAGCGCGGTAGTGGGCTCGTCTGCGACGAGCAGCTGTGGTTCGCACGAGAGCGCGGCCGCGATCGTGGCGCGCTGAAGCAGGCCTCCCGAAAGCTCGTGTGGGTAGCGTCCCATGACGCTCTCGGGCTCGGAGACACCCAGGCGGCGCAGCAGGTCCGCCACGCGCTGGCCGGCCTCGCCCGAAGACAGCCCACGGTGCGACTCCAGCGGCCGGCGCACCTGTGGTCCGACACGCCGGAGCGGGTCCAGCGAGCGGAATGGGTCCTGCGGCACGAAGCCGATGCGGGTCCCGCGCAGGCCGGGTGTGCCGTCGAAGCCCGGGCCACCGATGCGCTCGCCTTCGAGCCGGATCTCCCCGGCCGTGATCTCGCGCGTCCGGCCCAGCAGCCCGAGGACGGCGAGGCCGAGCGTGGACTTGCCGCAGCCGGACTCGCCCACGACGCCGACGACGCTGCCACGTGGCACCGTCAGGTCGACCCCGCGCAGGATATCGCCGGCTGCGGCGGAGACTCGCAGACCCTCGACCGTGAGGGCGGGCGGCGCGGTCAGCGGGGGCGTGGTGGTGCCCCCAGCGGGATCAGGCGTCGGCTTTCACCCAGGCCCGCTTCCAGTCGAACGGTGCATACGTCGCGAGCGTGGGGATGTCGCCAACGCGTTCACCGAAGACCGATGGCGGCGTGACCTCCATCACCGGCACGCCTGCGACCTCGTCGATGAGGCGCTGCTGCACCTCCAGCAGGGCGGCATCGCGTTCGGGTCCGAAGGCCATCGATTCGGTGGCCAGGAAGGCCTCGTCGATGGACGGATCACAGAAGCGCGAGATGTTCAGGACGTCGATCATGTCGCAGATGAAGTTGGTGGAGACGAAGTCCTGGGCGTCGGGATAGTCCGCACTCCAGTACGTCGACGAGATGTCGAACGCGGACGGGTCGTAGATGGCGTTGTAGAACTCCGTCTTCTGCAACCCGACGAGCTCGACCGTGAATCCGACGGCCTCCAGGTCCTGGGTCAGGGCGGTGGCGTTCTGCGTCGTGTACGGGTCGGTCACGTCGTAGACGATCTTGACCGCTGTGCCGTCGTAGCCAGCCGACGCCAGCAGGGCCGCGGCGGCCTCAGGGTCGTGAGCATAGGTCACGGTGCCCTCAGGGTCTGACTGCAGCGAGGTCGAGCTCATGAGCTGGTTCCAGGGCTTGGCCAGACCGCCGAAGCGCACCGTGAAGTCGGTGGTCATCGCCTGCGCCACCGCCTGTCGCAGCTCCTTGTCGGCAAAGACCCCGTCGTTGTTGAGGGCCAGGTAGAAGATGCGCGGGCCGACCGAATCGACGAGCGTGATGCCCGGTGTCTCGCGCAGCTCGCGAAGCGACTGCGGCGAGAGCGCGAACTGGTCGAAGACCCCGTCGGTCTCGCCGGACTCGAGGCGGAGCTTCTGGGTGTTCTCATCCACACCGAGGTCGACGTAGATCTCATCGAGGTAGGGCAGGTCGGGGTCGACGTAGCCGGGGTTGCGCACGATGGTGATGTCCGAGCCCTTGTTCCATTCCCGCACATAGAAGGGCCCGGCACCGACCGGGCTGTTCCCGAAGTCCTCACCGCGAGCTTCGACGGCCTCCTTGGGCACGGGCCAGCTGGTCGCGATGGTCAGGCCCAGCAGGAAGGTGCTGGTCGGCTGCTCGAGGGTCACCTCGAGCGTATGGTCGTCGATGACCTTGAGGCCCTCGACGGTGTTCGCCTCACCGGCGTTGAAGGCGGCAGCGCCCTTGATAGGGAAGAGGTACCCGCTGCCCCATGAGGCTGCGGGAGCTCCGGTCGGGCTGGGGTCGAGCGCGCGCTCGATGCCGTAGGCGACATCGGCTGCGGTCACCTCGCGCGGCTCGAAGGCCGGGCCGGCGAACATCGCGCCCGGCTTGAGGGTGAAGGTATAGACGAGCCCGTCATCGGAGATCTCGGGCATCCCGTCAGCGAGGCCAGCTTCCAGCTCACCATCGGGATTGAAGTGGTAGAGGCCCTCGTACAGGGCGCCGGCGGCCATGTTGTAGTCGAGGTCGAGGACCTGGCTGTTGTCCAGGGTGGTCAGGTCGTTGGCCGCCACGAGCTCGAGCCGCCCTCCATGGTCGGGTTCACCCTCGGCGGCAGCGACGACCCCGGCCGGGGCCACGACGGCTGCCAGCAACACGCCCAGCAGTAGCGTTGGGAGCACCTTCTTCACGTCGAACCTCTGTGTACGGATAGCCGCATCGAGTCTACGTGCGAGCCGCAGACGGCGGCAAGGTGTTCCGATCGCCCGGACACCCGTATCCTGAGAGTATGGACACCCGAGCGGCTGCCGACCACGCGGCTGGCATCATCCGCGACCGTGCCGGCCGCTCCCCGTCGGTGGGCCTCATCTGTGGCACGGGCTTCGCACCCTGTACCGACGTGCTCAGCGATCGCGTGACCATCCCGTTCGAGGAACTCGGTTTTCGGACCAGCGCCATCCCGGACCACGTCAACGAGGTCGACGTGGGCGAAGTTGGTGGCGTCACGGTGGCCGCGGTCAAGGCCAAGGTCCTGCCCTGCGACGCCGCCACCTCGCAGGAGAGCGGGCTCCCGGCACGGACGTTGGCACGCGCCGGGTGCGCCACGCTGCTCTACTCGGCGAACTCGGGCTCGATGCGCCCGGATGTGACGCCGGGCTCGTTCCTGGCCTTCACTGACCACATCAACTTCAGCGGCTTCAACCCGCTCTCGACCGAGCGGGAGGGGTCGGGCTGGGAGACGCCATACCTCTCGATGGCGGAGCTCTATGAAGCCACGCTGACCGGGCAGGTCATGGCTGCGGTCGAAGCTGCAGGTGTCCCGTTCCCGAGCGGCATCGCGGGCTACTGGACGGGCCCCAGCTTCGAGACCCCCGCTGAGATCCGACTGGCCCAGATGGCCGGTTGCTCCATCTCCTCCAACTCGTTCCTGCCCGAGGTCATGGCGGGCTACCATGCCGGCCTGAAGGTGGTGGCCTTCACCTTCGTCTCGACCATGTCAGCCGGTATGGGGCCGCCGATCGACCTCGGCCCCGTGCTCGAGATGACCCGGCGGGCCCACGCTGACTACCGCACCATCCTGCGAGCGGCGATCCCCGTGCTGGCGGCCTTCGGTTCGGGAACGCCTGGCCCAGACGCCCTCGGGTGAGGTAGGGATGCACGTGCGGGTCGTCGTCACCATCGCGCTGGCCCTGGCCCTGCTGGGCACGCTCTTCAACCTGCCGCAGCACCCGGTCGAGGCCGCGCCCGACAAGCCCGACATCGTGCTCTTCTACCTCGACGACAACGCGCCGTACCCGGCCCGCTTGTGGGATGACCCCGGTCGCACCCCCAACCTCGCCCGCTTCGCAAGAGCGGGCATGGAGTTCCGCAATGCCGTGGCCGCCACGCCGCAATGCGGCCCCGCACGAGCAGCACTGCTGACCGGTCAGTACGGCCACAACAACGGGGTCACCTACAACAACATGCGTGCCTACCATCAGCGCGGCACGCTCTCCCCCAAGCTGCGCTCGGCCGGCTATAAGACGGTCTTCGTGGGCAAGTACCACAACCTCCTTCGAGAGTGGTACCCGACGCGTCCCCAGATGAGGTCGCTCGCGAACGGCTGGAGCCAGCTCGACGTCATCTGGGAGAACCAGGGCCGTTTCTACGAGTGGCGCCAGTATCGGAAGGGCGGCAACGGCTACTTCGGCTCCGCGGATACCGATCATTCCTCCTATCAGGCCGCGCGCAAGGCCGTCCAGCACATCCGCTCGACGAAGAAGGGCAAGCGCCTGTTCCTGATCGTGTCGCTATATGACGGGCACGACCCGCTCGAGCCCATGCGGCGATTCGAAGGAGACCCAAGGTGTGCCGATGTCGGCGGCTGGAGCGGCCCGGCGTACGACGAGGCCGACGTCTCGGACAAGCCGGCCTACGTTCGGGCACAACCGCGCCTGGGCGCGGCTGCGTACGACCTGCGGGATCGCTGCGAGTCGCTGTTGACCTCGGACTGGGTCGTGGGCCAGGTGCGACAGGCACTCAAGGAGGCCGGCCGCCTGGGCGACACCCTGCAGGTCCTCACCGCCGACAACGGCTTCCTGCTGGGCGATCACCGCCTCGTGGGGAAACTCACGCCCTACTCCACGTCCGTCCCGCTCTACATGCGTTGGCCCGGGGTGCTCGGGGGTCGCAAGAAGGTGGTGCTCGAGCCGGTGGGCAACATCGACCTCGCGCCGACCATCTGCGCGTTGGCCGGGTGCACGATGCCCAACGCCGACGGCCGAAGCCTGGTGCCGCTCATCAAGGGCCAGCGCACGAAGATCGGGCGCAAGTTCATCTTCACCGAGATGCTGCATGCGGGCGTCTTCTACGGGCATCGGCCCACGGGCCGACCCGCCTGGGCCGGTGTCGAATCCACGCGCGGGTACTCCGACACCCTGTGGGCCTATGCCCGCTACAGCACCGGCGAAGAGGAGCTCTACAACGTCTCCCGGGACCCACACCATCTCAGGAACCTCGCCGCCAGGCCGGCGTTCAGGAGCGTGCTCAACGACATGCGCTCGTTCTGGCGCAGCGTGTGGCAGGGCGACGACGTCGCCTGGCGCCACAAGCTCAAGCCGCGCTGAGCGTCAGCCCGCAGCGGATGCGGGCTCGTCGCCGTGGATGGGGTCGGATGGTGCCCGCTCGCGCATGGACAGGTAGACGAACGGCAGCGCCAGCGCGCTGATGCCACCCGAAACGAGATACGAAGCAGCGTAGCCCGAGACGTCAGCGACGCGACCAAGCACCGGCTGTGAGACCGCACCGCCGACCGAGCTCATCAACGAGTCGAACGAGAGCACGGTCGCGCGTTGCTGCGAGGGGATGAGGCCGTTGAGGAAGGCCTGGCGGATGGGTCCGCTGACGGCGAACACGAGTGCCCACATGATCAGCAGCCCGATGGCCAGGTAGAAGGCGGTCATGCCCAGCTCGTCCATGTTGAAGCCGACCACCGCGATAGCCCCGAGGATGATGGACTCGAGGGCCACCGCCAGGAAGATCGCGTGGGTGCGCATGCGGAACCAGCGACGCACGATCGGCACCGACAAGCCGCCCACGATCTGGGCCCCGGCCACGATGGCCGCCGCGAGGCCCGCGATGCTGTAGGCACTGGGGTCGCCGTAGAGCTCGAGGAGGAACGGCTGCATGGCGTAGAAGGCATAGAAGCCGACGCCGCCGGTGAAGGGCGCGGCCAGCATCATCCAGCGCACCGGGCGGTTGCGCAGGCCGCCGTCGATGGAGCCGCGCGCGATGTCCTTGACAGCGTCCCTCGTGCTGATGCCGGTCTTGGGCGTGAAGCCGAGGTCCTTCATGAACCAGAAGGCGGCCAGCAGCGCGACGCCGAGCATGATCGCACGCAGCACGTAGGGCACACCCAGGTTGGTCATCTGGGCCACGATGCCGCCGAGCACCGAGCCGCCGAGCATGGCCACTCCGCCGATGGTCTGACCCCGGCCGAAGACCGTCTCGAGGTTGCCGACGAAGCCGGTGGCGCCGAGCGCGTCGACCAGCCAGGCTTCGGTGGCGCCGCTGAAGAAGGTGAAGCCGAGGCCCAGCAGCATCGAGGCCAGGGCCCAGCCGATGAACGGCGCCTCGATCCCCCACATCAGCAGGTAGGCCAGCGTCGAGAGCAGGAGGGTGAGCGCGCCGAGCATGAACGAGAAGCGCCGGCCGCGGGTGTCGGCCACGACACCGGTCGGCACCTCGAAGATGACCATGCCGATGCTGAAGAAGGCGTTGGCCGCGAAGGCCTCGGTGTTGCTCAAGCCGGCATCGAGCAGGAAGAGCGTGTTGACGCCCCAGATGAGCGAGGCAGCGAGCGTGTTCAGCAGCGTCAGCAGGTAGTAGACGCGTTGGACATGGGCGGCGGTAGCGCCGCTGGCGGGGGGACTCGTCATGGGCCGACCCACAGTACACGCCGTGTCCAGCGCCACGGGCTACGCTTGGGGCATGCCAGACGTGGACACCATCATCGCTGAGCTGGGGCTCCAGCCACACCCCGAAGGCGGCCTCTACGCCGAGACCTGGCGCGCCGACGCGCGGGCAGCGGAGCGTCCGTCAGGGACGGCCATCTACTACCTCCTGCGCGCCGGCGAACGGTCGCACTGGCATCGCGTCGATGCTGCCGAGGCCTGGCATTTCTACGCCGGCGATCCGCTGGCTCTCTCGATCGCATCCGGCTCGGGCGCGGAGTCGCCGCAGCGCCATGTCCTGGGCACCGACCTCATCGCCGGCCAGCGGCCGCAGCTGATCGTGCCGGCCGGTGACTGGCAGGCCGCCGAGTCGCTCGGTGCCTGGACGTTGGTCGGCTGCACGGTCTCCCCGGGCTTCCGCTTCGAGGGCTTCGAGCTGGCCGCCCGCGACTGGGAGCCGGGACGATGATCCGCGTCATCGGGGCCAATCCGGCCATGGACCGCATCTCGACCTGGCCACCAGTGCGCCTCGGTGCGGTGAACCGAGCGGTCGCGGTCTCGGTCGTGCCCGGCGGCAAGGGCTTCAACGTCGCTCGTGCGGCGCTTCGGCTGGGTACCTCGGCCACGGCCTACGGCTTCCTCGGCGGCGAGGTGGGCCAGGCGCTCCGCAGCATGATCACCGCCGACGGCGTCATCGACCGCCACACCGCCATCGGGGCCGGCACCCGCGTCTGCTTCGTGGTGGTGGAACCGGGCGCTGAGCAGACGACCGTGCTGAACGAGCCTGGCCCGCTGGTGACCGAGGCGGAGGTCGGTCGCCTGCTCGATGACATCGGTGCCGACACCGGCCCCGAGGACCTCCTGGTCATCGCGGGCAGCCTGCCCGACAGCGTGCCCGCAGGCGTCATCCGCGAGATCATCGAGCTGGGGCGTGCGGCCGGTGCGCGGACGCTCGTGGACATCCACAGCGAGGCCCTGCGGGTGGCCTTTGCCAGCCGGCCCTGGATGCTCAAGTGCAACCGCCGCGAGCTGCTGGCGCTGCTCGGCGCGCCAGATCCCGACGCTGCCCATGGGTGATCGTGGAGCTCGCCGCCGAGATGCGCCGCATCCGCGACCACGGCATCGAGGTCGTGGTGGTGACCATGGGTGCGGAGGGTGCGCTGCTGGCGGACGCCGAGGGCGTCGTCCACGCCCTCGCACCCCGCATCAGCGAGGTCAACCCGACCGGCTCCGGCGACCTCTTCCTGGCCGGCCTGACCGTGGGCATCGAGGAGGGGCAGTCAGCCTCGCCAAGCGATCGCGCTCGGCGTCGCCTGCGGAACGGCCGGCGCCACACATCTGCCGCCGGAGCTGCCCCCCGACTTCGAGCGCGACACATGGCTGGGCCGCGTCGTCGTCGAGGTCGTGGCCGAGGCCTGATGATCACCCTCGGGGTCGACGTCGGCACCACGCACACCAAGGTCTTGGCGCTCGACGTGAGGAGCGGTCGCACGCTCGCGCTCGAGTCTGCCTCTACGCCCGTCGTGCGCGACGCCGACGGTGAAGCCCACCGCCCCGCCGAGGTGCTCCAGACCGTCCTGGGGTTGGTCGAGAATGTGGCCGGCCGGCTGCCGGACCGTGCCGCGCGTGGAAGCGCTCTGCGTCGCGAGCGTCGGCGAGGAGGTCGTGCTCGTCGACGCCGACGGCGCTGCCATCGGCGATGCCATCACCTGGTATGACCCACGCGGGCTGGAGGACGCGGCGGCCTTCATGGCCGGGCCCGGCGGCGAGCTCGCGCTCTCGCGCCGCTGGCCGCCGGACGCCACGTTCTCCCTCTTCAAGCTGATGTGGATCCGTAGCGCACGCTCCCGAGACGCTCGAGCAGGCCGACGACCTGGACCGACCTGGGCGACTACGTGCTCCACGGGCTTGGCGCGGAGCTGGTCATGGATTGGTCGCATGCGTCGCGCGCCGGCGCCTTCGACATCGTGGCGCGAGCGTGGGATCGGGCCACCATCAGGGCCGCGGCATCTGAGCCTCGAGTTCCCGCGACTGGTCCCTGGCCGCACGGTCATCGGCAAGCTCGACCGGGCCCTCGCCGATGCGCCTCGGCCTGCGGCCGGACATCGCCCTCGTCAGCGGTGGGCACGACCACCTCTGCGCCGCCTACGGTGCCGGCGTGCGCTCGACCCGCGAGCTGTTCCTCTCGGCCGGCACCTCGGAGGCGCACCTCTCACTGCTGGAGGCGCCTCTCGAGGGCGCCGCTGCCAAGGGCATCGACCAGGGCTGCTATGTCGACGACGACACGTGGTACGCCCACATCAACATCCACTCTGGCCACTTCTTCCAGCAGTGGCGGGCGCTCCTCTTCGATGGTGTCGAGGACGAGGCCATGTACGGGGCCGTCGCCGGCGGCCGGCACGGCCGGCATCCGCTTCGATGTCACCGACGACCTGCGGCTGGGCCGCCTCGATGCGGTGCCCTATGACGCCGATCGCGCAGCCGTCATGCGGGCCGTGCTCGAAGGTCTGGCGCGACGCTCGGCGGCCATCATCGAGCGCCTCGAAGCCGCGGCCGGCAGTCCCTACGAGCTGGTGCTGGCGGCCGGTCACCCCACCCGCGTCCCGTTCTGGCGCGAGCTGCGTCGGCAGGTCTACGACCGGCCCACGGCATGGGTCGACCGAGCCGGAGCCGACCGCCTTCGGTGCCGCCGTCATGGCCGCGCACGCGCTGCAGGGGGGGCGGCGGCCGACCTCGTGGCCGGCCGCGAGGTGTCGCCCTAGCTCGGGCCCGCGGGCGCGCAGCGACCCCACGCACCACGGCTTCGGCTTTGGCAGACTTCTGACATGGCGCGCTTCGGCTACGACCACGAGATCCTGGAGCGGTTTCCCAACGTCGTCGGTGGAGTCATCCACGCCGACGGCGTGACCAACCGACCCGGCCCGGCCGAGCTCACCGCTGCCTTCGCCGGCTGAGCAGGCCTCGGTCCGCGAGCGCATCGGCGAGACCCCGCTCTCCGAGCTGCCCACCCTGGCCGCCTGGCGCAGCGTCTTCCGCGGTTTCGGCGTGGACCCCACCAAGTACCGCTCCGCCGCCGAGGCCCTGCTGCGCCGCCTGACCAAGCAGGGCGAGCTCCCCTCGATCAACGCGCTCGTCGACCTGGCCAACCTCGTGAGCATCCGCTACGCCCTGCCGGTGGCCGTCTTCGACCAGCGCGGGTGTCGGCGGTGGCACGACCGTCCGTCTCGCCCACGGCGGCGAGCGGTGGGCTGACCTCGGCTCCAGCGCGACCGAGCACCCTGAGCCGGGCGAGGTCATCTTCAGCGACGATGAGGAGCAGGTCAGCGCCCGTCGCTGGTGCTGGCGCCAGTCGCGCGCGAGTGCCGCGCGCGAGGACACGACGGAGGTCCTCGTCACGGTCGAGGGCCACCACGCGGCCGCGCCCGATGACATCGACCGCGCGCTGCGCGACCTCGAGGCACTCCTCGGCTCGTATGTCGCCCCGGCCACGGTCCGAAGTGAGGTCCTCGACGCCACGAACCCGACCTTCACACGCTGACGGCCGGTGAGGATCACCCGCATCTGGGCCGACGAGGCTGGCGACTCGCACTTCGACGACCAGGACGTCGAGCTGCGAGACCGTCGACTACGCGCCGCCGGCCCCGCCGTTCGACGTGTCGGCGCCGCTCGCGGCCGAGCGTGCGCTGCTCTTCGAGTTCCCGGCCGGCTGGTTCGGCGACTGGCACCCCGCTCCGCATCGCCAGCTCTACTTCAACCTCGGTGGCCAGCTGGAGGTGGAGGTGGCCGACGGCGAGGTCCGCCGCCTGCGGCCCCGGTGCCATCGTCCTGCTCGAGGACCTCACCGGCAGCGGCCACGTCACGCGTGTCATCGGCGATGGGCCGTCACCGGGGTCTTCGTCCAGCTGCCGAGGAGCGATCATGAGGTTCGGGCTCGACCTGACCATCTTCGGCGAGCTGGCCGATCCCGGCACTGCTGGCCGACCTCGCTGTCGAGGCCGAGGATGCCGGCTGGGACGGGTTCTTCCTGTGGGACCACGTGGCCACCGCCCACGACGCGCGCGTGACCGACCCGTGGATCGCCCTCGCCGCGGCCGCGAGCCGGACCAGCACCGTTGCGTCTGGGTCCGATGGTCACGCCCGCTGGCCCGCCGGCGCATGACCAAGCTCGCCCGGGAGACCGTCGCCCTGGACCATCTGTCCCGCGGCCGCCTGATCCTGGGCGTCGGGCTCGGAGCGCAACGACGAACAGGAGTTCAGCGCCTTCGGCGACGAAGGTGAGCGGGTGATCGCGGGCCCGGATCCTCGACGAGAGCCTCGAGCTGCTCGAGCAGCCTGTGGTCGGGTCGAGCCGGTCTCGTTCGAAGGCCAGCACCTGCGCACCCGAGGCCGCGCCCTTCCTGCCGACATCGGTGCAGCGGCCGCGCATCCCCGGTGTGGGTCGCGGCGACTGTGGCCGTCGAAGCGACCGCTGCGCCGGGCCGCTGCCTGGGATGGCGCCTTTCCCGATCAAGGCCGATGGCGGGTTCGACGTACCAGATGACCCCCGCCGAGATCGCCGACGCGTACGAGCCTTCGTCCGGTCGGAGCGCACGCGCGAGGCGCCCTTCGACCTCGTCCACGCCGGGCCTGCTCAGCGGCGATCGCGGTGCCGATGCGGCCCTCTCGGCGCCTATATGCGACGTCGGCGTGACGTGGTGGCTGGAGCACATCTACCCCGGACGCATGTCGCTCGACGAGATCCATCAGCTCATCCGGGTGGGGCCGCCGCGCACCAGCTGAGGGAACCGCTGCGGGAGCGCCGGCGTCATAGCCGTGCACCCCGCACAGAGGTAAGACCATGCGTTCCCTGTCCCGGATCATCGTCGTGGCGCTGGCCGCAGCTGTTCCTGCTGCCGGCACCGGCGTTCGCCCAGATCATCGAGCCCGAGCCGATGCCGCCGATGCCCCGTGTGCCCGGACTGTTGGTGGCCGGTCGACCAGGTGGCCCAGCTCGACGGCATCGAGGCTGACATCGAGGTCAGCGACGGCGTGAGCATCGCCCGCTACCGCTTCGATCTCTCCAACCCGGCCGACAAGGACCGCGGCGGTCCCGGTGCCGAGGGTCGCATCGTCTTCCCGGTCCCGGCCGGCAGCTCGGTCACCGACCTCGTCCTCTCCGGCGGTCCCGAGACGCTCGAGGGCAAGCTGCTCGATGCCGACGACGCCACCCGCATCTACGAGGACATCGTGCGTCGTCTCATCGACCCCGCGCTGCTGCGCTCGCTCGAGGGCGACATGTACGAGGTCCGTGCCTTCCCCGTCCCCGCCGGTGAGGAGCGTTCGGTCAGCTTCACCGTGACCACGCCGCTGCTGGCCGAGGGCGAGCAGGCCATCGTGGAGGTGCCCTGGTCGCGGATGTCGCCGCGCCCCGCGAGCGGCCTCGTCAACGTCGACGTCGACGTGCCCTGGGAGGTCCGGTCGGCCATCGCACCCGGCTTCGACCTCGACGAGGAGCGTCGCGGCGAGGGCGAGATCGGCGTCGGCTGGGAGTCCGTCCGACGAGTGGTCGCCCGACACCAACTTCCGCCTCTACCTCAGCGGCGGCGAGGGCCTCATCGACACGCGCCTGCTGGCCTATCGCGAGTCGCGGCGACGACGGCTACTTCAACCTCCTCTTCGCGCCGGTCGTCGAGCTCGACGAGACGGTCGCCCGCGACGTCGTGCTGGTGCTCGACCGCTCCGGCTCGATGGAGGGCGAGAAGATGGCGCAGGCCATCGACGCCGCCGAGTACGTGCTCGACAACCTCGGTGCCGACGACCGCTTCGCGGTCGTCGACTTCTCGCGCTACGTCGCGCACCTTCGCCGACGAGCTGCGCCCGGCCTCCGAGGCCGCCGCCGGCATCGACTACGTGCGGAGCCTGGCGGCTGGCGGCAACACCAACATCAGCGGCGCCCTCGAGCGGGGCATGGAGTTCCTCGACGGCGAGCGCCCGGGCACCGTCGTCTTCCTGACCGACGGCCTGGCCACGGTCGGCATCGAGTCCGCCGAGGGCATCCTCGACCTGACCGAGCAGACCGCACCCGACCGCACGCAGCTCTTCGCCTTCGGCGTGGGCTACGACGTGGACACCGTCCTGCTCGACGCGCTGGCCACCGAGTTCACCGGCTCCAGCCACTACGTCACGCCCGAGCAGCGCATCGACACCGAGGTCGCCCGCCTGTGGGAGATGGTCTCGACGCCGGTCCTCTCCGATGTCGAGATCGCCATCGACGGCGTGGAGACGTGGGACCTGGCCCCGGCCGGGATCCCGGGCATCTTCGCCGGCAGCCAGGCCCTGCTCGCCGGCCGCTACGACGGCGCGGGTGAAGCCACCGTCACCGTCACCGGCAACTCCGCCGGCGGGCCCGAGACGTTCGTCTACGACGTGCGTCTTCCCCGAGCGCGACACCGAGGATCCGGCCATCTCGCAGCTGTGGGCCCAGCGGCGCGTCGCCGACCTGCTCACCGAGCTGCGCATCGAGGGCGTCCGCGACTCGCTCGTGGAGGAGATCGTGGAGGTCGCCAACCAGTTCGGCATCGTGACCCCGTACACGGCCTACCTCGCCGAGGAGCCGGACATGCGCCGCTTCGCGGTCGAGGCTGACGACGTCGCGTTCGAGATGGCCATGGACGAGGCCGAGGCGCTCGCTGCCGCACCCTCGTCCGGGCCAGGCCGCGGTCGAGCGGGCCAAGTCGGCCGGCGAGATGCGCGACAACGCGCAGGTCGCAGCGCAACAGCGCGACCGCGACCACGAAGGTGGTCGGCTCGCACACGTACTACCTCGTGGACGGCACGTGGACGCGTGACGACTACGAGGCGGACACCGACGCGCCCGAGGTCGAGGTCGGCAGCGCCCGAGTTCCTCGAGCTCATCGCCGAGCAGCCCGAGCTGGCCGATGCCGCCGCGCTGGGCGAGCGTGTCGTGACCGAGGGCCCCGACGGCTGGATCACCATCGTCTGGCCCAACGTGGAGGCTGGCTCCTAGCCTCCGCTCGCCACCGCACGACCGCCGGGGTCCCGAGAGGGCGCCGGCGGTCGTTCTTCGGTGTTGACGGCGCTCCGTGGGCGGGACCATGCGACCGACAGCACGAAGAGGGGGGAGCGGCTATGCGACGTGTCATGACCATGATCCTGGTGGCCTGTTCGATCGCGGGCGTGAGGGTGCCCGCCTCGGCACAGGACCAGGGATCTGACGCTGAGGGATCCGGCGGTGAGGTCCAGCGTGTCGATGTCCCGGAGGCCGGTGTCGCCCTGTCGTTCCCCGGCGCGTGGAACGCCGACATCGAGATGCGCCAGCAGGAGGACTGGGGCCTCTACGACGAGGGTCTTGCCGACGGCCCGTCCCGTTCTGGAAGGTCGTCTACGCCAGCGACGGCCGGCCCTGGTGCGACCTCGCCTGGTATCCCAGCCACCCGCTCACGCTCGACGCGCACGCCGACCGCTACGAGGCGTCGATGACGCCGACCTCGACGGACGTGGATCGGCCGATCGAGACTGACGCCGTGTCGCTGCCCGCCGGTGAAGCCTATCGCTTCGTCATCTACAACGAGCCCAGCGCGACTACACCACCACGTACCTGCTTGGACTCGGTGACGCGCACTACCTGCTGGAGTGCGTCGGCGATGAGCCACCGGACGACGACTGGCTGGCCGTCGCCAGCTCGTTGGAGCTGCTCGAAACCGCCGCCGAAAGCATCGAGGAGGACTGATGCGCCAGTTGACGGACGAACCGGTCGATCCGCCCGGGTCCCAGGGTTGGCTGCCGCAGGAGGAGCCGCCCATCAGCGGCGGGGAGTGTGGCTGGGTCTCTGACTTCTGGGCGGAGACGGTCGGCAGCGAGGTCTGGGCCAGCTCCTGGTCGGTCACTGGGGAGTACGACGGGCGGGCCGCGGCCAGTCATGGTCGCGCCCGAGGAGATCGACGCGGCGGCTGGTCAGGTCCCCGGCACCAGCACCTGCAGCGCGCCTGGCACGACGCGCGCCTCGAGGGCGCCGCTGCCGACGTGGTCACCGTCGACCTCGAGCGGCATCGGAGCTCCGGTTCGATGCGGATCGTGTGGCCGCGCAGGCGGATGCTGGCATCCCCCGAGCCGCCGCCGAGCTCGGTCCGGCGCAGCTGGTCGCCAGCGCACGCAGGCCGCCCAGCGCGCTCGAGGCGCCGACGACGATGACGTCGAGCAGGCCGTCGGACGGATCGAGCGGCAGCCGCAGGCCCAGCCGGCCCGGCACGAGCTGACCCATGTTGCCGATGAGCACGGCGGTGGCGTCCGTCTCGATGAGCTCGTCATCGATCGTCACGCGGCAGGGCGTCGCCGCCAGGCGCAGGGCCAGGCGCGCGCCCTGCGCGAAGTAGGCGGCCGTGCCGAGTCGCCGCTTGAGGCTGGCCGAGGTGGTGGCCATGAGCTCGGCGTCGAAGCCCGCGCCGCAGCCGATGATGAAGATCGATCGGATCGTCGCCTCGCCGCTCGAGCTCGATGCGACCTCGCCGAGGTCGATGGTGCGCTGCGTTGGCGCTCCCGAGGCGTCCACGGCCCCGAGCGGCGAGAGCGGGATGCCCAGCACCGCGGCCACCTGGTTGCCGGTCCCGGCAGGGATGATGCCCGAGCGGCACGTCCGTGCCCGCGATGACCGCGGCGATGTCACGCATGGTGCCGTCGCCACCGACACCGACGACCGAGGCCACGCCCTCAGCGAGCGCCTCGCGCCACGAGCGGTCCGACCGCCTCAGCCGAGGCGGTCTCGACGATCCGCGGCGCGCTGCCGTCGCGGACGGTCAGCACCTCCTCGAGCCCGCTCGGTCAGCGCGGCGAGCGTGCTCGGCTGTCGGGTCTTCGAGGCGTGCGGATTGACGACGACGAGGCTGCCCGGCATCGCGAATGTCTAGTACGGCTCGGGGATGAAGGACTGGTCGTCGATGGGCGGCCGGATGTAGCCCTTCTCGGGCTCGCGCGGTGGCAGGTCGATGGGTTCGGGCGTCAGGTCCTGGTACGGGATGAGCGACAGCAGGTGCTTGATGACGTTGAGCCGGGCGCGCCGCTTGCTGTCGGCGTTGACCACGTACCAGGGCGCCTGCTTGATGTCGGTGTGGCGGAACATGTCGTCCTTGGCCTTGGAGTACTCCACCCAGCGGGCGCGTGACTGCAGGTCCATGGGCGAGAGCTTCCAGCGCTTGGTGGGGTCGTCGATGCGGCGTTGGAAGCGAAGCTCCTGCTCGGCGTCGCTGACCGAGAACCAGTACTTGATGAGGATGATCCCCGAGCGCACCAGCATGCGTTCGAACTCCGGGCAGGAGCGGAAGAACTCCTCGACCTCCTCCTCGGTGGCGAAGCCCATGACGCGGTCGACGCCGGCGCGGTTGTACCAGCTGCGGTCGAAGAGGACCATCTCGCCGGCCGCGGGCAGGTGCGGCACGTAGCGCTGGAAGTACCACTGCGTCTTCTCGCGCTCGGTCGGCGCGGGCAGGGCCACCACGCGGGCGACGCGCGGGTTGAGGCTCTGGGTGATGCGCTTGATCGAGCCGCCCTTGCCGGCCGCATCGCGGCCCTCGAAGAGGATGACCACCTTCAGGCCACGGGCGCGGATCCACTCCTGCATCTTGACCAGCTCGATCTGCAGCTTGGCCAGCTCCTGCTCGTAGAACTTCTTGGGGAGGCCTCGAGCCGCTTCAGGTCGGGCGCCGTGGCCCGGGCCTTCCGCTGCCCTGCGTCGATGCCTTGGCTCTGGCTGCCTTGGCCTTCTTGCCGGCCATGTCGTCTGCTCCTCCGGTGCTCTGGGCTCACACGGTAGCCGCGGCCGCGCTACCGGATCAGGTCGGGCAGGACGGCGAGCGGCCAGCTTCGAAGGGATGGGCTGCGTGATCGAGGTCAGCTGGCCGGATTCCGGTGTCGAGGTTCCTGGTGGCCCAGTCGTAGACCCGCGCGACGTCGTTGTCGGTGCCCTGCAGGGCGATGTAGAACGCCGGGCTGCCGAGCGTCTTGCTGCCGACCTTGAGCTTCCTGCAGTCGGTGGCGTTGTCGACGAAGCGCAGCTGGGCGGCCTTGTTCTCGCGGTAGCAGCCCTCGGCCTGCCAGCCGGTGCCGAAGGTGTAGCGCTGGGACTTGACGCCCTCCGCGCAGGTCTGGTCGCCGGCCGAGGGCTCGGGCACGTTGTAGGCGTCCATCACCGAGCCGAACTGCTGGCCGCCAGCTCCCCCTCCAGCAGGAAGTAGTCGACGCTCGACACGACCTTGCGTGTTGGGCCGGCAGGTCACCGCGGCCCGGGTGCCCTTGGGCAGGGATGAGCGCAGCGGGCTGCAGAAGTTGGCGATACGCGTGGGGATGCCCCTGAGCAGCACCTTCTCGGCTGCCGAGAACGCAGCCGTGGTCTCGGGGCCTGGGCGTGGGGTCGACCGTCGGTGCCTTCTCGAGCTTGGCCAGCCGGTCGTCGAGCTTCTTGTTGTCGGTCTCGAGTGCCTTGATGCGCTCGCGCAGCGTGGGCACGTTGAGGACGTCGGTATCGTCGCGCAGGGTGTCGATCTCGGTCTGGAGGTCGCTCGTCGTGGCTCGCATCGCATCGAGCGCGCCCAGCAGCGTCGCCAGCTGCGTCGGCGTCCAGAGGATGCTGGGGACCTCGAAGGTGAGGGTCGGGTCCCCGAGGTTGTCGTAGAGCTGCACGTCCGGCCTCGATGGACCAGCCGCCGACCGTCGCCCAGGGCCGCCAGGTAGACATCCTCGATCGGCTGCGCCGGACCCTCGCAGAGCGCGAGCGTGACGGACATCTCCTCGCCGAAGGTGAGCGAGCTGCCGTCGAGCTCGTAGCTGCCGCTGAACTCGTTGCAGCCGCCGAAGCCGGAGGCCACGCCGTCCTCGAGCCGCAGGGTGGGCTGCACCTCGAAGGGCACCATCAGGTCTCGCCGAGCTCCTCGTCGTAGTAGCTGACGAGCGACCAGTCGACGCCCTCCGGGCCGGCGGGCCGTCGTCCTGTGCGAGGGCGGCGCCGGCAGGCCCGCGAGCAGCGCGGTGGCGATGACGGTGCTGGTGAGTCGGCGACGGATCACGAGAAGATACCCCCTGCTCTTGCGGTCGGTAGGGCAGGCGACCAAGCGTACACCGGCTTCATCCGTTCGCCGGTCGAAGCCGGCCTGCGTTCAGCCTGATAGCCGGCGAGGTGCGGATCGATAGCCGCGCGCGGGTCGCCCCGGCGTCAGCCGACGATGTCGGTGTGAGCGCGGCAGCCCGGGGTCCGTGGCAGGTTGCCGGCCGGGATGTACTCGCCCGCCTCGAAGTTCATGATGTAGTAGTTGGAATCGGTGTAGGCCAGCCCGGCCGCCCGCAGCGGCTCCAGCCTGCGGTTCCGCGCGTCCATCGCGAGGTAGATCGCGGGCTCGGTCAGTCGGGTCCCGGCGACGTCGAGCTGCTTGCAGCCGGCGGCCCGGGTGATGAGACGGTAGTTCGCTCGACCGCCGTCGATCCAGCATGCTTCCGCGCCGACCGATGGCCCGAGGTCCACCCAGCCCGGCCTGTTCGAGTAGCAGGCGCCTCGCGGGCGGTTCGGCGCGCCGTTGGCCGAGGCCACCGACCTGATGGTCGCCACCGCGTCCTGCCACTCCATGAGGTAGTAGGCCTGCTCGGCGACGTTGTCCCGGAAGCCGTCGCAGGCCACGGCGGCCACCGTCCCGCTGGGCAGGCTCGATGCGCAACGGCCGGCACGACTGCTCGACCTTCCGCGGGATGGCCTTGAGCAGCACCTTCTCCTCGGCGCTGTAGGCCGAACCCGAGCCGGAGCTCGCCGATGAGGCGGCGGAGGCTGCGCTTGCGCCTGGAGTGCCTTGACCGAGGCCTCGAGCTGCTTGATGCGGTCCCGGAGGGTGCCGATGCGGATGTTGTCGATGCGCTCGCCGACCCGCGTCGATCTCCGCCTCATGCGCCGCGAACTGGGCTGCGATGGCGGTGAGATCGCTCTGGGTCAGCGCGACGACGGCCTGCTCGAGGTCGAGCATCGGGTTCCCGAGCTCGTCGGCCAGGGTGAGCACACCGTCGGCGAGCTGCCACGTCGCGGTCTGCGGCAGCAGTCGAGAGTAGGCGTCCTCGACGCCCCATCTGGGGCTCCGGGCAGCCCACGAGGGTGACCGTGAAGGGCTGCTCGAACGTGAGCTGGTCGCCGTCGAGCGTGTAGCTGCCGCTGAACGAGTTGCAGCCGCTAGAGCCCGATGGCGCTGCCGCTCCTCGAGCAGGAGCGTGGCGTCGACCAGCCAGGGCACGGATTCGGCCACGCCGTCGAGCGTGTAGCCCGCGAGATGCCAGGTCGTGTCCTCGGGCGACTCGGCGCTGCGCGACGGTGGCGGTCGGGACGGACGAGCACGAGCGCGGCCACGAGCGCGAGGCGTGTGAGAGTCGTCCTGGTCATGCGGGAGCTCCCTGCGTTGCGGTCTGACCGCGGAATGGTAGCCGGGCTGCTGGCTGTTCGTGCCGCCGATCACGGATGCGCCACAGGCGATCCGGAGCACGCGTACAGTAGGCGGCCATGACCAGTCAGACCTTCCGGGCCAACGTGGGCATCGCCGTCGCGCGTGCCGACGGGCTCGTGCTCGCGCTCGAGCGCATCGACCAGCCCGATCGCTGGCAGATGCCACAGGGTGGCCTCAACGTCGGCGAGGAGCCGGCCGAGGCCTCACTGCGCGAGCTGCGGGAGGAGACCGGCCTGCAGCCCGAGCACGTCGAGCTCGTGGCCGAGTATCCCGCCTGGCTGGCCTACGAGCTGCCGCCCGGCCGACGGCGCGACGAGCCGGCTCGCGGCCAGGTCCAGAAGTGGTTCCTGTTCCGGTTCCTCGGCACCGACGAGGACATCGACCTCACGCCGCCCAAGGGCGAGCGCCAGGAGTTCAGGGCCTTCCGCTGGATGGACCTGGCCGAGCTGGCCGAG
This sequence comes from uncultured Chloroflexia bacterium, assembly GCA_963714675.1. Classification (GTDB taxonomy): domain Bacteria; phylum Chloroflexota; class Limnocylindria; order Limnocylindrales; family CSP1-4; genus JAFMJV01. Next base: position 17,485 of record CAVQPG010000023.1, on the reverse strand, counting down.
GGCATGTGGGAGGTCAAGCGCCCCATCTACCGCGCCCTGGTCGACGAGTGGGCCGAGCGCCTCAAGGACTGGGCCGAGCCGGACTGAGCTCGGGCTACTCCGTCGGTCCTGCGGCGCTCGTGCTCGGCGCCGGCCGGGCAGGGCGTAGGCACGCTCGGGCACCAGCGTCCAGGCGATGTCATCGCCCGGCTTGTGGAGGCCGTGCGACATCCACTCGCCGTCGACCGCGAGCATGTTCTCCTGGCCGTCGCCGAGCTCCAGCTCGTACTCCACGTAGGAGCCCAGGAAGGTGCTGCCCTTGACCTTGGCCGCGCAGCTCGCCCTCGCCGATGCGGACCGACTCGGGTCGCGCCACGACGACGGCGGTGCCGCCGCTCGTGTGCCGTCGCCGGCAGGGATGGTGCAGGGTCACGCCCATCATCGAGACGTCGATGGTGCTCTCGCCGACGCCCTTGACCTCTCCGCTCGAGGAAGTTGGCTCGGCCGATGAAGTCGGCCACGAAGCGCGTGGCCGGGCGGCGGTAGACCTCGTCGGGCGGTCCGGCCTGCTCGATCTTGCCGGCGTTCATGACCACCACCACGTCGGACAGGGCCATGGCCTCGGCCTGGTCGTGGGTGACGTAGATGGAGGTCGTGCCCAGCGCCTGCTGGATGCGTCGGATCTCCGAGCGCAGCGAGACGCGCAGCTTGGCGTCGAGGTTGGAGAGCGGCTCGTCGAAGAGCAGCACGCGCGGCTCGATGGCCATGGCCCGGGCCAGGGCCACGCGCTGCTGCTGGCCGCCGGAGAGCTCCTGGATCTTGCGCTGGCCCAGGCCGTGCAGGTTGACCAGGTCGAGCGCGTTGCTCGACGGTCGTGCTCCAGCTCCTTGCCCTTCTTGCCCTGCAGCTGCACGCCGAAGGCCACGTTGTCGTGGACCGTCAGGTGCGGGAAGAGGGCGTACGACTGGAAGACCATGCCCATGCCGCGCTTGTCCGGCGTGAGGCGCACCAGGTCCTTGTCGTCGAGCATGATGCGTCCGGAGGTCGGGTTCTCGAAGCCGGCGATCATGCGCAGCGTGGTGGTCTTGCCGCAGCCGGACGGACCCAGCAGCGTCACGAAGCTGCCACCGGTCAGCTCGATGGTGATGTCGTCGACGGCCTTGCACGACGTCCGCCCTCGGGCGACTTGAAGTGCTTGCTCAGCCGCTCCAGCAGCAGCGTCGCCGGCGCGTTGGCCCGGCCGTTGGTCTCGGCGTGTCAGCTCCATGTCGAGTTCCACTCCCAGATGCTCTTGCTCCGCGTCGGTCCTCGAGCCCGACCAGGAAGCTGAGGATGCCGATGGCGACGAGCACGATGGCGATGAGGACGACGCAGTAGGCGTAGGCGTTGCCGTAGCGCGCCGCGTCGACCTCGTTGAGGATCTGCGCGGTCATGATGCGCACCTCGGGCGTGGTCAGGAAGATGACGGCGCTGATGGCGGTCATGGCCCGCGCGAACGAGTAGATCAGCCCGGCCAGGAAGGCCGGGCGGATGAGCGGCAGGGTGATCCTGCGGAAGGTGTGCGCCTGGTTCGCGCCGAGCGAGGTCGAGGCCTCCTCGATGGAGGGGTCGATCTGCTGCAGCGACGAGGTACCCGAGCGCAGGCCGCCCGGCGCCGAGCGCAGGATGAAGACCATCACGATGGCGATCGCTCCGCCGAGGATGGCCGCGCCGCCGGTCAGCTTGGGGAAGACCGTGATGCCGAAGATCTCGGTCGGCGTGTTGAAGGCCAGCAGGTAGCCGATGCCGAAGATGGTGCCGGGGATGGCGATGCCCAGCATCACGCCGAAGTCCAGCGTGCCGCGACCCCAGAAGCGACGTCGGATGACGAGGAAGGCCACGACCACGCCGAGCACGCCGGCGATGGGCGTGGCGATCGACGCGAGGGTCACCGTGTCGGTCACGGCATCGAAGCCGTAGCCGAAGAGCACGGCCTCGAAGTGCTCCAGCGTGAACTCGTGGTTGACGCCCAGGAGCTTGGTGACCGAACCGACGCCGATGGTGCCGTACAGCAGCGATGATGAGGCCCACGATGGCCAGCACGACGCCCAGCAGCAGCCAGCGGACGCGCGCGACTCTGGATCTCCGCGTGTCTGCCGCTGGGCTTGCCCGAGACGGACACGATCGAGGCCTTGTTGGCGTAGTAGCGGTGCACGAAGTAGACCACCAGCGCCGGCACCAGCAGCATCACCGCCAGCACCGAGCCGGCGGTCAGGTTGTACTCGCCCGACGATGGCGATGTACATGCGGCTCGCGAGCACGGTGTAGTTGCCGCCCAGCACGAGCGGGTTGCCCAGGTCGGCGAGGGCCTCCACGAAGAGCAGCAGGAAGGCCGAGGCGATGCCCGGTGCCAGCAGCGGCAGGGTGACCTTGCGGAAGGTGCGCCACTTGGACGAGCCCAGGTTGGCGGCGGCCTCGTCGAGCGACGGGTCCAGCGCCCGCATCATGCCCATCAGCATGATGTAGGCGATGGGGAAGAAGGTCAGGGACATCACCACGGTCAGGCCGAGCGGCGGAGCTGGAGTCCGATGCCCGGGATCTGCAGGTCCGGCCAGCGAGTAGATGTCCAGGCGGATGCCGAGCAGGTCGCGCGTGATGATGCCGCTGCGCCCGAACAGGCGTGATGGTGGCCACGGCCAGCGCGAAGGGCGGGCTCACGATGGGCAGCAGCGCCATGATGTGGATCAGCGTCTTGACCGGCCGTGGGGCCGGCACACGCACCTGCACGAACGCGAAGACGAAGGCCACGAAGCGTGCCCAGGGAGGCCACGGTCGACGCCCAACATGATGGTGTTGAGCAGGATCTGGTTCTGGGCGGTGGTGATGTAGCGCTCGAAGATGGGCAGGGCCTCGGCCGAGAAGGCCTCGCCGATGACCTTCGCCGACCGGCCAGATGATGGCGACGAGGACGAAGCCGGCCGAGATCAGGATGGCCAGGATGACGATGGGGTCGACGGCTCGCCACTTGGGCCGCTGGGGGTCGTCGGGGATCTCGTCCTGACTGGGCAGGGCCGCGTCGCGGATGCGCCTGCGCGGTCGGAGACGGTCATGCCAAGAGGAACGAGGCCGGCATGACGCCGACCTCGTCCGCTGTCGCTGGTGATCACGGCACGAAGCTCGCCTCCCGTGACCGCAGTGGTCCTCTACTCGGCCGGCTCGGCCGCGACCTCGTCCTCGAAGCGCTGGGTCAGCTCGGTTCGGGCTGCACCGGCGGCGTCGAAGTCGTAGTCGACCAGGTTGACCTCGTCGAGGCCGACCGACAGGTCGCTGACCGCGGCGTCGGGGTTGGTCGGCAGCTGGAAGGAGCCGACCGTGGGGCCGATCTCCTGGGTGTCAGCCTGCAGGGACCAGTCGATCCACTTCTTGGCGTTCTCGGGGTTCTTGGCGCCCTTCACCAGGGCGACCGCGCCGATCTCATAGCCGGTGCCCTCGCTGGGGAACGTGACCACGAGGTCAGTGAAGCCTTCTTCGTAGTTCTTGATGCAGTCGTGGCTGAAGATGATGGCCGTGGCGATCTCGCCGCGTCCGGCCATGCCACCCGGGGCTGAGCCCGACTTGGTGTACTGCAGGATGTTGTTGTGGAGCTGCCTTCATGTAGTCGAGGGCATCGTCCTCACCGCCCAGGCGGATGACCTGCGTGTAGAACGTGGTGTAGGCCGTGCCGGAGCTGGCCGGGTGCGCGACCGCGACGTTGCTCGTCGAGGGCTCGGGTGCCAGGAGGTCGTCCCAGGAGGCGGGTGCCTCGATGCCGAGGCGCTCGAGCTCAGCCTGGTTGGAGCAGAACCCGAGCGCGCCGACATAGACGCCGGTCCAGGTGCCGTCGGCACCCTTCTGGTCGTCGGAGATGGCGGCGGCGTTGGGCGAGATGTAGGGCTCGATCAGGCCCTCGGCGCCGGCCGCGATCTGGCCGTCGGCGGGGCCGCCCCACCAGACGTCGAACTCGGGTGCCTCGGCACCTGCGCGCAGTCGCGCCAGGGCCTCGCCGGAGGACATGCGCACGTAGCTGGTGTTGATGCCGGTCTGCTCCTGGAACTGCTGCACCATCTCGACGCACCAGTCCTCCTGTGGCGTGCAGAGCACGACCAGCTTGCCCTCGTCCTGGGCTGCGGCCGCGCCGCTCAGGCTCGCCGCAAGCAGACCGGAAAGCAGGACCGAGCCTGCCGCACTTCGTCGAATCATCCGACCGTCTCCTCCTCGATGGAACGGGTCCGCAGCGTCCCCTGCCGGACCCTTCTGGAAGTGGGACGTTAACACACGGTCAATGGCCGAAAGCCCCGGCTCCGGCAGACTCCACGGTGTCTTCGAGCCGGCCCCGGAATCAGAAGACCGCGGCCCGCTCGTGCGGAGCCGCGGTCGTGTCGTCTGGCGAGCGCGGCTACGAGGCCGTGGCGGCCAGCGCCTGGTCGAGGTCCTCGATGATGTCGTCGATGTGCTCGATGCCGACGCACAGGCGGATGAGGTCGGGCGTGACCCCGGCCGTGGCCTGCTCCTCCTCGGTCATCTGGCGATGGGTGGTGGAGGCCGGGTGGGCGGCCAGCGAACGGACATCGCCGATGTTCACCAGGCGCTTGAAGACCTTCAGCGCATCGTAGAACTTGCGGCCGTTCTCGTAGCCGCCCTTGACGCCGAAGCTGAGCAGACCCGACGGCTTGCCGCCCGTGTACTTCTGGGCCAGCTCGTAGTACGGGGAATCGGGCAGGCCGGCGTAGTGGACCCACTCCACGAGCGGGTGGTCCTTGAGGTGCTGGGCCACGGCCTTGGCGTTCTCGACGTGCCGCTCCATGCGCACCGGCAGGGTCTGGATGCCCTGCAGGATGAGGAAGGCATTGAGGGGGCTGATGGCCGAGCCGGTGTTGCGCAGGGGCACGGTGCGGGCGCGGGCGATGAAGGCGGCCGGTCCGAAGGCCTCGGTGTACTGCACGCCGTGGTATGCGGGCTCGGGCTCGGTCAGCATCGGGTAGCGGTCGGCGTGCTCCGCCCAGGGGAACTTGCCTGCGTCGACGATCATGCCGCCGAGCGAGTTGCCGTGGCCGCCGATGTACTTGGTCATCGAGTGGATGACGATGTCCGCGCCCCACTCGATCGACTTGGTCAGGTACGGCGTGGAAACGGTGGCGTCGACCATCACGGGGATGTCATGGCTGTGGGCCATCTTGGCGATGGCTTCGATGTCGGCGATGTTGCCGGCGGGATTGCCGATGGACTCGAGGAAGACCGCCGCGGTCTTGTCGTCGATGAGCTTCTCGAGTGCCTCGGGGCTATCGTCCTCGGCGAAGCGCACCTCGATACCAAGCCCCGGCAGCATATGGGCGAAGAGCGTGTAGGTGCCGCCGTAGAGCTGGGGCACCGAGACGATGTTGGCGCCGGACTTGGCGATGGTCAGGACCGCGTAGTTGATGGCCGCCGAACCGGCTGACAGGGCAAGGCCGGCGATGCCGCCCTCGAGTGCTGCCACGCGCTGTTCGAGCACGTCCTGGGTCGGGTTCATGATGCGGGTGTAGATGTTGCCCGCGACCTCGAGATTGAAGAGGTCGGCGCCATGCTGGGCGTCATCGAACTCGTAGGCGACCGTCTGATAGATCGGCACCGCGACCGACTTGGTCGTGGGGTCCGTCTCGTATCCGGCGTGGATGGCGATGGTCTCGTCTCTCATGTGGGGGTCCTCCTGCTCTGTTGGGTGTCTGATGCGCTAGGTGTGGCGGCCGAGGCCCAGCGGATCATCGGGATCGATGCCGGGCATGAACGGCTCGTGGCGGTCGAGGCCGGTGAGCTGGTAGACCAGCCCCAGCCAGTTGTTGAAGAGCGCGCGGCCCGTGTCCCCCCAGGTGTTGTCCAGGTGATCGTCGATCGACGCCTCCGGGAACCCCGGATCGTCCTCGCCATGGGCCTGGGCAGCGAGGGCGTCGCGGAGATAGGACTGTGCCAGACGATCGGACTCTGGCGTGAGGTAGTGCTCGGGATACGGCGGAGGCTCGGGCACCTCGCCCGCGAGGAAGCGTGCCGACCTCGCGTTTGTACTCCTTGAGCAGGCTGTTGCGATCGTACTCGGGATGTCCCTGGAAGTAGACGATGCGGAAGCCGTCCGCGCTGGTGGCCAGGTGCACGCCGGCCACGTCCGACTCGGCCAGTACGCGCAGGCCGGCACCGTCCCACTCGGAGCGAGGGATGTCGTTCCAGCGCGAGTGCGGCGCGTCGAAGCGGGTGTTGACGTCCTGCGTCAGCGGGTGCGTGCGGTCGCAGACGCGATGGCGGTAGACACCCCACAGCTTGTGCTCGAACGGCTGACGGTCGATGCCGTAGAGGTGCTTCACCAGGGCGTGGGTGGCGAGGCACGAGCAGAGGATGCTGGTGACGTTGTCGGCGGCCCACTCGATGACCTCCTGCAGTGGGCCCCAGAAGGGCTCGAGGTCGAGCGACGGGTTGGTCACGTTGGCGCCGCTGATGATGAGTGCGTCGAGGCCGGTCTCCTTGAGGTCCTCGAAGTCGGCGTAGTAGGCGTCGATGTGGGCCAGAGCCTCCTCGCTGCGCGCCAGGCCAGGCACGCTGAAGGGGTAGACGTAGATCTGGGTGATGCGGTTGCAGGCGCCGATGAGGCGCATGTACTGCTTCTCGGTCACCAGCAGGGCCGCGTCCGGCATCATGTTCAGCAGACCCACGTGCAGCTCGCGGATGTCCTGGTGCTCGGCACGCTCGACGCTGAGCACATCCTCGCCTTCGAGGCGCAGGCGCTCGAACGTGGGCAGCGCGTTGTGGGCGACCAGGGGCATGCGGCGGTTCCTCGTGGACCTGGAGGGACGTCGGGTGCGTCAGGGGATACTAGCCAACTCCTCGCCAGCGCGGCCGACCGACCAGCGATGACGGCCGCGGCGATGGCCTACGCCGGGCTCCAGCTGCCGCTGACCACGAGACCGATCATCAACGCGTCGATGGCGAAGCCGAGGATGAGCGCGGGCGAGTAGAACAGCGCCAGGGTGCTGCCCGAAGCCGCAGCTGCCGCGATCATGAGGGCACGCCCATCCAGTCGGTGGGCACGATGAGGGCGACCGTCGAGAGTGCCGCCAGCAGGCTGAGCACGAAGGTGACGGCCATGACCACCACGCCGATCCGCTGGACCAGGGCACGATCGAAGCCCCGTCGACGGATGAGCCAGGAGCGGTCGAAGTCGAAGGGATACTCGCCGCCGCTGAAGCCATCGGGGCGCTCCGGTTTGGGGAACACGAACATGAGGTGCACCCAGCCATGGGCGAACACGAGCACGGCCAACAACCATGGGCCCAGCGCGACGTCGTTGATGAGCATCAGCCACACCACGAGGGCGATGACAGCGACGGCGATGGCCAGCGGAGCCAGGGCGCGCTCGAGGCTCATGCGACGCGGATCTCCTTCCGGTGGCAGCCGCTCCGCGAGGACCTCCGCGAGGTGGCGTGCTCGACGGCCCGACAACGACTCGATCTGCGTCCGGCAGCTGAAACCGTCAGCCAGGACCGGAGCGCCAGGATCGGCTTCGAGTGCCGGCAACAGCGACAAGCCTGCCACCTTCCGGCTGATCGCTTCGTGCCCTGCCTCGGCACCGAAGTTGCCGGCCAGGCCGCAGCAGCCGGTGAGTTCCTGGGAGACCGCGATGCCGGCGCGTTCGTAGATGCGGCGATCGGCCTCGACACCGAGCACGGCCTGCTGGTGGCAATGCGGCTGGGCGATGGCCGGCACGGTCGGCTTCGTCGGAGGCGGGGCGACGTAGCCGACGCCGTCCAGCAGCTCGGCGAAGGTCGTGACGCGGCCGGCGAGGCGGGCAGCCCGCGGATCGTCGGGCAGCAGCTGAGGCAGGTCCGCCGCAGCATCGTGGCGCTCGATGGTTCCAGCACCAGCACCGGCTCGTCACCGCCCAGCTCGGGAGCGCCGAGCGAGTGGCGCAGCACGCGCCGGGCCGTGCCCAGCTGACCGGTCGAGTGCCAGGTCAGCCCATCGCAGACCCAGCCGCGGGGCACGATCGACCTCGAAGCCGGCGTCCTCGAGCACGCGGACGGCCGCGTGGCTGACCTCTGGCGTGAGGTGATCGTTGTAGGTGTCCGGCCAGAGCACGACTCGGCCGTGCGGCGCGTCCGGGCGCGGCCTCGGCTTCCAGTCGCGGCTGAAGGTGCGGTCGGCGATCCGCGGGATGCCCTGTGACGGAGCGATACCGGCGAGCTTCGTGAACAGGCGGCGCGTGGGCCGTGAGCGCGTCACGCCGTTGACCAGCCAGGGCACGCGCGCGGTCAGCTTGAGCCACAACGGTAGCCATCCCAGCGAGTAGTGCGACATGGGTCGCAGCCGGCGACGGTAGTGATGGTCGAGGAACTCGGCCTTGTAGGCCGCCATGTCCACACCCGTGGGGCATTCGCTGACGCAGCCGCGGCAGGAGAGGCACAGGTCGAGGGCATCGCGCACGGCGGTCGAGCGCCAGCCATCCTCGGCCAGGTCGCCGACGATCATCTCCTGCAGCAGGCGGGCGCGACCGCGCGTGGAGTGCTGCTCGTCGCGCGTGGCCCGGAAGCTGGGGCACATCTGGGCCACGCCCTGGGTCGAGACGCAGCGGCCGACGCCGATGCAGCGCTCCACGGCCGCACGGAAGTCGCCGCCGTCCTCGCTGAAGGCTTGCTCGGTGTGCGTGGCCAGCCGCGCGGGCGCAGACGCGCGCAGGTCGGCGGTGAGCGGCGCCGGGTCCACGATGATCCCGGGGTTGAGGCGCCCGCTCGGGTCCCAGATCCGCCGGAAGGCCGCGAACGCCTCGATGAGCTCCGGGCTGAACTGTCGCTCCAGCAGGGGACTGCGCGAGCGGCCGTCACCATGCTCGCCACTCAGCGATCCGCCGTGGCGAACGACGAGATCGGCGGCCTCCGACATGAAGCGCTCGAAGCGTCCGGGTCCGTCGCTGGCGATCGAGGCCGAAGCCCACTCGCAGGTGGATGCAGCCCTCGCCGTAGTGGCCGTAGCTGATGGCCTGCATCCGGTGCTCGGCGAGCAGCGCTCCGCAGCTCGGTGAGATAGGCGCCCAGGCGCTCGGGCGGCACGGCCGAGTCCTCGAACCCGGGCCAGCCCTTGGTGCCGTCGGCGAAGCGGGAAGAGTGGCCGGCCCCGTCCTCGCGGATGCGCCACAGCGCCGCCAGCGCCGCCGGTTCGTCGATGAAGCGAACGTCGGGGGCCTCGAGCGTGCGGCCCACCGCCGCGGTCAGGCGTTCGGCGTGGGCACGGGCGCCGGCGGGATCATCGGCGCGAGCCTCGACCATGAGCCAGGCGCCACCGACAGGCAGCCCCACGGCCGCCGCCTCGGCACCGCGCCAGCGCCAGCAGCTCGGCCGAGAGCGACTCGACGGTGAACGGCTCGGCGGTCAGCAGGGCCGGCACGGCATCGGCGCCCTCGACGTCATCCGCGAAGCCGAGCACCAGCAGGGCCCGAGCCGCCGGCGGGCGCACGAGGCGCACCATCGCCCGCGCCACCACGGCACAGCTGCCTTCGGTACCGACGAGTGCCTTGGCGTGGTCGGGGCCCCGCTCGGGCAGCAGCCAGTCGAGCGCGTAGCCGGACACCCGACGAGGCCACGGCGGGCAGCTCGACGGCGGATGAGCTCCTCGTGCTGCGGCGGTGAAGGCGCGCAGCTCGTAGGCGAGGGGCCCGTCGAGCTCTGGGCCACTCGGGGTCGGCCGGGCGCGCGGGTGCGCCGGGGCTCGTGAGCCGGACGCGCGAACCATCGGAGCGGACCACGTCGAGCCCGAGGATGTTCTGGGCGGTGGTGCCCCAGATGACCGAGTGCGAGCCACACGCGTTGTTGCCGACCATCCCGCCGAGCGTGCAGCGGCTGTGGGTCGAGGGGTCAGGGCCCACGCGCAGGCCGTGTGCGCTCGCCGCGACGTTGAGGTCATCGAGCACCACGCCCGGTTCCACGACGGCGTAGCCCTCGGCCGCGTCGATCTCCACGATGCGCGAGAGGGAGCGGGTGGCGACGACCACGCCCGGACCCAGCGCATTGCCGGCGATGCTCGTGCCGGCGCCTCTCATGGTCACCGCGGTGCCGGTCTCGGCGCAGGCTCGTACGACGGCGCTCAGCTCCTCGACGTCGACCGGCTCGACCACCAGCGCCGGCATGGCCCGGTAGAGCGATGCATCGGAGGCGAAGAGCGCCCGCGAGCCGGGGTCGGAGCGGACGCGGTCAGCGACGATCTCGCCGAAGGCGTGCCTCGATCTCGAAGCGTTGCGTGGCGACCGTCATGCTCGCGGAAACGCGAGGCGATCGAGCTCGATGCCTTCCTCCGTGAGCGCCCGATCGAGGCGCAGGCGCACCTCGGTCGCGACTCGCCAGCGATCGCCTGCCACGACGCGACCGCGCATGACCGCCACGCTGCCCAGCTCGTCGGAGTCGTCGATGACGGCCAGGCACGGCGCGCTGATGATCGAGTCGGCGAACTCGGGGTCGGCGGCGACCTCCTGGCCGACGCGATCCATGATGCGCCCGACGGCCGCGAGGTCGCCCTGGCGGATGCCTCGAAGTCGGACCTCGCCGGCAGCGTAGATGCGGGTGCGGTTGGCCACGCTGCGCAGCTCTCCGTTCGAGATGGAATAGACCGTGCCATCCACATCGCGGACCACGGTGCGCCGGAGGCCGACGCTCTCGACGGTGCCCTTCCAGGGCTTGTCGCCGAGCTCGATGTTGTCGCCCTGGAAGAACTGGCCCTCGACGATGATGAGGATGCCCATCAGGTAGTCGAGCACGATCGACTGCCCCGCGATGGCGATGCCGGCGAGGAAGAGCCGAGCAGGACGAGGATCCACTCGCTGCCGGTCAGGCCCACGAAGATGAGCACCGCGATGCTGATGATCGACATCCGGATGAGCGTGGTCACGAGCGAGACGATGGTCGCGGAGCGCTTCTGCAGCTCGGCGTCCTCGATGCCCTCGCCCGCGAAGTCGCCATCGGTCGCGCGCAGCGTTCGCTCTCACGATCCTGTCCACGATCGGCCCGCTGTAGGCGTAGGCGACGATCAGGGCGATGACCGACGACCACCAGGAGCACGAGGTTGTCCCCGAACCACTGGGCCACTTCCTGAACGCTTTGCATGTCCTAACCCTAGTACGAGGGGGCGAAGGTGGGCTCCGGTCCTCAGTCGGCGGCGAGCCACTCCACTGACTCGGCCAGCGAAGCGTAGCGGTCGGCGGGCGTGGGCTCCCCGACGCAGAAGAGCGCCAGCATCGTCTCTCCGCTCGGATCGGCGAAGGAATAGCGGATCGCCTGCGTGCCGTCCTCGAACGCGATCTGCGCGAAGCCGGTGCGACCGGCGGGCAGGTCGAGATAGGTGCTCTCCTCGACCGTCAGGTCGCGCCGACCGCCCGCGATCTCGACGTACTCGTCGTGCATGTCATCGACGCTATCCCAGGCATCGGCGGCGGGGACCGCGCTGTAGTCGCTGAGCGCACAGACGGCGGTGTCGCTGGTGGCGTAGAGCAGGCCCTGGTTCGTCGAGCTGCCGCGCACCCGCCACTGCCTCGCCGAAGGCCATGGCCACGCCGGCATCGGGGCGCGCGACGGCGGCCTCGAACGCCGAGCTCGTGGTGGCCGGGTCGGGATGGAGGTCCAGCGTCTCGGCGATGGGCAGCCAGCGGTCCTCGGGCAGCTCGTCACCGCGACACCAGAGCTCGTGCATGTAGCCCTCGTCCCAGCCACGACGTAGACCGACCAGCGTCCGCCCTCCTCGTTGGCGGCGAAGTCCACCCGCTCGGCCGGACCGGCCGGCAGCTCCACCGAGTCGCGCGCTCGATGCGGATGTAGCCCGACCCCGGCGCGAGGCGCGACCTCGAAGTCGTCCACGTCCGTCATCAGGTCGGCGAACGCCGAGGCACGCGTGGTGAACTCGCAGCGCTCGTCGACCGCGAGGGCGTGGATCTCGCCGGCGCCACGGCTCGTCGCCCGCCTCGAGCCGCCAGCCGGTCGGGAAGGAGATGGCGGCGCGCACGGCGCTATCGTCGGGTGCCTCGATGACGACGGTGGGTCCGCTCGAGTCCTACCGCGGCCGCGGTGGCAGTGGTGCCTGCACTCCAGAGCAGCCCAGCGGCTACGGCGATGGCGAGGAGCCGACGCGAGGGCGCCATCGACGGACTAGGCGCCGTCAAGGGCCACGCCGGCAGCCTTCACGTCCTGGGCGAAGGCGGCCTGGGCCTCGAGCGAGGGGTCGTACTTGGTCGGGAAGCAGACGATGCGGTCGACGCCCGTGTCGGCCCATGCACCGATGAGGTCCACGCGCGCCGCGCCGGCATCGGTGTAGTCCTCGTCGAGCGTGTAGACCGAGAAGCGCAGGGTGTCGGGGTCGCGGCCGGCGGCCTCGCACTTGGCGCGGACCTCAGCCATGCGTTCCGCGACCCACGGCGGCTGTCGGAACACGAAGTTGAGCTCATCGGCGAACCTGACGGCCAGCGCCGGCGGTGCGCACCCGGCCGTTGCCGCCGACGATGAGCGGGATCTTCGCCTGGATGCCTCGCGGCTCGTTGATGGCACCGCGCACGTGGACCCGCTCACCCTCGTAGGTGGCCCGACCCGGCGCGATCATGCGGGTGATGACCTCGAGGTGCTCCTCGAAGGTGCTGATGCGCTCGCCGATGGGCGGGAAGCCGTAGCCGTAGGCGATCCACTCGTCTTCCTTCCAGCCGGCCCCGATGCCGATCTCGAAGCGGCCGCCGCTGATGACGTCGATGGTCGAGGCCAGCTTGGCGGTCAGGGCCGGGTTGCGGAACGCGTGCAGATGACCATGTGGCCGAGGCGTACGTTCTCGGTCACCATCGCGATGGCCGAGAGCTGCGAGAACGACTCGAGGGTCATCTCGTCGGTGGGCTCGGGCACCGTGGTGAAGTGGTCGAAGGCCCACAGCGACTCGAAGCCGAGCTCATCTGCCTGCTTCGCGAGCGCGACGGTGTTGGCCCAGGCCTCAGCCGGGTCCCAGCCCTCGTACTCCATCTTCCAGCCCTGGGGCGTGATCAGTCCGACCTTCATCGGTCTCCTCTTCCTTGCGTCCTGGAACGGTCAGGCTTCAGCTGCGGCGACGGGCTCAGCTTCGACGGGGCCCTCGGCCGGGACGGCGCAGCGTGGCGTAGCGGCAGATCCCGCAGGAACACGACCACGACCACCAGCGCGACCACCGTTGCCATCAGCCCGAACCAGAAGGTGTCGCTGATGGCGGCGGAGAAGGCGTCGTACACGCCGGCCACGACCTGGTCCACGAAGCCTGCCAGCGGCGGGACCCCGGAGAGCTGCTGGGCGAGGGTCGTATCGCCGACTTGCCCCAGGCTGCCGCCGCCGGCGAACTGCATCACCGCGCCCACCTGCTCGGGTGGCACGCCGGCCTCGGACAGCGAGGGCTGGAGTCGCGACGCGAACGAGTCGGCGAACAGGGTGCCCACGATGGCCAGGCCGACCGAGCCGCCGATCTGGCGGAAGAACGTGAGGTTGCCGGTCGCGACACCGAGTCGGCTGAAGGGCACCGAGGCCTGGATGACGATGGTGAAGACCGAGAGCGTGGGGCCGATCCCGATGCCGGCGACGAACATCCACAGCCACAGCAGCTGCAGGTCGGTCGTCGCGCTCAGCCCGGTGAAGAGCAGGATGCCCACGCCCATGATGAGCAGCGCCCCGGACAGGATCCACTTGTAGCGCCCCGTGCGGCTGACGAGCACGCCCGCCCCGATGGAGCTGAGGATGACGCCGGCCATGAGCGGCAGGATCTGCAGGCCGGAGTCCGTGGCGCTGACGTTCTGCACGAACTGGAGCCAGCGGGGCAGGAAGATGATCGCGCCGAAGAAGCCGATGGCCGCCAGGAAGGTGGCCAGGATGGTCGCCGCGTAGTTGCGGTTGCGGAAGAGCTCGAGGGGGATGATGGGCTCTGCCGCGCGCGACTCGATGAACAGGAAGACCGGGGTCAGCAGGACCGCGATGAGCAGGAACCCACCCACGCTCACGTCCGCCCACTCTCCGGTGGCCTTGTTGGTCAGGCCGAGCAGCAGGAAGACCACACCGATGGAGAAGACCACGGCCCCGGCGTAGTCGAGGTTCCGCGTCCTGGCCTCGCCGTGGATGGTGGGCAGGTAGCGGAACACGATGTAGAGCGCGACCAGGCCGATGGGCACGTTGACGAAGAAGATCCAGTGCCAGCTCAGCTGCTCCGTGATGAAGCCGCCGAGCAGCGGCCCGAGTACGGCAGCGATACCGAAGACCGCTCCGAAGAGACCCTGATAGCGGCCGCGCTCGCGCGGGTCGAAGAGGTCGCCGATGACCGCCAGCGAGATGGGGAAGATGGCACCGGCGCCGACGCCCTGGATGCCACGGAAGATGATGAGGGACTCCATCGACCACGACAGGCCGGAGAGTACGGAGCCGATGAGGAAGACGCTCACGCCGAAGAGCAGCATGGGCCGGCGTCCGTAGATGTCCGAGAGCTTGCCGTAGAAGACGCCGGTGATGGTGGCGGTCAGCAGGTAGCTGGTGACGACCCAGGTGTAGAGCTCATTGGTGCCACCGAGGTGGCCGACGATCCGCGGTAGCGCCACGCCGACGATGGTCTGGTCGAGTGCGGACAGGAACAGGACCAGCAGGATGGCGAAGAGGATCTCCATCTTGCGCCGATGGGGAAGCTGCAGCGCTGGGTCCAGTTCAGCCATGGTCGGGGCGTGAGCTGCCAAGGTGGCCGGTCTCCGTCGTTCGTCTCGGGTGGGCGCGAACAGCGCCTCAGGGACTTCCTAGACTACGCCCGTGGCCGCGAGCTCGCAGCCGCGGCGCCGTGCTACCAGCGCTGGTGGACCAGGGGCTTGGCGAGCTGCTCGTAGAGCTCGGCCACGCGCGCCATGGTCCCGTCAGCAAGCGGGGCCAGGTCCGCGGCGGCGGCATTGGCGCGGGCCTGCTCGGGCGACTTGGCGCCGGGGATGGCCGCCGTCACTCCCTCGTGCATCAGGATCCAGCGTAGTGCCAGTTGTGCGATGGAGGCGCCCTCCGGGACCAGCGCCTGCGCCGCGGCCACGAACTCGAGACCGGTCGCGTAGTCGAGCCCCGCGAACGTCTCGCCCACATCGAAGGCCTGCCCGTCGCGGTTGTAGTTGCGATGGTCGTTCTCAGCGAAGGTGGACGCAGCGTCGTACTTGCCGGTCAGCAGGCCGGAGGCCAGGGGCACGCGCGCGAGCACGCCCACGTCGTTCGCCAGGGCGTCGGCCAGGAAGCGGTCAGCCGGGCGCTGGCGGACCATGTTGAAGATGATCTGGACCGAGGCCGTCCCCGGGTAGGCCATGGCCTTCTGGGCCTGCTCGACCTTCTCCACGCTGACGCCGTAGTGGCGCATCACGCCCTGCTCGACCATCTCGTCGCAGGCGGCGAAGAGCTCAGGCGTGTAGTAGACATCGAACGGCGGACAGTGCAGTTGCACCAGGTCCAGCGTCTCGGTGTCGAGGTTGTCACGCGAGCGCTGGGTCCAGGCCACGAAGGCTTCGGGCGTGTAGTTCTCCAGCTTCTGCTCCACGCGCCGTCCCATCTTGGTGGCCACGTAGACCCGTTCGCCGGCGCGCTCCTTGAGGAAGCCGGCGATGACGCGCTCGCTGCGGCCGTCGCCGTAGACGTCGGCGGTGTCGATGAAGTTGATCCCGGCATCGGCGGCGGCATGGAGGGCGGCCAGGGAATCCTTGTCGTCGACGGTCCCCCAGTCAGCCCCGATGGCCCAGGCGCCGAAGCCGATGGCACTGATCTCGTATCCGGTCTTGCCCAATCGTCGGTACTGCATGTCGGAAAGAGTACGTGGCCCTGGCTCGGAGTGGTGTCACAATCGGAGTGACGCATGTATCCGGCGCCCAGTCACCGGATACTCAGTGGAGGAACCCGATCACGATGAACACTCGAACGATGCTTGCCGGTGCCCTCAGCGGGGCGCTGCTCCTGGGTACGCTGCCCGGGATCGCCCTGGCTCAGGACGGCGACTCGGAGATCACGCTCGAGGGCGTGGAGTGGACGCTCACCACGTTGGCCGGCGAGGCCGTACCTGAAGACGTCACCACCACGCTCTTCCTGAGCGGCGGCGAGGTGGTCGGGGACGCCGGCTGCAACTCCTACTTCGGCAGCTACGAGCTCGACGGCGATGCGCTGACCTTCCCCAGCCCCTTCGGAGCGACCCAGAAGCTCTGCGAGGACCAGGTGATGGCGGTCGAAGACGCCTACCTGCCGCTGCTGCAGGAGACCGCGACCTGGGCCATCGACGAGGCCGGGGCCCTGAGCCTCGCGGACAGCGACGGCACGGTGCAGCTGGTCTTCGGCGAGGCACCGGTCGACATCACCGCATCCGACATCGATACGCTGGTGGCTACGCTTGGTGACCTCCAGGCTCAGATCGACGAGGCCGTCGCGGAGGTCGCGGCCCTCGAGGAGCGCGCCGCCTCGATCAACGTCGACAAGTCTCGACAAGCGCCTGACCGCCACCGAGGAGAGCGTGAAGCAGCTCGAGGACAAGACCAGCGGCCTGAACGTCGACAACCTCAAGAAGCGCATCACCGAAGTCGAGAACCTGGCCAAGGCGAACACCGAGAAGATCGCCGAGATCAACAAGACCATCAACAAGCTGCGTGATCGGATCCGGGTGCTCGAGGAGTCCGATGCGGAGCAGGCGCAGCAGATCGCTGCCCTGGAGGAAGCCGTCTTCCCGGCCGCCAACTAGCCCACGCAGGCGGCACCGTCACGAAGCCGCCGACGTTTTCCGTCGGCGGCTTCTTCGCGTCTAGCGGTCGGCGAAGACCGTGTCCCAGTCCCGCTGCATGGAGATGACGGTCCAGCCCTTGCTGGCCGCTGCCGTGGTGATCGGCTCCGACGTCACGAACGTGCCTGCCATGCCGGCGTACTCGTACTCGCGCTCCGCGTCGTCGTGGTCCACGAGCAGCGCCAGTGACGGTCCCGCGTAGGCCCGCGTGTAGTCGAGCATCTCGGTGTCGCCGGCGCTGTTGCCCGCGGCGAGGATGGGCCGCCGACCCAGCAAGCGCTGGATGTTGGTGATCTTGGCCGCACCCTCGTTGGGGTCCCCGAAGATCTCCTTCGTGCGCAGCAGCGCAGGCGCGCCGTTCCCCCGCACGAACTCGTAGCCGACCTGCGAGCCGACCACGCCCTCCGGCTTCACCCCGAAGTAGTCGGCGCTGACGGCGCGCGTGAACTCCAGCCCGCTGCCGGTGACGAGGTAGACGTCGAAGTCGCGTGCCCGCAGCTCAGCGATGAGCTCGAGCATGGGGCGATAGCGCATCTGGCTGAGAGGCACCCCGCGGAGCAGGGTGCCTGGCCTCGCTGAAGAAGGCACGCACGCGAGCCTCGAAGGTCTCCGGGGTGATCCCGGCGTGTAGCTCGATGAGTGCGAGCACGACATTGACCGGTCCCAGCCTGGCGATGGCCGGCCGATCCCAGTCGAGCGCCGCGCGGTACTCGGCGCGCTCCGC
>CAVQPG010000022.1:0-29128 GCA_963714675.1 uncultured Chloroflexia bacterium | reverse complement strand
GCGATCGAGCCGATCGCTCTGGCACTTGCTCGGTCGGATCGAGAGGTGCTGCTTGCGCGAGAAGTAGTCAGCCAGCGCCTCGTCCGCGAAGGCGTCGGTGGATTGGTCGTTGCCGACCATCGAGTACCACCACTGGTGGGCGGTCTCGTGCGAGACGAGGTACGGGTGGTCGGAGGCCGGGCGCGAGGCCGGGACCCAGATGAGCGCCGGCGACTCCATGGCCAGGCCACCGCCGGTCTCGGCGATGCGGTAGGTCGCGTACGGGTAGGGCACGCCAGTCAGCTTCCGATAGCGAGCGAGCTCGGCGCGGGCAAGCTGGACGAGGCGCTTGCCGTCGTGTTTCCGAACGTAGGCGAAGGTCTCTCGTCTTGCCGTTCTCGGTCACGCCCGTGACCGTTCGATACGCCGGGCTGGCGGCGATGTTGAAGTCGCGCACGTCCCGGGCCACATAGCGGAACTTGCGGTCGCCCAGCTTCTCGGCCTGGCGTCCACTGGTGGCCCATACCAGCTTGCGGTCGGAGGAGACCGTGACCTCCACGCGCGGGCTCACCGGTGTCACGAACTGCTCACCGTGGTTGCTGGTGCCGAAGGCGATGCGGCGGCTGAGCCAGGGGATGAAGCGGTAGAGCTGGGCCACGCCGCCGAGCTTTGCGAAGAGGTAGGAGCGACCGGCGGCCTTGGTCGCGAGGCGAGCGCGGTAGCCGACGAACACGGTCGCGGAGGCACCGTCGGCAAGGCCCCCGGGGAGCCGCACCTTCAGCGTCTGCCCGATCCTGGAGACGGTGCCCGGGACCCCATCCACCCGCGCGCGCAGGTTCCGGGGCTGGCTCAGCTTGGCGGCCACGGTGTTGAGCGCAAGCTGGTCGATGGACTGCCCGCTGGTGTTGCGCACGGCGATGGTCGTGTCCACGTCCACCCAGCGCGTATCCCAGTCGAGGTGCAGGTCTACCGTGTAGCGGGCCTCGAGGTCATAGCTGTTGGCGGCCGAGGCCGTGGAGGCGGGCACCAGCGCCGCGAGCACGACCAGGGCGAGGACGGCGGCAGCCACCGATGGGAGACCGATGGGGGCGCGAGTGGGCTTCACGGACTCCACGGTAACCCCCCCGACGCAATTCCGCGACGGCGACGCTGTCCGCTTGCACTACGTGGTGCTACGGATGCCCTGCTCCGTAGTCAATTCCGTACTCGCACGGATGTCTGGGACCGGCGCCCAGATCATCATATCGAGCACAACGTCGAATACAGCATCGCTCGTTTGACCCTTCACGGCGGGGTCGGAGTGGAGCGTTCAGAGAGTCGGACTGCGCTGGGGCGCGTCCGGCTCTCGCACTTTCTGCGGGACTATCATCGCCTTCATGCAGTCACCTCGCGCGGGCCGCCAGCGACGTCGGACGATCCGTCTCGACGTCACGCTGCTCGCGTCTGCGGGCATCCTGCTGGTGGCCACGCTGTTGCCACAGCTCGACGCGGACCTGAACATCGTCATGAAGGACCGCACGCTGGACGTGGCGCTGTCGGCCCTCACTTTCGTGGCCGTGACCGGTTTGGCCATCCTGACCTTCCTGCGCTACCGCGAGACCGGGCGCCTGGCCTCCTTCGTGCAGTCCTCCGCCTTCGCCCTATGGGCCATGTTCACGTTCGTGACCCTGTTCCTTATGGTCTTCCGACTCGACGGCCAGGTGGGCATGACCCTTGGCGCTCCCGAACAGCTGCCGTTGTGGGTCTCGGGGGTCGTGCGTATGAGCGTGTCGGGCCTGCTGATGGTCAGTGGCGTGGCCGCGTTCATGGGCATCTACGGCGGTGCCCGGCGCCGGTTCCGCACGGTCTTCCTGCCCGTCGTGATCATCGCCGTCGCGACCGTGGTGGTCTACCCCTTCCGTGACTGGCTGCCACCGCTGATCGAGCCGCAGGGCATGGAGGCGCTCCTCGCTGAGCCGGGCGAGTTCGCCCTGCTGCCGGGCTTCACCGGCCTGGCCCTGGTGATCGTGGTGGTGACCGTGACCGGCCTCGTGGCCGGCGTGGTCCTCTATCGCCTGACATGGGGACGGGGTGGCCCGACCAGCAATTCCTTCACCGCCCTGGGACTGGTCATCCTGGCAGTGGCCGAGGTGCAGTACGCGCTCTGGCCCAGTATCTACACCAACCTGGTGACGATCTCCGACATCATGCGGCTGGTGGCCTACACGGTCCTGCTGGCAGGCACCTTCGCCGACCAGCGCAGCGACCTGCGCGCGCTTCGGTCGGCCTACACCGCCCTCGACCGCATGCGCCTGAACGAGGCCGAACGGGCCACACTCGAGGAACGCGCGCGACTGGCGCGCGAGATCCACGACGGGCTGGCCCAGCACCTCTGGTTCGCGAAGCTCAAGTTCGAACGTCTGAGCTCCACCCTCTCCGACGAGGACCGGCCGCTGGCCACGGAGGTGACCCAGGCCCTCGACGCGGCCATCATCGAGGCGCGCGAAGCGCTGGTCACGATGCGCTCCAGCCTCGCGGAGGACGTGCCTTTCACGGACATGCTCGTACGTGCCGTCGACGACTTCGAGTCGAGCTCGGGGCTGCGCGCGGAGTTCACCGCCTCCACCGGCATCCCCTCGTCGTTCGCACCACGGGTGCAGGTGGAGCTGCTGCGCATCGTGAGCGAGGGTCTCAACAACGTGCGCAAGCACGCCGACGCCACCATCGTGCGCATCACGGCCGAGGTCAGCGACGGTGAGCTGCTCATCACCATCACCGACAATGGCCATGGCTTCGACCAGAGCCAGGCCTTCGACAGGGGCATGGGCCTGCAGGGCATGCGCGAGCGCGCGCGACTCATCGGCGGCTCGCTGCTGGTGATGTCGGAGCTGTCGGGTGGCACGACCATCGAGGTTCGGGCGCCGATCGCGGCGGCCGGGGTGGGCAGCGTCACCGAGACCGCCGAGCGCACCCCCATGGCCCTCGACGAGCCGGTCGACGTAGACCAGCTGGAGCTGCCGGGGGTCTTCCCGGGCGTGGTCGGTGGCGAGACCCCGGACACCAAGCCCACGGGTGTGCAAACCTAGCGAGGACATGACCATCGAACGACCGCTCGTCGCAGCAGCCGAGGGCCCCAGCCGGGACAGCCGCGGCGCCACCCTGCGCGTGATGCTGGTCGATGATCACGCCCTGGTGCGGTCGGCCGTGCGTCAGGCCATCAGCGCGCCCGACGTGGAGCTGGTGGGCGAGGCCGGCAGCGCCGAGGACGCGTTCGCGCTGGCCCTCGCGGTACGACCGGACGTGATGCTCCTCGATATCGACCTGCCGGGCATGAATGGCATCCAGATGCTCGAGGAGCTCAGCCCACGCCTGCCCGACACCAAGATCGTGATGCTCACGGTCTCTGACTCCGAACGAGACATGATCGATGCCCTCGCACGTGGGGCAGCCGGCTACCTCACCAAGGACCTCAACCCGGAGGCGCTCCTGCGCGCGCTGCGCGGCACCCAGCAGGGCGAGCTGGCGATGTCGCGCCGGCATGCCTCGACGGTCATGAACCATTTCATCGAGGCGGCGCGCAAGGGGCGCTCCGGGAACGCCGGGGGCCTCGAGGGCCTGAGCCCGCGCGAGAACGACGTGCTGCGTATGCTGGCCGACGGGCTCACCGACCGCGAGATCGCGCAAGCGCTGATCATCAGCCCTCGCACGGTCGAGACCCACGTCAGCAACATCCTGCACAAGCTGAACGTGCGCAAGCGGGCCGAAGCGGCCCGGCGGTACCGCGAGTCCCGGTAGCGTCATGAAGGTGGGGGTGGTCCTGCCCCAGGGCTGGATGCAGGAATACCGCGACCGCGGCTCCCGTGACGCCTGGGCCAACACCGTGGCCGTGGCCCAGGCCGCAGAGCGCATGGGCTTCGAGTCGGTCTGGCTGTACGACCACTTCCACACCTGGCCGCGACCCGAGGACATGATCGTCTTCGAGCCCTTCGTGGCCCTCTCGGCGCTAGCGACGCTGACCGAGAAGGTGCGTCTGGGGCACATCGTCATCTGCACCGGCTTCCGCAACCCGGCCCTGGTGGCCAAGATGATCTCCACGCTCGATGTGGTCAGCGACGGGCGCGCCGAGCTGGGCATCGGCGCCGGTTGGAAGCAGGAGGAGTGGGAGGCCTACGGCTACGACTACCCCTCCACCGGCGAGCGACTGGCCACGCTCGGGGAGCACCTGCAGATCATCACCCGCATGCTCGATGCCACGAGTGACGAACGTGCCACCTTCGAGGGCCGGCGAGCGCGGGTGGACGGTGCCATCAACCAGCCCAAGCCGCTGCAGTACCCGCGCGTCCCGGTGATGGTCGGAGGCAACGGACCCGAGGTCACCTGGCGGCTGGCAGCCCGACATGCGGATGAGCTCAACCTCGACGGCATGGACCCGGCCGGCGTGGCCGAGGCCCTGCCGGTCATCCGTGCGCGCTGCGAGGAGATCGGCCGCGACCCGGACTCGCTCAAGGTGTCGGTCCATACCTGGTACACCGATCCAGGGGTGAGCGACCGCGGCCAGGCTCGCGTGGACCTCTTCGGTGCCTACCGTGACCTGGGCCTCGCACGCGTCCAGACCTACGTCGATGGCCTCGCTGACGGCCGGGACGCGCTGGAGGCCTTCGCCGAGGACCTGCGCAGCGCCGGCATCGGGCTCGAGAGCCGCTGAAGGGCGCCCTCCTCGGAAGTAGCGCTACTCGCCGGTGTCGCGCGCGGCGTGCTCCAGCAGCAGGGCCGCGAGCGCGGAGCCCGGCCAGGCGAACCAGTGCCGGACCGATGACCCGGAGCCCTCGGGATCGTAGGCCTCCGGCAGCATGCCGTCGCTGAAGGCCGAGCGGGAGAGCCGCTCCAGGGCAGCCTCGCTGAGCGACTCCTCGCCCATCAGCCCGAAGCCGGCCCAGCCCATGATGTCGCCGAGCGTCCACGTGCCCGGGGTGTGCCGCGAGCCGAGCCCGCCCATGGGGCCATCGGTGAAGCCCGGGTTCTCGCGATCGAAGGCGAAGCGCATGGTGGTCTGCCAGTGGCGATCGTCGGGCGCGCAGAACCCCCACAGCGGAGCCAAGGCCACGGGCAGGTCGTTGGCGTCCATGTAGCGCTCGACCCCGCCGCGACCGTTGACCGAGTAGGCCCACATCTCGCCCAGCGGCCCCTCGATGCGGAAGTGCTGCCTGAACGCGGCGCGGACGCGGTCGGCCACAGCCTGCAGGTCGGCTCGTTCCAGGCCGACCTGCGGCGCTATCCCGGCCAGCTCGACCGCGGTGTGCCACAGGAGGACCTGGTCGGACAGCAGATAGGGGTAGGTGGGCACATCGTCGGCCGGGTTCTCGTCGGTGGCCAGCAGCCCCAGCTCGTCGTCGATATCCCCGAGTGTGACCGCCCAGGCCTGGGCCACCAGGTCAGCCCACTCCACCCCCGGCGGGAGCTGCGGCAGGCGAGCCGTGTGGCGGACGTAGTGGGCCAGCTCGAGCAGCGGGTACAGCTGCTGATCCGCCTGCAGCGGCCGGTCCTTCGGTCGCCCGTCCGCGTGGTGGCTGCGCCGCCAGCGGCCGTCGGGTCGTTCGCAGCGGAGGAAGAGCCAGCGCAGGTGATCAGCCACGATCTGCTCGTCCTCGTCGTGTCCACCGCCCGACCAGGCCGTCAACAGCAGACGCGCCTGCCAGTAGGCATCACGGGTCCAGGACAGCGGCAGGATGCGGTGATCGGCGAGGATGGCACGCTCGGTGCCATCGACCTGCAGGGCCGTGCAGCGGCGGGTATAGGTCGCGGCTCGCTGGTTCATGCGCCCCAGCGGCTTCACCAGCCGGGCCGGCACACGCAGCGGACGCAGCTCATCGCGAGCGCTGTCGTTGGTGCGCTCGGGTGGAGAGATCCGTGTGCGGTCGGCCCACTCCGGCGGCTCGGGCGGCGGCGTATCGAAGGTGCAGGCGATGTCGATGTGGATCTCCTCGGCCTCACCGGGCCACTCGACCCAGGCCACCGCCGAGGGCATCGTGCGTCGCAGGATCTTCCAGCCGATGCGCATGTCCGCACGTCGTTCCGCCGAGCCACGATCGCTCTCGCCGCCCTTGCGCAGCCAGGCCTGGATGATGACCGGGCCGCCTTCGCCGACCACGCGCAAGGTGCCCTGGAGCGCCTTCATGCGCGACTTCCCACCGTGCTCGTTGGGCGGGTCCACCTCGCTGATCTCGGCGAGGGCCGGCCAGCCCAGCCGGCCGTTGGCCCGGATGCGGACCCCTGCCGGCCGATCGCGCTGGGAGGCGGAGATGGTGATGCGCTGGACCACACCGCGGGTGCCACGAGGTGCATCCTGGCGCGTCGCGACCGTGGCCCGGCCGGCCTCGACATGGAGGAAGGCGTGCTCCTCACGCCGCATCCAGGAGCGGTAGCGGCGGGTGGCGTCTGGCTGGCCGCGCCATTCGGGGGCGAACAGGGGCAAGCCGTTGAGCTCGACGAAGCCAGCATCGGGATGAACGGTCGACAGGCTCAGCCACTCGCCACCCCGTCCGAACGAGGCGGCGACCAGGCCGTTGCCGATGTCACGCGGTTTGCGCGGAGCTGTCACATCCCGATAGTACGTTCGGTTTCGGGATCAAGCCAGACGGTTCGCTGATGCTCGAGCGCGAGATGGACCTCTTCGCGCGCCCTGACCTGCATGTCAGGCCGGGTCGCGACCTTGATCTGCTCGTGGCCGATGCTGCAGGTGAGCAGGTCGTGTGATCCCAGCGGCTCGACCACCAGCACCCGTGCCCGCAGGGTGTCTCCCTCGGTGGCCTCACGCCGGACCTCGATGTTCTCGGCGCGAATGCCCAAGGTGACGTCCTTGCCCGCGTAGTCTGCCAACGTGGCTGCAGCATCCGGCTCGATCTTGACGGTGCCTGCACCCTCGACCCCGGCCAGCATCGAGCCCGTGCCGCCTTCGAGCCTGGCCGCCAGGAAGTTCATCGGCGGATTGCCGATGAAGCCGCCGACGAAGCGGTCGACCGGGGTCTGGTAGATGTCGAGCGGCGCCCCCAGTTGCAGGATCTTGCCCGTGCGCATGACCGCGATACGGTCCCCCATGGACATGGCCTCGACCTGGTCGTGGGTCACGTAGACCGTGGTCGTGCCGATCTCGGAGAGCAGCCGCTTGAGCTCGGCACGCATCTCGAGGCGGAGCAGGGCATCAAGGTTGGAGAGCGGCTCGTCCATGAGCAGCACCTCCGACTCCATGGCGATGGCTCGCGCGACCGCGATGCGCTGGCGCTGACCGCCCGAGACCTGTGATGGATAGCGTGCCAACAGGCTCTCGATGTGCAGCAGCTCGGCTGAGGACTTGACGCGCTCGTCGATGACGGCCTTCTCCAGCTTCTGCATCCGCAGGCCGAAGGCGATGTTCTCGTACACCGACATGTGCGGAAAGACCGCGTACGACTGGAAGACCATGGCGATCTTGCGGTGACGCGGCGGCATCTCGGTGACATCGCGCTCACCGATCATCACCGACCCCGCGTCGATCTCCTCGAGGCCGGCGATCGAACGCAACAGCGTCGTCTTGCCACAGCCCGACGGTCCCAGCAGGACCATGAACTCACCCTGGCTGATGGTCAGGGAGACGTCGTCGACCGCGCGGGCCTCCTTGTAGATCTTGTGGATTCGCTCCAGACGGATCTCGGACACGTGGCTCCCCTACTTGACGACCCGGCCCCACAGGCCGAGCAGATAGCGGCGGATGATGAAGATGACGATGAGGCTGGGCACGAGCATCACGAACGCCGCCGCGAACTGCCACGGCAGCGAGGCCTGCGTCAGCGAGGTCAGGATGCGAGCCGGCAAGGTGGGGTTACGCAACGTCAGCACGGCGGCGGCGAAGACGTCGTTCCACGACAGCACCCAGGTGAAGATGGCCGCTGCGGTCAAGCCCGGCAGGGCCAGCGGCAGGGACACCTTGAGGAACGCGCGAGCGGGCGAGCAGCCCAGTGTCTGGGCTGCCTCCTCGAGTTCTCTGGGGATGGAGACGAAGACCGAGCTGGTGATGAGCACCGCGAAGGGCAGAGCCAGGGCGGTGTGCATGAGTGCCACGCCGAGGACCGAGTCATAGATGCCGAAGTTCCGATACATGACGGCCAACGGGATGGAGAGGATGACGATCGGGAAGGCCCGGGTCGCAAGCACCACCAAGCGGTAGCCGTCGCGACCACGGAAGACGTAGCGTGCGAGCGCGTAGCCCGCGGGAGCACCGATACCCAGCGCCAGGATGACCGTGACGACGCCAGCAGCGACGCTGCGCCAAAAGGCATCGATGACGCCAGAGGCGGTGACGAACGACTCGATGTTGTCGAACGCGAGGCCCGCCGGGATGACCGATTTGGGATAGTCGTAGGTGTTGGCGTCCGGGGTGGTGGCGCTGACGAAGATGAGGTAGATGGGCGCGATGATGAAGAGCGCCATGACCACCGCAGCGGCGTACCACAGGATGACGTTGAGGACCTTGCGTGGGGTCCACTTGCGCCGCGAGGGCGGCGGGGCCTGGGTGCCCTCGGCGGGCACGGCGGGTGCGCTCATACCTGCTGCTCATCCCTCACCGGCAGCAACCACAACACGCCGATGGTGGCGATGATGCTCATGATCAGCATCAGGCCGGCCCAGGCCGCAGCCACGTTGTCGTTGTCGATGTCGTTGGCCCATTCGAGGGTCTGCTGCGACATCACCGTCAGGCCGGTGCCGGCCAGCGCGATGGCCGTAGCGAAGACCTGGATGGCGAGGATGATGCGCAGGATGAGGGCCACCTGGAGGCTGGGGCGAAGCATCGGCATGATGACCCGCCGCACACGCTGCCAGAGCGTGGCGCCGTAGACCTCTGCCGCTTCGACGTACTCGTCGGGGATCGACTGGAGCCCGGCCACCAGGATGATCATCATGATCGAGGTGGCACGCCACATCTCTGCCACCACGATGATGCCGATGAGCGTCCAGTACGACTCGGCCGACTGCCAGATGATCCCCCGCTCGACGATGCCGAGCGTCTCGAGGATGCTGTTGAACCAGCCCTTCTGGGTGAAGATCGAGACCCACACGATGCCCGCCGCGAGCTCGCTGATGGCGAGGGGCAGGACGTAGACGTAGAGCCAGAGGCTGGTCCCCTTGAGGCGCTTGTTGACGACCAGCGCCATGGCCATGGCCAGTGCCAGCTGGAAGGGGATCACGATGACGACGAGCGTAAGGGTGCTCGTGATGGCGCGCGTGAAGTTGGCGTCGTTGACCATCGTCTGGATGGACTCGAGCGACCACTGGCCTTCGGGGGTCTGCAAGGCCAGCACGAACGACGAGAACATCGGGGTGGCGAAGAAGAACAAAAGGAAGATGAGCGACGGCCCGAGCAGGATGTATGGCGCCCAGTTGCGCTTGCGCTTGCCCGTGAATTCCACGGTCTCGGCAGTCATGTCAGTAGCGTCCCTCCCGCACGCATGACGCGAAGGCAAGACTCCGGGCGAACCGCAGGGGTCCGCCCGGAGCGCTGCGCGCGACGAGCGCCGCGCGCGCTAGGCTCGATCGACTACGGCGTGCCGACCACGCAAGGCTGGCCTTCCACGACCTCGTCGGGTGTCCAGCACGGAGCGCCGGTGGAGTCGAAGATGCCCTGGAGCGTAGGCGCCAGACCGGCCAGCACCCCAGCGGGATCGCCGCCGTCGACGACGATGGCCGACAGGGCGTCCTTGAAGACATCGCTGTAGGCACCACCCTGGTCGCCGAGGCCGATGGGCAGCAGCGCCGGCAAGGCGTCGGCCGCCGATGACTGGCCGCTGATGGCCGCGGCCTCCGCCTGGACACCGGGTCCGACGTCCGCGGGGACCTCACCGGTCGCGACCGGGAAGAAGCTGACCTCCGCGAGCGTGACGCCCTGGGTTTCGGGCTGGAGCAGGTACTTGATGACTTCCTTGGCGGCCTCGGGATCCGGAGCGGTCTTGGGGACCGCCAGGCCGACGATGACCGGCATGAAGGCACGACCGGCGGGACCGGCCGGGCTGGGGAAGGCCACGAAGCCCTCGGGATCGGCATTGAGCGCGTCGATCAGGCGGGCCGTGTGGTCCCAGGCCACCCAGACCTCACCGCTCTGCAGGGGCTCCTGCATGAAGCCGTACGTCGTCGACTGCGGGTTGACGTACTGCCAGGTGTCGAGCAGCCAATTCCACATGTCCACGCCCGGCTGGGTCGCGAACTCGTTGTTCACGCGGCCGGTGAAGGACGGGTACAGGTAGCCCT
The DNA here is from genome assembly GCA_963714675.1 of uncultured Chloroflexia bacterium. GTDB lineage: Bacteria > Chloroflexota > Limnocylindria > Limnocylindrales > CSP1-4 > JAFMJV01. Next base: position 18,895 of record CAVQPG010000022.1, on the reverse strand, counting down.
GGAACAGGCGGTGACGCAGGCCATCCTCACCGAAGGGGAAGCCGAGCAGGCGTTCTCCAGTGGCCTCCTGCATGTTCGCGCCCCACTCGGCGACCTGCTCCCAGGTAAGGGCGTTGATGTCTGCGCCTTCGGGCAGGTACTCGAGGGCCTCGGTGCGGGCAGCCATGATGTAGGTCGCCTGCATCATGGGGATGTAGAGCTGCTGGTCGGTGCCCAGCTTGCCGAGCTCCATGAACGCCGGTGCGACGTCGACTTCGGCCGCCACGTCGGAGAGGTCCATGAGCAGATCCTCGGCGCCAAGCGTCGACAGCTCGCCGTGGAGCGCCAGCGCGACGCCAGTGTCACCGGAGCCGGCTTCGGATTCCGCCCGGATGGTATCGACGAAGGGGCCACCTTCGCTGCCGATGAAGTCGAAGGATCCGTCGTAGTCGGCCATGATGTTGTCACGCATCTTGGCAGCCTCTTCCTCAGGCACCATCTGCGTGGACAGGATGACCACAGGGTCCTGGGCGGCGACCACGCCGCCGAAGAGCGATGCGGTGAGCGCGACGGTCATACCTATGCCGAACGCGCGCTTGCCCATCCTCATTGGGGTTTGCTCCTTTCGTCTTGCGAGGAGCACGCACGTTCCAGACCCGCCTGTGCGTCTCCCAGCGCACAGCCCACGCCTATCGCCCACGCCTCCTCCAAAGCCCCCGGCGGAAGCCGGGTTACAGGGCCCGGCTATGGTACCCCTCGCCGCAGGCCGCATGGAAGTCGTCCTGCGCCGGCCTCAACGCCAGCGCGGGAGGGGTGCCAGGAGGTCGGTGATGAGCCGGCCCAGCTCCTCGGGAGCCTCGAGGCCGATCACGTGTGCCACACCGGGCATGATCTCGGCACGCGCGTCCGGGGCGCTGTCAGCGAGGTAGCGGGCGCTGGCCACGAGGTATGAGAAGTCCAGCTCGCCGGCGATGGCGAGTACGGGCATGGTCAGACGTTCCAGCTGCTGCGACGCGGGTGGCTGCAACCGGATCGAGCGGCCGCGGATCCGGCCCGGCTCGTTGATGGCGCGGTCCATCTCGCGCACCAGCTCGCGGATGTCCTCGGGCACGCGGTCGGGCGGCTGGCCGGGGCCGTCGACCCAGGCGCGCACGTCGGCCTCGGCGACCGCGTCGGGATCGCCGGTCTGCACGATCTCGTCCAGCTCGTCCTCGATGGCTTCCTCTTCGGCGGTCAGGCCGGGCCAGAAGTCGGGCACGATCGAGCCGATGCTCACGACCGCGACGATCCGCTCCGGCGCCTCGATGGCCGTGTCGAGCGCGACCTGGCCGCCGACGGAGTTGCCCACCAGCGCGGCCCGCTCCAGGTCCAGCGCATCGAGCACCGCGAGCGTATCGGCACGATGGCTGAAGTCGACGTCGCTGGTGGTGCTGTCGCCGATGCCACGCCGGTCGAACGCCACGACTCGGTAACCGGCGTCGAGCAGGAACGGCGTCAGCGGTTCCCACGCCCAGGAGTCGACGATGTCGGCATGCAGAAGCACGATCGGCGGGCCCGCGCCGAAGTCGTGGACCGCGAGGCGCCCGCCGGGAACGTCGACGTAGCGCTCAGACATCCGCAGCGCCTGTCACGACACCGAGTAGAGCTGCTGCTCGCCCTCGATGCCCTTGAGCATGCGGCGACCTCGATCCTCGTAGGTGATCCCGCTACCGGCCGTCAGCTGCGGGACGATCGAAGAGACCCAGACCTCACCCGCCCCGGCGGCAGCCGCGACGCGGGCCCCGAGGTGGACGGCAACGCCGGCGACACCGTCGCCCAGCCGCTCGATCTCCCCGGTGTGGACGCCGGCGCGGATCTCGAGGCCCAGCGGCGCCGAGCCACGCTGGATGGCGCGGGCGCAGCTGATGGCGCGGGCCGGGCCGTCAAAGGTCGCCAGGATGCCGTCACCGGCCATGTCCACCTCGTGGCCACCAGCGGCGGCAACGGCCTCGCGGATGACCCGATGGTGCTCGGCCAGCAGCTCGCGCCAGCGGACGTCGCCAAGCGCCGAGGCGAGCTCGGTCGAGCCGACGATGTCGGTGAAGAGGACGGTCGCGAGCACACGGTCGGGGATGGCCGACTCGCGCTCGCCGGTGAGGAGCTCCCGCACCTCCGCGATGAACAGGTCTGCGTCCTCAGCCCAGGGCACGTGGTCGGCGCCGGCCGTCTCCACGTAGCGGGCACCCTCGATGGTGCGGGCGAGGAAGCGGGCGTTCTCGACGTGACAGACCTGGTCTCCCTGGGAGTGGAAGATCAAGGTGGGCACCTTGATGGTGGGCGCCACGTGCCGGACATCGATGTCGAAGGCCATGCGCGCGAAGGCCTCCCACGCACCGGGCGTAGCGGCATTGCGCTGTCGGCGAGCCATGTACTCGCGTCCCCAGGGCACGTCGCCCAGGCTGGGCAGGATGAACTGGAAGTTGCCGCCCAGGCCCCAGCGATCGGGGATGGCCGCCATCCAGGCTTCGTGCTCCTCGGGCGTCGCCTCGCCCCAGGGCCACTCATCATCCTTGCGTTCGCGTACCTCGGCCCCCTGGAGGATGAGGGCCCGGGCCCGCTCAGGATGGGCCGCGGCGAAGAGCATAGCCAGTGGGCCACCTTCCGACTCGCCGATGACTGCGGCGCGCTCGCTGCCGGCGGCGTCCATCACCGCGCGGATATCGTCCATGCGTGTCTCGAGCGTCGTGCCCCCTGGCACGCGATCGGACATGCCCATGCCTCGCTTGTCAAAGCGGATCAGCCGCGCGAACTCGCCCAGGCGCTCGCAGAACCGGCGATACAAGGGCACCTCCCACGAGACCTCGAGGTGGGTGAAGGCGCCCTCGACATAGACGATGTCGACTGGGCCATCGCCATTGACGGAGTAGGCAACGGAGACGTCGCCGCTGTGGGCAAAGTGGACATCGGGCATGGCCGCAAGCGTGGTCGTGCTCATGGTCCGCTGTCAAGGTGAACACGCAGTTGCGTGGTCGGTGTTTGACGCGGGCTTGACAATCGACCGATGCGCTCCCCCCGTGGCCTTGGCGTCGGCCGAGTTGGCGCCGTGCTCCTGTTCCTGACACTGGGCATCACCCTGCTCGCAGCCCCCGCGCTGGCGAACGACCATCGCGCGAGCGATGGCGGCGATGAGCTACGCGAGCTGGTCCTGGCGCCTGAGGCGCCCGACGAGATGGAGCTCGGCGAGCGCATCGAGCTCAAGCTGCTCGTGTGCGTCACCGATAGCAGCGGCGAATCGTGCGCCGACGCACCGAAGGCACGGATGATCCCGTCCAACGGGGTGCTCAACGCGTGGCGGAAGTTCGGCAACGGTCCGATCTGGGTCGTCCTCGCCCGCGAGGAGGGCACCGGGACGCTCATCGTGCGCATCAAGCAGGGGAAGGAGGACAAGGCCCTGCGCACGCGACGGACGATCACGGTCACGCCACGCACCTCGCCCCCCGACGACCCCATCGATGATCTGGATCCCTTTGGTGTGTTCGAGCGGGCGCTCCTGCCGACTCGCGTCGAGGCGAACCCCGAAGAGGTCTATGTGGGCACCAACGAGAGCGTCTACGTGCAGATCCTCGAGTGTGACGACGATGGCGCCTGCCGGGCGCCGGCCACGACGGTCACCTTCGAGCACGACGGCGACGGAGACATCGTCGCCGACAGCGTCGAGGTCTCGGACCGCGGGTGGGTTCGGTTCCTCACCGGGGATCGGTCCGAGTTCGACGTTCCGAGGGCCATCACCGACGTGGGCCAGAAGATCTTCAGCCTCGCGGTCGAGGAGGGTGTTCGGACCGGCCGTGAGCAGGCTGACTTCAACGGCAGGAACGGGATCGATCCAGGAGATGTCTTCCAGGTGTGGGCCAGGATCGGCACGACCGAAGCTGACCCGCACTGGGATCCGTGGTTCGATCTCGTCAGTGACGGTGTCATCGACCTGGCCGATGTCGACGAGGCCAACGCTCGCGCTCAGCAAGCGGGCAACGAACCGTTCGACGTGACGTCTGCGATCGGCGAGCCACCAACCTTCGGTGACGCACCGGCCCAGGGCGGTTGACCCTCGGAGGGGTCAGGCAACGGCGAGCCCCATCACCGCGCGCTCGACCGCGGCTCGCATCGTATCGACCGCGTCAGCCGGGGCCGGCGCGGCGAGATCGACCGACTCGACCGCGAGGCCGATGAACGAACCGCGCAACGGTTCATCGCGCAGCAGCTCGGCCATGGCGATGACCTCGTCGAGCGGCTGGTCGGGCGTGGAGCTGGTCAACAGCGGCTCCTCTCGGCCGACGAGGTCGAGGAACAGGATCTCGACGAGCGAACCGGGAGGGCCTGGGACGGTGTCGGCGATGAGCACCTGCGTGCCGGGCTCCAGGTCCCGCAGGTACTCCGGGCGCATGGGGCCGACGAGCTTGAGGTCGATCCGCTCGAGCATCGCCGCCGGCAGGGTCGTGCAGGCCGCGATGGCGATCGACTCGTGCTCGGCGTGGGCGGGATCGCCGCAGGCGAAGACGACGATGCTGGCACGCTGCGCGGTGAGCGATTCTGGCGGTCCGCCCGGCAGGATCTCGCGACCGATCACCAGGGTGGCCGCTGCTCGGAGCCGTAGAGGTCCAACAGCTGCTGCCGGGTGGCCTCCAGGCGGTGGGCCAGCGCTTCGGCCAGGCGTGGGTAGATCCCAGCCGCGAGCACGCAGTCGGCCTTGAGCTCGGCGCGCAGCGCCTCCGCATCGATGGCGATGACCTTGACCGGCTCCAGGCTGACCACGGTGGCCGTGGCGCGGTAGGGCGGGATGATGGCGGTCCAGCCGAAGACGTCGCCGGGCTCGGCGCTCATCAAGGTGACCGAACCGCGGCCGGCCACGTGTTCGGTCAGCGCGATCCGGCCGTCCACCAGGATGCTCAGCTCGTCGGTGTCGTCGCCCTCGCGCAGGAGACGCGTTCGGGCCGGGGCCTCGTACTCGCGGGCCATCGCACCCATCCGCTCGAGGGACGAGGCGACCAGGTCGGAGCCGAACCAGGTGGCGCGGATGTGCTCGGCCAGGACGACGGGATCGCTCATGGCGCCACCCTAGCGGATGGGCCGACACGCTTCAGGGGCAGATGGACCCGGCCCGGAGGGGCCGCTCGGCATCGACGCCGTTGGCCGAGGAGGTACATGATGAGGCCATGCATGATGCAGGTGAGGTCGGCGGAGCCATCGAGAAGGTGATCCACGACTGGCCCAGGACCGGTTGCGGTGGCCAGCTCGAACTGGAGATCCGCGACGCCACACGCGCCGAGGCGGAGTCGGTCGCGCTCGACGCTGCCTACTATCTCGTCGACCACGGCTTCGGCTCCACCACCTTCACCATCACCACCAACGATGTCCACTGCACGCAGTGCGGCGAGCTGGCGATCCACTCCTCGCCGGACGAACCGCGTTGCGATCGATGCGGCGCTCCCCTGCCCCAGGTACCCGGGCCCGCCGTCGTCTGTCGGGAGGTAGCCCCATGTGCCTGATGATGCCCGGCCGGGTCGTCGCGGTCGACGGCGAGATCTGCCAGGTCGAGACCGCCGGCCAGGTCGACAGGGCCTCGATGATGCTCGAGCCGGACCTGCAGGTCGGCGATTGGGTGCTGGTCAACAGCGGCACCGTGGTGCGCGTCCTCGACGCGGACCAGGCCGCCGAGATGAGTCACGCGTTCGGCATCCTCATGGCCCCGCCACAGGAATCCGTCCCGGCCGAGACCGCCGACTGACCCTCCCCGCTGCCGATGTCCGTGACCCTCCCCTCGTCCGACCGATCCGACCGCGCGCGCCCGGCCCCCACGGGACCGGTGCTGTTCGCGCGCTACGCCTTCGGGCCCAACCGCCTGGGCCTGTGCGGGCCCGAGGACTGGCGCTCTCTGCTCGAGCTGGGGGCGGCGGCGCTGGGATCGGCCGACTCGGAGGGACCCAGTCAGAAGCAGGCGCGCGAGATCGATCGTGGTCTGCGCGATCTGGCGGCCGGGTTCGAGGGCGCGTATCCGTACCTCGAGCTGATCGCTGCCGCCAACACGATCGACGACCCGTTGGACCGGCGCGTCGTGGACGCCTACTGGATCGGCAACGCGCTATCCGATCACGTGGATCCGGTACTCATGACCAAGTCGATCGACGAGCGCTTCCGCACGCAGCTGCCGGCCGAGACCTGGAAGTGGCTGCAGGGCAAGCCCGAAGCCGGGGCACGGCCCACGCACGCGTTCCACGTCTTCGACGTCTTCCCGATGGTGGGCACGCAGCGCCGCGGCTCGGTGGCCGATGCGGTCGGGCTCATGGACACCTGCCGCATCCGCTGGGGGCGGGTGCAGGAGATGGCCGGCGACTCGCTGGTCGTCAACGCGGTGCCGCTGGGGCTGGTCGAAGGCAAGCTGGCGCTGGTGGAGCCGAAGGTGCAGTCGGTCAAGCGCTGGCTGGACGGTTCGGGTTTCGTGGCCGACGTGGAGGTGGGCGACGTCGTCTCGCTGCACTGGGACTGGGCCTGCGAGGTGCTGGACCCGACCCGGCTCGACGCCCTCCAACGCCGGACCCTGCACCAGCTGGAGCTGGCCAACCAGACGCTGTAAGGGCAGGCTCCGGCTCGGGCAAGACTCGAGCCCGTCCGGTGGTTGGCCGGACGGGCTCCGCTTGAGCGGCGGCCGCGCTATCGACCGCCAGGAGGGTGTCGCTCGCTAGTGCGCTGTCGCCTCCCTCTGCCGGGTGGCCCCAAGGACCACCGATAGGAGACCGGCCGACGACGCAAGTAGTGCGATAGCCGATTGCTCCGACATCGCGGCTGCGATGCCGATGCCGATCACGATCAGCCCGCCCATCACGAGGGCGTAGCCAGGGGCATGGTGCCAGCGCTCATCGCCCGTGCGCACTGCGCGCACCTCGACGAGGACGACCGCAGTGAGGAGCACCGCGACCGACACCACGAAGACCCAGGACATATTTCCCGAACCTCCTTCTGAACTTGTGGCCACAGCATGACAACGTTTACATCGGGTGTCCAAGGGCCGAATGGACGGATTCGGCGAACGGTGGTCCTGGTCGGGTGGGCGGTGGGCCGATGGTGCGGTGGCGAGGCGGGCGCGCAGCTCGGCTCATCGGCGATGGCGGTGCATGTCTTCGCGATCATTCGACGAAACCGCCGCGGGTGAGGCGCAATGGAGGTGGCTGGCCAGACGGCTACGCGAATCCGGGCGCCGTGCCAGTCACGTAGGGCGTGGATCGCGCTGTGAGGGAGCGATCCGTCGCTCGAACCATGCCGAACCCGGCTCTTCGTGCAATGACTGCGAAGAGATGGGCGGGACACGCCCCTGACGGTGTCGTGTGGCGGCGGGGCTACACCGGGTCGGCGGCGGTAGACGAAGGCACCGGCGATCCACCACTCGACGGGTTGGCCGAGCGGTAGATGAGCAGCCCCACCACGAGCGAGATCGCGAGGCCGACGACGAAGAACCAGAAGGGCAAGCCGATACCGATCTCGAAGAGGTTGCCGGCCGCCAGCGAAGCCACCACCAGGGCCAGCGTGGCCGTGGCCCCGAAGAGACCCTGGGTCGTGGACGAGCGGCCGACCGGCGTGCCCTTGGCGAGCATGGCGTAGAGCGCGGGAGCCATGGCCGCGGTGGCCGCCGCCTCGAAAGGCACCATCACGGTCGGCACGATGTAGCTCGCGGCCGTGGCATAGACCGCGCCTGCGAACAAGATCACCACGCCGCTGGCGATGGTCACCGCCACCGGCCCACGCCGGTCCACCACGCGCCCGGCGATGGGGCCGAGGATCATCTCGGGGATGCCGAAGATGACGAAGGTGAGGCTGACCCAGGCTACCGACGCACCCAGCGCGATGAGATAGATCGACCACACCACCTCGTAGGTGCCGAAGGTGAGGTGCAAGCCGAAGGCCAGCACGAGGGCGGCGATGACCGTCCGATTGAAGACCGCGCGCATCGGCGCCTGGACCACACGGCCGGGCTTCTCGGTCGGGACCGCCAACGTCTGGGAGGCGCTGAAGGGGTCGCCGGCAGGGATGGGCTTGGCCTCCGGATCGTGCTCGAACTCGGGCGACTCGACCGCGTGCGCAGCCGGGTCCAGGTAGCGCATGAGCACGACCACCCCGACGAGCGAGAGGACGCCGGTGAAGAAGAACGGGAAGGTGTACCCACCCATGATCGTCGAGCCGATGCCGCCGATGGCCGGACCCACCACGAAGCCGGCGATCTGGAAGGCGCCGTAGAAGCCGAAGGCCTCGCCACGCTCGTCGGGCTCGGTCGCATCGACGACCATGCCGCGAGCTGCCGGGTCGTAGGCGGCGGCCGCGAGGCCGGCCAGGAAGCGCAGCACCACGAAGGCAGCGAAGGCGGTGAAGAAGGCCGGCAGCACACTGACCACCGCGAGCACGAGCAGGCCGCCGACCATCTGCACGCGACGATCGTGCCGGTCGGCCCACCAGCCGAAGATCGGCTCGAAGATGAGCTTGGCCACGGCCCAGGCCGCGACGATCACGCCGAGCCCGGAGGGGTCGATGCCCTGCTCCTCGATGTACAGCGGCAACACCGGCAGCAGCGCGCCGAAACCGACGGTCACGATCATCTGCACCGCGAAGATGGGCAGCAGTGGACGCCAGCGCCGGAGCCACGCGGAGATGCGGTTGCTGAGACCAGAACGAGAGACGGGCATGGAACCTGAGCCTACTCGCCGGCCGGCTCGCATGAGGGCACCGTGAACCGCGTGCGCGCCACGCGAGCTGGCACGACTCCCGCGTACCATCGAAACGATGCAGTTCCTCGACGGGAGACCCGTCTACAGCGCGACCGATCTCGTCGGGTACCTCGCCTGCAACCACCTCACGGACCTCGAGCGCTGCCAGCAGGCTGGCCTGGTGCAAAAACCCGAGCGCTCGGACCCGGAGCTCGAGATCATCATCAAGCGCGGCTTCGAGCACGAGCAGGCGTACATCGGCCGTCTCCGCGAGAAGGGGCGGGAGGTGCACGACGTCTCGGGCGAGCGCCCCGAGGGCATCGATCGCGCTGAGCACTACCGGGCCCTGGCGGCGATCACGCGGGCGGCCATCGAGCGTGGTGACGATGTCATCTTCCAGGCCTGCTTCTTCGACGGCACCTGGCTCGGCTTCGCCGACTTCCTGCTGCGGAAGGACGATCCGAGCGCGCCGCTGGGCTGGTCGTACGAGGTCGCGGACACCAAGCTGGCGCACTCGGTCAAGGCCGGCGCACTGCTCCAGATCTGCGTCTACAACGAGATGCTGGAGGCCATCCAGGGCGTCTACCCGGACAGGATGTACGTGGCGCTCGGCGGCAAGGACAAGGAGACACAGGCCTTCCGCACGGCCGACTTCCGGGCCTACTTCCGAGCGGTGCGCCAGCGCTTCCTGGCGCACGTGGCTGGTCCGGCCCCGGTCTACCCTCCCCCCTCGCCGTCGTACCCGGAGCCCGTCGAGCACTGTCAGGTCTGCTCCTGGGATGAGGTCTGCCGCAGGCGGCGCCGGGCTGACGACCACCTCTCACTGGTGGCCAACATCACGGCCAAGACGCGCGCCGCGCTCGTGGGGCGCGAAGTCGGGACTCGCCGCGGGCTGGCCGGGCTCCAGCTGCCCCTGGCGCCGCCGCTCGAGGGCACGCGCCCGGAGGTGCTGGCGCGCGTGCAGCGGCAGGCGCAGCTCCAGGTCCAGGGCGAAGACGAAAGGCGTCACATCTACGAGCTGCTGGAGCCACAGACGCGTGATGACGGCACGCTCGACACGACCAAGGGCCTGCTGGCGCTGCCGCAGCCCCGCCCGGGTGACCTCTACCTGGACCTGGAGGGTGACCCCTTCATCGGCGATGACGGCATGGATTACCTTTTCGGGCTGTTGCAGCCGGAGGAGACGGGCGCGGACGGGAGGCCGCTGTTCCACGCCTTCTGGAGCCGGGACGCCGTCGGCGAGGTCACCGCGGCTGGCGAGAAGGCCGCCTTCGAGGCCTGCATCGACAAGATCATGGAGCGCCTGGCCGTGGACCCGGACATCCACGTCTACCACTACGCGCCGTACGAACCCAGCCACTTCGGACGGCTCATGGGCCGCTACAACACGCGCCAGGATGAGGTCGACCAACTCTTCCGCGGCGACGTCCTCGTCGACCTCTACCAGGTCGTGCGGCAAGGGCTGCAGGCCTCGCTCGAGAGCTACTCGATCAAGAAGCTGGAGCCGTTCTACGGGTTCACTCGTGAGGTCGAGCTGCGCGCCGCCAATGAGTCCATCGTGGAGTTCGAGGGTTGGATGGAGCTCGGCAGCCACGGCGACGGCGTGGGCGACGAGATCCTGCAGAAGATCGAAGACTACAACCGCGACGACGTCGTCTCCACGCTGCTGCTGCACCGCTGGCTGGAGGAACGCCGCGCCGAGCTGGCGGCCAGCCGGGCTGAGATCCTGCCTCGCCCGGAGGTGCAGGACGGCCAGCCCAAGGATGACCTCAAGGAGTACCTGCGCCGGATCCAGGAGATCGCCGAGCCACTGACCGCAGACATCCCCCACGAAGCAGCGCCAGGCGACCTGACGAGCGACCAGCGTGCACGTCAGTTGCTGGCCGGCGTGCTCGGCTGGCACCGGCGCGAGCAGAAGCCCGAGTGGTGGCAGTTCTTCAGCCAGATGGAGCTGCCGGAGGAGGAGATGCTCACGGAGCGCTCCCCGCTCGGCGGACTGGAGCTCATCGGAGCGGTCGATGGCGCCGCCCGCACGTATCGCTACCGCTTTCCGGAGCAGGAGTTCGAGCTCGGCCTGGCCATGGTCAACCCCTTCAACGGCAAGGACATGCCGGTCGAAGCGCTCGACGAGGATCGGCGAGAGATCGTCCTGCGCTTCCCTGCCAGGCGCGAGATCGAACACCCCGCGGCCCTGGTGCCGCAGTCGATCATCCGCACCACGGGGCAGGAGAACCGGCTGCTGGAAGTCGGCGCCTACGTGCGGGATCACGGACTGGAGGGAGACGGCGAGTATCGGGCCGCACGAGACATGCTGCGCCGCCGGCCGCCACGCGTCCTCGGCCACACCGATGGCCAGCCGCTACGCCGTGAAGGCGAGACGGCCGGAGAGGCCGCCCTGCGACTCGTGAAGGAGCTCGATCACTCTTGTCTGGCCATCCAGGGGCCGCCCGGCAGCGGTAAGACCTGGATCGGCGGGCGCATGATCCTGGAGCTCGTGCGAGAGGGCAAGACCGTCGGCGTGACGGCCAACAGCCACAAGGTCGTGGGCAACCTGCTCGACAACGTGTGGACGGCCCAGTCCGACTACCCCGAGCTCGCCGACCGGCCCGTGCGCATCCGCCAGAAGCCCAGCGGCAGCAAGGATCCCACGTGCAAGTACGCCGAACCCATCGGCGACGCGGACGACGTGGCAGCCGCCCTCATCGGGGGCTCGGTCGATGTCGTCGGGGGCACCAGCTGGCTGTGGGCCAGCGACAAGATCCCCGATGAGCTCGTGGACGTGCTCTTCATCGATGAGGCCGGCCAGTTCTCACTGGCCAATGCGCTGGCAGTGTCGCGGGTGGCCAAGTCGGTGGTCCTGCTCGGCGACCCGCAGCAGCTCGACCAGCCCATCAAGGGCTCGCACCCTCCGGGGGCGGAGGGCAGCGCGCTGGGCCACCTGCTGGGCGACGACGAGATCATGCCGGCCGACCGTGGCCTGTTCATGGACAAGACCTGGCGGCTGCACCCGGACATCTGCGACTACACCTCGGAGGTCTTCTATCGCAGCGAGCTCTTTCCGCAGGAGGGCAACGAGCGACAGTCCCTCGTGGGCGCCGGGTGGGCCGACGGCGTGGGCATCCGCTTCGTGCCCGTCGACCACGCCGACGCGCGCAACGACAACGCCTCGATCGAGGAGGCGCGCGTCATCGCGGACATCGTCGGCGACCTGCTCGACGGCCGGGCCAGCTGGATCGACCGGGACCTCGACAAGAAGGCCATCACGCCTGCGGACATCCTCGTCATCACGCCCTACAACGCACAGCGGACGCGGATCAACGCGGAGCTGGCCCGGCGTGGTGAGGACTATGGGCGCGTGCCGGTCGGGACGGTGGACAAGTTCCAGGGCCAGCAGGCGCCGGTCTCGATCTACTCGATGGCCACCTCGCGACCGGAGGATGCGCCGCGCGGCATGGAGTTCCTCTACTCGCTCCACCGGCTCAACGTGGCCACCTCGCGGGCGCGCTGCCTGACCCTGGTGGTGGCATCGCCCGCCCTCGTGGCGGCCCGCGCGCGGACCCCTCGCGAGATGATCCTGGCCAACGCACTCTGTCGGCTGGACGAAGTGGCTGCCGCGCAGACGCCGCGGAGATGACGGTCGTCACCGGCCTCGAGGCCCTGACGCGGGCGGACGACGGCACGCTGGTCGTGCCCGAGGACCGGGAGGCCTGGCGCGAGTGGGTATCGGCGACCAAGGCGCGCAACTGGCTCAACGACGACCCGCTGCTCGACTGGCTGGACCGCTACGGCACCGATCACGGCTTCGAGCGCGACGACGAGGTAGACGGCTACAACCCGCGGACCGATTTTCGCGAGTACATCTTCGCGAAGGGCGATGCGTTCGAGGCGGGCGTGCTGCGACTGCTCGCTCGGGACACCGACGTGGTGGCCATCGCCACGGACTGGGAGGACAGCCGCTCGATCGATGCGGCCGCGGCCACGGTGGAGGCGATGCGCGACGGGGCGCCGATCATCGCCCAGGCGGTGTTGCGTGATCCGCAGCATCGGACCTACGGGATGGCCGACCTGCTGGTCAGGTCGGATGTGCTGGCGGAGCTGTTCCCTGCCGACCTCGACGCGGACGCGGCCTCGGTCGGGGCGCCTGGCCTGTGGCTGCCCGATCGCCACTACCGCGTGGTCGACATCAAGATGCGCACGCTCGAGCTGCGGGCCGACGGCTCGGTCGGTCGCACGGCGGACACGCTGGCCTACCAGGCGCAGGTGTGGGCCTACAACACGGCCCTGGGGCGGATCCAGGGCTACCTGCCGCCGGCGGGGTATCTGCTGGGACGCAACTGGAAGCGAGGCCGGCAGCGTGGGAACGGATGCCTTGACCGGCTGGGGCGCATCGACATGGACAACACCTTCGACCGCCACGATGGGGAGAGCCTGACCTCGCTGACGCTGCGGGCGCACGCCTGGATCCGGGAGGTTCGCGCCGAGGGTGCCGGGTGGGAGGTGTTGCCGGTGCCCACGCGGCCGGAGCTGTACCCGCACATGGGCAACGAGTACGACGCTCCCTGGCACGCGGCCAAGGCCAGGATCGCGGCGGAGCTGCAGGAGCTGACGTTGCTGCCGGGGGTCAACCCCGCGCGGCGACGGGCGGCACACGAGCGCGGGTTGACACGATGGACGGACCCGGCCGTATCGGCTCCATCGCTGGGCCTCAAGGGCATCGCGGCACGGATGTGCACGGCCGTGCTGGATGCGAACCGGGCGCCCGAGCCGGTGATGCTGCCCGAACGGCTGGAGCTGGAGGACGACGCGTGGCGCGAGGTGGCGCCTCTGGAGCTGTACGTCGACTTCGAGACGGTCTCGAGCATGGCCGATGACTTCTCGACGCTGCCGATGGAGGGCGGGCTGCCGCTCATCTTCCAGATCGGCTGCGGTCGGATGGAGGATGGGGCGTGGCGCTTCGACCAGTGGACGGTCGATCGGCTGACCGAGGCGTCGGAGGTGGCAATCATCGATGCTTGGGTCGCGCGCGCGCGGGAACTGTGTGACGAGCGCGGCATCGGCATCGAGGAAGCTCGCCTCTACCACTGGAGCCCGGCAGAGCGGTCCACGCTGACCACGGCCTACAACGCGGCTCGCAAGCGACACCCGGAGAATCAGTGGCCACTGCTGCCGTGGTTCGACCTGCTCGACCGAGTCGTGGAGGCCGGGCCGATCTCGGTCACCGGCGCGTTCGGCTATGGGCTCAAGGACATCGCCAAGGCGATGCAGGCGATGGGTCTCATCCAGACCGCCTGGGGTGGCGGGCCCACCGACGGGCTGGGCGCGATGGTCGCTGCCTGGCGTGTCGACGAGGCGATCGAGGCGTCAGGCGGCGTGCTGCTGGACGACCCGCTGATGCAGGAAGTGGCCGACTACAACCGCGTGGATTGCCAGGTCATGGCCGAGATCTTGGGCTTCTTGCGTGACCGGCAGACGCCGGTTGATCGATTCGACGAGATCGAATAGGATGCACAGATGCCCGTGAATCGACTCACCAAGCCCCGCGTCGCGGAACTCTTCGCCGGTGTCGGCGGCTTCCGTCTCGGCCTCGAGCGTTCCGGGTGGCAAACGGTCTGGGCGAACCAGTGGGAGCCAAGCACCAGGACACAGCACGCATTCGACTGCTACGTGCGGCACTTCGGTGAGACGGGCGCGGTGTGCGAGGACCTCCACGAGGTCATGAACGAGGCCGAATCTGGAGGCCGAATCATCCCTGACCACGAGCTGCTCGTCGGTGGTTTCCCGTGCCAGGACTACTCGGTCGCAAAGACGTTGAACCAAGCCGCCGGCATCGTTGGCAAGAAAGGCGTGCTCTGGTGGGAGATCTACCGGCTGCTGATGATGAAGCGGCCGCGCTACCTCTTCCTCGAGAACGTCGATCGGCTGCTCAAGTCGCCGACCCAGCAGCGAGGACGCGACTTCGGCGTCATGTTGGTCACGCTGGCGAACCTCGGCTACGAGGTCGAGTGGCGTGTCGTCAACGCGGCAGACTACGGCTTCCCGCAGAAGCGACGCCGCGTGCTGCTCATCGGTCGGCTTGCAGGGGCCACCTCGAAGGACCCCAACGACTCGATCTACGGCGGGCCGCTTGCACGGGCATTGCCGGTCGAGGCTGGTCCCGTGCTGTCGGCCTCACCCACGTTCATGATCGACGGGACGCCGGCCGAGGTCTCCGAGACATTCGGGGCGACGAAGGGCGTGTCTCCCTTCCGCAACGCCGGATACATGTCCCAACGTCGTGTGTGGACGCTCGATCTCGATCCTGCCTGGGATGGCCCATTCACGACGCTCGGAGACATCCTCGAGCCCGTAGGAGAAGTCCCTGATCAGTACTTCGTCACCGAGGCAGATCTCCCTCGTTGGCAGTACCTCAAAGGCGCCAAGCGTGAACAACGCCTCCACAAGGGCAGTGGCACACCGTACTTCTACGTCGAAGGCCCGATCCCCTATCCCGATCGCACGGACTGGCCAGCGCGGACGATCCTTACCGGCGAGGGCGGACGGACCCCATCTCGCTTCAAGCATCTCGTCCAAATCGAGGACGGCCGCTATCGCCGTCTTACATCACGAGAACTCGAACGCCTGAACGGCTTCGACGACGACTGGACCGACACGGGTATGCCGGAGGGAAGGCGCGCGTTCATGATGGGCAACGCGCTTGTGGTCGGGCTCATCGAGCGCGTGGGCGTGGAACTGATGCGCGAGGCAACAGACCTTGGCCTCGAACATGACCTGGTTGGCGCGACGGCCTCCTAGGTGCGAATGCCCGATCGGGTACCGCCGAATACATCGGTCGGTGGCCATTCGGCTGCCTGGAGGCCGACGAGCAGGAGCGGGATCGGGAGGATCGGCTTCATCTCGCGCAGCCACGCCTTGAAAGCATCGAAGGTTCCGACAGCGGAGTCCATCTTGGACCAGGACTTCAAGGAGTCGGTCGCTGTGATCACGACACCGACGTGGATCCTCGACTTCTCGACTACGCGCTCAGACTCTCCGGCGATGTTCAGTCGCGTGAACTGCCAGGGAATCGCTTCGGCGTGGTTGAAGGAGACCTCGACGCCAACGTTCGCGCGCAGGAAGTCCATCTTCCACTTCCGGAGTTCGGGAGCATCGAAGAGGCGGGGCTGGTGCGACCACCGAGGTTCTGGTAGCAGGTCTTCGAACAGCGAATTGATCGCGCTCTGCCCACCCCGCGGGGGGCGTCCTCGTTCCGCCATTGCTCGTTGCTTCTCGATGATCATCGTGCCGCTGAGGGCCTCGATGGCGTCACGGATGTCCAACCAGGCCGGGTTGTCTCTCAGGAGCGCGGCCGCGTGTCTGAAGTCTTCGGTTAGGTAGTCCATAGCCTCCCTCCGTACATGGCCGCAGAGCCTACTCCGGGCCGGACGCATACTGAGAACCATGCCGGCTCGCCAGCTTCCGAACCCGCCCGCCTCATCGGCGGCCGTTCGTTCGGTGATGAAGGCCAATCGGGCGAAGGACACGGAGCCTGAGCGCACCCTTCGCTTCGCACTCCGTGACGCCGGCCACCCCGGCTATCGGCTCAACTGGAAGTCGGCACCGGGTCGCCCGGACATCTCGTACCCGGGTCGCAAAGTCGCAGTGTTCGTCCATGGCTGCTACTGGCATCACTGTCCGAAGTGCCACCCCAACCTGCCGAAGTCGAACCCCGAGTTCTGGGCTCGCAAGTTCGAGCTCAATCGGGAGCGTGACGCACGCAAGCGACGCCAGCTCGAAGAGGCCGACTGGACGGTCTACGAGGTATGGGAGCACGACATCCGCGACCGACTCGACGGTGTAGTCACGGAGATCTCCACCTCGTTGGTCGAGCGCGCCTAATTCGCTTCCCTCGCCTGCCGCGCCCGATCCACCGGCACCGTCAGCAGCGCCACGCCGACGCACGCGCCCGGCACCAGCAGCCAGGCGGAGCTGATGTCGCTCAGGTCCGCGATGAAACCGAGGAGCAACGGCGCCACCAGGATGGCCAGCCCCGCTGCCAACACGAGGCGCGAAGAAGCCGCCGCCGGTGCCCCGGGCGCCGTCGCCATGGTGATGGCCGCGCACGGCGGATAGAGGATGCCCACGCCGAAGCCCGCCACCGCCATCGCCCCCGCACTCAGCCACCACGAGCCCGAGAGCCACACCGCCAGCACCGCCACGAAGGTCACCACCAGGCCCCCGCGGATGATGCGCATGGCCTCGATCCGGCTCGTGACCTCCATCGACATCACCGCCCGGCCCGCGATCATGCCCGCGATGAAGGCCGAGATCGTCAGCGTGGCATCGTGCAACGACTCGCCCGTCCGCGCCGCCACCAGCGACCCGCCCCACACGACCACGAAGAACTCCAGGCCGATGACCAGCACCGTCAGCACCCACGGCAGCCAGTAGGCCCGCGGCAAGGGACCCAGCGCCTCGCCCACCGCCGCCGCCGGCTCGGCCCAGCGTGACCAGACGAAGAGCACACCGAGCAACAGCAGGACCGGCACGACCACGAACTGCCAGTCGAACCCGACGGCCGCACCCGCCGCGATGGCCACCGGCGCCATCAGCTGCGAGGCCTTGGCCACGAAGGCCCCCCGCGTCAGCTGCAGCCGAGTGACCGGTCCACCGCCGGCACCGAGCGTGTGGGTCACATGGCCGAACATGGCTCCCGCACCGAGGCCCACGCCCAGCGACGCGCCGAGCGTCACAGCCACCCCGGGCGCCCACGCCAGGAAGAGCAGCGATACCGCCAGCAGGGCCATCCCGAGGTAGTGCACCCGACGTACACCGGCCAGCCCGTCGAACCGCTCCCCGGCGAGGCCGGCCACGATCATGCCTGCGGCCATGGCCGACGAATGCAACCCCGCCTCCGTCTCGGACAGCGACAGCGCCACCGCGATGAAGGCGGCCGATGCCCCCACCACGTAGAAGCTGTAGCTGACCGCGGCCTGGTCGACATAGGCGCGCCGCACCTCAGCCGCGGGCGCATGGGAAGTGGTCACGCCCTCAGCCTATTCGTCGTCCACAGCCGGTCGCAGGGCCACAAGTCCCCGATAAGCCCGCAGAGAGCCCAGGCCAACGCCCCGTCGCCATCGTGGCGCCATGACGACACTCGACGAGCCCCTGGTCACGACAGCCTCGGTCACCGACGTCCTCGCGGCCATCGAGTCGGCCGACCTCGAAGCCCCCTGGGAGGAGATGGCACCCAAGCTTTGCGTCGCCCTCCCCCGCCGTCGAGCCTTGCCGGTGGATCCCGACGAGCTGCCGATGCAGGTCTACCCGCCGGGCCTCGAGACGGTCCTCGGGCTCGACATCGGCCCGGCCATGCTCTTCGTGCCGCCGGAGCAGCTGGCCAAGTGGGAGGTCAGCCCCGACGAGGCCTTCGAGCGTGCCCTCGACAACGTCCGCGAGCGAGTCGGCTCACGCCGGCAGTTCGCCCTGGTCCACGAACGCATCGCCGACGTGCCCACGCTCGCCTTCCAGTCGCGCGAGGGCTGGGCCTCGCAGCTGCTGCTCCTGCCCGACCAGCTGGTCCGCGTCCTGGGCCACCGCAACGGCCTCGTCCTGGCCCCCATGCGCGACCTGATCATCAGGCTGCCGCTCGACGTGGAGCGCGAGTTCGCCCACTGGCTGCTCGAGGAGTTCGCGGACGTGGACATGAATGCCCTCGACGTTCCGCCCCTCGCCCTCGTCGACGGCCACCTCACGGCCGCCGTCGGCGTGCCCCAGTCACTCCGGAGGGCCGCCCCGACCCACTGAGCTTCGGGCAGCCATGACGCGGGCGGCCAGCGCATGATGCTCGTGCCAGGATGCGAATGCCGCGACGACGACACTGGTGTCGACGGCAATCATCGTCGTGTCCGCTCGAGCACCTCACGCACCTGCTCGGCAGTCAACGGGGGCAACGGCTCGGTCGGGATGGCGGCCAGGACCCCATCGTCGTCCTCGAGTCGCATGGCCACCGGCGCCACGTCCACCTCAAGGTGTCCGTCGCGTGCGGTCGATCTCGATCTCCTGACCGCCGCTGAGGCCGAGCTCATCCCGCATAGGCTTGGGCACCACGATCCGTCCCGCTTGGTCGATGGTAGTTCGCATGGTACGACTCTACCCTTCATCGTGCCGCTCAAGTGGCCGGCCAATCTGCGAGGTCATCCCCCCGGGAGCGCGAT
>CAVQPG010000021.1:0-20868 GCA_963714675.1 uncultured Chloroflexia bacterium | reverse complement strand
CCGATCAGCTCCAGAACTTGACGGAACCCTTCGTTGATGATGTCCTCGAACAACTTGTTGACGCTCTCGCCGAGGAAGATCAGCGAGATGATCGCGGCGATGGCGATCAGGGCCAGGATCAGGGCGTATTCAGCGAGTCCCTGACCCCGCTGCTCGGCGTCGGCGCGGCGCGTCGGCGCCAGGACGGCCCACAACGACCGCATGGGCCGCGAGCGAGCGGCCCGTTCGGTGGCCGCTGCCACCGCTGCACGTAGCTTGTCCATCAGGTGTCTCCGATGGCGGATCGGTGGAGCACGACGCAGGTCCCGGGCCTGGCTCCGGGCTCGCAGCGCGGCCATCGCAGGATGGATGATGGTTCGATGGCCACTCACGGGCGGGTGGGGCGGGAGCCTGGGGTTCGCTCGGAACGGGCCCCGTTCGGTCGTATTCGATTGATCCAGGGATGAGATGAATGCGCCGATCCGCAACCTGGGCCATCGGGCCACGCGGGGGTCAGCCCCCGCAACCTACGCCTGGCTGACTCCGTTCGATATGGCCCCAAAGAGCCACTAGGGGCGGTGCCAACGGGCACCATCCGCCCCCATCCCTGGGCGAAGGGGTGGGAGGGCGGCGCGCGGTATCATCGCCGCCCACAGGAGGGATCGTGGCGACCACCGACGAACAAGACACCTGGATCAATCCGCGCGACCCGGCCAAGGCCCTCGGCCCTGATGGCCAGCCCGCTCGCAGCCGCCGGGCTCCGTACTACGCGGACGTCCCTGACGAGCAGTGGGACGACTGGAAGTGGCAGCTCTCGAATTGCGTCAACGACCTCGAGACGTTCGCGCAGATCCTCGAGCTGACCGACAACGAACGGGCAGGCCTGGGCGCCCCTGACAAGTTCCGCGTCGACATCACGCCCTACTTCATCAGCCTCATCGACCCCGCGGACCCCGACGACCCCATCCGCCGCCAGGTGATGCCGCTCGGGGAGGAACAGGAAGCGTTCACCGCGATGATGGAGGACTCACTGGCCGAGGATCAGCACTCGCCCGTGCCCGGCCTCGTCCATCGCTACCCCGACCGAGTGCTGATGCTGGTGACCACGCAGTGTGCCTCCTACTGCCGCTACTGCACCCGCTCGCGGATCGTCGGCGACGCCACGCAGAACTTCAACACCAGGGATTTCGAAGCCCAGCTCGACTACCTGCGACGCTCGCCCCAGGTGCGGGACGTGTTGCTCAGCGGCGGCGACCCCCTCACGATGTCGCCGAAGCTGCTCGAGCGGGTCATGCGCGGCCTGCGCGAGATCCCCCACATCGAGATCGTGCGCATCGGCACACGCGTGCCGGTGTTCATGCCGCAGCGGGTCGATGACGAGCTCTGCGCGATGCTCGAGCAGTACCACCCGGTGTGGATCAACCTCCACTTCAACCATCCGGCAGAGATCACCCCCGAGGTCTCTCGCGCAGTGGACAAGCTCAGCCGCACGGGCATCCCCATCGGCAACCAGTCGGTGTTGCTCGCGGGCGTCAACGACTGCGTACACATCCAGCGCGACCTCGTGCACCGGCTTGTCGAGAATTGCATCCGCCCGTACTACCTCTACCAGTGCGACCTCGTGGCCGGCTCGGGCCATTTCCGCACGCCGGTGGGCAAGGGCCTCGAGATCATCGAGGGCCTGCGTGGCCACACCAGCGGCTATGCCGTACCGACCTACGTGGTAGATGCGCCAGGTGGTGGCGGGAAGATCCCGGTCATGCCCAACTACCTCATCAGCTACTCGGACCACAAGGTCGTGCTCCGCAACTACGAGGGCTATATCACCACCTACGAGGAGCCCACCTCGTACACCCCGCACGATCAACGCTCCTGTGCCTACTGCCGCAACCAGCGCCCCGAGCCCGGCCAGGGTGGGGTCCATGCTCTGCTGCAGGGGGATGCCATGTGGATCAAGCCCGCCGGCCACAACGAGATCCACGCACGTGGGAACACCGAGGCCCACCGCTTGCAGTCCCCCGAGAAGTGGGTGCCCTACGGCGTGGGTGCTATCGAGGGACGGACCGCACCGGCTGCGCTCGCGGCCGGCGATCCCCGAGCTCCCGCGTACGGGCCCGGCGAAGAGCCGCGCCCCGCCGAGGGTGAGCCGACCGGCGCGGCTCACGGCGAGCTGCTCTAGCGGTGGGTTTCCTCAAGCGTCTCCTGGGGGGCGGTGAGGACGGTGGCGGTGGATCCGACGGCCAGCCCGCTGACGACGCCGAGTGGCGCCGTTCGGCAGAGGCCACCTTCGAAGCGCACGGCGACAAGCATCGCGTGTCGGTGTGGGTACGCCTCTACGACCCCGGCTTCGAGACCATGCGCGAGCAACAGAAGGTCTTCGCCCTGGAGAACGAGCTCATGCGTGCGCTCGACGCGGCCGGCGCCGGGGAGCACGACACCAACTCGCTGGAGCGGGGCTACCTGGCCATGCGCCTGGTGGGTGATGATGCCGACGCCATCGTGGCCACCATCACCCCGCTGTTGAGCGACGCACCCGAGGGCAGCTACCTGGCCGTGCGGCGAGGTCCCTCCGGTACCGGAGAGGACCGCATCGAGGTCGGCATCGGCGCCGACGAGTCCTGACGGACCCGCTTCCCGCGATGCAGTTGCGCCAGACCCCGGGCTTGCCCGACCCGAACATCCGACCCCCGACGCTGGCCGAGGTCGGCGATCCCTTCAGCGAGCTGCGCGTGGTGCACCTGCTGGCTCGGTTGCCACGTGGCACCGCGGTGCGTGTCCGCGACATCGTCGACCAACTCGGTGCCGAGTACCTCGACTGGTCGTTCTCGCGCGCGGTGGTGGTCGCCGCGGTGGTGCAGCTGCAGGCCAACTGGCTGACCGACTACCGCAACAGCGACGGCATCGTACTCGGCGACGGTCCCACCGGACCAGAGCTGACCATCGAGGACAGCAGCCGAGTCGATCCCTGGATCGTGCGCCAGGCCGAACGCCTCAGCGTCGCCTGCGAGGATGCGCTGGCCACCTTCGCCATCGAGGAGGGTGGTGCGGCCTAGGTCCAGCTCCGGTAGACCTCGTCGATGACGCTCAAGGAGGCCTCGATCGGCGCCTGCCAGCGGTTCGTCAGGAAGGCTACCGCGAAGCCGGCCTCAGGCTCCACCCACAGGCGTCCGCCGGAGATGCCGCCATGGGTGAAAGCGGACGGCGACCCAGACCAGTGGCGCTGCGGCTTCCGCCAGCCGAGACCCTGCCGGACCTCGCGCTCGACGCCGTCCTCGGAGATGTGCGTCCAGCCGTCGGTGTGGTTGCGGGTCATCTCGTCGATGGCTGCCTGCGAAAGCACGCGCGGCCCGGGCACCGCAGCATCGGCCGGCAGCAACGCGCGCCCCAGCCGCAGCAGGTCACCGAGTGTGCCGAACATACCTCCGCCGGGCATCCGCGCCGCCGCCAGGAAGCGCATCATCACCTCCTGCACGATGCGGTTGTCGGCCCCGATGTCATGGACCGGCAGCACGCGGTCGCGGGAGGGGCGGGCATCGAAGGTGCTGTCGGTCATGCCCAGCGGCTCGGTCAGCCGCAGCCGCAGCGCCTCATCGAAGGGCGCGCCGCTCAAGGCAGCCATGACCTCGGCCAGCAGGATGAACGAGGCCGAGTTGTATTCGTAGGACGTGCCCGGCGCAGCCACGCGGCGTGACTCTCGGACGAAGGCCAGCGTCCGCTCGTAGGTGGGCCGCTCCTGGCGCATCGACGTGACCGGCATATCCGGCAGTCCCGAAGTGTGGGTCAGCACCTGCCAGGCCGTGACCGCGCCCGCGTCAGCGTCCGCCAGCTCTGGCAGGTAGTGCTGCAGCGGCCTGTTGAGCTCGAGTCGCGCCTCGTCCACGTAGCGCATCACCGCCGTGGCCACGATGCCCTTCGTCAGCGAAGCCAGGAAGAACACGGTCCGCAGGTCGATGGAGCCCTCGTTCCCGGGGACGAAGTCGCAGCGCATGCACCCGGCCGCGTCGATGACGCCGACCGCAGCACAGGGGATCGACTCCGTCGGCGACCCAGCGAGCCGCAGCCTCGCGCGCGGGTCCGAGGTCGAGGTCAAGGGTCTCGGCGGTCGTGGATCGGGCAAGGCTGGCCATCTGCCTCGATGATAGGGGCCGTGACCCGAGACGAGTACATCACCGCCATCCGTGCCCTTGTCGCCGAGGGTGATCGCATCGGGTCGCGCCCGTCGATGCCGGCGCTGCAAACCTGGATCGCGGCTTCCGATCAGCTGCTCCAGGTCGCCTGGGGCTCGATGGACCGCTACCACCTCTCGTGGCTGATGGTGGGGCGACCGGCAGACTCGGTGCGCGGCCGGGCCATGACCGACGGGGAGATGACCGACTACGTGCGCGAGGTGGCGAAGGCCAAGACCGCGGCCCTGCGCATGAGCCTCAAAGCCGTGGAAGAGGACGGCATGCCGTTCCTCGGCGAGACGCCCGCCTGATCCGCAGCTAGCCCGAGCGGGGGCGGGCGCCGTAGAGCGCGGCGACCACGTAGAGCACCAAGCCCATCACGTCGATCGCCCCGAACTGCGGACCCAGCCACTCGAGGAAGGGCGTGTTCTCGACGCGCTCCACGAGCGTCCGCGATGAACCTGGCAGCAGTGCCATGGCCGTCAGCCAGGTCAACACCAGCCCGATCGCCCAGGCCGACACGGCCATGGCGCCGGCGATGGCCGGATGGGCCCGCACCGACCACAGCACCTCACCGATGAGCCAGCCACCGATGACAGCCACCGCCAGGGCGCCCGGGAACTCGAGCACGCCCTTGAGGAAGGCCCAGCCGGCTGCCGAGATCAGCGCTACCGCTCCAGCCTCCAGCACCGCTGCAAGAAGGCTTCGCGGACGCAGTCGGTCGAGACCCGCGGGCCGGCGGGTCGCCGGTGGGGCAGGCGCGCTGGTGGGTGGCCGTCGATCGCCGGGCTCGTTCATGGCCCCAACTCTAGTCGCGCGCGGTCCGCCGAGGTCGCTAGACTGTCCCTTGCCCATGTCACATCCAGCACTCGGACTGCCACCCGCTGACGCCACGGCCGGACGTCCGGACGTGGCTGCGCGCCTGCGCGACGCCGCACGCTTGCCGGTCACCGCGCTCGAGGCGGCCTGCCGCATCGACGGGACGTTGCCCGAGCGCCACGACGAGCTGATGCAGCGCCGGCTCCTGCGCGACTACGAGCAGCACATCGAGCAGCTGGCGCGCGCGATCGAGACCGGTGAAGACCGCTTCGTCGTGGCCTGGGGCGAGTCGCTCGTGCCCATCTACCGGCGCCGCCATGTGCGCATGAACGACGTGGTCACGCTGCTGCGCGGCCTCGAGGAAGCGGCCGTGGCCCTGGGCCCTTCGGCTGACGCTCCGGTCATCCGCGAGCCGATCGACGCCTGGGTCGAGCGCATGCGCCACCACCGCCGCCTGCCCGGTGACCACGAGGGCAACAAGGCCGTCCGCTTCATCTGGAAGGGCGCCGGCTTCGGCGACGACACGGTCGTCTGATGACCATCAAGTGGGTCGCAAGAGATCCGTTGGTGATGAACGGCGAGCCCTTCTGCTACGGCACGCGCCTGACCGTGCGCAACCTCCTCGAGATGCGCAGCAACGGGCTCTCTCCGGTCGAGATGCTGAGCCAGCATCCCGAGCTCAAGCAGGTCGGTATCGCCGAGGCCTTCCGCTATGCCGCCGAACACCCTGAACGCTACGACGGCTTCTTCGAGGCTGACGGTACGCTCAAGGGACCGGGCTTCGATCCCCAGAGCGCCGAGAAGCTACCCGAACACTTGCGCTAGGCGGAGCAGCCGAGGCCCATGAGCAAGACCATCGGGATCCTCACCGCCGGTGGCGACAGTCCTGGACTCAACGCGGCCATCCGGGGCGTCGGCAAGACCGCCATCGGCGCCTACGACATGCGTGTGGTCGGCTTCCGCGATGGTTTCCGGGGGTTGATGGAGAACCGGGCGCTCGAACTCGACAAGTCGAAGCTGTCGGGCATCCTCACCGTCGGCGGCACCATCCTCGGTACCAGCCGCGACAAGCCGCACCGCATGCTGGTCGGCGGCCAGACGTTGGACATGACCGATGTCATCGTCGAGAACTACCAGAACCATCAGCTCGACGCGCTCGTGTGCCTCGGCGGCGGCGGCACCCAGAAGAATGCCTTCCGACTGCACAAGAAGGGTCTCAACGTGGTGACCCTGCCCAAGACCATCGACAACGACGTCTTCGGCACGGACATGACCTTCGGCTTCGACACCGCCCTGGGCATCGCCACCGAGGCCATCGATCGGCTCCACAGCACCGCCCACAGCCACCACCGCATCATCGTGGTCGAGGTCATGGGCCACAACACCGGCTGGCTCGCGCTCGGTGCCGGACTGGCTGGTGGCGCCGATGTCATCCTCATCCCCGAGATCCCCTACGACATGGATGCCGTGGCCGAGGCCATCCGTCAACGCCACCGCCGGGGGGCCTCGTTCAGCATCGTGGCCGTCTCCGAGGGTGCGGTGCCGCGCGATCGTGCCGAGGCGCTCGCAGTCGCCGAGGCCGAGGTCACCGCGGCCAAGAAGGCCAGGAAGGACGGGTCCGGGAGCGACAAGGCCATCAAGGCGGCCCGAGCCACGGTCGACGAGGTCCGTGGGCACCTGGGACGAGCCACCCTGGCCCTGTCCGAGGAACTCGAGTCGCGCACGACGCTCGAGTCGCGCCTGACCATCCTCGGCCACTTGCAGCGCGGCGGCACGCCGTCGGCCGCGGACCGGTTGCTGGCGACTCGCCTCGGCGCCGCCACCGTCGAGGTCATCGAGCGTGGTCAGTTCGGGGTCATGGTCGCCTCGCGCGGCGAGGAGGCCGTGCCGGTACCGCTCAAGGACATCGTGGGCAAGCGCAAGACGGTCCCGCCCGACCATCCCTGGATCAGGACGGCGCGGAGCATCGGGGTAGCACTCGGCGACTGACGCCTGCATCGGCTCGTCATGGGCGTGCTCGAGGGGCGGTGTAGGATGACCAGGCCATGTCTGATCCCACCATCACCAACGACGCCGTTGGCCCGACCATCGTTCCCTCCGACGACGAGACGCCCGCGTTCGATCCCATCCAGCGTTCCCGAGAGCTGGCCGTGCTCGACGCGCTGCGTTCGGTGGTCGATCCGGAGATCGGCATGAACGTGGTCGAGCTGGCGCTGATCAAGCAGGTCATCCTCGGTGACCAGCTCTCCGAGATCAAGATGATCCTGACGACACCCTTCTGCCCCTATGCCGGCTCGATGATCCAGCAGGTCAAGGAAGCCGCCGAGGAGGCCGAGGGCCACGAGGTCAAGGTAACGCTCCTGGCCGAGCGCTGGGATCCTCGCGACGCAGGCCTGACCTGGTAGCCCGCCGCCCTGGCGATCCGCCGCAGCGCCGTCGCCACCGGGGTAGGTGACGACGGTACGACCGGCCTGCTCTTCGGGGGCCGGGTGTCCAAGGACGATGCGCGCACCGAGGCCTACGGCACCATCGACGAGACGGTCGCCTGCCTGGGCCTGGCCCGGGCCGAGATGAGCGCGCTGGCTGCCACGGCCGCGCTTCCCGACGCCCTCGCGGGCCTGGCTCCGACGCTGCTGCAGCTACAGCGCGATCTCTTCGTGGCCGGTGCCGAGTTGGCCGCCAATCCTGACGCCTGGGACCGCCTCGTCGACGGCCAGACACGTGTCGATGAGCCCATGCTCCAACGGCTGGAGGCGCTCCTCGCCGAGGCCGAGGCGAGCGTGGAGATGCCGCGCGAGTTCATCGTGCCCGGCTCCGACCGCCTCTCCGCCGCCCTGGAGCTGGCACGCGCCGTGGCTCGGCGCGCCGAGCGGCGGGTGATCTCACTCGATCGCGAAGGCCAGGTCGCGGGCGCCTGGCTGGTGCCCTGGCTCAACCGACTGGCCGACCTGCTGTGGGTCTACTCGCGGCTGGTGGAGCAGTCCGGCCCCGGCTCGACCGTCACCGTTCGCACCTAGCTCGCCGTGGGCCGATTCGCGCCGGCTCGCTAGACTTGTGCCCTCATCACCCGCGTCCGTGCGGGTATCGGAAAGGAAACGAAGCTCGTGCAGTCACGCGATAACGACCCCTACAGCCGTACCCAGGCGCCGACCGCGACCTCGGAGCGCGACAAGACCGTCCAGACACTCGGCGGCGTCATCGAGTCCAGCACGCCACGCGAAGGCTTCCTGACCGGCAGCTTCGTGTGGATGTTCGTGGGCGTCCTGCTCTCGGCCATCTCGGCGCTCTTCGTCATGAGCAGCCCGAGCCTGCTCGAGACGGTCACCGACTACTGGCTCTTCCTGCTCATCGGGCAGTTCGGTCTGGTGCTGGGCATCACCTTCCTCATCAACCGCATCTCCTCGGTCGTGGCCCTGGGTCTGTTCTTCGTCTACGCCCTGCTCATGGGCCTCGTCCTCGGCGTCATCGTCTTCAATTTCACGTACGACCCCACCGCACCTGGCAACATCTCCGCCAGCGGCATGAGCGGCGTGGTCTCCGCGTTCTTCGGAGCGGCCGCCATCTTCGGCGGAGCGGCGCTCTACGGCTACGCCACCAAGCGGGACCTGACCAGCCTCGGCGGCATCCTCTTCATGGGCCTCATCGGGCTCATCGTGGTCATGTTCGTGCAGCTGTTCTTCTTCGCTGAGAGCAGCCTCATGAACCTCGCCATCGGCGTCATCGGCGTGGTCATCTTCACCGGTCTGACCGCCTGGGACGTGCAGCGACTGAAGAACGGCGCCATGCCCAACATCAACAAGGACTCGGCCACGGTCATGGGCGCACTGATGCTCTACCTCGACTTCATCAACCTGTTCCTGTTCATGCTCCGCATCTTCGGCAGCAGCCGCTGATCGAGGGCAGCTGACGGTCGGGACCGTCTCCACCCGCAACCTGTGAGGGCCTCGTCGGCGAACGACGGGGCTCTCATCGAACCAGAAGGGGAGAGCCATGGCCCAGACTCGCGTGGGCTTCTGCGGCATGGGCACGATGGGCGCGGAGATGGCCGCCAACGTGGCCCGGGCGGGTTTCCCGACGACCGTCTGGAACCGCACACCTGGCCGGGCGGGTGCCGCCGTGGCGGCCGGTGCCGTGGAGGCCTTGAGCCCCGCAGCCGCGGCCAGCGCCAGCGACGTCGCGGTCATCTGCGTCTCGGACACGCCCGACGTGGAGGCCGTGCTGTTCGGTGAGGGCGGTCTGGCCGTTGGGCTGGCCGAGGGTTCGCTGGTCATCGACTGCTCGACCATCGCCCCGGGCGCGACGCGCGAATTCGCCGAGCGACTGGCCGGATCGGGCATCGGCTTCGTGGACGCTCCGGTCTCGGGCGGCTCCGAGGGTGCGGTCAAAGGCACCCTCACCATCATGGTCGGCGGCTCCGACGAGGACGTGGCGCGGGCACGCCCGGTGCTCGAGGCCATGGGTTCGAGCATCACGCACATGGGACCGATCGGTGCAGGCCAGACCACCAAGGCCGTCAACCAGGTCATCCTCTCGGGCGTCTATCTGGGTGTAGCCGAGGGCATGGTCCTGGCCATGAAGTCCGGACTCGACGCCAAGCAGGTGGCCGAAGCCCTGAGCGGTGGCGCCGCGGGATCGTGGGTGCTGCAGAACCGGGCCGGGCGCATGATCGACGACGACTACCCGCTGGGCTTCCGCATCGCCCTGCACCTCAAGGATCTGACCATCGCCCTCGAGCAGGCGCGAGCGGTGGGCGCGGCATTGCCCATCGCGGCCATGGCGGCCCAGATCGAGGCGGCCCTCGTGGCTCGCGGCCACGGTGACGACGACAATTCGGCGCTTGCGCGCGCAGTACGTGAGTGGAGCGGGATATGAGCACGGCCTTGGCCGAGCGAGCCGACGTGGCCATCATCGGCGCCGGCATCGTCGGTCTGGCCACGGCCCTGCGGCTGCTCGAGCAGCGACCCGAGCTGCGGGTGGTCCTGCTCGAGAAGGAGGCCACGGTCGCAGCGCACCAGACGGGCCACAACAGTGGCGTGCTCCACGCGGGGCTGTACTATCAGCCGGGCTCGCTCAAGGCCCGCCTGTGCCGTGAGGGCAAGTCCGATCTCGAGACCTACTGCGCGGCCCACGGTGTTCCGATCGAGCACACGGGCAAGCTCGTCATCGCCCTCGATCGGTCCGAGCTGGGCCGTCTCGAGGCGCTCAAGGAGCGCGCCCTGGCCAACGAGGTCCCGGGCCTCGAGGAGGTCGGTCCCGAGCGCATCCGCGAGATCGAGCCGCACGCGGTCGGGATGAAAGCCCTGTGGAGTCCCGGCACAGGCATCGTCGACTTCCTCGCGGTGGCCCGTGCCTTCGCGCGCGACGTGGTGGAACGGGGCGCGACCATCGAGACTCGCCGAGCGGTCGAATCGATCGAGGTGCGAGGCGACGAGTCGGTCATCGGGACATCGAGGGGCGAGCTGGTGGCGAGGAGGGTCATCGCCTGTGCCGGGCTGCAGGCCGACCGAGTCGCGGCCATGACCGGCGATGTCGAAGGGACGCCTCGCATCGTGCCCTTCCGCGGCGACTACTACACGCTCAAGCCGGAAGCCCGGCACCTGGTCAGGGGGCTCATCTATCCGGTACCGGACCCGCAGTTCCCGTTCCTCGGCGTCCACCTCACCAAGCGCATCGATGGCAGTGTGCTGGCAGGCCCGAACGCGGTCCTGGCTACCGCCCGCGAAGGCTACGGCCGCTTCGACGTCTCGGTTCGCGACCTCGTGGACACCGTCACCTACCCCGGCTTTCGGAAGCTGGCCCGCAAGTTCTGGAAGATGGGTGCGCTCGAGATGTGGCGCGACTGGTCCAAGGGCGCCTTCCTCGCCGACCTGCGCAAGTTCGTGCCTGCGCTGAGCGCCGACCACCTCGTCTTCGGCCCTTCGGGCATCCGGGCGCAGGCGCTGCAGTCCGACGGCTCGATGGTCGACGATTTCCAGCTCGGCGGCTCGGAGCGTGTGCTCCACGTCTTCAACGCGCCCTCACCGGCGGCGACCTCGTCGCTGGCCATCGGACGCGTCCTCGCAACCGAGGCGGTGGAGCGTTTCGGGCTGTAGGCCCAGTTCGGGCCGTTCGTACCGATGCCTCGCAGCCGGTGGGCGTGTAGGCTACAGACGCCTGTCAATCATCGATGAGGTCGTGACATGACGTGGGATTCCCAGGGTTCCGGGGCGCCGCAAGACCCGTACGCGCCCGGGGCCCAGCCGCCCCCCCCTGGGCAAGTGCCGCCGCCCGGCTATCCGCCACAGGGGCAAGTGCCGCCGCCCGGCTATCCGCCACAGGGGCAAGTGCCGCCGCCCGGCTATCCGCCACAGGGGCAGATGCCGCCGCCCGGCTACGCCCCGCCGCCCGCTGCTCCGTGGGGACAGGCGCCGCCCTCACCAACGGCACCAGACGGCTCCTGGGGCGGCCCGCCGCAACCGATGTGGCAGCCGCCTCCCGCCTTCCCGCTCGCGCCCGACGCGTATCCGGTCAACATCTCCTACGACCGCGGTGCGCA
This sequence comes from uncultured Chloroflexia bacterium, assembly GCA_963714675.1. Classification (GTDB taxonomy): domain Bacteria; phylum Chloroflexota; class Limnocylindria; order Limnocylindrales; family CSP1-4; genus JAFMJV01. The sequence continues at coordinate 9,369 of CAVQPG010000021.1, read as the reverse complement.
CATCAACCGGCTGTGGGGCATCCCCCTGGTCGGCCAGCTCGTCCGCGCGGTGCTGGCGATCCCCCACTTCATCGTGCTCGTCCTGCTGGGCATCGTCGCCGCCATCCAGCTGCTGGTGACCTGGATCCCGATCCTCATCCTGGGCCGCTACCCCGGCTGGGGCTACCGCTGGACCGGGGGATTGCTGGCGTACGCGATGCGTGTCTACGCCTACGTCTACCTGATGACCGGCACGTACCCACCATTCTCACTCTCGGGTGAGATGTATCCCATCAGCGTCCGCTACGACGAGGGTGTGCGTATCAACCGCCTGTGGGGTATTCCCATCATCGGTTACCTGGTGCGCTTCATCGTGCTCATCCCCCACTATTTCGTGCTCGGGGTCGTGAGCATCGTGGTCTGGTTCCTGCTGCTGGTGGCGTGGGTGCCGGTGCTCGTCCTTGGGCGCCAGGCCGACGTCATCTACACCATCGTCGGCGGCTACTTCCGCTGGTACCTGCGCGTGACCGCGTACATGCTCATGATGGTGGACCGCTATCCACCCTTCTCATTCGGAGAGGACGACCCACGACTGTGACCGACCCGATGAACGACAACGACAACGATACGAACGAGAGCACCTCGAGCGACGGCGACATCGACGCGGCCACGCCGGATCAGCTCGAGGGCGCGCTCGAGGCCGCCGAGGCCAGGCTCACCCGCGGCCCGGAGGTCGACTACCTGCTGGTGGCCGACCGGGCCGAGGTCGTCAACGGCAAGCTCTACCTCATGGGTGGCAGCTGGGACCGCATCCAGCCGCAGCAGTTCCCGCATCGCATGATGCTGGGCATCGCGCTGGGCGTGCGTATCCCCTTCGCCTACACCGACGACCAGCACACCGTGGCCATCGAGCTGTTCCATGGCGAGACCCGCATGATCGGCTTCGAGGCCAAGCTGGCCACCGGCCGTCCGCCGGGCATGGCCGGCATGGACATGCTCGTGCCTATGGCCTTCAACATCCCCATCGCCATCCCCGGCGAAGGCCAGGTCGCGCTCAAGGCCGTGATCGACGGCACTCACGGTCGCCGCCACGACATCAAGGTCATCCAGCGCCAGCAGCAGGGTCAGTCGCCGATCCAGCGAGCGTAGCCACCGGGCGTGGGTGCGCTGAGTTGCATCGTTGGCAAGGCAGGGCGCATAGCCGGCTCGGATCGCGGGATCGGCAGACGATGCATCCAGAATCGCTCGGGGCCTCGATTCGGTCTACCCAAGGCCACCTGCGGGACCATCGGTCTGAGCCTCACGAGGTGACCGAGTAGGTCCGGCACAACCTGCTCATATGGGTCCTCGGGTGGCCTTGGACAGCAGCGAGGCGGAGGCGTTCGTAGCCGTGTGTGTGGGCATGCAGCCACTCCGCATAACGCCCCAGGAGATGCACTCATGATGCATGACGATGCAGGGCGGCGTGTCGGGGCGGTCGAGCATCCTGCCTACGGCGACGTGGGGGACCATTCGACCAGAAAGCCGACGGGTTCCGACCCGCTTCCCCTCTACCCCTGAGCGTCGTTGACGGTGTTGCTGGGCGGCACTAGACTCAATCCTGACGAAATCAGTCGGAATTGCCGGGCGTGCGCTCCCACGCCGACCCGACCCGGCCCCCAGGAGACAAGCGAGACCACCCGTGAGCACCGCCGTCCCGAGTTCGGGATCCCTGCACTTCTCGACGCGCGGGGAGTACGGCGTGCGCCTGATGGTCGAGCTCGCCCGCCACTACGGCAGCGGCCCCGTCAGCCTCAGCGAGATGGCCGGTCATGAGCAACTGCCCCGTCCCTACCTGGAGCAGCTGGTGGTCAGCCTCCGCGAAGCCGGGCTCGTCACCAGCACGCGAGGCGCTCACGGCGGCTACGAGCTGTCCAGGCCGCCCTCCGAGATCCGCATGATCAAGGTCATCACCGCGCTCGAGGGTCCCATCGCGCCCATGGTCTGTGCCAGCGATGACCTCCACCACGCGGAGACCTGCCAGCGCGCGGGGTTCTGCAACGTGGAGCGCCTCTGGCTGCGGGTCCGCGACGCCATCGTCGAGGCCCTGGGATCGATGACCCTCGAGGAACTCGCCGAGCCTGCGCCCGGCCATCCTGCCCATTCCGAACCGGTCCTCGTGGCCGTCCAACCACTCGCCGATCGAAGCACCAAGGAGCCAGTCGCCCAGCCATGACCGACCAGACCGCTACCCTCCCCGCCGCCGAGTCCGAGGCCATCGCCGACGACCGCCAGCTGGTCATCCGCGACCTGCGCGTGGTGCCAGCGGCCAACCCGGACATCGAGATCCTGCGCGGCATCAACCTCGAGGTCCGCAAGGGCGAGGTCCACGCCATCATGGGCCGCAATGGCTCGGGCAAGACCACTCTTGCCTATGCCCTCATGGGTCACCCCGCCTACCAGGTCACCAGCGGCGAGGTCTGGTGGAAGGGCATCAACGTGCTCGACCTCTCGGCGGACAAGCGCGCACGCCTGGGCCTCTTCCTGGCGTTCCAGTACCCCACCGCGGTGCCCGGTCTGTCGGTGGCCTCCTTCCTGCGCACGGCTCTGAACGCCCGCCGCCGCCCCCTCGATGCCGGCGATGGTGAGGTCGATCCCTCGGACATGACCAAGGGTGGCATCAAGATGGGCGAGTTCCGCAAGCTCCTGCGGGACAAGATGGAGCTGCTCCACCTCGATGACTCGTTCGCCGGCCGCTACGTCAACGAAGGTTTCTCCGGTGGCGAGAAGAAGCGTCTCGAGATGCTCCAGATGGCCATCCTCGAACCGGAGTTCGCCATCCTCGATGAGACCGACTCGGGGCTCGATATCGACGCCCTGCGCATCGTGGCCGAGGGCGTGAACGCGCAGCTCAACCCGGATCTGGGCGTGCTTCTCATCACCCACTACCAGCGACTGCTCAACTACATCCAGCCAGACCATGTGCATGTCCTGGCCCAGGGCCAGATCATCGCCAGTGGCGGCAAGGACCTCGCGCTGCGGCTCGAGGACGAGGGCTACGCGCCCATCCTGCGTGAAGCCGGCTTCGAGGCGGATGCACTCGAGGAGGAGCCGGAGCCCGAGCAGTTCGAAGAGCTGGAGGACTAGCTCTGATCGGCTCCGGCCGGCCCGCGGCGCCCAGGCGACTTCCATGAACGCCCCCGCTCCCTTCGATCCCGAGCTCATCCGCCGGGACTTCCCGATCTTCGAACGGGAGTTCCACGGGCTGCGCCTGGCGTACCTCGACAGTGCCGCTACCTCGCTCAAGCCGCGCGTGGTCTCCGAGGCCGTGAGCGCCTATGACCAGACCTATAGCGCCAACGTCCACCGCGCCATCTATGCCATCGGGGAGGAGGCCACGGCCGCCTATGAAGGCGCGCGCGTCAAGGTCGCGGAGTTCATCAACGCGCCGGACCCTCACGAGGTCATCTTCGTGCGCAATGCCACCGAGGCCATCAACCTGGTGGCCCATACGTGGGGTTGGACGAATATCGGCCGCGCGGACGCGATCGTGCTCACCGAGATGGAGCACCACTCCAACCTCGTGCCCTGGCAGGTCCTGGCCCAGGCCAAGGACGCCGATCTCGAGTTCGTGCCCTTCGACACGGAGGGCCGGCTGATCATGGAGAGCTGGGAGGTCCTGCTGCGGACCGGGCCCAAGCTGGTGGCCTTCACGCACAAGTCCAACGCGCTCGGTACGCTCAACGACGTCAAGACGATGGTGGCGCAGGCTCACGCCGCGGGTGCCCTCGTCCTGGTCGATGGTGCCCAGGCCGTGCCCCACCTGCGGGTGGATGTGCAGGACCTCGGAGCTGATTTCTATGCCTTCAGTGGCCACAAGATGCTGGGGCCTGCCGGCTCTGGTGCCCTCTGGGCTCGGCGTGAGCTGCTCGAAGCGATGCCGCCCTTCATGACCGGCGGCGACATGATCAGCTCGGTGCACCTGCGCCATTCGACCTACAACGAGATCCCCCACAAGTTCGAGGCCGGTACGCCGGCCGTGTCCTCGGCCATCGGGCTGGGGGCGGCAGTCGACTACCTCTCGGCCCTGGGCATGGAGAACGTCGCCGCCCACGAGGAGGCCCTGACCGCCTACGCCCTCGAGGTCCTGCCACGTGAAGTGCCGGGCATCCGGCTCCACGGCCCCAAGGACCCGGTCGAACGCGCGGGCATCGTCACCTTCACCCTGCCGGAGGCACACGCCCACGATGTGGCCACACTCCTCGACCGTGAGGCCGTGGCCATCCGTGCCGGACACCACTGCACCCAGCCGCTGCACGAGCGACTGGGCGAGACGGCCACCGGGCGCGCCTCATTCAACGTCTACAGCACGACCGAGGATGTCGATCGCCTGGCCGCCGGACTTCGCGGCGTGCAGCGTATCTTCGGGCGAAGACCCGCCACTACCAGCCACTCCTGACCAGCCAAGACCTCGAATCGAGTACCCTGCACGAGCCCATGGACGACCTCTACCGCGACGAGATCCTCGAGCACTATCGCGAACCCCACAACTTCGGCACGCTCGACGCGCCCGACGCCAGCTACGAGGGGCAGAACCCGCTGTGCGGCGACCGCATCACGATGATGCTCATCGTCGATGGCGATGGCGCTGTCAGCGACGTCGCTTTCAGCGGCCGCGGCTGCGCCATCAGCCAAGCCAGCGCGAGCCTGCTGACCGACGAGATCAAGGGCCGTCCCGTGGCCGAGGTCGAGGCCATGTCGAACCAGGACATCCTTGACCTGCTCGGGATCGAGATCAGCCCCGCCCGCCTCAAGTGCGCGCTGCTCTCGCTCGAAACGCTGCAGCACGCGCTCCGAGAGCGCGGCGACAAGGAGGCCACGACCGAGGCCCCGGAGGTCAGCGCATGACCCCGAAGTCCCTCGGTGTGATGGTCAGGGGGTCCAGCGACCGTCGACCGCCGGCGACCGACGCCGGCGTCTGACCACCGACCGACCAGTCCCTTTTCGACCGCCCGAGTCGATCCACCACGGAGTCACACCCCCATGACCAAGACCTACCGGGACCTCCTCGCCGAGGCGCGAGCAGAGGTCAACGAGGTGACCACGGCCCAGGCTGAGCTCGCCGCCGCACAGGGCGCAACGCTCATCGACTGTCGTGAGGACAACGAGTGGGAGCAGGGCCACGTCAGTGGCGCCGCGCACCTCTCCAAGTCGTACATCGAGCAGGACATCGAAGGCCTCGTAGCCGATCGGTCTGCACCCCTCGTGGTCTACTGCGCGGGCGGCATCCGCTCGCTCTTCGCCGGCCAGACGCTGGTGCGCATGGGTTACTCCGACGTGAGTTCCATGGCCGGTGGCTTCCAGGCCTGGAAGTCCGAGGGCCGCTCCTGGGAACAGCCGCGTGTGCTGACCGCGGAGCAGAAGCAGCGCTACTCGCGGCACCTACTCATCCCCGAGGTCGGGGCCGAGGGCCAGGCCCGGCTGCTTGATTCGAAGGCGCTCTTCATCGGCGCCGGTGGGCTCGGCTCCCCGGCCATGCTCTACCTCGCAGCGGCCGGCGTGGGCACCATCGGTATCGTCGACTTCGATGTGGTCGATGCCTCCAACCTGCAACGTCAGATCGTCCACCGCAACGACCGCGTGGGCATGCGCAAGGTCGAGTCGGCCGAGATGACCATCAACGACCTCAACCCCGATGTGAAGGTCGTGGCCCACGAGGTCATGCTCGGCCCGGACAACGTGGCCGAGCTCATCGATGGCTACGACGTCATCTTCGACGGCACCGACACCTTCGAGACGCGCTACGTGCTCAACGACGCGGCGGTGGCGGCCGGCATCCCGGTGGTGCATGCCTCGGTCTTCCGCTTCGAGGGCCAGCTGACGGTGTTCAAACCCGACGAGGGTCCCTGCTACCGCTGTCTCTATCCCACGCCCCCGCCGCCCGAGCTGGCACCGGGCTGTTCGGTGGCCGGCGTGCTGGGCGTGGTGCCCGGCGTGATGGGTCTGCTCCAGGCTACCGAGGGCCTCAAGGTCCTGCTCGACATCGGCGATTCGCTCGCGGGGCGCCTGCTCATCTACGACGCGCTCGACGGAGCCTTCAGCGAGCTCCAGCTGCAGCGTGACCCGAGGTGCCCGGCCTGCGGCGACGGCGAATCGCCGGAGGCCACGGCCGATGACGGCATCTTCACACTGCCAACCACACCAGCTGCCACGACGGGGGTGAACGCATGACCGCAGTCCGCATCCCGCCGGTCCTGCGTGCGCAGGCCGGCAACCAGAAGAAGGTCGAGGTCAGCGGCGCCACGGTCGGCGCGGCCCTCGAGTCGCTGCTCGAGCAGTTCCCGGGGTTGCGCGAGCAGGTCTTCACCGAGGACGGGACGCTCAACCGCTTCGTCAATGTCTACGTCAACGGGCGTGACGTCCGCTACGAGCAGGAGCTCGAGACGCCGGTCGGGGAGAGCGACGAGGTCATCCTACTGCCCGCCATGGCTGGGGGCCGCTAGCGAGGTCTTCGTCGTGACTACGACGGAACGACATTCGGGTACCGAGATCGACGCGCTGCGTCCCCATGCCCACGGTGGCAACGCGCGCCACGGCGGACGCTTCCCGAGCATCGTCGACGCCATCGGCTTCACGCCGCTCGTGGAGGTGGCCAACGTCTGCCCCAACCCCAACGTTCGTCTCTACGCCAAGCTCGAGTTCATGAACCCGACCGGCTCGGTCAAGGACCGGGTGGCCAAGTACCTCATCGAGGACCTCGAGCGCTCGGGCCGGCTACAGCCACACTCGATCATCATCGAGCCCACCAGCGGCAACACCGGCATCGCCCTTGCGATGATCGCTCGGCGCAAGGGCTACCGCGTGGCGGTGGTCGTGCCGGACAACGTGACCATGGAGCGTCGCCAGCTGCTGGCACTCTTCGGTGCGGAGGTCATCGACTCGCCGGGCCACCTCGGCTCTAACGGGGCGGTGGCCATGGCCAAGCATCTCGTCGAGCGGGACGAGCGCTTCGTGATGCCCTATCAGTACGGCAACGAGGCCAATCCGCGGGCGCACGAGGAGACCACCGCGGAGGAGATCATCGCCGACTGCCCGGAGGTGGATGCGTTCGTGGCTGGCCTGGGTACCGGCGGCACGCTCATGGGCGTCGGTCGGCGACTACGTCGGCACAACCCCGACGTGCGCATCTACGCGGCCGAGCCGATGCCGGGTGAGCGGGTGCAGGGCTTGCGTTCGCTCGATGAGGGCTTCATCCCGGAGATCTTCGATCCCGCCGGCATCGACGGCAAGCTACTGGTGAGCAACGCCGACGCCATCGAGGCCTTGCGAGAGCTGACCGAGAAGGAAGGCATCTTCGCGGGCGTCTCCTGTGGAGCGGTGATGGTCGCGGCCAAGCAGCTGGCCCGGGAGATGGAACGCGGCACCATCGTGGCCCTGCTGGCCGACGGCGGCTGGAAGTACCTCAGCCAGGACATCTGGACGCGCGACCTCGACGCCGACGAGGACGAGATCGAGAGCCTCAACCTGTGGTGAGCGAAGAGCGTCCCCGCGCGCCGGAGGTGCTCTCCTCGAGCGGAGAGCCGGCGGCGGTCGGCGACGGTGAGCTCGTGCCCGAGGTCGATGACTGGCAGCGCGCCGCCGATTTCGGGAGCCGCCGCTCGCGACCGTGCCCGCGACGCTGGTGCCCGAGGCTCCGGGCCGCCGTGGGTGCCGGCCTCGGCTCGCATCCCTGCACCTATCCGCGAGGACGTCGTGGACTGGCTGCGCTCGGCCGTACCCAACGAGGGCTGCGGCGTGCTCGTGGCCGATCGCGTAGCCGAAGACGGTGGCGTCCCCAGCCGCTTCGTGGGCATGCGCAATGTGGCCGAATCGCCCTTCCGCTATCTGATGGACCCGATGGAGCAACTGGAACTGCTCGAGCAGATCGACGAGAACGACGAGGCCGTCTGGGGCATCGTCCACTCGCACGTGGCTTCGCCGCCGTATCCATCACCCACAGACATCGGCCTGGCCGCGTTTCCGGACGCGGTCTACCTGTTGGCTTCCTTCGCCAGCGAGCCACCGGAGCTGCGCGCCTGGACCATCGTCGACGGGGCCGTCAACGAGGTCGTGCTCGAACGCACCTGACTCGAAGTTGGCCGAGTCCCTGACAGCGGGTACACTCGGCGCTCAGCACCAGAGGGGAGAGTGATCCATGAGTCAATTGCTGGTCATCACGTTCGAGGCGCGAGAGACGGCAGGGCAAGCTGCAGAGCGCCTCAAGGGCGTACAGAAGGCACACGCGGTCGAGATCAACGACATGGCCGTCGTCGAGAAGGACTCCGACGGCAAGGTCCACGTCCATCACGGCGTGGATACCGTGACGGCCGGCGGCGCCACCATCGGAGGAGCGCTCGGCTTGCTGCTGGGCATCGTCTTCTTCCCGATCGCAGGTCTGGCCATCGGCGCCATCGCGGGAGGCCTGATCGGCCGCTCGCTGCATCAGAACGTGGACAAGAACCTGGTCAAGGACGTGACCCAGGACCTCACCAACGACAGCTCGGCGCTGTTCGTCCTCGGCACCGGCACGATGGCCGGTATCGTCGGTGCACTGGATCCGTACAAGGGCAAGGTCTACCAGACCACCCTGGACCCCGAGGCCGAGGCCCAGATCCAGGAAGCCTTGGACCGCGAGCGCGAAGGCTAGTCCGCGCCGACCAGGGTGACCAGCTGGACGGGACCCTTCGCGCTATTGCGCCCGTTGAGCGCGAGGAAGTCCACACGACCATCGGTGTCGTAGTCAAGGGCGACCACGTCGTCCTCGCTGCCGCCGCGCACCTCGGGCACGTCGATGGTGCTGAACGACGTCCCATCGCCGTCGTTGCGCAGGATGACATCGTGCGCGCCGCTGCCCGACTTGCCCTGGAGCACATAGAGGTCGACGTCGCCATCGCCGTCGGCGTCACCGGCTGCGAGGGCCGTGCCCTCCGAGACGCCGAGGTCCCAACTGCGCTCGAAGTGCCCATCGCGCCCGAGCGAGACCACCACCTTCGTGGGTGAGAGCTGCACGAGGTCGAGCTGACCGTCGCCATCGAGGTCGCTCAGGACCGCGTCACGCTCGCCGATCGACTCGATGCCCACCTCGGCTGTGACATCGCTGAACGCGGTCCCGGGCTCGTTGCGATAGAGGCGGATGCCCGACGTCGGCGCCAGCGCGCGCTTGTCCCAGTAGACGAAGAGCAGGTCGTCGCGCCCGTCACCATCGTAGTCCGCGACGTTGATGGCTTCGGTCGCGAGGCCGGTGTCGATGCCGGGCAGCGGCGTAGCCTCGAACGCCGCTGGCCCGACTGCGAGGTAGCCGCGGTTGGTCGAGGGCAGACCATCCATGCGCTTGGTCTCCTGGCCGATGAAGAGGTCGTCTTCGCCGTCCTC
>CAVQPG010000020.1:0-234162 GCA_963714675.1 uncultured Chloroflexia bacterium | reverse complement strand
GAGTCGATCGAGGGCCTGACCGAGTTCGGGGAGCCGCTGCCCGGCGGCAGCGTGGTCTATCCCCGGCAACCGGTACCGGTCGCGACATGCTGGCACGCACCGTTACCGCCGGTGGCCGACGATGCTGACGGCACTATCAGCGGTGGCCATCGCCACGATCGCCGGAGTCACCGTCGGCCTGCTCGCGGCCAACACGAAGCGCATCGCGGGCTCGGTGCTGATGCGTTTCACGGACCTCGGCCTGGCGATCCCCGGATTGTTGCTGGCGGCGGCCATCTCGACGGTCCTCGGACGCGGCACGCTCTCGCTCATCGTGGGCCTCGCCGCGGTCTTCTGGGCACCGATCGCGCGTGTCACCTACGGACAGGCGGTCGTGCTGCGGGGAGCGTGAGTACGTCGAGGCGGCGCGCCTCATGGGCGGCGGCGCCTGGACCGTGTCGAAGCCGCCACATCCTGCCGCACCTGGTGCCGGTGGTCGGCGCCTACGCCGCGCTCTCGGTCGGCTGGGCCGTGCTCTTCGAGTCAGCGCTGGGCTTCCTCGGGCAGGCGTACAGGAGCCGAACGCATCGATCGGTTCCATGCTGGGCCAGCACCTCATCTACTACCGCAGCAACCCTGCCCTCATCATCATCCCCGCGGTCTTCCTGATCGTGTTGGTGATGGCTGCCAACCTCGTGGGTGAATTGCTCCGTACCCGGACCGAGGAGCGCTGATGGGCTGGTACATCGCGCGCCGACTCGGAGCCGCGCTCATCACGGTCTGGAATCGTGGCCACCGCCGGGTTCCTGCTCGTGGAGACGATCCCCGGCGATCCCGCGCGCCAGCTGGCCGGCCCCGGCGCCTCGGTGGAGTCGCTGGCAGCCATCCGCGAGGCCTACGGCTTCGACGACCCGCTGCCGGTGCGCTACGTCGATTTGCTGCTGCGCATGGCCCAGGGCGACCTCGGCTACAGCTTCGCCAAGGCAGAGCCGGTGACCGACGCGCTCCTGCGCTCACTGCCGACGACGCTGCTGCTCACCGGCCTCGCCTTCATCGTGGAGGTGCTCATCGCGATCCCACTGGCCCTCTGGGTGGTGAGCCGCGGCGGGTTCGCGGACCGGCTGCTGGTGATCCTCGCGGGCTTCACCGCAGCCATCCCGGCCTTCCTCGTGGGCCTGCTGCTGATCTACGTCTTCGCCTTCCGCCTGCGGATCTTCCCGCTCGGCGGTGGCGGCTCTCCGGCTGCCTACGTGCTGCCGGTGCTGACGCTGGGGGTGCCCTTCGGCCTCGTGCTGGCACGCCTGTTGCGTACATCCCTGCTCGAGCAGCGGAGCCAGCCCTACATCGCCTTCAGCGAGGCCCTTGGGGAGACGGCCTGGTCGGTGCGCTGGCGGCACCTGTTGCCCAACGCGCTGCTGCCGCTGCTGTCGATCCTGGCGCTCGACTTCGCGGGGCTCTTCTCGAGCGTGGCCGTCGTGGAGGTGGCCTTCTCGATGCCGGGCCTGGTCGACTTGCTGCTCGGGCTCAAGCACCTCGATACCGCGCTCATCGTGGGCATCGGCATCATCGCCGGTCTGCTCGTGGCCCTGGTCAACCTCATCGCTGACGTGGCTGTCATCGCCATCGACCCGCGCGTCCGCCGCAACACCTAGCGGAGCGGCAGTTCGGCCGGCCGCTCGCCCATCGCGGCCAGCAGCGCGCGGGTGTATTCGTGCTGCGGCCGCTCGAAGATCTGCTCACGGCTGCCGCTCTCCACGATCCGGCCTTCTCGCATGACCGAAACCCGGTCGCTGATGTGTCGTACGACCGCAAGGTCATGGGCGATGAAGAGGTACGAAAGGCCGAGCTCAGCCTGCAGGTCCATGAGCAGGTTGACGATCTGACCCTGGACCGAGACATCGAGGGCGGACACCGGCTCGATCGCAGATGATGAGGTCCGGCTCCAGGGCGAGGGCCCGGGCGATACCGATGCGCTGCAGTTGCCCGCCGGAGAACGACGGTGGCCGGTGGTCGCCGAGACCCGGGTCGATGCCGACGCGTTCGAGCAGTCGACCTCGGCACGGCGGGCTCGTTCCTCGCGGTCATAGAGGCCGTGGATGACCCACGGCTCAGCCACGATGTCGCGCGCCCGGAAGCGTGGGTCGACCGAGGAGAACGGATCCTGATAGATGAGCTGCATGTGGCGGCGCATCTTGCGCAGCTCGACGCCCTTCAGCGCGAGGAGGTCCCCGCCACGGAACGTGGCAGATCCGGCATCGGGCTCGATGAGCCGCAGGAGGATGCGCCCGGTCGTCGACTTGCCCGAGCCCGACTCGCCCACGAGCCCGTGCGTCTGCCCGACCTCGATCGCGATCGACACATCCTCGACTGCGCGGACCTCGCGACGGGAGCCACCACGGCCACTCGAGAACGTCTTGACCAGCCCGCGCGCATCGAGCAGCAGCTCACTCATGCGCTGACTGTAGCGGTGCGGCCGATGCTGGATAGCGGTGCCAGCTGCGCCGATTCAGCCCGGACCGCGACTCGTCACGACTGGAGGCGGGCTCGCGCTCAGTCGCTGACCTGCTGCAGGAAGCTCGAAACCATGAACCAGACGCGGCCGGCCGTGATGCCACGATCTTCGACGGTGAACACCGCCAGCGGTACGTCGATCCCTCGCCCGTTGCCGGCACGCCCGCGAACTCACCCCGGTGGAAACCGATGAAGCGGCCCTCGACGGCCGCCATCCCGTCAGCGACATACGTGCGCTCAGGCTTGAAGTGTGCCTCGAAGGCCTGCTCGTAGAAGTACGAGAGCATGCCGGCGATAGCCTCACGTCCCGCCCACGACTGGCCGCTGGCGCACATCGGTGAAGACGGTCCTCGTCGATCCGTCGAACCGTCGTCGGCCTTCACCCAGTAGCGCTCGCATGACTCTCGCCGGTCGTGTCGCTGGACACGGGTTCGCTCTCCCTCTCCCCCATGTTGAAGAAATGGCGTCGCAGATCGTACCGGCTTCGAGGCCCGATCGGAAGACCAGCCTGGTGCGCCTGTCGATGCCTATGCGCTGGGCCGGTCGGCGTACCCGATGCGGGCCGGTCGGCCCTGTCTGTGGTACCCGGTAGAGGAAGACGCTTGCGGCAACCGAATAACTCGAGCCACCGGAGGCTTCCCCCCGGCAACCCGACGACCCGAGTCGTGGGCCATGTCTGAACACATAGCCGTCCGAATATCGCCCGCGGAACCCGTGCTGACGCGCGGTCCGCGGGCGTTTGAGCACAAACGAGGCGAAGTGATGCCAAAGGCTGCTGTTCCGCCACCGCAGGCTCCCATCGAGGGCAAGCGAGCGGCAACGTTCCAAGAGGAAGTCATCGCCATGATCCCGGCTGACTCCCGTCTCGAGGCTTGTATCCAATGCGGGACATGCGGAGGGTCCTGCCCGTCGTACGCGGACATGGACCACACGCCCCGCCAGATCTTCGCGCTCGTCCGCGCCGGCGCGCGAGACAAGGTGCTGGATAGCAATACGCCCTGGATGTGCGTCAGCTGCTACCTCTGCGCGGTCCGCTGCCCACAGCAGATCCACATCCCTGACGTGATGTACGCGCTCAAGGCCAAGGCCACCGGGGAGCACCGCGTACCCAGCCACGTGGCACCCGATTTCTCACGCACCTTCGTCGACTACATCCACAAGTACGGCCGCAGCTTCGAGGTCGGCCTCGTCGCCAAGCATTACCTGCGTCACTACGTGACTCGCCTGCCGGGCATGACCACGTCGGGCATCGGCATGGTGACCAAGGGCCGCATGGGCTTCCGGCCGAACCAGATCAAAGGCGTTGAGGGGCTCAACGCCATCCTGGACCGCGCTACCGCGATCGAGCAGGCCAAACAGCGCGCTGTCTTCGAGCAGCCGGCGGGTGGGGGGACACACTGATGGCCACCGAGTACCTCTATTACCCGGGCTGCTCGATGGACGGCACCGGGAAGGCGTATCACGACTCCATCGCGGCAGTGCTGCCTGAGCTCGAGATCGGGCTCGCCGAGCTGGACGACTGGAACTGCTGCGGTGCGACCGAGTACATGGGCGTCAGTCCATTGCGCTCGCAGGCCCTCGTGGGCCGCAATCTGGCCCTCGCCGAGCAACAGAAGAACGGCACCGACACGCTGGTCGCGCCGTGCAGCGCCTGCTACGTGAACCTGGCGCGCACCGACGCCTACGTGCGTGAGTCCAAGGAGCTCGCGGCCAACGTCAATGATGCCCTCAGCGCAGATGGCATGAGCTACACGCCGGGCTCGATCAAGGTCAGGCACCTGCTCGAGATCATGATCGATGACGTGGGTCTCGATGAGATCTACCAGCACGTCACACGGCCACTCGCGGGACTCAAGCTGGCGCCCTACATGGGCTGCCTCGTCTCGCGGCCCGACTACGACGATCGTTGGCAGCACCACGAGCACCCGCACGCGCTTGACCAGCTCCTGCTGCGTCTGGGAGCGGACGTGGTGGACTACTCGCGCCGGACCGACTGCTGTGGCGGCCACATGACCCAGATCAATCCGGAGACGGGCCTCGAGCTCATCCGGCGCCTGATCGTGGAGGCCGAGCGGGTCGGGGCCGATGCGCTGGTGACGGTGTGTCCGATGTGTCAGATGAACGTCGACTTCTACCAGCGGGAGATGAACCGTCACTACCGCGAGGACCACCACATGCCCATCCTGTTCTTCACGCAGCTGATGGGCCTGGCCTTCGGGATGCCGGCCAAGCGGCTGGGCTTCGGTCGCGAGATGATCTCCGCCCGCCCAGCCCTCAGCCACATCGGTATCGAGGCCCCCATGACCGAAGAGGAAGAGGCCGCGGAGGCCGCGGCCGCCAAGCCCCAGCGGCGGCGCCGAGGCGACCCGACACTGCCAGGTCCGCAGCCACGAGCGGACGAGGAGGAGCTGCGATGACCGCCCCCAGGACCGGCGTGTACGTGTGCCACTGCGGCACCAACATCGCGGCCGTCGTCGACGTCGAAGAGGTACGCGATTGGGCCCTCGAGGAGTTGGCTGACAAGGGCGTGGTCGTCTCGCGCGACTACCCCTTCATGTGCTCCAGCCTGGGCCAGGAGCTCATCGAGAACGACATCAGGGAATACGGACTCGAGCGTGTGGTCGTGGGCGCGTGCTCGCCGCACATGCACGAGAAGACCTTCCGAGAAGCGAGCGCCAATGCCGGCCTGAACCCGTATCTCACCGAACTGGTGTCGATCCGTGAGCAGGTCTCGTGGGTCCACACGGACAAGGCCAGGGCCACCGAGAAGGCCAAGGCTGTCATCGCCGGTGGCGTCTATCGCGTCGCCGAACAAGTTCCCCTGGAGCCGCTCATCGCGCCCGTCAACAGTGCCACCCTCATCGTCGGGGGCGGCATCGCCGGGATCACCGCGGCTCTGGAGATCGCCGATGCCGGCTATCCCGTCCACATCGTGGAGCGCGAGCCGTCCATCGGCGGTCACATGGCCCAGTACGACAAGACCTTCCCGACGCTCGACTGCGCAGCCTGCATCCTGACCCCCAAGATGGTCGACGCGGGCGCCCACCCCAACATCACGCTGCACACCTGGAGCGAGGTCGTCGACGTCTCGGGCTCCGTGGGTGACTTCAAGATCAAGGTCAAGCACAAGCCACGCTACGTGGTCGAGGCCGATTGCACCGGCTGCGGCATCTGTGTCGAGAAGTGCCCGGTCCAGGTCATCGACACCGGCTTCGAGTCGGGCATCGGCTACCGCAAAGCCATCTACACGCCGTTCCCGCAGGCCGTCCCCAAGTATCCGGTGCTGACGCCGGAGAACTGCACCTACTTCGCCAAGGGCACCTGCAAGGCCTGCGAGAAGTTCTGCCCGGTCGACTGCATCGACTTCACACAGACCGACGAGTACGTCGAGCTCAACGTGGGCAACATCCTGCTGGCCACCGGCTTCGCGCCATTCGACGCCCGCCGTATCGAGTCATTCGGTTACGGCCGACTGCAGAACGTCTTCACCTCGATGGAGTTCGAGCGCATGAGCAACGCAGCCGGTCCCACCGGCGGCAAGATCGTCCTACGCGACGGGGTGACCCAACCCCGCTCGGTGGTCATCGTCCACTGCGTCGGCTCACGCGACAAGAACACCAACGAGTACTGCTCGGCCATCTGCTGCATGCAATCGCTCAAGTTCGCGCACCTCGTCAAGGAACACACGGACGCCGACGTGTACGAGTGCTATATCGACATGCGTACGCCAGGCAAGGGCTACGACGAGTTCTACAACCGCATCCAGGCCGAGGGCACCCAGTTCATCCGGGGACGAGTCGCGGAGGTGACGGACTCCTTGAGCTACCCGGAGGAGGCCAGCTGCGAAGGTCGCCTCATGGTGCAGGTCGAGGACACGCTCGCGGGCATCAAGCGTCGGATCCCCGCCGACATGGTCATCCTCTCGACCGGTCTGGAGCCACAGCCGGACGCCACCGAGGTGGCCCGCATGTTCGGGGTCGGCTGCAGCTCCAACGGCTTCATCATCGAGCGTCACGCCAAGCTGGCCCCGGTAGCCACCATGACCGACGGTGTCTTCGCCGCCGGCGCAACGCTGGGCCCACGCGATATCCCCACCAGCGTCTCCAATGGCGCAGCCGCCGCGGCCACCATCCTGAGCCGTATCGCCCAGGGTGAGATCGCCATGGAGCCGTACCGGGCCACGGTCGACGCCGAGCGCTGCTCGGGGTGCCGCATCTGCAACGACCTCTGCCCCTTCAGCGCCATCACCTTCGACGAGGGCGCCATGGTCACCGAGATCAATCCCAAGCTGTGCCAGGGCTGTGGCGTATGCGTGGCCGCCTGTCCCGCTGCAGCCATCTCCGGCAGCGGTTTCAGCCACGAGCAGATCCTGGCCCAGATCGACGGCCTCCTGTCCTACCCGGGCCACGGGGTGGCAGCCGGCGTTCAAGCCGATGAAGCCGTGGGGGTGACAGCATGACCGCACCGGCGACCACTCCCGTGACGACGGCCGCGGCCGTCGCCGTCGAACCGTTCGAGCCGCTGGTCCTCGGCTTCACCTGCAACTGGTGCAGCTACCGAGCGGCCGATCTCGCGGGCACGGCCCGCACCAAGTACCCGCACAACGTCCGGCTCATCCGACTGATGTGTTCCGGACGGATGGAGCCCGAGTTCATCCTCGAGGGCTTCGCCAGGGGTGCCGACGCGGTGATCATGACCGGCTGCTGGCCGGAAGATTGCCACTACCGCATCCAGTCGGTGAAGGCGCTGAGGCGCTTCATCTTCCTGCGCCGGATGCTGTCCGACCTGGGCATCGAGCCGACCCGACTGCAGCGCTTCTACGCAAGCGCCGCCGAGGGCCAACGGTTCGCTGATGAGATGATGCGGATCGTCGGCGAGGTCAAAGCCCTTGGACCCATCCCGCCCGAGATCCGAGTCGCGCTGGAGTCGGGGCCTGCGGCTCCGGCGGCAGCGCTCCAGCCTGAGGAGGTGGAGGCATGACCGCCGAAGCCGTGACCCCGGTCGTCGACGAGGTCAAGCCTCGCTACAAGCTGGCCATGTACTGGGCCTCCGCGTGCGGTGGCTGCGACGTAGCCGTGCTCAACCTGGGCATGAAGCTCATCGAGTTCACCGAGCGCTGGGAGCCGGTCTTCTGGCCGGCAGCCATGGATGCCAAACGCGCCGACGTTCGCGCCATGGAGGACGCCGAGATCGATGTCTGCCTCTTCGACGGTGGCATCCGCACCGACGAGGACGCCGAGATGGCACGCTTGCTGCGGGCCAAGTCGAAGGTGCTGGTGGCCTTCGGCTCCTGCGCCAGCGAGGGCTGCATCCCCGGCCTGGCCAACCAGCGGGGGATCGAGTCGATCTTCGCGGCCGCCTACGATCCCGAGCTCAACGACGTCAACGGCGAAGGCACGCCCAACGGACCCTGGGAATCCCCCTACGGCGAGCTCGAGCTGCCGACCCTCCAGCTGCGCCTGCAACACCTGGGCCAGGTCGTCGACGTGGACTACTCGGTGCCGGGCTGCCCACCCGAGACCGAGCGCATCGCGGAGGTGCTCGGCGCCGTCACAGCGGCACTCGATGGCACCGGACCGCTGCCACCGAAGGGAGCCGTGCTGGGCGCGGGGGTCTCCACCGTGTGCGACGAGTGCGAGCGCGAGCGTGGCATCAAGACCATCACCGAGTTCAAGCGCATCCAGAACCTCGCTGAGGTGGACCCGACCCTGTGCCTGCTCGAGCAGGGCCTGCCCTGCTGTGGACCGGCGGCGCGGGACGGTTGTGGCGCCAAGTGCCCGGCGGCGGGAGCACCCTGCATCGGCTGCTACGGCGCGACCCAGGGTGTCAATGACTTCGGGGCTCGGCTGCTCAGTGCCTATGCCTCGGTGGTGGAAGCCAGCGAGCCAGAGGACATCGAACGTGTGCTCGCGGGCCTGCCGGACACGGTCGGCCAGTTCTATCGCTTCAGCCTGGCAGCCTCGCTGCTTCACGGGGGCCGGTCATGACACGCATCACCATCGATCCCGTCACGCGCCTGGAGGGTCACGGCAAGATCGAGATCCTCCTTGACGATGCCGGTGACGTCGAACACACCTATTTCCAGATCCCCGAGCTGCGAGGCTTCGAGTCATTCTGCGTGGGCCGACCGGTGGAGGACATGCCGGCGCTGACCAACCGCATCTGCGGCGTCTGCCCGGAGGCCCATCACATGGCCGCGGCCAAGGCGGCCGACGCGGTCTACGGCGTGACCCCGCCGCGCGCCGGGCGGATGCTGCGCGAACTGCTCTACAACGCCTTCTACGTGACCGACCATGCCACGCACTTCTACGTGCTCAGCGGACCAGACCTGATCATGGGTCCGGACGCCCCCAAGGCCGAGCGCAACATCCTCGGCGTGGTCAAGAAGGTCGGGGCCGAGGTGGGCGGCAAGGTCATCGAGGCTCGCAAGGCCGGCCACCGCGTCATCGAGATCATCGGCGGCCGGCGGATCCACCCGTGCACGGGCGTGCCAGGCGGCATGACCAAGGCCATCAGTGAGGACGAGCGAGAAGAGATCAAGGAGCTGGCCGACTTCATGGTCGAGTTCGCCAGCTTCAGCCTGGATCTCTTCGCCTCGATGCTCGAGGACGAGGCCATCGAGGAGATCGTCAAGGGCGACCTCTACACGCACGAGACCTACTACAGCGGCCTCGTCGACGAGAACGGGAAGGTCACCTTCTACGACGGCAAGATCAGGGTCGTCGCGCCCGACGGCGAGGTTCACGGGGTGTACGAGCCCAAGGACTATCGCGACTGGATCTCCGAGAAGGTCGAGCCCTGGACATTCCTCAAGTTCCCGTACCTCAAGAAGGTCGGCTGGAAGGGCCTCGTCGACGGCAAGGACTCCGGCATCTACACGGTCGCCCCGCTCGGACGGCTGAACGTGGCGTCAGGCATGGCCACACCCAAGGCCCAGGCGGCCTACGAGCAGTACTTCGCCACGCTATCGCCTGACGGCACGCCGGTGCACAGCCGCGGCGCCACACACTGGGCACGCCTCATCGAGTTGATGCAGGCAGCCGAGACGGTACAGGCGCTGGTGAAGGACCCGGAGATCACCTCGAAGGACGTGCGAGCCGTCCCGACCGAGACGCCGACCGAGGGCGTGGGCACGGTCGAGGCGCCACGGGGGACGCTCACCCACCACTACTGGACCGATGACAACGGCGTCATCACCCGCGTCAACCTCATCGTGGGCACGACCAACAACTACGGGCCTATCGCGATGTCCGTGGACAAGGCCGCCCGCAGTCTCATCTCCCGCGGCACGGTGGTCACCGACGGCCTGCTCGACCGCATCGAGATGGGCTTCCGAGCCTACGACCCCTGCTTCGGGTGCGCTACGCACACGATGCCGGGTCAGATGCCCATGGTCGTCACCATCCGCGACAAGGATGGTGTGGCCCTCGAGGAGTTGCGGCGTGACTAGCCTGTCCGAGCCCTACGGCCTGCGCCTCGCCGAACCCGGCGACACGCTGGTGGTGGGACTTGGCAATCCGATCCTGGGCGACGACGGTGTGGGCTGGCGCGTCATCGACGAGCTCGACGAGCTCGATCATGACGAGGCCAGTCTCCAGCAGGCCTGCGTCGGTGGCGTCAGCCTGATGGAGCTCCTCGTGGGGTATCGGCGCGCCATCATCGTCGATGCCATCATCGACCCCGAGGATGCGCCAGGCAGCGTCTGGTGCCGGCCTCTGTCGGCTGTGGAGACCCGTGTTGCGAGCCATCTCGACTCGACGCACGACGCCCCGTTGCCGGCAGCCATCGAAGCCGGTCGCGCCATGGGGGCCGACCTGCCGTCTGAGATCGAAGTCGTGGGCATCGTCATCGAGCGTGGCGATGTCTTCGGAGAAGCGTTGAGCGACGTCGTCGCCGCGGCCGTTCCGGTCGCCGCGGCAGCGGTCGTCGGGGCACTACGGTCGCAACCATCTGCGTCGACACAAGGAGAGCCAGTCCATGCATGAAGCGGGAGTGACCGAACGGATCCTGGAGATCGTGCTCGAGCACGCCAAGGAGGCTCACGCCGAGCGTGTGACCGACGTCTACCTCGAGATCGGTGAGGAGTCGGGCATCGACAGGGACTCGGTCGAGCTGCACTGGCCGCTGCTGGCCGAGGATCTGTCGCTGAGGGCTCGGTCCTGCACTTCGACTCCAAGGAGGACGAGCCGTTCACGTTCCGGCTGACCAGCATCGAGGTCGACGAAGCGGAGACCGCGACGGCAAGCTGACAGACCCGGCGATCAGGAGAGCTCCGCGGGGATCCGCGGAGCTCTTGTCGTATCGGTGGTCGCTGCCGCGGGCTATCACTAGGCCGCTGGCTCGCCAGTGTCCGGAGCCGGCTCCGGTGTCGGCTCCATGCTCGGAGACGCCTCTGCTGTCGACTTGGGGACAGGCTCCTGGCTGGGCGGCGCACCGGCCGGTCGGGCGGACTCGGGATCCGGTCGCGCCTCGCTCGAGGTTCCAGCCTTGGGTCGCGTTTCGGGTTGGACCAGGTGGTCCGCGCTTTGTCGTGGATCAGCCTTGGCTGCGGGGTCGGCCTGGGATCGCGGCTGTGATGCCGCAGTCTCGACCGTGGGTGCTGGCTCGGGTGTCACTGCCGGCTTGATCTTCAGTTCACCCTTTGCGGTGAGGTCACCGGCCTTGGCGATCACCTTGGTCACGGCGATAGCCTGCGTCGCGGACAGTCGAGTCCGCTTGCCCTCCGCTTCGACGATATCGGCCACGTCAGGATCCTTCAGGGACCACTCGACGTTCTCCCTGGTGCTGCAGGCGTCGTCCGCGGTGCCGTACTTCTCGTCAGCCCCCGGACCGGCTGCACCGTTGGGACAGGCATAGGCCACGAGGGGCCTGGTCTCGCCGACCGTGAGTACGAGTCGCTCAGGGTCGATGACGAGCACCAGCTCGGGCACTGTGGCTGCGGTCTTCTCGGGGAGGACCTTGGAGGGTCCAGCCGGCTTGGGCTCGGACTCGCGCTTCTCGATAGCCGGCTTCTGTGGTGGCTCCGTCGCGTCGGGACGCGACTGCGGCGGGTCTGGCCGCTCCGTGGCCGCCTTCGGCCGTTCCGCCCTGGGCACGGGACGCTCGGCGGACTTCGAGTCTTGCTCGGCCGTGGGCTGCTTGGGCGGCGCCCCCGATGGATCGGTCTGCCGGGATGGCCGCGTTTCAGGCCCTGGCTCCGATGCGGGCACTGCCGTGCGCTCGGCAGTAGGCTCAGCCGGGTTCGTCTTGGGTTGCTCGGATGCGGACGCACGAGCTGCAGCGATCGTCGGCTCGGGCGTGGGCTCGGGCGGGACAGGCTCGGCCTGGTTCGTCTCCGGCGTCGCCGCAGGCCCGGTCGATGGAGTTGCGGTCGCCGGTGGGCTCATCGCCGGGGGCGTGGCCTCGACGGTCGGCTCGGGCGTGGCGTCGGGATCGACCGCTGCCGGTGCCGTGGGATCGTTCGTCGGCGCTGGTGTCGGCACCGGGCTGGGCTGCGCGGCCGGCTGGACGGGCGCCCCATCAGCAGACGCCCCATCGGACGACGGGGTGACCACGGATGTGGAAGCCGCGCCGGGGACGACTGGGATGAACCGTACGGCGTCGAAACCGACGCGGCGACGGAGCGACGCACGCTCACCCGTCCGGTCGGTCAGCAGGACCACCGGTCTGGTCGTGAGACGGTGGACGCCGAGACTGATCCAGCGTCCCCGTGACGTGCGCTGGTCGCGGACGCGCTTGACCCAACCAGAGGTGGTGCGGACCTTGTAGGTGGCCTTTCGAGTCGTGGCGTGACGCGGAGGGATCTTCACCTCGATGCGGTAATCACCCACGGCCGGGAGGACTGGCTGCCACCTGCCGCTCCGCGCGGCGGATGCTGCTCGTGTCGGAGCCCAGAGGTAGCGGTTCCGGTAGCCGCCGATGGCTCGTTTCCAGCCCGCGCCGCGCCGCACGAACCAGGGTGACCGTTCATCGACCACGACCGTTGGAACCACCGGTGCAGGCGTAGGCGCCGCCACGGGCTCGACACCGAGGCTGAGGTCGTAGCCGACAGGCGTGCCAAGGGCGGCAGGGGCACCGGCCGCAGGAGCCTGACGGATGACGTGGCCCGCCGGGATCGTGACGCTGTACTCGGAGCCGACGGTGCCCCTCGTGAGACCGGCGTCGCCGATCGCCTGGTCGGCAGCAGCGGCGGTGAGGCCGACGAGAGCGGGGACACTGACCGGCACCTTGCCCAGGCTGACCACGTAGGACAGCGGGTCCCCAGGACCGAGGTCGGTGCCGGGGGCGGGGTCCTGGCTGATGACGAGATCGGCGGCCACGTCGTCGTCGTAGGCGGTGGAGGGCGCACCGGTCAGCCCGGCTGCGGTGATATCGCTCGCGGCGGCGTCCTTGTCGTCACCGACGATGTCGGGAGCGTCGATGGGCCCGAGCGAAACCACGTAGTCGACCGCGGAGCCGGTCGATACCGTGGCGCCCGCGGTGGGCGTGGAGCCGATGACGAGACCGGCGGCGATCGAGCCGTGGTGGGCGCTGGTCACGCTGCCCCTCGTGAGCGTCACCGCGGTGAGGGCAGCATCGGCCGCGATCGTGGTCAGGCCCGCGAGGGCCGGGACCGTGGGCTGGCCGAGGCTGACCACGTAGTCGACGGCCGAGCCGGTCGATACCGTGGCGCCCGCGGTGGGCGTGGAGCCGATGACGAGACCGGCGGCGACGCTGTCGTCGTACTCGTTGCTGGTGTCACCCGTCGTGAGGGTCACCGCGGTGAGGGCAGCATCGGCCGCGGTCGTGGACAGGCCCGCGAGGTCCGGGACCGTGGGCTTGCCCAGGCTGACCACGTAGTCGACGGCCGAGCCGGGGGCCACGATCGTGCCTGCAGCCGGGGTCTGACCGATGACCTCGCCCGCCGGGACGGAGTCGCTGTACTGGGAGTCGACCGAGCCCTTGGGGAGGTCGGCGTTGGTGATCGTCTGGTCTGCAGCTGCGGCCGTGAGGCCGACGATCGGGGGCACGGTACGACCGCACTGCGCCACCAAAGCACCGATGTCGAGGCGGCCACCGGTGACCGTCTTGCCAGTCATCGAGGTCGTGGATGCCGCCGAGGCCATGATCCGGCTCCGGATCTGGTTCGCCGTCAACGACGGGTCGATGCTCGCGCACAGCGCGATGGCGCCGGTCACGTGCGGTGCCGCCATGCTCGTGCCGCTCAGGTACTCGTAGCCCGACTCGGGATAGGTGCTGTAGATGCCGCTCCCAGGAGCGCCGAGGTCTACGTTCTGGTCACCCCAGTTCGAGGTCGACGCCAAGGCACCGGCGGATGTGAGGTTCGCCACCGAGATCAGGCAGTCCCACCCACGCGTGCCGCCGTTGTCGCACTCAAGGACGGCCGGGTACACCGGATCAACGTCGATGTCCACGGGAGTACCACTGGAGGGCGCATTGCCGGCAGCCGCGACGAAGAGGATGCCCTCGTCGCCGGCCTCATCGATGGCGTCATTCAGCGCCTGGCTAAACCCCCCACCTTCCCAGCTGTTGTTGGTGGCGACGACGTTCACACCGCGCCGCTTGAGGTCAGTGATGTAGTCGATGGCTTTGACAGCGTCGGCGACATAGCCGCCAGCTTGATCCATGAACTTGACGGGGATGATCGTCACATCCCAGTCGACGCCGGCCACCCCGATGCCGTTGCCACCGCGAGCGCCGATGGTCCCAGCCACGTGGGTGCCGTGCCAGTCATCGGCAGCACTGTCGTAGACCGTGGCATCGTTGCCTGTGAAGTCCCAGCCGTGCAGATCGTCGTCGAAGCCGTTCCCATCGTCATCGATCCCGTTGCCAGCGATCTCACCGGGATTGGTCCAGATGTTCTCCTCCAAGTCAGGGTGCGAGATCTGGACGCCCTGATCGATGACCGCGACGTAGACGTCCTGCGAACCGGTGAAGCCCCAGGCCCACGCCTCGCCTGCACCGGTCCCGTACTGGTTCGGCGGAGACGTCCCGTCGCCACGCATGCCCCAGAGGTTCCCGTTCGTGTACCCGGGATCGTTCGAGGTCGCCGCTGGGTAGACCCGGTAGTTGGGCTCGACATACGCCACGCCTGGCTGTGCGCTGATGTCGATGATGGCATCTGCCACGGTCTGGCCGGGCTGGAGCTCGACCACGACGGTGTCCTTGGCGTTCGGTGAGATCCTCTCCACCGATGCCACGTCGACAGACTGCACGCTCCTGGCCCGCTTGGCCTTGGAGGCACCAGGCTCATAGCCGACGATGACGCGATCCTTGGCGTGAGGATGAGCCAGCTTCTTGGCCAGACCGGGCGGATGCTCTGCCGCGCTGGCCGCAGCCGGGAACAGGGCCACCGCGAGCGCGATCGTCACGAAGAGCGCCACGATCAGGTGGCGGGCATGGTGTGAGTGGAGACGACGATCTGACATGGCGGTGGTAAGACATTATCCGTGCACTCGTGAATCCGCCATCCATGACGTTCCGCGTGTCAGCGTGCGCAGATAGGCCCAGCGTTGCACCCAGGCAACGCCTACGTCCGTATGCACGTCCGGCCGAGATGTCCTAGCGTCAACCCATGGGGAATGCGGTCGGTGGTTCGCACGAGGGATTCGGCACCCGCGCCCTCATGGCCGGTGTGCGCCAGGTCAAACGGCTGTTGATGCGCCGGATCCTGGTCCCGACCTGGCGACTGGAGGACGAGCTCGCGGCCCGCCCCGGCGGCGTCCATGCCGCCCCCGACTCGCCCCGACGCATCGAGATCGTGGCCGAGTCGATGGAGGTCAAGGGGCTCCATCGGCCGATGCCCGGCTTCCCCCGCTCGCTGCCCCACGTCCTCTCGAGCGCGCGCAACATCATGGCCTCACTCGAAGAGGTGGACGACAACCCAGCCGAACCACGCACGTCGATCGATGAAGCCGATCGTGCCCGGCTGGAGGCCTACATCCGCTCCACCGCGGTCGACACCTTCGGGTACGCGAAGGTCCCGCCGAGCCTCGTGTTCGCGGGCAAGGCCGTGCTGCATCCCAACGCCATCGTGCTCGCGATGGAGATGGATCGGCAGCGCATGGATATGGCACCCAGTCCCGATTCGGCCGTGATGGTCCACCAGACCTACGACCAGCTGGGTATCGCCGCCAACCAGATCGCTCGATACCTGCGGGACCTGGGCTACTCGGCGCAGGCCGGGCACCCGCTCGGAGGGCTCGTGCTGTACCCACCGCTGGCACAGGCGGCCGGACTCGGCTGGCAGGGCATGCACGGCCTGCTCATCACGCCGGAGTTCGGCCCCCGTGTGCGGTTGGCGGCCGTGTTCACCAGCATCGAGGACCTGCCCGACACCGCCACCGATGAGCACGCCTGGATCGAGGACTTCTGCCGGGAATGCACGAAGTGCGTGCGCCAGTGTCCTCCGGGGGCCATCAACACCGAGCCTGTCCGCCACGAGAGCGGGCGCCAGACCTGGATCGAGGCCGATCGTTGCCTGCCGTACTTCGTGCGCAACAACGGCTGCTCACTGTGCATCGCGGTGTGCCCATTCCACCAGCGCGACTACAGCTGGCTGCACGAGCGCTGGGCGCGCCACGCCGAGCGTTCGGCCGGGCTTCGGGCCAACCCGCCGGAGCGTTTTCCGGAGCACTTGCGTCGCCCACCCCTGTCGTAGGCTTCCGGACATGGCGAGCTATCGGGTGATGTGGTGGCGTGGCATCCCTACGCAGGTCAAGGCGACCGATGACTCCGGTGCCGTCGAGTCAGCGATGCTGCCGCCCTCCTTCATGCAGGAGATCGATCGCATCGCCATGGCCGAAGGACTGGTCGGCTCCGACGAGTATCTCGATGCCTGGGCCTGGTCGCACGAACTGACCCGCGAGGGGCCGGCCAGCGAGGTCGCGGCAGTCGTGGCTTCCGAACTCGCCGAGGCCTGGCGCCGGGAGAACGTCCGAAGCTAGACGCGCGCGAAGTGCCCGGACACCGACACCGCGTCGTCGGCCACGAGCACGTCCTCGGCCACGAAACGCAACACCGTCCCGTCGGCCAGCACGACAGAAGCCGGCAAGAGCGTCACCGCCTGTTCGCCGGCGCCGCCCTGGGGCAGATGGTCGAAGAAGCGACCACAGGCGGCCTCCGCGAAGGGGCTGGTCTCGAGGCCCTCCTCGCCGCTCGCGAGCACGGTGCCCGTCGCCGCATCGACCGTGAGCGCATCGTCGATCCAGCAGCGGCCGTTGGGGATGTCGAACGGTCCCGCGAAGACGAGGGTGGTGCGCAGGCGGGCCTCCTCGGGGTACCACTCGATGGTGACATCGGAGTCGATGCCCGGCGTGGTCGGCGCCTCAGCGAGCATCTGGTCGGCCCCAGCCTCGAGGAAGTCGCGGCCGAAGCGGGCCGTCCAATCGTAGCCTTCGCGGAGGCAGCCATCTTCGCCGCGCGCGAGCCCGTCGCGCCCGCTGTGGATCACAAGGAGCGCGTCATCCGCGACGACCTGGGGATCGGGAAAGAGCGCGCTGCGAGGCTCAAGGGCGGCCGCCACGGAGTCAGTGACTGACGACCACTCCGACGCGCGCAGGACACCAGGGACGACCTCGAGGCAGACGTCGGCGGCCTCACTCGCGGCGGCGGCCCCGACACCGGCCGTGGTGAGCGTCCCGACCAGGACGGTGACCCCCAGTCGTCGGCCTCTCACGCGGGGACGTCGACCGTGACGGACGCGCCACCGAAGCCGTTGGCCTGATCGCGGCCCTCGACGGTGACCTGCGTGACCCCCTCAGGGATCGCCAGGCCACGTTGGGTGCGGGTGAAGGGTTGCTCGCCCGCGTGATCGTGGAGCAGGGTATGGGTGCCCAGGACGTTGCCCTCGGGATCGAGCACGCGCCAGCCGTCCGCGTAGCGTTCGGGCGTGTCGTACGGGGAGGAGATGGTGACGGCCACGTCGTAGACACCGTCCCCGGTCGGCCGGAGCTCGACGGCGATGACATCCGGGTAGCGATCGGCCGGGTCCGGCAGCGAAGCGGCGATCTCCTGGTCGAGCCAGTCGCAAGCCGTGATGGCGAGGCCGGCGATGAGCACCAGGGAAGTGCGCATGATGACGTTCATCAGGCGCACATCGTACGGTGTAGGCACAAGACCACCAGAGCCATCACCCGGAGGCACCCATGAGCGAGATCCCAGCCGGCATCAAGGTCGAGACCGTCTTCCTCGTCGAGGCCCAATACCTGCCCGAGGCGGCCGACAGGCGTCCTGCCGTGCGCGCGCAACACCTCGCCAACATCGTCCGGTTGCGGGAGGAGGGCACGATCATCGAAGCGGGCGCCTACAGCGACGGGCTGTCGTCGTCGCTGCTGCTCATGCGTGCCCCTGACGCGGCCGCCGCCCTGGCGATCGTGCGCCAGGACGTGTACGTCTCGGCCGGCGTGTGGGGTGACATCAGTGCCCGGCCGTTCGGACGCGTGGTTCCCGAGTAGTCAGGCGGCCTGCTCGTAGGCCTCGCGCACCAGCGGGTACTGCGAGAGGCGATTCACCTGGGGCGCCTTGCTGGGCACGACCCGCGTCCGGCTCTCGACCGGCTTGCCGGCCACGTCGCGGTTGGGCACGGCATCGGACGCCATGTCCTCGGCCAGCTGGCGGAAGAACGGATCACCGGTCATGCGACTCAGCAGCCGCAGTTGCCAGATGTGGACCTGGTGATACTTGAAGTGGTTGGTGCGGCTGTGGAGGCCGTAGATGCTGACCTTGCCCTTGCGACGGTAGCGCTCAGCGCGGTCGCGCATCGTCGTGAGCGCCCCCTCGAGCAGCACTCGTGCCTCGGGTGAGCGCGTGTGTTGCCAATACTCGTAGAGGCCGATGAGCGAATGCAGATGCGCATTGAGCACGTGGTCCGGCCGGCTGCCTGGATAGTGCTCCAGCCAAAGGTAGCCACCGTCGGCGACGTAGGCCACCCACGGTCGGTCTCCACCGCCCTCGCGTCGGCCGAGCCGGCGATAGCTCTCGAAGATGTGCTCCGCGGCCTCGAGGTGCGCAGGGTCGCCGGTGACACGGTACAGCCGCACGAAGAACGAGAGGGCCAGGCCCTGCGACATGGCGTTGAACCACGGCGCGGTCAGCCCTTCGGGCGGATAGTCGAACCAGAACGGCAACCACCAGGCGTCGTCGTCCTTGATGGCCATGCCCCGCAGGTGTTCGGCCTGCACCAGGGCCTGCTCCAGCTGGCGTACGTCGCCTGTGTCACGGAACGCGTCGATGCGCTTCATGCCGTTGATGGCCACTGAGCCCGGCCGATAGTAGAGGGCGCCATCGATCCAGCGGAACAGCGCGATGCCCTTCTTGTCGACCGGCGCCGGCACCTCCAGCCTGGGTGGCTCATCGCCGGTCCAGGGCAGGCGATCGAACGGCAGGTCGACCAGGTCGAAGTGCCGGTGATGGTACGGCGGCGGCTCTTCAGGCTCACTCGCGCGGCCGGGCACGGACGCTGACAGCGAGCCCGTGGTCGCGATCAGCAGCGCGAGGAGGAGCGCCGGGGTTCGCACGCGTCGATCCAATGACTTCTCCGTCGTGTGGCACGGCAGCGCAGGTTCGGCGTGAGCCTACCGCGGCCTCTCGATTCGCGCGACGACGCCCTGGACGATACCTGCCTGCGAAGGATCTGGGGCGCTTCGTCCGCGCAAGGGAACGCGTCGAGAGCTTGGAGGAGAAGAGCATGCCCTCGACGCGTTCCAAGAGGTGGGAGAGTGGCCAGAGCGCTCACGAGGAGCGCCAGAACGTGCCCGACCACGGTGCCTCTTACCTATAGAGAGGCACCACAACGCCGAATTGTTCCATCAGAAGCCGAGACCGCTCGGTCACGAACCACATCGAGCCTGGCTCAGCTCGCCTCGGGCTTCACCAGCGGATCCCTCGCCATGAGCTCGGTAGCGAGCGCCACCTCGACGAGGCCGACGACGCCGCCGATCAGCGCCGTGACGAGCCACGAGGCCGTGACCTGGATCCAGAAGTCGGAATGGTGCGTCATCGTGTGCACGAGCTCGTGGACGACCTGCTCGACCGCGATGAGCGAGACGACCAGCACGAGGGTCATGCGCCAGGCGCGCCGACTCAGGCGGAAGGTGCGGGCGAAGCCATCGACGATGCCGTGATGCTCCTGCACGATGACCGGGCCGATCAGGGTGAAGAGCGTCATCCAGACGATGCCGGGAACGACCAGAAGCGAAAGCCCGATCACGGCGCCGGCGATGAGGATGAGATCGGCGATCAGCAAACGGCCCCAGGGCAGCGTGCGCACGACGGTGGAGAAGCGGATGCGATGACCCCGGAAGTACTCGTGTCCCACGGCCTCATCGAGATAGCCGGCATAGACGACCGGCCCAAGGAGGCGCACGAGGGTGACCATCAGGAATCCCACGACGTAGCCGAGGCCACGGACCAGCCCGGGGTCCGCTTCGAGCGAATCGCGCAGACCTTGCAGCGCCGAAGCCAGGAACGGTGGGGGCACGAAGAGCACCAGCGCCACCAGCGCGACACGCCAGTAGTGCTGGCGGAACATGCCCAGCGCCTCGCGCAGGACACCGCCGTAGGTGAGTGGCCCCTCCCCCGCGACGTGGGTCGCTCCTTCGTTCACGAGAGAGAGGCTACAGGGCCGGAGCGCGTCAGGCGCGGCGGCGCAACGTGAGGTAGCTCAGGCCCAGGGCCACCAGGCACCAGCCGCTCAGGTGGACGAAGGGGCCGGCGGTCAGAGCGAACGTATCGGCCGCGAGCGAGCCACGGATGACCTCGCCCATGGCCTGCACCGGCAGCACCGCATGGACGTCCTGCAACCACTCCGGCAATCGCTCGGCTGGAAAGTTGATGGGCGAGAAGACGAGCACTCCGATCACCAGCACCTGGGTCAGGAGCATGGCGATCATGGGCGGCAGCAACGAGGCCATGGCGTATCCGATCGCTGCTGCGGTCGTGGCTACCAGCAACACTGCGGGTACGATGGCCAGGCTGACCGACAAGGTGAGGCCGAAGGCCCAGGAGCCGACAGCCACCGCGAAGACCACGCCTGGTAGCACCATCGCCAGCCAGACGGTGAGGTCAGCCGCGAGGTAGACCATCCGTGGCACCGGCAGGCTGCGCATGTACTCGAGCGTGCCCTCCAGCTTGCCCTGCGCCACGACCTGCGGAAGCGCCACCAGACCCATCGTGATGAGCGTGATCGCAGGTGCGCCGGTCGCGAGGAACAGGACCGTCATCTGGTCAAGCTCGGGGAAGAGCAGCGGATAGCCCACGACGATGCCGAAGGCGAACAGCACCTGGACCACGATGGCCAAGGGCAGGAACGACTGCAGCCGAAGCGTCTGCCATCGGACCAGCAGTCCGTAGCTACGCAGCGTGCGCATGAGAGACCTCCTCGGGTGCCACCGGAAGCACATCAGCCGAGGCTACGCTCGGCTTCGCCGACACGAGCTCGACGTAGACATCCTCGAGTGACGCAGGCGTGAGCGAGAATTCGCCCACGACCTGTCGCGTGCGCAGGCCCTGGGCCCAGTCGATCGCCGCCGCCGCCTGGCTGGCATCCACGGTGGCGCGCGCTCGCGTCCCGTTGGGCTGGTAGCGAACCATGAAGGACGCTGGTGGCGGAGCGACCTGCCCGGGCTCCAGCGTCAGGTCGAGGCGGAACTCGTGCTCGAGGCCCGCCTTCAACTGCGCCGGCGTACCCTCGGCGACCACGCGACCACCGTCAAGGACCGCGAGCCGGTCGACCGCCCGTTCGGCCTCGGCCACGTTGTGGGTGACGAGCAACACGGTGCTGCCCTCATCAGCCAGCGCTCGTACCGCGTCCCAGAGCAGGCGTCGGCGAACCGGATCGACGTCATTGGTCGGCTCGTCGAGGACGACGACGCGGCCGGGCACGACCGCCGCCATGGCGAAGGACACCAGGCGCTTGACCCCCCCGGACAGCTTCTCTCCGTCGGTCTCGAGCCATTCGCCGATGTCGAGCGCCTCGACCAGCTGGTCGCGCCGAGCCCGTACAGCGGACGCCTCGCCACCACGGATGCGACCGATGAGATCGATGGCCTGGCGGGGCTTGAGCCCGTTGATGGGCAGTTGCGCCTGCGGCTGGAGCGAGCAGACCTCGCGAGCATGGCCCGGATCGGCGACGAGGTCGGCGCCGTCGACCTCGATGGTGCCCGAGTCGGGCATGAGTAGGCCCACGACCTGGTTGACGAGCGTGGTCTTGCCTGCGCCATTGTGTCCGAGCAGGCCGTACACCTGGCCGCCGTCGGCCCGCATCGTGATGCCGTCATTGGCAAGCACGCCCCCTCCTCTTCTGAGGCGGCTCCGGTAGGTCTTCCTGATGTCGTGGATCTCCAGCAACATGTTCTCTGCGTTCCTCGTTCCTGACTGGTTCCCGGCGGACTCACTCCGGATACCTATGAGTATTCACATACGCTTCAGTATGTCAATACCCAACAGTATCGAAATACCAAGTGGTATCCTGACGGCCATGGCGAAGCAGACGAGAACGGACAGGGCCATCCGGGACGCTGGCGACGAGATCCGGCGAGAGACCCGCTCGGCCGCAGCGGAGGTCCGCCTGGAGCTCGCAGCTGCCAAGCGCGAGACGGGTGCGGCTCTACGCGAGGCGATGGTCGAGGTCCGTGCCGCCCTTGCTGAAGATCTGGGAGCCCGATGAACCGGCCACCTCGACCAGCCCAGGCGGTCGTCTGTCGCGGACCCAGCGGAAGGAGATGACGCGTGAGTTGCTGCTCGACGCCGCCATCGACGTCTTCGCCGAGAAGGGCTACCACGGCGCATCTCTCGATGATGTGGCCGATGCTGCAGGCTTCACCAAGGGCGCGGTCTACTCCAACTTCACACGCAAGTCCGATCTCTTCCGTGCGCTCCTCGAGCGTGAGACCGCTCGCCGCGATCAGGCCCTACGACAGACGGTGGAGGCGGTGTCGCTGGAGCTCCTGCCCGATGTCGCAGCCGAACTGCTGGCGAAGCCCGAGTCGAACCAGGAGACACAGACACTGCTGGTCGAGTTCTGGCTGGCGGCCGTTCGCGACCCAAGACTGCGTCCCTCCCTGCTGCAGACCGCGGATCTCGTCGGTGACGCCTTCGAGGCCCGGTTCGAGGAGGCCGGAGCCACTCCCGGGTTCAGCGGCCGCGAGCTGGCGCTGGTGTTCGACGCCCTCGTGACCGGGCTGCTCATGGACCGCGCGCTCGACCCCGATGGCGATCAACCGGCGCTCCTGGCGCGCACGCTGCGCAAGCTCCTCGCGTCGGAGCCGCCGACGGGAGACGGAGCCTAGCTCGTGACGATGCCCTGGCTGGGCCGGATCATCGTCAGGACCTCCCACTCGTCGGTCATGGGCACGACGGCCGAGATGGCGTAGCCGAGCCGGCGATAGAAGCGCTCGTGCGACGGCTTGTCCGGTTCGGTCCAGCGGATGGTCTCGAGGTACGCCGCCGTTCCGTCCCGGTCGCAGCGTTCGTGGAAGGCATCCATGAGGGCCGTGCCCACGCCCTGTGACTGCAGCGCCGGCGAGACCCCGACCGTCGGCAGGTGTCGGTGCGCCGTCCTGGGATGGGCGCACTCGATCCGCCCGAACATGCGCATGGCCCGCACCACTCGTGGCCCCGCGATGCGCATGAAGCTGATGATCCTGCTGGCACTCATGGTCGAGCAGCCCGGGGCATCGACGTAGGTCAGGGCACCCACCAGGCGGCCGTCCAGCTCCGCGCCGAGGGCACTGATATGCGACGACGGGTCGAACTCCAGGGCGAACATGTGCCGCAGTCGGGCACGAGCGTCATCGTCCGATCCGACGAGCACACGCATGGCCGGGAAGTCGAGGAAGGCGTCGGTGAGCAGCTCGATGGCCGCGTCCTCTTCAGCCGGGCGTCGCAGGTCGCGAGCCGCGACCGCAGCGGGGGGCAGCATCGGCGGAGGGTAGCATCCGGACACCCCGCGCCACAGCGACACCGCGC
This sequence comes from uncultured Chloroflexia bacterium, assembly GCA_963714675.1. Lineage (GTDB taxonomy): Bacteria > Chloroflexota > Limnocylindria > Limnocylindrales > CSP1-4 > JAFMJV01. The sequence continues at coordinate 210,705 of CAVQPG010000020.1, read as the reverse complement.
ATACTTCTGGTCATGGATGCCAACGCTTCGATGAAGCTGCGTGAGCCCCGCTCAGACGACGCCGCATGAAGATCATCGTGACCGGTGGCTCAGGCAAGGCCGGGCGCTGGGTGGTGCGCCACCTCCGGGAGGCTGGCAACGATGTCCTCAACGTGGACTGGACCCACGACGGCAGCACGCACGGGTTCTGCCTGGTCACCGACCTCACCGATCCGGGGCAGGCCTTCGATGCGCTCTCGGGCGCGGAGGCGGTCGTGCACCTGGCGGCCATCCCGGCACCTGAGGTTCGGCCCGCCTCGGAGACCTTCCGCATCAACATGCTCTCGACCTACAACGTCTTCGCTGCCGCAGAGGCTCATCGGCTCAGGCGGGTCGTGTATGCCTCCAGCGAGACGATCCTGGGGCTGCCATTCGACGTTCCGCCAGCCTTCGCGCCCATCGACGAAACGCATCCACCCCGGCCCGAATCCTCGTACTCCCTGGCCAAGCTCGCGGGTGAGACGATCGCTGAGCAGTTCGTGCGCCGCACTGGCGTGCCCTACGTGGGGTTGCGCATCTCCAACATCATGGAGCCCGAGGACTACCGCGCCTTCCCGGGCTACTGGGAGGACGCGACACTGCGCAAGTGGAACCTGTGGGGCTACGTGGACGCGCGCGACGTGGCCGCTGCCTGCGAGCTGGGGCTGAGCGCCCCGCTGGAGGGCCACCATATCGCCATCATCGCGGCTGCCGACACGTGCATGACGCGCGATAGCGCCGACCTCATGGCCGAGGTCTATCCCGGTGTGCCGCTGACGCGTGGCCTGCACGGTCGCGAGACGCTCCTGGCCATCGACCGAGCGCGCGAGGTCCTCGGCTATGCGCCCCGCTTCAGCTGGGCTGACGAGGTCGTCGGGCAGCCTGACGCCTGACCGGCCGCTCTAACCGGCTTCGGCCAGCTCCGGGTATGCAGGCACCCCGATGATGCCGAGCGAATCGAGCGGGAAGAAGCGCAGCAAGGCTCGCCCCACGACGTCATCGGTGTCGACCAGGCCGACCGCGGCATTGCGCGAGTCGGTGGACCGCTGGCGGTGGTCACCGAGCACGAAGAGCTGGCCCTCGGGCACGGTCCACTCGGAACCGGAGTTCTTGGCCACCGTGGGCTCGTTCTGGCCCGGTGCCGGGTAGGTGTAGGCCTCCTCGTCGAGCATGACGCCGTTGATGAAGACCATGCCACCGGCGATCCGGACCTGGTCGCCGCCGACGCCGATGACGCGCTTGATATACGGCGTCTCGTCAGTCGCGCCGTTAGGGTGGAAGACGACGATGTCCCCGCGCGAGTAGTCGTCGAAGCGCGGCGTGAGCTTGTCGATGAGCAGGTGCTGGCCCGACTGCAGCGTATTCTGCATCGAGGTCTGCTCGACGCGGAAGGTCTGCACGACGAAGGTCGTGATGATCAGGTACAGGATGATCGCCAGGCCGACCGTCGTGACGATCTCGATGACGCCGTCCTTGACCCGGGAGCGCGTGCTGGGCTGCTCCTGGGCCTCGGGCATCTCTGGTGCGGCGGGATAGGGTGCGGGCTCGCCCGTCAAGTGTTCACCTCAGGGGTTGGGCATGCGCCGGGTATGCAGGCGCTGTCGGTCCCAGATTAGCCGCTTCCGCCGTTCTGCTCCTGCCGCGTGGCCGACACCCCCGTATCAGCGGTCAGACAGACCCTCAGCGTCCTCGGGCAGGGGCGACTCGGCCGGCGCAGCGCCCTGGTCCGACTCCTCCTCCGGCCCGCTCATCTCGATCAGCTCCCAGGTGTCGGACTTGGCGCTCGTGCCCTGCCCGCCGAAGAGCAGCAGCCGGCCCCGCTCCGGATCGGCGATGAGCGTGCCCGCATAGCGCGCGGCCGGGTGGTTGCCGTCGACACGCACGCGCTCGAACTGGAGCGTCTCACGGTCCACTCGCCAGAGGTCGGCCAGCGCGGCGTTGTCCTCCCCGGCACCACCCAGGACGTAGGCGTAGTCGCCTGCCTCGGTCACGCCGTAGAGACGGCGCGGCTGGGCCGGTGGATCATCACGGCGGTCCCACTCGCGTTCGGCACCCATGATCCACAGGTCGCTGAGGGCGAAGTTGCCATCGTCCTGGCCGCCGTAGAGCACGAGTTCACCGGCGGTCGAGGTGAAGCACTCGTGCAGGCAGCGCTCGCCGGGCTTGCGGCTGTCGGGCGTGATCACGGCCCAGCGTTCGCTCTTGAGGTTGTAGGCCCGGGTGTCGTCGAAGCGACCGGCGAGGGTGAAGCCGTGGCTGATCCAGAGGCGCCCGTCAGGGCCCACCACCATGCACGAGCCGTAGCGTCGCTTGGGTACCTGGCCACGGGCCGGCAGCTCCCGCCAGCGCTTCGTCTCGGGATCGAAGGCCCACAGGTCGTCGAAGAAGTCCGTGTCCCGCTGGCCGGCGAAGATGACCACGCCGTGGCCCTCGACCCACACCGCGTTGTGGCCGAAACGCGGCTGGGGCGAGGCGCCCTTGACCGAGATCCGCCGCCACGTATCCCGGGCCAGGTCGTAGCGCCACAGATCACCGAACTCCCGGTCGCCGTCGCGTCCGCCGAAGAGGTACGCGAAGCGCCCCTCGGCGTCGACCGTCCAGGTGTGGTCCTCGCGGCCTGCTGGGCCCTTGCCGGGCGCGAGCTTGCGCCACTTTGGCTCGGCGAAGACGAGGGTCTCGTCGATGGCCTGCCCGGTCTGCTCCGCATCGGGAGTGGGTGATGGCTCGGCCTCGGGTTCCGACTGGGCGAGCGCGGTGCCCGCCAGCGTCGAAAACGAGAACGCCAGAACGAAGAAGGTCAGGAGTGTCCTGTGCATGGCCGGCGATGCTGCCGTCCCTGCGTGACAAGGCGATGACATGTCTGGATTCCCTACTGACGGCACCGTAGGCTGTCACCATTCGGCCCGAGCGCGACCTCCGCCGCTCGGCACAGTGAGAGGGAGAGCATGATCAAGGAGTTCCGGGAGTTCCTCTTCAAAGGCAACGTCATCGACCTGGCCGTGGCCGTCGTCATCGGCGCTGCCTTCGCGGCCATCACAAACTCGCTCGTCACGGACATCATCACGCCCTTGCTGGGCCTGCTTGGTCTTCCCGACTTCTCGACCTGGGTCATCGAGGTCGGCGATGCCGAGATGCGCATCGGCGCGTTCCTCAACACGCTGATCTCATTCGTCACCATCGGAGCGGCCATCTTCTTCCTCGTGGTCAAACCCGTGAACCGCATCAACGCCTTGCAGGGCGCCGATGAGGCCGACGAGGAGAAGGGTCCCAGCGAGATCGATCTGTTGACCGAGATCCGCGACGAGCTGCGCAAGGCCTGAGGAATCCCCGCCAGAGACGACTGAAGCGGGCGCCCGATGGGGCGCCCGCTTCGCTGATCGGAGGGGCTGCGGGGCAGCCCTTGTCGGTCGTGTCAGTCGGCGTCCTCGTCGCCACCCTCGGCAGCTTCGCCACCCTCGGCAGCTTCGCCCTCGGGAGCCGCGGCACCTTCCTCGACGCCCTCTTCCGCCACGACGGGCTCTTCTTCCACGCGGGGCGGCTGGACTCGAGCCAGCGGCTCCTCGGGATCGGTCAGGATGACCACACCCTCCTGGACCACGAGGTCACGGACGTGGAGCACCGCCTCGAAGGTATCGAGCGGAGAGATGTCGAGGTCGATGGCCGATGGCAGGGCCGTCGCCAGGGCGCTGATGGACACGCTCTCACGCATGTGCAGGAGCGTGCCGCCGAGCTTGTCCGCAGCGGTGGAGTCACCCATGTAGTTGATGGGCACATCGACGGTGATGGCCTCGGTCATCGAAACCACCAGGAAGTCCACGTGCATGGGGTTGCGGCGGACCGGGTGCTCGTGGATGCTGTGGAGCAGGACCGGCGTGGCCTTGGCCTTGCCGACCTTGAGGTCTACCAGCGTGTTGCGCGTGGTGTGTCGCATGAGCACATCGAACTCGCGGGCATCGAGCTGGATGTTCTGGGATTCATGACCAGAGCCATAGACGACGGCCGGCAGGATGCCTTCACGACGCAGGTTGCTGACCTTCTTGCCGACAACCTCTCGGGGCTCGGCAGAAACGACCGGACGGGTGCTCACTGGGTGACCTCTAGAAATCGATGGTCCGTACTGGGCGGACGGTGGGCTCCGCTTTGGGCAAGCAGACGGACGATGCCACTGGCTGGATGGCCGTAAATCGTAGCACGTACGGGCGAAACGCCACTCCGATGTACCATCGATGGCTCCATGTCAGCAACCATCCTCATCGTCGAAGACGAGTACGCAGTCGCCCGCGGCATCCAGTACGCCCTTGAGCAGGAGGGCTACCAGGTCAGCGTCGCCGGTTCGGGCGAGGAGGCCCTCGAGGTCGCGGGCGAGCTCGCACCCGACCTGGTCGTCCTCGACGTGCGCATGCCCGGCATCGATGGTTTCGAGACGCTCCGACGGATGCGCCTCGACGGGTCCAAGGCGCCGGTGCTCATGCTCACTGCACGGGACGAGGAGATGGACAAGGTCATCGGCCTCGAGATGGGCGCGGACGATTACATGACCAAGCCTTTCGGCCTGCGTGAGCTGCAGAGTCGGATCAAGGCCCTCCTGCGACGGGCCTATGGAGACCTCGCGGACGCCATGGGGGGGCGGCTCATCCGTCACCGCGACCTCGTCATCGACCTCGATCGCCGGCGCGTGCAGCGCGGCGAGAAGCGCATCAGCCTCACCGCCACGGAGTTCGAGATCCTGCGCCACCTCGCGTCCAAGCCCGGCCGCGTCTTCACTCGGCGCGAGTTGCTGGAGCTGGTCCGCGACTACGAGGCCCTCGACCAGGACGAGAAGACCATCAACGTTCACGTCAGCCACCTGCGCGAGAAGCTCGAGGACGACCCCGTCGACCCCACCTTCATCCTCACCATCCGGGGTGCCGGCTACGCCTTCGCCGAGCGCTGAGTAGGGGCTGATGGCCGGCGGACCCACCTCCGCACCCGACTACTCCACCGGGTATCGCGCTCTCGCGTCGAGCTACCGGACGCGGCTCTTCCTGTCCATCGTGGCCGTCGTGGCCGTCGTCCTCGGTCTTGTGTTGCTTTCACTGCCACGCCTGCTCGAGGGCTACTTCCTTGAGCAGGAGCAGACCATCCTCGACGCCCGCGTGGAGTCGGTCACGACCATCCTCGCGGGTGAGCTGGCCGACGTCTCCGGGGGCGGTGCGCGACCCCTGGTCATGCCCGGCGATGGGGCACCTGGCGGCTCCACCGCGTGGACCTTGGGTAACGCTCAGGCTGGATCCGTGCGGGACCTGACCGAGGAGGTCGCACAGGCCGATGTCCACGTGGCGCTCGCCCCGGCGGCGGGCGGAGTCGCAGTGTGGGAGCTCGACGTGGCCCTGCCCGATGAAGCCGGCGAGGAAGGCCAGACACGTGAGCCTGGCCTCACGGCCACCTCGAGTACCGTGGTCAGCGACCTCTGGTACTCCGATACCGCCCCGCCCGGGCGGGAGCTCACGGTCACACTCAGCAACCCGTTCAGCTCACGCGAGGAGACGACCGCCACCATCACCGAGGTGCTGCTCAACGCGGCCCTCGTGGCGCTGGTAGTGGCCCTGCTCGTGGCGCTGCTGCTGGCCCAGTGGCTGGCCCGCCCGCTGCGCCGCCTGACGGTCACCTCTCGGTTGCTGGCCGAGGGCCATCTCGACGCGCGTGTCCAGATCCCCACCAACTCGCCGCCCGAGGTCCAGGAGTTGTCGGACGCCTTCAACGACATGGCTGAGCGCCTGCAGGAGTCGGTCTCGATCATCAGCGCCGACCGAGACCGCAGCCGCGAATTCGTGGCCGATGTCTCGCACGAGCTGCGCACGCCCATCGCGGCCATGCGCACCTTCAACGAATTGCTGCTGGAGGGTGCCGCCGAAGACCCCGTGACCCGTGAGGAGTTCCTGCGCGGCAGCCGTCAGCAGCTGGAACGGCTCGATTGGCTGGCTGCCAACCTGCTGGAGCTGTCCAAGCTCGATTCGGGCCTGGTGGCGCTGCAATTGCGTGACGAGGACTTGCGCACCATCGCCGAGGACGCAGTCGACCATGCCGAGCCGATGGCTGAGCGCAAGGGGGTCGAGTTGCGCACACACCTGCCCGACAAGGCCATCATCCAGCCCCACGACCCTCCGAGGCTGGGGCAGGTCCTGGGCAACCTCATCGGCAACGCCATCAAATTCACACCCGAGGGTGGGACCGTCGACGTGACCGTGGAGCCCACCGAGGAAGGCGCCGCCTTCATCGTCAGCGACACCGGCGTCGGCATCGATCCTGACGAGCTCAAGCACGTCTTCGATCGCTTCTACCGCGGCACCCGGCGGCGCGAGGAGCGCGCTGGGGGCTCCGGCCTGGGCCTGGCCATCGCCCGCTCCATCGTGGACATGCACCATGGCCGGATCTCGATCTCGAGCACGCCCGATGTCGGTACCGAGGTCCTGGTCACATTGCCGCGGGACGTTGAGGCTTCTTCACCCACCGCCCCCCGGGCTTGAATCGGCAGGCCCTAGGATTGAAGACCCGCTCGATCGTGCCCGTGACCGGAGTGACTCGCCTACATGGCCGACAGGCCCAGCGGTACCAGCGACCGTCAGCCCGCCTCTTACAGCCCACCTCCCCAGCATCGTCCGTCGTGGATCGATGATGGTTGGGGGCAGCGGGCTGCACCTTCGGTGCGCCCACAGCGCTCTGCCCGGCGGCCTTCTGTGCCACCCCTGCGAGCACGACCCGTTGCCCATCGCCCTCGTCGTACCAGCACGCTGCTCGCCGTGGCGGTCGTGGCCGCCATGCTCGCCTCGCTCAGCACGTATTCCTTGCTGCTGGCCACCGGCCAGCTGGAGCGGCGAGTACTGGTCTCGGAGCCGCTGGGGCAACAGGTCGGCACGGACAGGTTGGCCGACCCGGACATCGTGCGCGTCGTGGAGGAGAACGCGGTCACCGCAGCCGTCGATCGGGTCAGCCCTGCGGTCGTGACCATCACCCCGCGGGCCAGGAACGGCTCGAACACGTTCGAGGGCGTGGGCTCGGGCGTGATCTATGACCCGGACGGTTGGGTCGTCACCAACCGACACGTGGTCTGTGGTGCGGAGACACTGACCGTGCAGCTCGCTGACGGGCATCGCTATCCCGGGCGTATCCATGGCCTCGACACGCTGACCGACCTGGCCATCGTCAAGATCGACGGGCAAGGGCTGCCCGCGGTGGACCTGGGCAACTCGGGCATGCTGAAGGTCGGCCAGCACGCCATCGCGATCGGCAGCCCTCTGGGCACGTTCACCAACTCGGTCACCACGGGCGTGGTCAGTGCCCTGGGCCGTCAGATCGACGTGGACGACCGTTGTGGCGTCGGAGGTCGGGTCGAATCGCTTCGCGATCTCATCCAGACTGACGCTGCCATCAACCCGGGCAACAGCGGCGGTGCCCTCGTCGATGCAGGAGGCACACTCATCGGCATCAACACCGCTATCGCCGGTGATGCCCAGGGCATCGGCTTCGCCATCCCCGTGAACCTGGCCCGTCCGATCATGCTGCAAGCCATCGAGGGTGAGACGCTCAGCCGCCCATGGATGGGCATCTATTACACCGCGCTGACGCCGGTGCTCCAGGATCAGCGCGAACTGCTGCTCGGCTACGGCGCGCTGGTAGAGCCGCCGCAGGACTCTTCGGCCGGCGCGGTCTTCCCCGGCAGCCCCGCGGATGAAGCCGGACTTCGAGCCGGGGACATCATCACGCACGTGGACGCCATCAAGGTGGACGGCGACAACCCGCTTGACGAGATCCTCACTCGCTATCGGCCCCTGGAGAACGTGGTGCTGCGCGTGCTGCGCGGCGATCAGCTCCTGGATCTGAACCTGACGCTCGGCGATCGACCTCCCGGCGGCTAGCTGCCGGGTCGGGCTCAGCGTCCGCGGCGGATCTCCACCTCGGCATGGTCCATGGAGACATCGAGGGGCACCGCCAGCTTGCGCACACGAACGGTGACGGCGGCGGCCTGCGGAGTCGCCTCGAGCACGTTCCCCACCAGGGCTCCAGCGAGGCCCTCGAGGGTACGGAAGCTGGCCCCCTCGGTAGTCCTCTCGGCCAGCCACACGAGGGGGCCATAGTCGATGGTGTCGACGAGGGCATCGGAGCCGGTGGCAGCGCTGAGGTCGGCCTCGATGACGAGGTCGATCTCGAGCAGTTGCGGGAACGAACGCTCCTCCTCGTCCACACCGATGAGGCACTCGTAGCGCATCGAGCTGAGCGTGATCCGATCCATCCGTGGGCGCCTCCTACCGTTGACTGCCGAGTTCGGTCCAGCCACCCCGGATGATGGCATCGCTCATGCGCGCGGTGCGGACGTTGGCGGCGACGTCGTGGACGCGCACGATATCGACGCCGGCCGCGATCCCTAGCGCCGTCGTCGCGAGGGTCCCCTCCAGTCGCTCATCCGCGGGGGTGTCGAGGACCTTCCCGATGGTCGACTTGCGGCTCGTCCCCAGCAGCATGGGCCGACCCAGGGCCCTGAGGGCGGCGAGGTCGGCGAGGACCGCGAGGTTCTGCTCCGCAGTCTTGCCGAAACCGATACCGGGATCGACGATGAGCGACTGCCGTCGGCAACCCCGAGCCTCAGCCGCGGCCAGCGCCGCCTGCAGATCGGCCACGACCTCTGCGACGACGTTCCCGTAGACCGGCTGTGCACGGCTGTGCATCACGATATACGGCGCGGCGTGAGCGGCGGCTACGGGTGCCAGCGCGACCCCGGCGGTGACCGCGGCCACATCGTTGATGATGTCGGCTCCGGCCTCGAGCGCGGCCGACGCCACCGCTGGCTTGCTGGTGTCGATGCTCACGGGCGTGCCTGGCAGGCGCTCACGGATCGCGCGCACCACCGCCACCACGCGCTCGGCCTCGAGATCCGTGTCCAGCGGTGCATGGCCCGGACGCGTGGATTCGCCGCCGACGTCGATGATGTCCGCGCCCTCGGCCACCATGCGCTCGGCCTGCGCGACCGCCGAGTGGACCGGATCGCTGCCGGCAAGGAGGCCGTCGCCGCTGAAGGAGTCGGGCGTCATGTTGACGATGCCCATGATGTAGGTGCGCAAGCCGAATCGGAGCTCGAGATCGCGGACGCGGATCGGTTCAGGCATCGGTATCGCTGATGGTCCCCGCCACGAGCCGAGCGCGCAGGTGACCGACCAGATAGAGCGAGCCGGCGATGACGAGTGGACCGGCGGACGCAGCAGCCTGGGCTCGCGCCCGCTCGAGCGCCAGGTCGGCATCGGCGATGGCCTCGGCAGCGCCGCCGGTGATGGCGCTCCAACGCGCGGCCAGCTCCTCGGCCGGCAGCGCGCGATCGGTGTCCGGAACGACCGTGGCGAGACAGTGGGACGTGCGCAACTTCTCCGAGGCCACCGCGGCACGCAGCATGTCGTCGACCTCCTTGTCGCGCATGACGCCGAGCAGGAGCGTGGCTGGCCCACCCGGCAAGGAGCCAGCCAGGGCGTCGACGGTCGCGGCGAGGACGGACATGCCGTCGGGGTTGTGGGCACCGTCGATGAGGATCACCTGCGGACCGTGCTCGATGAGCTCCAGCCGTCCGGGCCAGCGCGTGCTGGCAAGCCCCGTCCGGACCGCCACCTCGGGAGCGGTCGCGACACCGACGTCGGACAGCGAGTCAAGGACCCCGAGCGCGACCGCGGCGTTGGCCGCCTGGTGGGCGCCCAGAAGGGGCAGGCGCAGCTCTCCGAGCCTCTCGTGTCGGAGCACCAGGCCGTCCCGATCGAGGCGCTCGATCAGCAGCGGCCGACACTCGACGAGGGGCACATGCACCTCGGCTGCGCGAGCGCGAACCACTTCGAGGGCAGCGCCGTGGGTACCAGTCACGGCCCGACCTCCAGGCTTGATGATCGCAGCCTTCTCGGCAGCGACCGATTCGACGGTCTCGCCAAGGAACTCCTGGTGGTCGAGGCCGACGTGGGTGATGGCAGCGACGTCCGGGTCCCACGTGTTCGAGGCATCGAGCCGACCGCCCAGTCCCACCTCCATGACCATCACGTCCACCCGGCTCCTGTCAGCCTGCAGATAGGCAGCCGCGGTCAGCAGCTCGAACTCAGTGGCCGGCCCGAACTCACGCTCGCCGGCCGTGCTCGCGGCGAGCACCTCCTCGAGCAGGGCATCCAGCGCAGCAGCCCCGATGGGCTCACCGCTGATCGTCACGCGCTCGCGATAGCTGTGCAGGTGCGGGCTGGGCGAGGCAGCGGTCGAGTAGCCGGCGGCCGCCAGCACCGAGCAGACCATGGCAGCCACGCTGCCCTTCCCGTTGGTGCCGGCGATGAGCGCGCCTCGTAGCGATCTCTGCGGGTGGCCGAGGTTCGCCAGGAGCACCTCCATGCGCCCAAGGCCAAGCCGGATGCCGATGTGTCCACGCGCACGGATGCGCTCCAGGGCGTCAGCAGCCACGTCAGAAGGAAAGGATCTCTTCCTCGTAGAAGACGCACTGGTTGAAGCGCGCCGAGAGGCAGACATCGGTGACATAGCCGCCGTCGAGGTGGACACCGCCGCGCACCTGGCAGCGTGCGATGGTGCCGTCCTGACGCATGTAGGCCTTGAGTAGATGGGGCGTCTGGACGGGGATGGGACCGCGTGGGCCGGTCATGAAGAAGTGCGGGCAGACGTTGCGCCGCAGGTTGGGCAGGCCGAACGGGATGCCCGGCCGCAGGGCATCGAGCTGGGCGGCGGCTACGTCGGCACTAGGCATGCGCGGTGTGACCCGCGCGATCGGGCCTGAGGGCGGCGGTGGTGGTGAGCTGCCGATCGAGTTGGATCGTGAGTCACGGTCACGACTCGATGGCACACCACGCTCGTTCGAGTTCAAGCGATCCCCTCTCCGGGACTCCCCCGCTGGTGTTCCACGCTAGCGTGCCACAATCTGAGGGGATGGACGACATGACTTCACGGACTCGCCCGACCAGCCGGCGTATGGCTTCAGCCAAGGCGGGCGGGACGAGCAAGCGCAGCAGCGCGAGTCGCGGCGCCAAGAGCAGCGAGCAGCCAGAGGTATCGCCAGCGCGTTGGGCCGGTGTCGCCCTCGTCATCGCCGCCATCGTGGGAGCCATCGCGCTCGCGATGGTCAGCCCCAGCGAGCAGGGTGAGCCCCGGCAGCCGGGCGTTGTCATCGCGGAAGCCCCGTCGCCGAGCCTCAGCCCGAGCCCAGGCGATGGGCAGGTGCCCACCGTCCAGCCGGACATCACCAGCCCCGGCGACCGCACCGAGACCCCGGAGGTCGAGATCGCCGTAACGGTCGAGCTCCCGCCAGATGATGCCGTACCCAGGAAGCTGCTCACGCTGTACGTCTACAACGCCGACCAGGCCTACTCCGTCGAGAAGCCCAAGACGGGTACGACCGTGACGGTCGAGGGCGTGCGCCTCGCTCCCGGCGAGAACAGCCTGACCGCCGCCCTCGGCGGCCCCGGTGGACCGGGACCGGTCTCGGAGCCCGTCCTCGTCATCCTCGACGAGACCAAGACCAAGGTCACCATCGCATCGCCCGAGAACAAGATCGAGACGTACGACGATGGCATCGTGGTCGAGCTCAGCTCGGAGGTCGGAGCCACGGTCAGGGTCGTGAACGATGCCAACTCCTTTGACGACGAGGTGGTCGTCGGGCCAAGTGGCGAGGCCTCCATGCTGGTGCGCCTCAAGCGCGGCAGGAACCGCATCACCGCCACCTCGACGGACGCGGCCGGTCAGGAGCAGACGGACTTCGTCAACGTCGTTCGCATCGATGGACGACCGAGGGTCAAGCTGAAGTATCCCGAATCGGTGAGACCGCCCGAGACCATCCGGATCGTCGCCGACGTGACCGACGACAAGGGCAAGCCGATGCCTGACGCAGAGGTCAACTTCTCGCTGGGTGGGACGGGCCGCACGACGGACGCGGAGGTCGCCACCACCGACACCAACGGGCGCGCGGTCTGGACGGTCGACGTCGCCGGTAGCAGCTCGCCTGCGTCATCGCTCGAGCTGGGCGTCGTGGTCATCTCCCCGTCCGGCGACAAGAAGCCGCTCGACCGCAAGATCACACTCCGATAGCAGTGCATGGTCGGCTCAGCCGGCCGGACATGGTTCCTGCGGATCGGCGAGCATCAGATCGACCTTGGTGCCGAGTGGAACCATCTCGCTGCCCTTGGGCAGCTGGTCGTGAACGACCCAGGTCTCGTCCGGCGCCGGATCGGGATAGGTAGCACCAACGAGCAGACCCTTGTCCTCGAGCTGGGCGCGGGCGGTGCCGAGCTCGAGGCAGGTGAACTCGCCCACCAATACGACCTCTGGAGATGGGAACGGCGTGGGTGCTCGCGTGACCGCGGGAGTGGGTTTGGTGGTCGGGCCGGGCTTGGCCGATGGCGTCACTCCCGGCTTCGGCGTGGGGTCGTTGCCAGGGCCTAGCGAGACCGTGTAATCCACGGTGGTGCCGCGGGTGGCCGAGGAGCCGGCGCGAGGGTCGGTGGAGACGACGTAGCCCTCCGGCAGCACGTCCGGGGCCGTGGACCGCTGGCCCGCGAACAGGCCCGATTCCTCGAGCTGGGTGATGGCGTCGATCCTCCTTGATGCCGGACACATCAGGCACCACGACCGTCTCCACCTGCGTGGCCACCGTGATCTGCACGGTCGTGCCTGCCTCGACCTGCGTCCCGGCCTCGGGAAGCTGCTCGATGACACGCTCGGCCTCGACCTCATCGGTCTCGTGATAGGCGATCTCGAGGACCAGGCCACGTCGGTCGGCCAGGCTCAGCGCGTTGGCCTCACGGCGACCGATGAACTCCGGCGTCTCGACCAACGCGACGGTAGGCTCCGGCGTGGCGTTCGGCGTGGGCCGCTCATCACCGATCCCGCTGAAGAGCAGGAACAGGAGGATGCCCGAGGCCACGATGACGAGCAGGCCCAGTCCAGCCGCGAGCCAGGTCCATGGCCCTGAGCCGGTGTGCTCGGCGTCGGTCGCGGCGGGCGCACCCGCCAGGTAGGCCGTCTGGGTCGGCGGATGCATCGGTCCCGGTGCTGGCGCAAGTCCGGGCGGCCCGGCGGCTCCAGCGGCGACACCGGCGGCGGCCATGGCTGCGGCCCCGGAGGGATCGGTGCGGAAGCGTGCCAGCGCCGTGGAGAGCTCTGAAGCGGCCGGACGCACTGACGGATCGACCGCGAGGCACCAGCGCACGATGGCGTCGAGCGCCGGCGGCACCTCGGCACGTACCGCCATCGGCGAGGGCACCCCGCCACTGAGCCGGGCCACCGCCACCGCAGCCGGCGAGTCCCCGGAGAAGGCACGCTGGCCGGTGAGCATCTCGTACATCACCAGGCCCAGTGAGTAGATGTCGGAGGCCGCGGTAGCGGTATCGCCGCGGGCCTGCTCCGGGCTGAAGTAGAGGACGCTGCCGAGCGTGATCCCCGTGGCGGTCACGGGCGAACCGGCAGCGGCCTGGGCGATGCCGAAGTCGGCCACCTGCACTCGGCCATCGGGTGAGAGCAAGATGTTGCTGGGCTTGATGTCGCGGTGGACGAGGCCAGCGGCATGGGCGGCGGCTAGTGCATCGGCGACCTGCTGGCCCATGTTGGCCACCGCGGTCGGCGGCAGGCTGCCCTTCTTGCCCAGAGCGGAGGCCAGGTCGCCGCCAGAGACCTGCTCCATGACGATGTAGGGGCCAGCGCTGTCGGTGCCGTAGTCGTAGACCCCGACGATGTTGGGGTGGCTCAGCGAGGCTGCGGCTTGCGCCTCGTGCTCGAAGCGTTCGACGAACTGGGCATCGGCCCCGAACTCCGGTCGCAGGACCTTGACCGCGACCTCGCGCCCGAGCTTGCCATCGGTGGCCCGGAAGATGGTGGCCATGCCTCCCTGGCCCAGCACCTGATCGAGTCGGTAGCGGCCTCCGAGGAGCGCGCCCAGCTCAGCCACGCAGGACGACCCCGCCCATGTGCCTGCGACCGACGCGCTCGGCCCGCGTCACTGCAGGTCGATCCCCGCCAAGTAGTCGCGGAACTCGCCACCGATATCCTCGCGGTCGAGTGCCAGCTGGACCGAGGCCTTGAGCCAGCCCATGGTCGTGCCAGCGTCGTGGCGCGTGCCGTCGAAGGCGTAGGAGAAGACCTCCTGCTCCTTCATCAGCGCCTCGATGGCATCGGTCAGCTGGATCTCGCCGCCGGTGCCGGCCTGGGTCTGCTCGAGCTTCTCGAAGATCTTGGGTGTCAGGACGTAGCGGCCGATGATGGCCTTGTTGCTGGGCGGATCGGACTGAGGCTTCTCGACCAGAGCGCGGATGCGGTTGAGGCGCGTGTCCGGGTCGCTCCACTCGCTATCGACGTCGACGATGCCGTAGCGCCGGGTCTCCTCGACTGGCACCTCCATCACGGCCAGCGTGGAGCCGCCCGTGTGCTGGTAGGCCTCGATGAGCTGGCCGATACAGGAGCGATCGGCCTGCACCACATCGTCCGAGAGGATGACCGCGAAGGGTTCGTGGCCGACCAGCTCCTTGGCCATCAGCACGGCATGGCCAAGACCGAGCTGCTCCTTCTGACGCACGTAGCTGACCTGCGCCATGTCGCCGATCTGGCGGACCCTGCGCAGCATCTCGATATCGCCGCGTTGCTCGAGCAGATGCTCCAGCTCGAAGCTGTGGTCGAAGTGGTCCTCGATGGCGCGCTTCTGGCTGCTGGTCACGATGATGACCTGGTCGATGCCGGCCGCGACCGCCTCTTCGACCGCGTACTGGATGACCGGTTTGTCGACCAGCGGCAGCATCTCCTTGGGCTGGGCTTTGGTGGCCGGCAGGAAGCGGGTTCCCCAACCAGCGGCCGGGAACACTGCCTTTCGAACGCGCATCGATCCTCCATGCGTGTGGCCGGGCGACCCCCCGGTCTTCGGCGGTCGGCGCGGGTGTCTCCGACGCGGTCAGACGCGAGTGTAGCGCGCAGCCGCGGTCGGCTCAGGCGTCGGCGGTCAGGTCGCCGGCGGCCTGACCGCCGCGGTCATTCGGCGTTCGGCTGGACGATGGCTCCGGACCTCGACACGGGCGTGAGCTGGACGAGCGCGGCGCCGACGAGCACGAGCACGCCACCAGCGAGTTGGACCGGGGTGGGCTGCTCAGCGAGCAGCAAAGCCGCCAGGAGGACACCCGTCACCGGCTCCACCAACATCAACACCGCGCCTCGAGTCGGTCCCAGGCGACGGTAGCCGGCGATGATGAGCACGGCCGGGATGGCCGCCCCGATGACGCCGGCCATCAGGATGAGGACCCAGGCATCGGCCGAGCCCACGGGGTCGATGATCGTGTTCGCCTGCCCCAGAGCGATCATCAGCGGCACCAGCACAAGACCGTAGATGGCCACTGAGAAGAGGCGCAGGAGCGCGGCCGACTGCAGCGGGGGGACCGAGCGGAACCCACCGGCACCGACCAGGGCAAAGCCCGTCTGACAGAGCGAGGCTGCCAGTGCGAGCCCCACGCCAACGACGTCGATGCCAGCCTGGCCCTCGGCCGGACCTGCGATCAGCATCACGAGGCCCAGCCCCGAGAGCGCGATGGCGCCCAGCCTGCGCAGGCCAAGGTGCTCGCCGAAGAGCGGCACGGCCGCGATGGCCACCCACGCCGGGAAGGTGTAGAAGACGATGAGCGCGGTCGCGATGGTGGTGCGCTCGAAGGCGAAGAAGAGCGAGATGGTGGTGCCAGCCACGAAGCCACCCATGACCATCAGTTGGAGCCACTCGGTGCGTGGGATGCTCGAGAGGCGTGCGAGGGGCACCTTGCGCAGGGCCATGCCGATGGCGAGGAAGACGAGCAGCGCGACCACCGATGAGACCGCGCGCCAGAGCGCGAAGCTGACGGGGGTGAACCCGACCTCGGAGGCGAAGCGCGCGAGCGGCCCCAAGGTGCCGAAGCCCATGGCCGCGAGCACGATGAAGACGACGCCGACTCGGTCGCGGCGGTCGGGTTTCAGGACTCGGTCGCTTCCCGGGCCTCGGTGCGGCGATCCCACAGGACGATGTTCGTGAATGGCACCCGGATCTCCGTGAACGTCTCGGTCGAGACCAGGAACCCGGCCAGGAGGAAGAGCACGCTCAGGAGCTTGCCCAATTGGAACCACTCGGTCGAGCCGAAACGGTTGAGGCTATCGGTCACCGCGGGGATGAAGGCACCGATGGCGATGAGCAGGGTGGCCGGTACGCGGCTGTTGATCCGGCCCGTGAAGAGGGCCTTCAAGGCGCCCGGCAGCGAGGCCACGAAGTTGACGGGGATGGCGACCGGCGCGATGAGCAGGTTGAACATGAACTGGTCGCCTGGCTGGCTGGGGTCGAGGGAGTACTGGAGGACCCGCTTCTTGGGCATGAACACGTAGGCACTGAAGAGGGCGCCGAGGATGAGGGCGAAGGCGCCCGTGATGTTCATGAACGGCGTCAGCAGGCGCAGCTCGGGCGGCAGGATCTCGGCGGTAGGCACGCCAGTCGCAGGGTCGAGTGCATAGCCCGGTTCGGGCAGGGCGGCCATGATGCATGAAGACGAGGGAAAGGAGCGTGGCACCGCCGACAGCCACGAAGGCCATCCAGGGCCAGCGCCAGTTCTGGAAGTACGTCTCCACCGAGACCGCCAGGGCCAGCACGGCCGCCACCAGGAAGTAGAGCATCGCCGTGGTGGTGGCGTCGTCGTAGATCTCCGGGTTGCGGCGCGCGGTCAGGAACGTGAACAGGCCGGCGAAGAAGAGACAGAGCGCGAAGGCGAAACCGAAGCGGGTGCGTCCCAGCAGGAAGGCGTTGCCGAGGCCCAGCCAGCCGGCCGTCCAGACGGCACCGGTGAGGTACCAGAGGCGATAGATGGGCTCATTCCAGCCGGCCGCAGCAGCGACCGCCTCGCAGGCCACCGCGACCCCGAAGAAGAGGATGCCCAGGGCCCAGATCGACTGGTACGCGCGGCGGCGGGTGCGCCACTGGTCGAGCAGGGCGATGAAGAAGATGCCCGCCAGCACAGCCGTGATCGTTGGCAGCAAGACGTTGGCGTCCATCTGGCGCTGGGCGGCCTAGGCCGGAACGAACTCGTGATCCTCGCGATGGATCGCGTCACAGAGGCCCCAGGCCGGAGGATCGACGGGTAGCAGCGTGGGTCGCATCAGCTCACGCACCCCCGAGAGCCGGCAGATGTAGTGGCCACGGCGCTGCGCCCAGGCGCGGAAGCACTCGTCCTGTGCGTGGAACTGGTGCGGGCCCGGGTTGATGGGGGCCGTCTCTGCCCAACTGGGCGCGACCTCGCGGGCGACGTTGTCCATGATGCTGACGCGGAAGGGCGTGCCCGCGATGGGCTCGTGGCAGCCGGCGCAGCGCTTGGCATCGTTCTCGTTGAACACGGTCGGGATCCGGATGCCCATGATCCGGCCGCCGCGGAATCGGGTCGCGGTCACGAGGCGATCGTAGCAGAGGGTCCGGACGATCGGACGCTGCCCCCACGCTTGGCCACGAGCCAAGGCGCGACGCGTGGTCGGGCGATCGCCGAGTGGCCGGCCGAGGGTCTCGTACCCGACGGCCGCACCTCAAGCGGGAGACGCGGCCGCCGGGCGACCCAGCGACCGCGCCCCGGGTCTCCGCCGGGCTTGAGCGGCGATGCGGAGACCGTACTGTTCGAGCGGAGATCAGCCCATGTCGAACGGGTGGACGATGCCATCGAGCAGCCACGTATCGCCACGAGCAAGCTCGAGCGCGGCGATGTCAAGGGTCGCGCACATGCCGTCATAGGCGCCGTCCCCAAAGAGCACGGCGCGGACGTCTACGGGCTCGAAGTCGCTTGGCCTGATGCCGGTGAAGGCCCCGGACCAGGAGCCGCTCTCACCGTCGATCGAGATGCTGCCCCAGGCAGGTATCGGCCGGTCGCCTGATGCCTGCACGTCCCAGTTCCATTCGGACGACAGGTAGCCGTTGAGACGCGAGTCGCTGAGGCGGTGAGTCGATCCGGCCATCACATAGTCGCGGAACTGGAAGACCCGGTCGTCGACGTCGAACGTTCCGCCCGGGAGTTGGTGGACCACGAGCGTGCCGGCGACGGGTGCGATCTCGTGGTCTGCGTCAGTCGGTGCGGCGACCGTGGTCGACGCCAAACCGCCCACCAGGGAGAAGATCGCGATCGGGAGCGTTGCGATCCGCAGGGCCCGCATGACGTGCCTCCTTGACACTGCTGCGGGCCGGGTTCGCCAGTGGCTCGGAACAACTCAGGCGGCCAACGTACGCGAGTCGCGCTTCACAGCCTCCCGCTCGAGCATCGAGCGTAGTCCCGGGTTAGCACCGCATACAAGTGCCGGAGGGCAGGAATGCGGGCCTGTCCAGCCAGTCAGTGTCGTCCGTAGAGGGGTGCCACTGGCGCCGCCGAGCGGCGCCAGTGGCCGGGTCATCGAGCATCGTTCTGGCGTGCGACTTGCGGCGGGCCGTATCGTTCTACAGATGAGCGACCAGTCGATGCCCCTCGGAGCCTTCTCGGTGAGCCTTGCCGTCAAGTGATCTCGCCGCCTCGCGCGCCTTCTACCAGAAGCTCGGTTTCGAAGCGGTCTTCGGTGAGCCTGACCAGGGCTGGCAGATCATGCGTAACGGCAGCACCACCATCGGGCTCTTCGCGGGCATGTTCGAGCGCAACATCCTGACCTTCAACCCAGGGTGGGACACCGACGCCCAGCCGCTCGACGACTTCGTCGACGTGCGCCAGCTGCAGGAGCGCCTCGAGGCCGCGGGCCTGGAGTTCGAGACGAAGGCCGACCGTTCCACCAGCGGTCCAGCCTCGTTCGTGGTGGTCGATCCCGACGGCAACCCTGTGCTCGTCGACCAGCACGTCTGACGGTTACCGTCGACGCAGGTCAGCGCAGGACCAGGCGGTAGACCGTCCTCGCTTCGGTGACGCCCTTGATCGATCGGCGCTTCGCGCTCGACGAGTCGTGGTCGTCACCGCGTGGCTTGAGCGGGCTCATCTCGGAGTCGCCTTGCCGGACTCCCGGTTCAGTCGAGGAAGGGACGAAGCAGCTCACGCACGGCTGGCGCGAGACGCCGTGCGAACGTGCCTGTCAGGTGGGACTTGTCACGCCAGATGAGCACGTTGCCCTGCACCAGGGGACAGGGATCGTAAGGGCAGATCTTGTCGTGCAGCGTGTCGAAGTACTGTCCCTGCTCCCTGACCGCCGCACGCTGCGCCATCTCGACCGCTCGCTTGGCTGCCGGGACCGAGCGAGCCTGGCACTGGGACATGTCCGCCGAGTGCTGCCACAGGCAGTCCACCGGCTGCGTCGCGTTGCGGGGCACGTCACCGAGGATCAGGACCTTGGTGCGCTCAGGCAGTCGGCGTATCAGACCCTCAACGCCCTCCTGCCACAACCCTGGGTAGCGGAATGGCGCGATGCCACGGCCCGTGGCATGCGTCAGCTTGTAGTTCTGACTGGCGGTGATGACCAGGACGTGCGGAGGGTTCTCGTTGAGGGCCGCGACGGCCTTGCGGCGCCACTCGGTGCAGCTTCGACCACGATCCACTTCGTATTGGCCACGAGCGATCATGCCTGGGACCGGGATGCAGCCGCCCTTGAGCATCGTCGTCAGGCGCCAACCGTCGGCCTTTGCGACACGCTGGAACGGATCGACCAGGACGCCGGCGTGCGAATCGCCCATGAGCACGACCCGGCCACCCTTGCCGGCTGGTCCGAAGCGGCACAGGACCAGGGCCGTCGATCCCAGCTCGGAGAAGCAGTCCGAGGCCACGCCGCCGAAGTCCCTGGGCGCGAGCCGCAAGCTCGGCGTCAGGTCGGCGGGCACGGGCCGGCGGTCCTGCTCCATGGCGTTGCTGAGCCCGTCGCCATCGTGATCCTCCCAGCCGTCGCGTCGTCCGTCGCCGTCGCTATCGGGGTTCCCTGGGTCGGTGCCGAAGCGTTGTTCGGCCAGATCGCTCAGCCGGTCACCGTCGTTGTCCTCGGCCGGATCCACGACGCCGTCGCCATCGGAATCCTGGCGCTTGGGCGAGGTCACGCCGTGCTTGCGCTCGAACGCATCACGCAGCCCGTCGCCGTCGCTGTCGACCGCCAGGGCCGAGGTCGGGGCGAGAACGGCCATCATCAGCAGCAGACAGGCGAGCGGCCGTCGGAATCTCTGCGGGGTCGAGATCCCGCCAGATCCTCGTGGAACGCTCCGACCGGGACCGCCTTCAACGAAATCATCCATGTCAGGCCCCACGTTACCGCTACCAGTCGAGCCCTTGGTCGAGTGGGACCGACTCGAGTCTGTGGGTCGGGGCCTCGGTGCTGGCTAGGCGCGTTCGTGATCGGCGATACCGAGGCTGAACCCGCCGTCGACGTCGATGACCGCGCCGGTGACGAACTGATTGTCCTCAGCGGCCAGCCACGCGATCGCGGCCGCGATGTCCCTTCCGTGGCCGATCCGATCGACCGCCTGGCGCCACGTCACGCCCCCACCTTCGAAGCGAGCGCGCTCCTGCTCCTCGGTCGAGCCGCGGAGCTCGGAGGGGATGATCCCTGGGCGGATGACGTTGACCCGAATGCCGTCGCGGCCGAGATCCACGGCCAGTGCCCGCGTCATGGCCTCGACTGCACCCTTCGAGGCGACGTAGCCGAAGCGGTCACGCGGAGGCCGAGCTACGACGGTCGACCCGATGTTCACGATGGCTCCCCGGCTGGCGCGCAGTGCCGGGAGCGCTGCCCGAACGCACAGGAAGATGCTCGATACGTTGGTCCGGAACATAGCCTCGAAGTCTTCGAGGGCTAATCGCTCGATCGCGCCCTGGACCTCGCCGCCAGCGTTGTTGACCACGACGTCGATGCCACCGAAGACAGCCGTCGCGGCAGCGACCAGATCCGCGCAGCCCTGGGCGGAGGTCACGTCGGCCCGGAACGGCACCACCCGCCCCGGCGCGTCAGCCAAGTCAGCGGTCAACTGGTCGAGGCGGTCCTGGCGGCGGGCCACTGCGAGAACGTCGGCGCCGTGACCGGCGAGACCGCGGACCGTGTGTGCCCCGAGCCCACTCGAAGCCCCGGTGACGATGATCCGACGGCCACTGAGGGTCACTGCGTTGCGCTCCCTGTGCGTTGCTCGCTCGAGCATATCCCAGGCGGTAGCCGCGATCGCGGTGCCGGAAGGTCGCGCGCCCGATTGCGCCGGGCGAGATAATCGGATGGGTCAGTAGCCAGCCGGATCCCGGCTCCGCAGACAGAACGGGGGTACGCGATGATCGGGCATACCATCCACCGGACCCTCACCCCGTTTGTCGCGGTGGTACTCCTGGCCTCCCTGGGCGTGGCTGCTGTCGCCGCGCCGGCACAGGCCAAGCCCGAGTGCGCCGGCAAGGTGGCGACCAAGGTGGGCACGGCCAAGGGCGAGGTCATCCGCGGCACACCCAAGGCGGACGTCATCGTCGCCCGCGGTGGACACGACATCATCTACGGCCGCGGGGGCAACGACATCATCTGCGGTGGAGCGGGCAACGACAGGATCGTCGGGGCCAGGGGCAACGACCTGCTCCTGGGCCAACTCGGACGCGACAAGCTCTTCGGCGGAGCCGGACGCGACCGGCTCCTCGGCGGCCCCGCCGACGACCGGCTTGCGGGTGGCCCCGGCAACGATGCCTGTCTCCAGGGTTCCGGCACGGGTCTACGCCTCAGCTGCGAGCGGCCGGCGATCGAGGCCCCGGCACCGCTGCCCAAGACCCTCGCGATCGCCTACTCGGACTTGAACGGCAGCCACACCTTCGATAGCGACGCCGAACGCATCGCGGCGCTCGTCGACACCAACTTCGATGGCGCCCCCAGCGTCGGCGACACGGTCGAAATGGGCAGATACCCCACCCAGCTCTGGCTTGGAGCCCCGACCGGAGCGTGGGGCCGAACCGGCCACGTCGTCACGTCGGTCGATCACGCGTCGCCCACGCAGCTGCACGTCGTCACCGCCGCCGGCAAGCACCAGTGGTGGTCGTCTGCCAGCAGCGAGGGCTACCTCGAGGTCGATGGAGGCCCAGGAAGTCTGATCATGGACCTGTTCGCCAGCGATCCCCCCAACCAGGACACCATCGATGTGAACCTGGGTTCTCCCGGCGAACCGGCCGCGGACGCCTACGCTGAGAGCCCGGTCCTCGGAGACCAGCCCTTCATCGACGTGGACTTGGAGTACAGCACCCCGTAGACCCCGCAACAAGAGGTGGGCTGCGTAGCGCGCGGGGCGGGTCTCACCTCGTCACACCGGTGGATCGCGGGCTGGCCTGCCGGGGAAGGTCCCCTCCGGGGGTGGCCCAGTTCGTCGTCTGCAACGGAGATGAAACGTGGCGCGGCCACGAAGTGGGCGTGTCGTCGAGCGAGTCGACTTGGCATGTCGGGTAGCCTGATGGGACAGCCAGGTAACGGGAAGGTGAGTACGACATGACCGACGAGCGAGACACCATCACGACGGAGCATGCCGACATGAGCGAGGTGCCACGCGAGGACTGGCCCAGCTGGTGCACCAAGGCCACGTCGGACCACAACGGACGCGAGGTGATCCTGCGCCAAGCCGATCGTGCACTCGGGGAGGTACGGCTGGCCAAGGGTCAACGTCTGGTGGCGATCGAGCACGACGAGTTCGGTCGGACCGAGGCTCTTACCATCAAGTGTGGTTCGGTTGCGGTGCCCGTGAGCTACGTCGTCGCGGAGCCTCAATCGATCCGACAGCGTCGCGATCAGGCTGGTGACATGGAGGAGTTCAGCATCGTCGATGCCACCGGGCGTCGAACGTTCGTCAGCTTCGACTGACCGACCCGAGGCTGGTCCCCATCAAGGGCTTCATCACGAGGCCGGACTGCGGATGAGGCCTCCTTCGAGGGAATCGGAACCTCGAGACATCCACCGCCTCACTATCGAGGTATGGAGACTCATTCGCAGCCGGCCACGGCGCGCGGCGGGATCGGGCTCGCCACCGTCGTTGCTGCACTATCACTCCTCGCGGGCACGAGCCTGGCTGTCGCATCCGATGAGCCCGAGGACCCTGCGCAGGAGCTCAGCCGACTGCGGACGGAGCTGGCGGCCGTCACCACCGAGCGAGACGCACTCCTCCAGGCCGTCGCGGCGCGAGAGGGACGCTACGAGAGGTCCAGCGCCACGCAGCAGACGATCATCGACATCATCGCCGATCCGGCGGCCTTCGGAACCGAAGATGCCGTCCTTGATCTGCTGGACGGTCTGGCCGTCCCCGGCACGACCATGGATGACGTCGCGCTCGGCGAGGCCGACTGGCGGGACGCGTGGTGGGGCACCCTGTTCGGTGCACAGGCAGACATCCACACGTGGACGAAATGGATGGCCGAGGACGGCTCGGTCGGAGGTTCGCTGTGGACCTGGTCCGGGACCGCGGTCAACGGGGCGCCATTCGAGATCCCGGGCATCGACGTCAGCAGATACGACGACAACGGACTCACGACATCGGCGGTCGTCCACTGGCCGTACGGGGACGCAGAGGTGGAGTGTGTCTTCTACCAGGGCAGCGAGATGTGTGCCGAGCGTGATGGCTAGGTAGCCGTCAGGGGGAGACATGGCGAAACGCATGCGAGCCGACGAATCGGGGCTCCTGAGCGCCCCGCCCGGCACATACCAGACGAATGGCACGCACCAGCGTGAACGCCGGTACGGCGACCGCGCACGCCCCGACGGAGGGGAACCGATGGAACACCAGACTGTGACGCACCCGTTCTTGGTGGCGGCACTCGCGACGTTCGCGCTGGCCGGGGGGTCGGTCAACGGGGTCCTCGCGGAGACACCGATCATGGATAGCCAGCTACACGCGGGTTTCGTCACCGAAGATACCGAGCCCGGCGTGCGGCGGGTCGTGAACGATGGGATACGAGATATCGAGATCCCCGATACCGGGACACCCAACAGTTGGCTGTCCGTAGGTGCGGACGGCCAGGTGTGGGTCGTCGGTGAAAGTGCGGAGCCTGGCGAGAGCATCGGCTATCGAGTCGGACACGAGGACGAGATCGACTGGGGTGCGCTGGATATCACCCCGTGGACCCTCGAGGTGGCCCCGGACGGAACGCTCTGGGGGGCCCGTTGGTCCGGCGCGCGTGGCGGCGATCTCGACGTGGTGTCGTCGCTGTCGGCTGGGCGATGGGTCGACCGGATGGCGCTCGACGAGCGGGACTATGTCCTCGCGTTTGGCGTGACTCCGGATGGCGAAGCTTGGGCGACGGTCAGCGATCAGAGCACATGCCCGGACGATTCCGCGGGTCCCGGCTGTGTCGGATACTCCGTAGCTGTCTCCGGCGCTTCTGGTTCGCAGTTGGCCGATGGCTGGCAGGAGGTCTTTGGCGGAGAGCTTGCCCCACATGCGCCCGTGGTCGACTTCGACGGGAACGTCTGGCTGGCGGGTTCACAGGAGCTGAAGCAGGGGAGTCGCATCGATGCCCTGCTCAAGTTCGATGGCAGCCGCTGGAGTGTCCTCGAGGTACCCGCGGATGCAGCTCCTGCAGCGATGGGCCGGTCCTTCGACGTCGCGCTGGACGGGACGGTATGGCTGGCCACGAGCCAACGTGCGGACGGACATCATGATGGCCTCGCGCGCCTGGACGAGCGCGGCTGGACCATCTTCGACAGCACTGATGGCGTCCAGCCCTGGGGCGGCCAGTTCTGGTTCGCGACCGACTACCTCCGCGTCGCTCCGGATGGATCGGCCTGGGTCAACGCGGCAGACACGGCTGGGGGCTGTGATGGCGTGGCGCGGTTCGATGCTTCGACCTGGACACCGTATCTGCAGGGCTACTGTATCGACGACTTCGATATCGCCCCTGATGGCACAGCGTGGGTCCTGGCATCTGCGGGATACGGCGGCCCCATCCACGCCTACCTCATCGAGCCCGAGACCAGGACCAGTCTCGAGTAGCCAGCGCGCGCCTGCAACGGCTGCAGGGCATCCTCCGGTCTGGAGCGCCCTTCATCCGTGCTTAATCAGGGTGAGACGATCGACTCCCACTGCCTTGCCAGGACCTTGAGACGCGCTTCGTCGGCAACGGCGTTCATGACACCGTAGGTGTCCGTGCGCTCGTCGGTCCAGCGCAGCAATGCGTCTCCGGCCTCGGAAACGTAGCAGAGGTACTCCCCGTTCGACCAACTGCTGCGACCAGCCTGGCCGTCGAGGCAGGCGCGCGCTCGCTCGGGTGCCGCCGAGGCCGCCGCACTTGCTCGCTGCGCCCAATAGTCCTTGAGCCCATCGGCGCTGTCGAAGCGAAAAAGGACGACGTAGTCGACAGCTCGGTGGAGCTGTCGCTCCAGCTTGTCGAAGATCACGCCGGTGCGGGCGCCGGCCGCGAAGGGGTCGAACGTGGCACCGGCGGGGCTCTTCCGGTACGGCTTCCAGCTGGCGCCTTCGATGGTTTCGCCCAGCTCCCACTCGACCGAGGACTTCGAGGGCTTCGGTGTCGGTGCTGCGGTGCCGTCGGACCCGACGCCGGACTCGGGGAACATGACTGCCTGCCATGCGGGACGCGCCGGCGCCTGATCCGTCGCGAGCAACTTGCGCCAGCGAGCGTCGTTCAGACGGTCGGTCGTGGGCCAAGGGAACTCGTAGTAGGAATACACCCCACCGGCTGCCAATCGGAAGGAGCCCTCGTCATCGGGCACGATGACGTAGATACGGTCGACATAGCCGGTGCCGACCTCGAGCACCTGGTCGGTCCCGGCAGCTGTGTCGATGCCGCGCATGATGTCAGCGACGACCGCCGCATCCTCGTCCGCGTCGGGCTCCCAACGTTTCGTCGGCAGGTCGCCGCTCTGCATCCACAGACTCTCGAGCTCGTTTCCGATGTACGTCAGCCACTCGTTGTCGCGCTTGGAGGACGGTTCGCCGGCGAGTTCCATGGCGGCGATCCGTGCGAACCGGTCGGCCATCTTGATGTACCGGTCGAGAAGCTGGCGCTGCTCCTTGGGCAGGATCTCCCGGGCGACAAGACCGTCCCGGGTGAGCCTTGCCAACGCCGAGAGCCGCTGGAATGGCACCGGATCCGGCTCGACCCACATGCGGAAACGAGCGGGCTCTGGTCCACCGCCGGTGTCGCCGGTGGCCTGCTTGGCGTAGAGGATGGTGTCGTGCTTGAGCTCTGCGTAGGAGGCGAGCCCCGTCTGTTGTGACTTGGTGCGCCAGGCGTCGGAGCGCATGAAGTCCGCGAAGGCCTCGCCGTGCGGCAGCCACATGGGCGCCACGGCCGCGAGCCAGGCGTCGTACACGGTCCGGCCCCAGGCATCGTCGGGACGGCCGGCCACAGCCGAGCGCATGGCCTTCATCTGCACGGGGTAGTTAGCCTTGGCCGTCTGCCCGGCTTCGTCCTGGATGGCCAGTGCGAAGTCCGAGCCGAAGGCGGCGGCTAGGTCCAGTGGGGAGCCGAGCGCACGTGGATCGAGCTGTGTGCCCACATTGGGGCTGACGAGTTGGTCGAAGATCCACGAGTCCAGCACGAAGCGGGTGCCCATGAGGCGTACGGAAGGGCGCTCGGGGTCGATGCGAACGGGACGCCCGCCGGTGAGTGCGCCGGCAATGGTGCCGATGGCCTCGTCGTCTGCCACCAGGAGCGGCTCCACCCAGCCACCGGGGACCGTGGCCTCGACGGCAGTCTCGAGCTCGAAAGGACTGTAGTCGTCCGACACACCCACCAGAAAAGCCGTGGGCTCGAAGATCTCGCGCCACAGCTTCTCGAGCTCGGGGTGGCCCACGAGGGTCCGAGAGGCAAGCAACGCGCGGCGGAGCCCATCGGTCTTGCCGCTGACGCTTCCCTCCGAATCACGCGCTCCGGGCAGCGGGAACGCATGCTGGCCAAGTGCTGACATGGCATTGAAGAAGCGCTCGAGGTCCTCGTTGCGCGTGTAGTGGCCGCGTGGCGCGAACAGCGAGTAGTCGGTGAGGGTGTCCAGGATCGGCGACTTGGTCGACGAAGCGTGCTCGGTGATCAGGGCCACCTCCGCTTGGGCACGGTCACCCAGCTCGTCACCCGGCAGGCCGAGCACGGCGGCCGTCGCGGCCAGCAGGTCGTGGACTCGTGCGGCATCGTCCTCCAGGGCTGTCCCGGCCAGCTCCTCTGCCTGCACCGCCGCGTTGTGTCGCATTCCCTCGACCAGCTGCTCGAGGGCTGGGAGCAGCCGCTGCTGCTCGACCTCGCGCAGGACCTTGTCGAAGACGAGGTGCCAGGAGTGGTACGCCACGTCGGTGGTGACGAAAGTCGGCGTGCCATCCCAGGACATGTCGCTGTAGGCGTCGTGGAACAGCCGGAACCGACTGGGCACGACAACGAAACCCTGCTCCTCGAGGCGAGCCAGCGCCTCCGAGGATAGCTCCTTGGCGGTGAAGCTACCGATCTGGACGTCGTCCAGCGAGGTCGGCGACGGCGGGCCCGCGTAGGCCCGACTGTTCTCGAGCAGCGGCACCAGCTGGTACTCGCCGAAGGCCTCGGCCTCGGCGTCAGGGAGTTCGGTGGCAGCGACCGCGCCGGTCGATGAGAGCAACGCCGCGCCGAGGATGAGACCGACCCGCTTCGATGCTGACCCACGCATGGCTTCCCCCTTGTCCACGTGTCGACTCGCGTCCGCGATATGGCCTCTCCCCACGGTAGCCAACGCAAATGTCGGCGACAAGGCCCATTCCTTGAGGAAACACCCAGGGGTCTGGGATCGAACCACGGCGTCATTCGGCTCCGTGGGCTCACTCACGTAGGCCTGGAACCGGGGCGCTGGCGCCTGCTGAGCGTCACCGTATCGACCATCCCTACTGGACCCAGGAGAACACGGGGGTCGCGTGTGCCGTGCTCCGGGGCAGCGAGGCGTGTGCAGCGGCCGACCGGTAGTCAGGCTGCAAGCCAGCAGAATGTGGCGCCCCCAAGGGGTCTCGAGGGAACGCGAACAACGAAGCGATGACTCGCTGGCTTGGTACGCGGAGACAGGCAGCGCCAGCGGTCAGGACGTGCTGGACGGACCCATAGGCTCCCTGGTCATGGACAGACCCGTCCAGCCCTCGTCACCGGGCGACTCGTGTGCCACGACGAAGCCATATCGCTCGTAGAGCTTCTGCTGTGACGGCTTTGCAGGGTCTGCCCAGGCGACCGTCTCGAGGTACCCGGGCAGTCCGTCTTCATCGCAGGAGTCGCGGTAGGCGCCCATCAGCGCCGCACCCACACCCTGGCGTTGCGCGGCGGGATGGACCGCGACCTGGGAGAGGTGACGATGGGGTGTCTTCGGATGGACCTTCCCGACATCGCGGAACATCCGAATGGCGGCCACGAGCCTCGGCCCGAGGATGGGCAGCATCGAGAGCATCTGTCGCCCGCCCATCTTGAAGCAGTCGGGCTGGTCGGCATACTGCAACACGCCGAGCACGTCGCCGTCCCGCTCCGCTACGAGGAACGTGGAGCTCTTCGGTCCCGCGACGGTGAGCTGGTTGAGCCGGCGAAGGCGATCTTTCGCACCGCTGTCGCTGCCGACGACGATCTGCACGGGCGGGAAGTCCAGGAACGCGTCAGTCAGCACCTCGACCACGACGTCTTCGTCTCCCGGTCGAAGGCCTCGCACCAGGATGTCGCTCGTCTGGTCCATCGGTTCTCCTCACTGGCGGTTGCCCTGAAGGTACGCGGACACGACTCACCGACGGAAGGGCAAACGGGACGGAGCCGACGGGCCGTGCGGACCCACACGAGCACCATGGAGCCATGCGAGCGGCCCGCGCGTCCGCAGTGTAGGTGTGGCGCCCCCAAGGGGATTCGAACCCCTGATCTCCACCTTGAAAGGGTGGCGTCCTAGGCCTCTAGACGATGGGGGCCAGCGACCGGAGGAGTGTACCCGACCGATCGCTGGGGCACCGTCAAACGCGGATGAAGGTGAAGATCGAGGCCGCGGCGAGACAACCGGCAGCACCCAGAGCGAAGAGTCCACCCATGGCCGCACCTAGCAATGAGCCGGCGGTCCGACCCCAGCGCGCGTCCGCCAGCGCCCGCGACAGGAACCAGGCCGAGGTGAACGCGAACGTCAATCCGAGCACGGCCAGACCCGCGACGGTGAAGGCGATGTTCTGGCCGGAACGGTCGAGGATGAGGCCATACAGGACGACGAGTCCCGATGCCACCATCACGACGACGACCGCGATGCGTACGAGCGCCACGGTCCGAGTATAGGTATGCGCGCTCATACCGGCCGACGATGCGTCAGCTCAGCCGCACGACCATCCCGTCGCGGCCGGGCAACGCCACGCGCAAGGTCGCGGCCACGACCTCCGCGCTCCGCTCCCCTGGAGCACCACCACGGATAGGCACGACCTGGGCTGCGCGCGCCCCGGGCGGGCAGCGTCGAGATCCCAGGCGAGTTCATCATCCTGGGCATTGGCGACCACCACGAAGACATCGTCCCCGGCTCGCCGCAGGTACGCCACGCTGGCGCCGGTCGTGCCCAGCAGCGTCAGTTCCGCGTCACGGAAGGCCGGACTCGAATGGCGGAGCGCGATGAGGTCGGCTGACCATCGGTAGGGCTCGCGTTCCCACTCGCCAGGGTCTCTCGGGAACGAGCGCCGGCAATCGGGATCCATGGAGCCCGCCATACCGATCTCATCACCGTAGTACAGGCAGGGAGCCCCCGGCAGCGTCAACACCAGCAGCATCGACAGCCGCACCGAGTCCAGATCACCGCCGCACAAGTTCCGGAGGCGCGGAGTGTCATGGCTGCCGAGCAGGTTCAGCTGTACCGCGGTGACCTCCCGGTGATTGACCGCTTGGAGCTCCTCGAGCTGCGCCCACAACCCACGCCCGCCGAACGACTTCAGCTTGCCGACGTATTCCAACGGCAAGGGCGTCTCGAGGTCGAGCCGGTCCTGCGCGGAGAAGCCCATCACGGCAAGCGCGAGCGGGTAGTTCATGAATGCGTCGAACATGTCGCCCTGCAGCCACTCGGGCTTGTGGTGCCAGACCTCGGCGACCAGGTAGGCGGCGGGATCGACGGCACGGACACGGCTCCGGAACGCACGCCAGAAACCAGCGCCGATCTCCTCGGCGACGTCGAGACGCCAGCCATCGATGCCGAAGCGGATCCAGAACTCGGCCGCCCCGAGGAGGTGTTCGCGCGCCGGCGGATGGTCGAGGTTGATCTTGGGCAGCGCCGGCAGGTCCCACCAGGCCTCGTAGCCGAGGACCTCCCGCGAAACGGAGCCGAGCGGCGCACCGGCTCCATGTCGCTGCGCGATCTCCGCGAGCTGCACCTCGACTCGGGAACGGTGACAGCGCCTGCGTTCCGGCACGCACACCGTCGGAGAGGTAGAACCAATCCCGATACGGCGACTGCATCCCGTTCTCGAGCACGTGGTGGAACGGCCACCAGCCGCGTCCCGAATGGTTGAAGACGCCGTCCAGCACGACCCGCATGTCGCGGGCGTGCGCCTCGTCGAGCAACTCGCGCAGGGCGTCGTTGCCACCCAGCAGCGGATCGACCTGGTAGTAGTCGTCGGTGTGATAGCGATGGTTCGAGGCAGAGGTGAACACCGGGTTCAGATAGAGCGCGGTGATGCCCATGCGCCGGAGCCGGTCGAGGTGGGAGACGACACCGTAGAGGTCGCCACCCTTGAAGCCATGCGTCGTCGGCTCGCGCATCCCAGGGCTCCAGCTCACCCGGAGCCTCGACACGACCGCTGCGGGCCAGTCGATCGGGAAAGACCTGGTAGAAGACGGCGTCCCGGACCCAGGCTGGCGTGGCGATGCTCATGTGCGCGCAGAGTACTGGCCTCTGGACCCGGTGCGCCGCGTGGGACAATCGGGGGCATGTGGGACGTGATCAAGGCGATGCCGCCGGGCGTGCTCCTATTCATGGGCTACTCGTTGCTCGTGCTATCCGTCCTCGGCCTCGCTATGCCCATCGTCATCGACCAGGCCGTAGCAGCACCGATCTCCTTCATCGGCGTCGTGTGGATGGCCTTGCTGGCCTATCTCATCTTCACCATGACGCTGGTGCTGCAGAAGAAGCAGGCCGCCTTCGGACTGTCGATGGGCCTGACCTCGCTGCTGCTGCCGCTCGCGTTGATCATGCTCTTCGCCCCGGGTGGCTTCGTGCTCTCGTTCGCCGCTGTCGTGCTCTTCGTCATCGTCGTGCTGGCGTTGCGACGTCCGCGCAGCCGAGAGTGGTTCTCTGAGCCTTAGAGTCGCTAGCACAGCTAACGGCTCACGAGACGGACGACCTCTTCCCACAGTCGTCTCCGGTCTGCGGCGGTCAGCCTCGTCGACCGGCAAACGGTCGAATGGTCGCGCACGCCGATCCAGATACAGCCGTCCGAATGGGCGGCCGATGGCCGGATCGGTGGCAAGCCAGGCGATGGTGTCGACGCCTTCGGCCGGGCTGCGCAGGACCGGGCGCATGAAGCGATAGAAGCCAGGCAGCGACTCGGCCAGACCTGGCGTGTCGGCCCAGCCCGGATGCATGGCGTCGAACCGGACGCGCCCACGGTAGCGACGGGACCATTCGCGCATGAGCGCGGTCGAGGCCCGTTTGGCACGGGCGTACGCGCGCGTCCCGTCGAACTCGCCGCGCTCGAACTGCAGATCGTCGAGCGGCAGCGACTGGAAGTACATGCCGCCGGAGACGACGTTGATGACCCGTCCCTCACCCCTCGGCCTCGAGCAGCGGCAGGAGGCCGTCGATGAGCACGAACGGTCCGGCCACCATCGTGGCGAAGGTGGCCTCGAGCCCTTCGTCGGTCACCTCTCGCTCGATCGTGGATGGCGCCTGCGTTGTCGATGACCACCTCAAGACGCGGCTCGGTCGTGAGCACCTGCGTCTACCGCGGCTCGCACGCTCGCGAGCGAGGACATGTCGGCCACCACCGTGGGGAAGCGGTCGGCGCCGTGGAGCTGCACCAGCTCGTCGCGCAGCGCTCCCAACCGGTCGCCGCTTCGGCCGACCAGCACGATGCGCGCACCCAGCTCGGCCATGGCCTCAGTGGTCGCTCGGCCCAGACCCGACGTGGGACCGGTGATGAGCACCGTCCGACCGGCAAGGGCGTCGAGCGCGGGCTCGTCCCAGCCGTACAGCCAGCGCCGGACGAGGTAGCCGGGCCGGGTGAAGCTGCCGACGACCGCTCAGCTCGAGGAGCGTGTCGACGAGGTCACGCGCGGGCATCGAGCTCTCGCTTCATGCCCACCAGGACGCCCTGGCCGACGCTCTTGAAGTACCGACCAAGGAACGGCTGGGCCAAGCGCAGAAGGCCCTGCAGCTTGATCTCGGCGTGATAGTCCACTTGGGTGCCGGACTCTGTCTCGGCGAACGTGAGGATGTCCTCCGTCCACACGCCTGAGCCTTCGCCGATGAGCGCCAGTCGCTCGGGCGCGACGAGCTCGGTGATGCGGTATTCCATGGGCATCGGCGCGCGGAAGCCCTTGACCTCGAGCGCATAGCGAGCCCCGACCTCCGGGCCACCCTCGCCGATGCGGACAGCGGAGACGGTGTTCGGGTCCCACTCTGCCTGGCGGCTCCAGTCGGCGATGTAGGCGAAGGCGGCCTCGCGTTCGAGGGTCGTTACGATCGTCTCGTGTAGTTTGGTCATGACTGTCTCCTAGTGGGGGGTTGCGTGGGTTGTACAAACATTGTACTATCCTTGTACAACCAGCGTGAAACGAGGGGAACGAACCATGGACATCGCCATCATCGGGTCGGGCATCAGCGGTCTGTCCGCGGCCTGGGCTCTGCGCACGGAGCATCGAGTCCGCATCTTCGAGCGTGATCTGCGTCCCGGTGGTCACGTCAAGACCGTGACCGTGCCCACGGTAGACGGTCCCGTCAACGTCGACACTGGCTTCATCGTCTACAACGAGCCAACCTACCCGCAGCTGACCGCACTCTTCGAGGAGCTCGGCATCGAGACGCAGCCGACCGAGATGTCCCTCGGCCACTCGTGTCAGGCCTGCGGCCTGGAGTTCGGTTCCCGCCATCCCCTCAGCATGTTCGCCCAGCCAGGGTCCATCGCCCGGCCGTCCCACTGGCTCATGATCAACGATGTCCGTCGCTTCTACCGGGTCGCACGCGAGCGCCTGGATGGCGACGTCTGGACGCGCCAGACGCTGGGCGACTTCCTCGACGAGGGCGGCTACGGCAACGCGTTCCGCCACCACTTCCTGGTGCCCGTGGTCTCGGCGGTGTGGTCCACCGCGGCGGCCGAGATCATGGACTTCCCGGTCGACTACCTCCTGCGTTTCCTCGACAACCACGGCCTCATCGGCTTCGGCAAGAGCAAGCCCTGGCGAACGGTCGTCGGTGGCTCGATGACCTACGTCGATCGCATCATCGGACACCTGCCGGCGGATGCGCTGGTCGCGGGCGACCCTGTCGTCGACGTGCGCCGTGACGCCGATGGCGTGACCGTGGCCAACCTCTCGGGGCGGACCGAACGGTTCGATGCGGTGGTCATGGCCACACACGCGGACGTGACGCTGTCCCTGCTCAACGATGCCGACCGTGGTGAGCGCGATGCCCTGGGGCGGTTCGAGTACACGACCAACCAGGTCGTCCTGCACACTGACGACTCGGTCCTGCCGCGGCACCGCCGGGCCCGCGGTTCATGGAACGTCGATACGGCCGACTGCCGCCAGCCCGCCAAGCAACTGGTCATGACCTACTGGATGAACAACCTCCAGCGCCTCGACACGCCGGTGCAGTACCTGACCTCGGTCAACCCTGGCGACCGCATCCCCGACGAGCAGGTCATCGTCTCGCGGCCGATGTCGCATCCGAAGTACACGTTCGGGACACTCGACGGCCAAGAGGCCATCGCCGGACTGCAGGGTCACCGTCGCACCTTCTATGCCGGTGCCCACCTCGGCTATGGCTTCCATGAGGATGGCTGTCGCTCCGGCTTCGAGACGGCCGAGATGATCGCCTCCCTGCAACCTGCGGCTCGAGAGCTGGCAGCGGCGTGAGCACCGGGCGCTCGCACCTGCTCCGTGGGAAGGTCCGCCACCGCCGGACCCAGCCGATGCCCTACGAGCTGGAGCACGACGTCTTCTACCTGGCACTCGACCTCGACGAGCTGGATGAGGTCGCCGACCGTCTGCGGCTCTTCAGCCGCAACCGGCGCAATGTGCTCACGCTCCGTGACAGCGACCACTGGATCCCCGAGGCCAGCGATCTGCGAGACTCCGTCCACAACCATCTGCGCACGGAAGGATTCGATCCGGCCGGCTGGCGCATCACGTTCATCGCCACGCCACGGGTGCTCGGCTACCAGTTCAATCCGGCCAGCTTCTATCTCTGTCGGGACTCCGCGGGCTTGATGCAGGTGATCGTCATCGAGGTCCACAACACGCATGGCGAGCGTCGGCTGTATACCCTGCGACCGGAGCGGGCCGGCAAGGCCTGGGTCGACGCCATGGACAAGGACTTCTACGTCTCGCCATTCATCGACATGGATGCCCACTACACGGTGCGTGTCCAGGACGATCCTGGCCGTCTTCGCATCGCCATGACCGAGACGGAGCACGGAGAGCCGCTGCTGACCGCGACACTGGTAGCGGAGCGCAAGCGGCTGACCGACCGGGTCCTGCTGCGCACACTGCTGGGCGTCCCCCTCGCCACGCAGAAGACGATCGTGGCCATCCATCTTCATGCCTGGCGCATGTGGCGCCGCGGCTTCACCTTCCACCGGCACTCCGAGGTGACCCGATGACCAGCCGCTCCATGTCGTCTGGGGCCTCTGGTTCCATCGACTCGCTGCTCACCCAGGTCGCCGGGCGCGTGGCGCTCTCGGCAGCGTCGCGCATCCGCGTGGGCAACCTCACCGTCACCCTGCCCGACGGCTCGACGCGCGTCTTCGGCGATCGCGATTCTGGACTGCGCGGCGAGATGCGCATCCACGATCGCGAGGCGCTGCGGCGTTTGCTGACCGGCGGCGAGGTCGGCGGTGGCGAGGCCTACGTGGACGGCCTCTGGAGCAGTCCCGACCTCGTGGGCCTCATCTCCATGGCCGTGGCCAATCGCGAGAGCCTGGCCCTGTCCAAGGGCTGGTGGCGGCTGCCTGCCAAGGCCGCCCGCACCATCGGACACCGACGCAACCGCAACACCAAGTCGGGCTCGCGGCGCAACATCACGGCTCACTACGACCTGGGCAACGATTTCTATCGCCTCTGGCTCGACGAGACCATGACGTATTCGTCTGCCCTGTTCGAGGCGCCCGGTCAGTCGCTCGCAGATGCCCAGCGCAACAAGTACCGGGCGATCGCGGAGCGAGCCGGGGTCGAGGCGGGTCATCACGTGCTCGAGATCGGCACCGGCTGGGGTGGCATGGCCATCTACCTCGCGGGTGAGCTCGGTGCCCGCGTGACCACCGTCACGATCTCCCAGGCCCAGCACGACCTCGCCCGGGAGCGCGTACGCGAGGCCGGTCTCGAAGACCTGGTGACGGTCGAGCTCCGCGACTACCGCGATCTCTCCGGTGAGTACGACGCGGTCGTCTCGATCGAGATGCTCGAGGCTGTCGGTGCCGAGTATTACGGCGACTACTTCAGGGCCGTGTCCCAGGCGCTCAAGCCCGCGGGGCGCGCCAGCATCCAGGTCATCACCTTCCCGCACGACGCCTACGAGGCCCAGCTCCGCGGTGCGAACTGGATCCAGCGCCACATCTTCCCCGGCGGTGTGCTGCCCTCGCTGGCAGCCATCGAGTCCTCGCTCGAGGGTACCGGTCTCCTGGTCGAAGGCGTGAGAGACATCCGCGATAGCTATGCGCTCACGCTGAAGACCTGGCGCGAGTCGTTCTTCGAGCACATCGACGGAGTCCGCGCGATGGGCTTCGACGAGCGCTTCATCCGCATGTGGGACTACTACCTCTCGATCAGTGAGGCCGGCTTCCGCACCGGCATGACCCAGGACCTGCAGATCGTCCTGGCCAAGAGTCGCGGACGGCCATAGGAGCCTAGAGATGCGCATCCTCATCGTCGGGGCCAGCGGCTACGTTGGTGGCCGGCTCGTGGCACTGCTCGCGGCAGACGGCCACCAACTACGTCTCGGGAGCCGCGATCCCCGCGGGCTGAAGGAGCGATTCCCGGAGGCCGACGTCGTGCGCATCGACCTGCTTGACCCCGAGACGTTGCCTGCCGCCCTCGACGGTGTCGATACCGCCTACTACCTGGCCCATTCGATGGCCGGCGGCGAGAGCGGCTTCGAATTGCGGGACCTGCGTGCCGCCCGTTGGTTCGGACAGGCTGCGCGCGAGGCCGGCGTGGGACACATCGTCTACCTCGGTGGTCTCGGCGATCCAGCCAGTGGCCTCTCCTCACACCTGGCCAGCCGACAGGAGACCGGGGCCGAGCTGGCTTCGCACGGGGTGCCGGTGACCGAGTTCCGGGCGGCCGTGATCATCGGCTCAGGGTCCGCCTCGTTCGAGCTCCTGCGCAGCCTCGTCGAGCATCTTCCGGTGATGGTCACGCCGCGCTGGGTCCGCACCCTCTGCCAGCCCATCGCCGTCCGCGACGTGCTCGACTATCTGCGCGCTGCCGCCGGCCATCCCGAGCGATCGGGCATCGTCGAGATCGGCGGGCCCGATGTGCTCTCGTACGGTGAGATGATGCGGACCTACGCACGGCTGCGCGGCATGCGCAGGCTGATGATCCCGGTGCCGGTGCTGACGCCACGCCTGAGCTCGTACTGGTGCAACCTGGTGACCCCGGTCCCGGCCTCGATCGCACGTCCGCTCATCGAGGGCTTGCGCAACGAGGTGGTGGTGCGCGACCCGGCGCCGGCCCGTGCCTTCGGCGTAGAGGCCATGCCCTTCGAGCTCGCCGTGGAGCGCGCCATCGACCGCGTCGACCGCCATGACGTCGAGACGACATGGTTCGACTCACTGGGGCTGCCCGGACGTCCGGATCTCGACCAGGACGAAGGCCGCGAGGGCATGATCGTCGATCGCCAGCGACGGGATGTCCGAGCCACACCGGAGGCGACCTTCGCGCAGATCGAGCGGCTGGGTGGCCGCGCAGGCTGGCCGGTGGGCAACGGGCTGTGGCGCATCCGCGGCCTCCTGGATCGGCTCGTCGGCGGTCCCGGCATGCGCCTCGGAAGGCGAGATCCCAGTCACGTGCGAGTCGGCGACGCCATCGACTTCTGGCGAGTCGAAGAGATCCGGCCCGGGGAGCTGCTTCGCCTGCGCGCGGAGATGCGCGTGCCGGGACGAGCCTGGCTGCAGTACGA
The DNA here is from genome assembly GCA_963714675.1 of uncultured Chloroflexia bacterium. Lineage (GTDB taxonomy): Bacteria > Chloroflexota > Limnocylindria > Limnocylindrales > CSP1-4 > JAFMJV01. The sequence continues at coordinate 173,481 of CAVQPG010000020.1, read as the reverse complement.
GGTCACCAGCGCGCCGAATGGATGCCGGTTGGTGCAGACGGCGTTCTTCGAGCCGCGGGGGCTGAGCGGCCGCCTCTACTGGTACCTCCTGCTGCCCGTTCACCTCGCCATCTTCCGCGGCTCCGTGCGCGAACTGGCGCGTCGCGCGGAGCGAACCTCGGCCTGATCGACGTGCTCAGTCGCGTCGAGTGGCAGCCTTGAACGCAGCCAGAGCGCGAGCGCGCCCCTCGGCCAGGTCGACGATCGGCGCCGGATAGTCGGCGGGCGGGTTCGGGGCCTCCCAGGGCGCGTGGACGAAGCGGTCCGGGACCTCCTGCAGCTCCGGCACCCAGCGGCGGACCCAGCGGCCTTCGGGGTCGAAGCGTTGACCCTGACGCACGGGGTTGAAGATGCGGAACCAGGGCTGGGCGTCGAGGCCGATGCCGGCCGTCCACTCCCAACCTCCCCGGTTGTTGGCCACGTCGCCGTCGACGAGGTGGCGCAGGAAGTGTCGTTCCCCGATCCGAGGATGCATGAGCAGGTGTCGTGTCAGGAACGACGCTGTGACGAGGCGCGCGCGGTTGCTGATCCAGGCGTTCGCCGAGAGCTGACGCATGGCCGCGTCCACGACCGGGATGCCGGTCCTGCCCTCGCGCCAGGCAGCGACAGCATCGGGATCGTCGGCCTCCGCCCGGAAGGCCGCCTCGAGCCGGGAGGCAGCGCCCGGCTCGCGTGCCTGATGATGCAGTTGGTGATGATAGAGCTCGCGCCAGGCGAGCTGACGCGTGAAGGGGACGGCGTCGGCTCCGCTTTCCTCGGCAGCCATCTCCACCTGCAGCGGCGAGAGCGTCCCGAAGTGCAGGTCGGCGCCCAGGTGCGACGTGCCCTCCCCGTCCAGCCCGTCGCGCTCGCGACCATAGACGGGCAGTCCGGACGTGACCCACTGCCGCAACCGTTCGCGCGCGGCTGACTCTCCTGGTACCGGCAGTCCCGGGAACGGGCGTGGGCCGATCACGCCGAGGTCACCGTCGAGGGTCGGCAGGTGCGGCGAGGTGATGGAGGTCGGTGCCGGCAGGAGCGACCGTCGGGGCACCCGCCCGAGGGCGCGCCAGAACGGCGTGAACACCGTGTACGGACGACCGTCGCCCGTGCGCACCGTCTCCGGGTCAGCCAGCAGCTGGCCATCGCGAGCCAAGAGCTCACGACCTTCGGCTGCGAGTGCTGCCGCGACCGCGGCATCCCGATGCCGACTGAAGGGCGTCACATCGGCGCTGGTGAGCACCACCTCCGCGCGGAGTTGCCGCGCCACCTCTGGCACCACGACAGCGGGGTCACCATGGCGAACCAGCAGGCCACTGCCTCGGGCTCGCAACGATCGGTCCAGCTCGGCGAGCGAAGCACGCAGGAACCATTGGCGTGCCGGGGCGGCACGATCGAGCAATCGCGAGTCAAGGACGTAGAGGGGCATGACCGTCCGCGCACCCATGATCGCCTCGCTGAGGGCCGGGTGGTCCTCGAGGCGCAGGTCGCGGCGGAACCAGACCAGCGCGACATCCCAACGTTCAACCTTGTACATCGACATGGACAACATTGTACAACCCCTTGACACCTCGCCCCGCCCGCGCTAATCTCCGGGTTGTACAAACCATGTACATCCAAGGATTGACCCGATGACGAAGCACATCCTCAACAGTCGCCACCACATCCCGGCCGACATCGATCGCGTGTGGGACTTCTTCTCGAGCGCCGCGAACCTGGGTCGCATCACGCCGTCCTCGATGGGCTTCGAGATCCACACCCCCGAGCCTTCGACGGAGACCGGCTCGACGATCGACTACACGCTGCGGCCGTTGTTCGGGATCCCGGCCAACTGGCGGACACGCATCGATGCGGTCGATGCCCCGCACCACTTCCGTGACATCCAGGAGCGTGGACCCTACAAGTCATGGGTGCACGAGCACCGCTTCACCGAAGTCGAAGGCGGCGTCCGCATGGACGATCGCGTCGAGTACGAGATGCCCTACGGCCCGCTCGGTTCGCTGGCCCATCGGATGGCCGTCGAGTCGCAGCTGCAGTACGTCTTCGACTTCCGCGCCACCGCCATCGACGACATCTTCGAACTCGCCGGCCGACAGGATGGTGTCCCTCCCTCCACCATCGCTGTCGCCGGCGGTACCGGGTTCGTGGGCGGTGAGATCGCCCGAGAGCTACGCCGCCGCGGGCGCCACGTCATCGTCCTGTCCTCTCGGGGCGAGGGCGCCCGCGGTCGGCTCCCTGATGACATCGAGATCCGGGTCGCTGATATCCGCGACCCAGCCTCCCTGCGAACCGCACTCGAGGGCGTCGACGAGCTCGTCGTCTCCCTGGCGTTCCCTGGCCTGCCCGTCGAGCAGCCGAAGAAGGGCTTCACCTTCGACGAGGTCGATGCCGGTGGCACCCAGAACCTCGTGGCAGCTGGTCGGGACGCCGGCGTGCGCTCGCTCCTCTATATCTCCGGCGCCGGGGCCGGCCACGATGCGGAACGTCACTGGTTCCGCGCCAAGGCGCGAGCGGAGGACGCGGTCCGCGGTTCGGGCATGCGCTGGACGGTCATCCGACCGACCTGGGTGTTCGGGCCTGAGGACGTCTCGCTCAACCGCTTCCTGGGCTTCGCGAGGGCCCTGCCCTTCGTCCCCATGACCAACTTCGGCAGCCAGCAGCTGGCCCCGGTCTTCGTGCGCGACGTCGCGAGGCTGGCGGCCGACTCGTTCGAAGACGACGCCGCCGCCGAGCAGATCTTCGAGATCGGCGGTCCCGAAGCGCTCTCGATGCGCGACATCCTCCACCGCGCCATGGCCGTAGCCGGCATCCGCAAGCTGCTGCTGCCGGCACCCGCGGCGCTGGTCAAGATGGCCGCCTGGCCCATGCGGTTCCTGCCCAACCCTCCGCTCAGCCCGGATGCGGTCGACTTCGTCAACCAGCCCGCGACGGTCGACATCGAACCCTTGCTGCAGCGCATGCCGCGGACGTTGACGCCGCTCGAGCAGGGACTCGCCACATACCTCGGACCCGAGCACGCCACCGTGTCCATAGCAGATGCGACCGCGGAGGAGGCCGGCCGAGCGGCGTGAGCGCCGGCCTGACGTCCCATGATCGAAGCTTCCATCTTCTCCGACGGTGCGCGCCGCCCGGACCCCTCCATCGAGCTCCTGTGGAGCCCCGCGAACCCGGCCATCCAGGTCGCTTCCGCGCTCGACCGGGTCCGGCGCGCGCCGGCCATCCTCGACGCGATGCGCACGCTCGGCCGAGTGACGCCCGTGGTCGATGCCGCGGTCGCCGAAGGTATCGAGAGCCGGTTCCTGCTCGAGCCCATCCTCGAGGCTTTGCGCGACGATAACGACACGGTCACCGCACTCGCAGCCGTCCACGCTCTCGCACGGGTGCCCGGTCCCGATGCCGAGTTCGCCCTGGCGGACCTCATGAGCCACGGCGATCCCGGCTTCGAAGAGCACGCCCTCTGGGCACTCAGCCGGCGGCCGAGCACACCTGTGCTGGCGTCGCCCGTGGCTCGCGCGGTCGGTCGCGGCGGGCTAGCCGGTATGCACGCGCAGCAGGTGCTCGCATCGTGGGCGAACAGCGATCCTGTGCTGGTGCTCAGCGCGCTGGAGTCGGCCCTGCGCGAGACTGATGCGCCGTCTGCTCGGCGCTATCTCGTAGAGACGGTGGGGCTCGTGCCCGGCGCACTCGCGGCCCAGCTCCTGGTGGGAGTCGCGGTCGACTCCGCGGAAGACACCGCCACGCGCCGTACCGCGGTGCTCGCCTTCAGTGAGCGGACCGCTGATCGGGTCCCGAGCGCCTTCCGGCACCTGGCAGACGGACTCGGCGAGGCCGTGCGCTCGGTACGCGCCCACCGACAGCTCCTGCGGCGCGGTCCACAGCGCAGCCACCGCGAGGTCGTCCGGGTCGCCCACCTTCATCTGGGCGAGACCGGTGGCCTCGCCACCCTCATTCCGCAGCTCGGCGACGCGTTGGCTGGGCAACAGCGCGTCGCCGAGCCCCTCACCATCGTTCGGGCCGGTACCGATGCCGGCTCGACGTCGGGAAAGCATCGCCTCGACACCATCGCACTGGAGCCGGGCGAAGGGACCACCTTCACCAGCCGCTGGCCCTCGGTGGTGTCGGCCGCTCGTGGCATCCGCGCGGCCTTCCTGGCAGGGCCGCTCCCGGACGTCGTGCACCTGCGCATGGCCGACCCGGGCACGTACGCTGCCGCCGAGGTCGCGCTCTCGCTGAAGATCCCCCTCGTGTTCACGCTGGCGCCTGATCCGCACGGTCGCATCGCTGCCGATGAGGCCACCGGCACGATCGACCGACGCTCGTTCGCGGGTCAGGACGGTCGCGCCGCGCTCTGGTTCCGCGCCAGCCTGGTCGAGCGGCTAGCGCGCGTGGCCCGCGAGCTGGTGCTCTTCCCCCACGCAGGCCTGCCCCAACGCATCGAGAAGCTGACCGGCATCGACCTCGCCGCCGGCCCGCCTCGTCACACGGTCGTGGCCGAAGGTATCGACGTCTCGGCGACCGACCGTGCCGCCGCGACGGTCGGCAACGCGGCCCAGACCCCACCGGTCCTGGCCGAGCTCCAGACCGTCATCAGCCGCCTGCCCCGAGAACGGCACGGCCTCCCGCTCGTCGTGAGCGCTGGCCGCATGCTGGAGCTCAAGGGCATGGCCCGCCTGGTAGAAGCCTTCGCGCTCGATGAAGGGCTCGCGGCCCGCGCCAACCTCGTCATCGTGGGCGGCAACCTCGCGGACCCCTCGGCCGCCGAAGCCGCGGAACTGGCCCGTATCCAACACCTCTTCGAGCGTCACCCCGAACTCGAGGACCGGGTGGTGCTGATGGGGCAGCGGACCCACGATGAGGTAGCCCTCGTGCTCGCTGCAGCCCGTGCCGGCTGGCGCTCGTACATCGGCACTGGCGGCAGCTACGCCTGTGCCAGCGTCAAGGAGGAGTTCGGGCTGGCAGTCGTCGAAGCGCTGGCAGCGGGTCTGGCGGTCACCGTGCCACTGGCGGGCGGTCCCGCCACGTACGTCGAGCGCGGGCGTTCCGGCACCCTCGTGGACACCACTGATACCACCGCGCTGGCCAGTGCCATCGGTAGCACGCTCGATCTGGCCAGTGACCCGGAGACGGCCAGGCACACTCGTGCGGTCGTGGAGGGGCGCTACACGCTCGAGCGCATGGCACGCACGTTGGCCGCCGTCTACCGTGTCTCGGCGGGCGCCTCCACACTCAACGTCCCTGTCGCGGATGTGACCAAGAGGGCTCCATGAGGCTGTTGGTCATCACGCCGGACTACCTCTCCCATACGCTGCCGATGCTCACTATCGCCGACGCGTGGCAGCGTCGAGGACACCGGGTCGTGGTGGCCACCGGGCCGGCTATGGCGCCACTGGTGCGCACCGCCGGCATGGAGTACACCGAGCTGATCATGTCGCGGGGCTCCAATGCCGGCGTACTCGGGACGCAGGCGGCCCGTGACGCTGAAGCGCGCTCGCTCGAAGCGTTCTTCGAGGCCACCCGCAGGGGCATGGTCGATACGCTGCGCTATCAGGCCGAGCAGCGGGCGACCGACCTGCTCTGGCGTCCCGAGCAGGTGGCCCGCCGCGTCAGCAACATCGTCTTCGACGTGCGCCCATCGGCGATCCTGGTGGACCACCTCGCCTTCTCCGCGACGATCGGACTGCGAGCGCTGGAGGTGCCGTACGGCGACGTCGTGCTCGGCCACCCGACAGCCCTGCCAGTGGGCGAGGAGGTCTACGGCGTGCCCTCGGCATGGCCACCGGCGATCGGCCTTGATGCCGTCGAACTGTCGTCGCTTCGGGCGACCGCGCAGGGAGTCTCCGTTGCCTTCACCCAAGCCTTCAACGACGCGCTGCGACGTATCGCTCCGAGCGTCCCGGCCGTCGCCGATGCGTTCGCCGCCCACGGCGACCTCGTCCTCTATAACTACCCTGCGGAGCTGCATCGGCCGTATCGCACGGCGAAGTTGCCGCAGCACGCCTTCCTCGGCAGTGCCGTGCGGCGGGAGACCGCGGACCCGGACGCCAGCGCCTGGCTGTCTCGGCCTGACCGGCGCCCGCTCGTGGTCGTCTCCCTAGGCACCTTCCTCTCGGCGCGAAGCGATGTCCTCGCTCGCGTCGCGGCTGCCCTCCGGCGCGTAGACGTGCGAGTGGCCATGGCCATCGGTAGCAACGACCAGGCCGCGCTCGGCGAGCTCCCATCGGAGTGGCTCGTTCGCCGGAGCCTGCCCCAGGTGAATCTCCTGGAGCAGGCCTCGGTGCTGGTGACGCACGGCGGCAACAACTCGGTCACCGAAGCGCTCACCTTCGGCGTGCCCATGCTGGTGCTGCCCTTCTCCACCGATCAGTTCGACGGCGCCGCTGCGGTCGAGCGCAGCCTTGCCGGCATCGCACTCGACCCCAACCACGCCTCCAGGCCACTCATCGCGGGTGGAGTGCGGGGCCTGTTGCGCAGGCCGCCTCCCCTGCCCCGCGAGCTGAGCGTCCGTCTCCGAGCCAACCCGGGACCGGAGGTCGCCTTCGCCGCGATGGCCTCGCTCCCGGACCTGCGGACCTTGGGACTCGCGTCGAGGGTGAACACGCTCGTCTCCCTCTGACGCGGTTCCCGGCCCGATACCGCTCCGCTCGGACGAACAGCTGTTCCCCGCAGACCGACCCGAGCTCGAGGACAAGCCGTAGGGCGCCCCGAGATACGGCCGAGCTTCTGCACGTCCATGTGCACCAGATCGCCGAGACGCGCCCGTTCGTAGCGGGCCGCGGTCCACCTGCCAGGCCCGGACCAGTGCCTGATGCTGGGGTCGAGGCGGGACAGCTGTGGGGCATTCTGGCGACCGGTACGCGAGGTATCACTGCACATGGCGTCGGCGCGCTTTCACGGCCGTGGCGGGAGACACCCATGGCGGCGGCGATGCGCGCCTGTCTCCAGCGGGCGGTGGCGCGTTCGATGATCAGCGACCCGCCGCGAACGGTCAGGCGGGCGCTAGCCTGGGGGTTCTCCCTGTCGCCTGTCCCGGCGCGGGACCAACCTCATGGCCCGGTACAGTTGGCGGGCTGAGAGTGGCGAGCCTTCCCTGTGGTCACGGCCGTCGAGGTCAGCCCCGTCTTGCCCATGGCCGATGTTGCGAGCCGCCCTGGTAGCGGGCCCAGCCCGAACCGGTCGGCCACATCGGGGTCGGCTGTTCGTGCACCCTGGCGTGAATCGGTCGAGCCGGCCCCAGTCAAGGGCCGGCTCGATCAGCAGCGGGAGGAGGAGCTTGGTGCTAGTTGGCCAGTGCGCGCTCGATGCTGCGCGGGATCATGACCGCGTTCACGACATGCGTGACGCTGTTCTGGGAGCGCACGTTCTTGCGGATGACCTTGGCGCCGTCGATCTTGACGACTTCACCCTTGCCGGAGAATCCGGGCCTTCTCGCCGGTGAACATCTCGACCGACACGCCACGAGCGGCCTTCGCCTTCTCGAAGCCGATCTTCGGCGTGATGACGTGGTAGCCGAGGATGGTGAAGAGGGCGCCATCGAGATTAAGGACCTGGTCGACCTGGCACACGTTGCTCGAGTTGATGCCGGCATTGCCGAGGCCCAGGGCCTGGCCGAGCGCACGGAACGCGCCATTGGTGGGAGCGAAGAGGGTGTGGTTGCTGGTCGAGAGGAGGTCGACGACTGCGCCCTTGAAGGCTGGGCAGGTCGCGGCGGTGATGAGGGTGGACAAGGAATTGTTGTTGTTGGCGCTGTAGTGGACCAGTCGGGTGACTGCGTCGACAGTGGGCTTGGACTTGGCTGCAGGGTCGGCAGCTGCCGCGACCGGTGCCATCGCTGAGAGGGCGAGGGTGGCCAGCAGCGCGCCGGCGATGAGCTTCTTGATCATGTCGATGGTCTCTCTTTCTTCGTTGTTCTGCGTGAGTGTGGAGTCCGTGTGAGGCCCGGCCGGGGGAAGCCGGGCCTCACACGGTGGAGCTGACTAGTTGACCGAGGCCTCTTCGACGAGGATCACGTCGAAGGAGTCGGGGAACTGGCCGATGGCGATGGCGCTATAGGCCTTGCCGTCTTCCAGCGGGAGGGCCGGGATGTCGAAGGCGACAGCCTTCTTGCCGGCGGGCCGGATGTCCAGGTCGATGTCGCCTGCGGGCACGTCCTTGTAGCCCTTGGCATCGCCGAACTTGAGGTTCTTGAAGACTGCGGCGTTCTTGCCGGAGCCGTCCGGAGCCACGTCGACCTTGGGCGCGTTGGCGCTCAGGTGAACGACGCGGACCTTGGCGCCTTCGGCGGCCGGGGTGACACGCTTGTCGGCGATGACCGCCGGGGTGATGTTGGCAAGATCGTTGGTGGCTGCGACGGTCGTGAGGGTCCCGGCGTCGAAGGTCAGCTCGGCGTCGATGACGACCGGGCCCTCCTCGAGGGTGGCGCCGGTGGGCACGACCTGGATCTGGTAGCTGCCGGCAGGCACGTAGAGGTAGTCGGACAGTGCACCGAAGGGCACGTCCGTGAGGATGGCGCCACCGTCGGCGTAGACGTCGACGTTGGGGGCGTCAGCACTGAAGTGACCGACGCGGACACCGGCCACGCCGGCGTCGACTGCGGGCACCACGGCGAAGCTGCCATCGCCCAGGCCGCCGACGGCGAAGACGCTGTAGCTGACGCCGTCGGTGATGGTGATCTCGGGGATGTCGAAGGCGACGTCGGTCGAGCCCGCAGGCCGGATCCTCGAGGTCGTAGGCGCCACCGGGAAGGTCGAGGTAGCCGGTGTCGTTCGGGTACTCGAGGCTCTCGATGAGGGCGTCGCTACCGTCGGGTGCGATGTCCACCGCGGGAGCGTCAGCGCTGAAGTGCACGACACGGACCTGGGCGGTCTCGCCGGTGGGGGTGGGATCATCGGCCAGGACCTGCGGGACGATGCCGTCGGCAAGGCTGCCGGTCGCCGCGACCGTGGTCATGGTGCCGCTCTCGAAGGTCAGCGCTGCGTCGATGACGACGGGGCCCTCCTCGAGGGTGGCGCCGTTGGGTACGACCTGGATCTGGTAGGTGCCGCCGGGAACCTCGAGGTAGGGGGTGATCTCGGTGAAGGCGAGGGCCTCGCCGATGAGTCCACCGTCGGCATAGATGTCGACCGCGGGCGCATCGCCGGCGCCGTGGAGCACGCGAACCTTCGCGTTCTCATCCTGTGCGCCGACGGCCGCGGGGATGGCCATCGCAGCGGTCAGCGCAGCTGCGCTGCCGAGCAGTGCGATCTTGCGACCGCGAGAAACCTGTGTCATGTGTCGGGTCCTTTCAGAAGGGAGCGAGCTGGCGGCGGTGGTTGAGATCGCCGCCAGCTCGAGTGCTAGTTGGGAGGGAAGCTACTCGTCGGTCATCTCGGGCTCGGCTGACTCCGCAGCCATCTCGTCGTCAGCCATCTCCTCGTCCATCATCTCGGCCGAGGCGTCGATGGCGGGAAGGACGGTGAAGGAGCCATCAGCGAGGGAGCCGATCGCGAAGACGGTGAAGCTGTTGCCGCCGGGAAGGTTGAGCGGGTCGATGTCGAAGGCGACATCGGTCGTGCCGGTGGGGCGGATCTCGAGATCGTACTCACCCTCGGGCAGATCGAGGTAGGCCTCGGTCGCGTTCGGGTACTCGAGGTTCTCGACGACCACGTCGCCACCGTCAAGGGCGACGTCGACGGCCGGGGCGTCAGCGCTGAAGTGCACGACGCGGACCTGGGCGATGCCGTCCTGGGGCATGGGCGCGTCAGCGATGACCTGGGCCTCGATGTTCTCGAGGTTGTTGGTCGCAGCGACGGTGGTCATGGTGCCGGCGCCGAAGTCGAGGTCGACCGGGCCGATGACGGCGCCGTCGGCCGGGTCAGCGCCCGCAGCCACGACCTCGATGGTGTAGGTGCCACCGGGGACCTCGAGGTAGTCGGAGATCACGCCGAAGGGCACGTCGGTGAGGATCGGCGCCACCGTTGGCGTAGACGTCGACGGCCGGGGCGTCAGGGCTGAAGTGCCCGACGCGGACCTTGGCGGCTTCCTCGTCCTGCGCGAAAGCGCCGGCCGGGAGGGCCATGACCGCGGCGAGGGCTGCGGCAGCGCCGATGACCTGGATCTTGTTCTTGCTCATCTGGGTTTCGTCCTTTCGGGAAAAAGTCGTCTGTGGGAAGGGGCGAGTTCGTCTCGCCTGAGGTCCTGGGGGGAGGCGGTCTACGCCTCGACTCGTGGGCCGTTCAGGGGGACCACCGACGTGTCATAAAGTTCTCCTCCACGTAGCTTGCCTTCTTGAGCTCTGGGTTCAGGGTTTGTTCGACCTGATGCCTTGCAGACTACCCTGTTGTTCAAGGCTTGTCAAGTGTTTGCAGAATGATTTGTCGGTGCTATAGTCAACAAACTATGTACAGCATCAAACAAGCCTCGCTCCGCTCTGGCGTCAGCGTTCCACTCATCCGCGCGTGGGAGCGTCGGTATGGCTTGGTCAGCCCCAAGCGCACCCCCTCGGGCTATCGGCTCTACGACGACGAAGCCATCGCAGCGCTCGCACGCGTGCGTGAGCTGACCGATTCCGGCTGGACGGCCAGCGAAGCCAGCCGTGCCGTCCGGGAGGGCGAGATCAGTGTCGCGCCGGCAGCCGCGCCGAGGCTCTCCACGGCCATCACCAGCGAGGAGGCCCACGCCGAAGCCGCCGACCTCATCACACGCTTCGTGGACACGGCTGCGGCCATGGATATCGCCGCCACCGGGGCCGCGCTCGATGAGATCTTCGCTCGTGGTTCGTACGAAGCCATCGTCGACGACCTGCTCATGCCCGCGCTGATCGCCCTCGGCCAGGCCTGGAGCGATGGTCTTGTCGATGTCGCGGCGGAGCACGCGGCCAGCGCCGCGGTCCACCGCCGGCTCTCTGCCCTCTACGAGGCTGCCGCCACCGTCGAGGACCCGCTCGTGGTGGTGGGCCTTCCGCCCGGCTCCCGACATGAGCTCGGCGCGCTCGCTTTCGCTGTCGCGGTGCGTCGGCATGGCGTCGGCGTGCTCTATCTGGGTCCCGACGTGCCGGTCGCCAGTTGGGTCCACGTCATCGAACGGAACCGAGCCCGTGTGGCCATCATGTCGATCGTCCAGGATGTGGACCGAGGGTCTGCGGTCGAGGTCGCGAGCGCGCTGCGGGACATCGGCAGCCGCCCGGTCCTCGCGGTCGGGGGCGGTAGCTCCGACTGGGCCGGCGCACATGAAGCCGGTATGGTGGTGCTTCCAGGTCGCATCAACGAGGCGGCCAGTGTGGTCGCAAGACTGGCGAAGGGAACAGGTACCCGCAGCTAGGACAGGGAGCAGGGACATGATCGGGAGCGCGCAACGCGGTTCGCGGTGGGCCTGAAGCTGACGATCCTCGGCGCCTCGGCCGCCTGGTCGGAGCGCCCGGGGCGGCCGTCCTCCTGCTACATGCTGGAGATCGGCGACGAAGCCATCCTGCTCGATCTTGGACAGGGCTCCCTCGGTTCGCTCTTCCCACACCGTGACCCATCGACGGTGCGAGCCGTGGTCGTCAGCCACATGCATGGCGACCACCACGTCGACCTCATCCCGCTCCGCAACCTGCTCCACTACCACTACGGCGAGCCTCGTAGCGTGGAACTGCACCTGCCCGCCGGCCTGCGTGAGCGCTACGACCTGTTCATGGGCGAGGACGGTTTCCTGGACTTCATGGCCGGCGACGACGTGACCGAGGGGATCGCTCGGATCGGGCCCTTCAGCGTACAGGCGCATCCGGTCACCCACGCCCAGAATAGTCATGCCTTTCGCGTCACGGACTCCGCGGATGATGCGGGACCCGGGCTCGTGTACAGCGGCGACTGTGGGGTTGCCGAGGATCTGCTGCCGCTGATCCATGATGGCGATACGTTGCTTTGTGAAGCCTTCTGGTCCACCCGGGAGCCGATCCCCAGTGCCAATCACCTGAGCGCCGCGCAGGCAGCGGAGGTCGCCCGTCGAGGAGGAGCGTCCCACTTGATCCTGACCCATGTCCTGGAGTCCTACGATCCGCAGGCGGCCGTCGAGGCCGCCCGGGGCATCTTCCCGGGCCTGGTCGAGCTGGCCGAGCCAGAGATGGTCGTGGCCATCGGGTCGCCGAGATGAGCGAGGCCGTCACGGTCCGCTCCGTCCGCTCCCGCGTCCGCGATCTCATCGACGCGGCCTGGATCGAGGCCACCGAGTCCGGCGCCCTGCCGGCCGTGGAAGCCGACGTGCGCCCCGATATCGAGGTCGAGCGGCCGGCCAATCCTGAGCACGGCGACGTCGCGTCCAACCTGGCCATGAAGCTGGCGCGTCCGATGCGGCGCTCGCCGATGCAGATCGCGGCGGCCCTCGCCGACGCGATGCGCACGACGCCTGGCTGTGAGGCACTCATCGACATCGCGGTAGCGCCGCCCGGCTTCCTCAACATGCGCTTCTCGGCGACCTGGCTGGAGAGGATCCTCGATGAGGCCCGGGCTGCCGGAGACAGCTTCGGTCGCGTGGCCCAGGAGCATCCGCGCCAGTACAACGTAGAGTTCGTCTCGGCCAATCCGACCGGCCCGCTACACGTCGGCAACGCGCGTGGCGCATTCGTCGGTGACCTGCTCTGCCGCGTGCTCGAAGGCGCCGGTCACACGGTCACACGCGAGTACTACTTCAACGATGCGGGCGCCCAGATCCGCAACCTGGGAGTCTCGGTCGTCGCGCGGGTGCTGGGTGAGGAAGTCCCTGTCGATGGCTATCACGGCGCGTACGTGGACGATCTCGCCGCCCAGCTTCCCGACCACGTCTGGGCCCGAGCCAACGAGGACGGCGCGGACCGCGCTGCGGTCGTGGCCGATTGGGCCCAGGAGCGCGTCCGAGCCGGCATCGAGGAGAGCCTCGAGCGCCTGGGCGTTCACTTCGACGTGTGGAAGAGCGAGTCGAGCCTGCACACCGAGGGTTGGGTCAGTCGCTCCGTCGAGCAGCTGCGCGCGAGCGGCCACATCTTCGAGGAGGGCGGCGCCACCTGGTTCCGCTCCACGACCTTCGGCGATGACAAGGACCGCGTCGTGTACCGCTCTGGCGGCCAGGCCACCTACTTCGCCTCGGACATCGGCTATGTCACCGAGAAGTTCAGCCGCGGCTTCGACAAGCTCATCTACATCTGGGGCGCCGACCACCACGGCACGGTCGCCCGTGTGCGCAACGCCGCAGCGGCCATGGGCCTCGCGGTGGACGACGTCGAGATGCTGCTGGTGGCCTGGGTCCGTTTCGTGCGCGACGGCGTGGAGATCCCCATGAGCAAGCGTTCGGGCGAGTTCCTCACGCTCGATGAGCTACTCGAGGAACTGGGCGTCGACGCTGCGCGCTGGTCCTTCGCATCGCGCGCGGCCAGCTCGCCGATCGACGTCGATCTCGAGCTGGCAGTGAAGCAGTCGTCGGAGAACCCGGTCTACTACGTGCAATACGCGCACGCGCGCATCAGCTCGATCCTCGCCAAGGCCGCCGCGGCGGGCCTCTCACCGGCCGTGGACTTCAGTGGCGTGCTCGAAGGTGACGACGTGGCCACCGGGCTCGCGCGCGAGGTGCTACGCCTGCCTGAGGTCGTGGAGGACAGCGCCCGAGACGAGGAGACGCACGGGATCACGGCCTATGCCCTGGAGCTCGCCACCGCCTTCCACGCCTTCTACCGGGATCGTCACGTGGTCGACCCGGCCGACCCCGAGACATCGGCCGAACGGCTGGCACTGGTGGGTGTGACCCAGGCCGCCATCCGCAACGCGCTGGCCCTGCTGGGCATCTCCGCTCCCGAGTCCATGTAGCCACACCGGCGCCTCCCGGACCACCACCTACGGCGAAGGCCGGGCTTCGTGCCCGGCCTTCGTGGTGCTACTTGCGCTCTCCTCGAGAGAGCTCTGCTTGTCTAGGCGGGTGGCGCGACCGACACCCCGAGCGACGCGGCCACAGCGGCGAGCGTGTCAGGGTTGTCCGCGATGAGCACCAGCGCCGGGTCGGAGACGCCACTCGAGACATCTGCGGTGAGCACCACGCCGGCGCCTTCGAGGTTCGCGAGGACCGCGTTGGCGGCGCTCACGAACTGGTCGACGTCCTGCGCGGAATCCCACTTCGTCTGCCACACGATGGCCCACTGGCCGTCGGGTCCGTCGAGGCTGACGAGGCGATCGCCGCCCCAGCCGGCCGCGGCATTGGCCCTGGGCAGCTTCACCGCCGCCTTCGGTCCAGACTGCTCGCCGGGCTGGCCGTTGGCCAGCCAGACACCTGTACGCAGCTCGCCCATGGTCTGCTGCCAGTTCTCCTTCCAGCCGTCCCCGAGCCGACCAGCGATCCCGTCCATGACGACGGTGGTCGGGCGCTCGTTCGGGTAGAGGTTGGGGTGGAGGATCTGCTCGGTCGACTCAGGCGGGCGACCCCAGGCGTCGTTGACGGCATTCCAGCCGCCACTCTCGCGGACACGATCGGCGAAGATGCGCCCTTCAAGGAACGGGAACGAGTACTCCCGCTGCAAGACGAGTGGCATCGAGGCGTAGATCCCGTCGTCGCCGGGGACGATGATGTCGTTGGTCTGGCCGGCGCTACCGTGCGCAGCCGACCACTCGAGCATCGCCGCGGTGCCGTCGCCCTGTTCGAGCGCGTACCCCGCGAGTGCCTGGTCGCCTCGGGTCTTGTCGCCGCCGCGGGTGCTGCCGAGGCCGAACTGCTGGTCGACCAGGGCCCTGTCGAACTCACGGGCCGATGCGGCGCGTCCGGCCGCATCCAGCGTGTCGATGGGCTCGACCACCGAGATGTGGCCGTCGCCCTCGAGGTACGCCACCGGCAGCGCCTGTCCGTAGAGCGTCTGGAGCAGGGCCGCCAGATCGTCACCGCCGCCCAGGAGGCCCAGGCGCTTGAGCGCCTTCTCCTCCGGCTTGATGGCATTGACGTCGTGCAGGATGCCGATGCGCTCTGCGAGCGCCAGCTCCTGCTGTCGAGCATCGCTGCCATCGTAGGGCGTGTTGCGCAGTGCGAGTTCGCGAACGGGCTCGATCTCGGTTGCGACAACGTCGAGCTGAGCCGAGACCTCGGGACTGGCGAGGTCGCCCCCGGCTCCCATCGGCTCGACAGCCGGACCGGTGGAGACGGTGTAGTCGACCGCGCTGTTCTTGTCGAGGACGGAACCCTCAGCAGGACTCTGGGCCACGACCGTGCCCGCCGGAGCCGCATCCTCGGCATCCGAGCGTGCGCCCGGCGTTAGCTCGGCGTTCGCGAGGGCTGCCTGCGCGTCAGGCTCGGCGAGGCCCACGATGTTCGGCACGGTGACCTGCTTGGGGCCCTTGCTGATCGTGAGCGTGATACCAGAGCCGACCGCGACCGTCGCACCGGCGGCGGGCTCGGTCTTGACGGCATCGCCCGCAGCGACAGCACTGTTGGTCCGCTGCTCGGTCTGGACGATGAGCCCGAGGCTCTCGAGGGCGTTGACCGCCCGAGCCTCCGACTCGTTCTTCACCTCAGGAACCTGCACCAGCGGCGGCCCCGAGCTGATGGTGTAGTTCACCAGCGTGTCCTGGTCCACGGTGCTCTCGGCTGGGGGGTCCTGGGCGATGACCGTATTGGCCGGAGCAGTGTCTTCGACGGTCGTGGTCTCACCGACCGTGAGGCCGGCGCCCGTGATCTCACTGTTGGCCGCGCCCTTCTGCAGGCCCACGATGTTCGGCACCGCGACCTGCTTGGGGCCCTTGCTGACCGTGAGCGTGACGCCTGAGCCGACATCGACGAGCGTGCCGGCGGCGGGCTCGGTCTTGACCGCGTCACCGGCCGCGACCGACGCGTTGCTGCGCTCCTGGCTCTCGACCACGAGGCCAAGCCCTTCGAGCGTGGCCTGTGCCTCGGCGGCGGGAGTGTTCTTGACGGGCGGGATCGCTACCTGTGGCGGCCCGGCGCTGACGGCCAGGTTCACCACAGTCTCCTGTGGTACCTCGGTGCCGGCGGCTGGGTCCTGACTCAGGACCGTGCCCGCAGGCGCATCGCTTTCGACGACCTCGATGGTGCCGACCGCGAGCTTGGCATCGGTGATGGCCGTTTCGGCCGCACCCTGGGCAGCGCCCGATACATCGGGGACAGTGGCCATCTTCGGGCCCTTGCTGACGGTCAGCAGGACATCGGAGCCGACCGGGGCCCTCTGGCCGGCAGCGGGCTCGGTCTTGACCGCGTTACCTACTTCGACCGAAGCGTTGCTGCGCTCCTCGGTGCCGACCACGAGGCCAAGCCCTTCGAGCGTGGCCTGCGCCTCGCCGGCCGGGATGTTCTTGACAGGCGGGATCTCCACGCTCGGTGGCCCGGCGCTGATGGTGAGATCAACAGCTGACCCGGTGGGCGTCTCGGTCCCGGCGGCGGGATCCTGGGCGATGACGGTGTTCGCCGCGGCGGCGTCTTCCACGGCCTCCTCGGCGCCGACGACGAGGCCGGCGTCGGTGATGGCCGTCGTGGCGGCACCCTGCTTGAGTCCGGCGACGTCCGGCACGACCGCCGGCTTGGGGCCCTTGCTCACGACAAGCAGGACATCCGAACCCACCTCCACCGGTGTGCCGGCGGCGGGCTCGGTCTTGACGGCGTTGCCCGCGGCGACCGACGCGTTGTTCCGCTCCTGCGTGCTGACCACGAGGCCCTCGCCTTCGAGCGTGGCCTGGGCGTCAGTGACGGGAGCGTCCTTGACTTGGGGAATGACCACCTGTGGGGGGCCAGAGCTGACGGTGATGTCCACGGTCGAGTTCTTGTCGGCCTCACCTCCCGGGGCGGGGTCCTGGGCGATGACGGTGTTCACCGGAGCGGTATCTTCGGCGACCGTTTCGTCGCCCACCTTGAGCTCGGAGTCCGTGATCGTGCTCTTGGCCTCGGCGCGCGGCAGCCCAACCACGTCGGGGATGGCCACCTGCTTGGGGCCCTTGCTGACGACGAGGGTGACGGTGTCACCGACCTCGACCTCGGTGCCGGCAGCAGGCTCGGTCTTGACCGCGTCGCCCTTCTGGACCTTGGCGTTGGTGCGCTCGTCAGCGGTGACGGTCAGGTCCTCTGCCTCGAGAGCGGCCTGCGCGTCGGCGGCCGTTTGGCCGGCGACGTCGGGGATGGTACGTAACTTGGAGCCGCTCGAGACATAGAGCAGCAGGGACGAGCCCTGAAGGACGTCTTCACCCTCGGCGGGATCAGTCCTGACCGCGTTGCCAGCCGCGACCTTCTCGTGCGCCTGGGCGAGGGTATCGCCGACGACGAGGGCGGCGCCTTCGATGGCGGCGACCGCGTCGGATTCGGACAGGTCTCGGACAGCCGGGACCTGGACGAACGGCGTGGGACCATCGCTCACCACGAAGTCGACCGTCGAGCCCTTATCTACGTCCGAGCCGGCGGCCGGGTCCTGGCTGGCGACGTTGCCCGGGACGATGGTCTCGTCGAAAGCGGTCGCTACCGATCCGGTGGCCAGTCCGACAGATGTGAGCGCGGCGGTGGCGTCGGCCTCGGTCAGGTCGACGAGGTCGGGCACGGTTACCTGCTCGACGCCAAGGCTGACGACGTAATCGACGGTCGACTTGGCATCCACCGTCGTGCCTGCGGCCGGGTTCGTGCCGATGACGCTCCCGCTGGGAACGGTGTCGCTGTTCGCTTCGCTCTTCGAACCGGGGGTCAGCTCGGCGGCTTCGATCTCGGCGATGGCGTCAGCCTCGACCAGACCGGTGACGTCCGGGATATCGACCTGCTTGGGTCCCGTGCTCACCGTGAGCGTGACCGCCGAACCCACGTCGACCATCTCGCCGGCGGCGGGCTCGGTCTTGACCGCAGCTTCAGCAGGTACGTTGGCATTGGTGCGCTCGAGGATCTCGCCGACGTTCAGGCCGGCAGCCTCGATGGTGGCGGTGGCGTCAGCCTGCGACTGCGCGCGCACGTCAGGCACCTCGACCTGTTCGACGCCGAGGGACTCGACGTAGCTGACCGCGCTGCCGAGCGCGACGGCGGTGCCGGGGGCGGGATCCTGGCTGATCACGTCGCCGGCCGGGACGGTCTCGCTGTAGGCCTCGGTGGCGTCACCGACGCTGAGGCCGGCGGCGGTGATGGCGTCGGGCGCATCGGCGGCCGCGCCGGCGAGGTCGGGCACGGCCACGGTCTCGACGCCGAGGGACTCGACGTAGCTGACCGCGCTGCCGAGCGCGACGGCGGTGCCGGGGGCGGGATCCTGGCTGATCGACGTCGCCGGCCGGGACGGTCTCGCTGTAGGCCTCGGTGGCGTCACCGACGCTGAGGCCGGCGGCGGTGATGGCGTCGGGCGCATCGGCGGCCGCGCCGGCGAGGTCGGGCACGGCCACGGTCTCGACGCCGAGGGACTCGACGTAGCTGACCGCGCTGCCGAGCGCGACGGCGGTGCCGGGGGCGGGATCCTGGCTGATCACGTCGCCGGCCGGGACGGTCTCGCTGTAGGCCTCGGTGGCGTCACCGACGCTGAGGCCGGCGGCGGTGATGGCGTCGGGCGCATCGGCGGCCGCGCCGGCGAGGTCGGGCACGGCCACGGTCTCGACGCCGAGGGACTCGACGTAGCTGACCGCGCTGCCGAGCGCGACGGCGGTGCCGGGGGCGGGATCCTGGCTGATCACGTCGCCGGCCGGGACGGTCTCGCTGTAGGCCTCGGTGGCGTCACCGACGCTGAGGCCGGCGGCGGTGATGGCGTCGGGCGCATCGGCGGCCGCGCCGGCGAGGTCGGGCACGGCCACGGTCTCG
Source organism: uncultured Chloroflexia bacterium (assembly GCA_963714675.1). GTDB lineage: Bacteria > Chloroflexota > Limnocylindria > Limnocylindrales > CSP1-4 > JAFMJV01. The sequence continues at coordinate 154,737 of CAVQPG010000020.1, read as the reverse complement.
ACGCCGAGGGACTCGACGTAGCTGACCGCGCTGCCGAGCGCGACGGCGGTGCCGGGGGCGGGTACCTGGCTGATCACGTCGCCGGCCGGGACGGTCTCGCTGTAGGCCTCGGTGGCGTCACCGACGCTGAGGCCGGCGGCGGTGATGGCGTCGGGCGCATCGGCGGCCGCGCCGGCGAGGTCGGGCACGGCCACGGTCTCGACGCCGAGGGACTCGACGTAGCTGACCGCGCTGCCGAGCGCGACGGCGGTGCCGGGGGCGGGATCCTGGCTGATCGACGTCGCCGGCCGGGACGGTCTCGCTGTAGGCCTCGGTGGCGTCACCGACGCTGAGGCCGGCGGCGGTGATGGCGTCGGGCGCATCGGCGGCCGCGCCGGCGAGGTCGGGCACGGCCACGGTCTCGACGCCGAGGGACTCGACGTAGCTGACCGCGCTGCCGAGCGCGACGGCGGTGCCGGGGGCGGGATCCTGGCTGATCGACGTCGCCGGCCGGGACGGTCTCGCTGTAGGCCTCGGTGGCGTCACCGACGCTGAGGCCGGCGGCGGTGATGGCGTCGGGCGCATCGGCGGCCGCGCCGGCGAGGTCGGGCACGGCCACGGTCTCGACGCCGAGGGACTCGACGTAGCTGACCGCGCTGCCGAGCGCGACGGCGGTGCCGGCGGCGGGGTCCTGGCTGATCACGTCGCCGGCCGGGACGGTCTCGCTGTAGGCCTCGGTGGCGTCACCGACGCTGAGGCCGGCGGCGGTGATGGCGTCGGGCGCATCGGCGGCCGCGCCGGCGAGGTCGGGCACGGCCACGGTCTCGACGCCGAGGGACTCGACGTAGCTGACCGCGCTGCCGAGCGCGACGGCGGTGCCGGGGGCGGGGTCCTGGCTGATCACGTCGCCGGCCGGGACGGTCTCGCTGTAGGCCTCGGTGGCGTCACCGACGCTGAGGCCGGCGGCGGTGATGGCGTCGGGCGCATCGGCGGCGGCGCCGGCGAGGTCGGGCACGGCCACGGTCTCGACGCCGAGGGACTCGACGTAGCTGACCGCGCTGCCGAGCGCGACGGCGGTGCCGGCGGCGGGATCCTGGCTGATGACGTCGCCGGCCGGGACGGTCTCGCTGTAGGCCTCGGTGGCGTCACCGACGCTGAGGCCGGCGGCGGTGATGGCGTCGGGCGCATCGGCGGCCGCGCCGGCGAGGTCGGGCACGGCCACGGTCTCGACGCCGAGGGACTCGACGTAGCTGACCGCGCGTGCCGAGCGCGACCTCGGTGCCGGCGGCGGGATCCTGGCTGATCACGTCGCCGGCCGGGACGGTCTCGCTGTAGGCCTCGGTGGCGTCGCCGACGCTGAGGCCGGCGGCGGTGATGGCGTCGGGCGCGTCGGCGGCCGCGCCGGCGAGGTCGGGCACGGCCACGGTCTCGACGCCGAGGGACTCGACGTAGCTGACCGCGCTGCCGAGCGCGACCGGCGGTGCCGGCGGCGGGTCCTGGCTGATGACGTCGCCGGCCGGCGACGCTGTCGCTGTAGGCCTCGGTGGCGTCGCCGACGCTGAGGCCGGCGGCGGTGATGGCGTCGGGCGCATCGGCGGCCGCGCCGGCGAGGTCGGGCACGGCCACGGTCTCGACGCCGAGGGACTCGACGTAGCTGACCGCGCTGCCGAGCGCGACGGCGGTGCCGGGGGCGGGATCCTGGCTGATGACGTCGCCGGCCGGGACGGTCTCGCTGTAGGCCTCGGTGGCGTCACCGACGCTGAGGCCGGCGGCGGTGATGGCGTCGGGCGCATCGGCGGCCGCGCCGGCGAGGTCGGGCACGGCCACGGTCTCGACGCCGAGGGACTCGACGTAGCTGACCGCGCTGCCGAGCGCGACGGCGGTGCCGGCGGCGGGATCCTGGCTGATCGACGTCGCCGGCCGGGACGGTCTCGCTGTAGGCCTCGGTGGCGTCACCGACGCTGAGGCCGGCGGCGGTGATGGCGTCGGGCGCATCGGCGGCCGCGCCGGCGAGGTCGGGCACGGCCACGAGGGCCGGCCCGGTGGAGAGCACGTAGTCGACCGCGGTGCCGGGGGCGACCTCGGCGTCGGTGGTCGGATCGGAGCTGATGACGTGGCCCGCGGCGATGGTCGTCGTCGTTGGCCTCGGTGGCGTCGCCGGCACGGAGGCCGGCCGTATCGAGCGCGTCGAGCGCGTCGGCCTCGGTCAGGTCGACGAGGTCGGGCACGGCCACGAGGGCCGGCCCGGTGGAGAGCACGTAGTCGACCGCGGTGCCGGGGGCGACCTCGGCGTCGGTGGCTCGGATCGGAGCTGATGACGTGGCCCGCGGCGATGGTGTCGTCGTTGGCCTCGGTGGCGTCGCCGGCACGGAGGCCGGCCGTATCGAGCGCGTCGAGCGCGTCGGCCTCGGTCAGGTCGACGAGGTCGGGCACGGCCACGAGGGCCGGCCCGGTGGAGAGCACGTAATCGACCGCGGTGCCGGGGGCGACCTCGGCGTCGGTGCTCGGATCGGAGCTGATGACGTGGCCCGCGGCGATGGTGTCGTCGTTGGCCTCGGTGGCGTCGCCGGCACGGAGGCCGGCCGTATCGAGCGCGTCGAGCGCGTCGGCCTCGGTCAGGTCGACGAGGTCGGGCACGGCCACGAGGGCCGGCCCGGTGGAGAGCACGTAATCGACCGCGGTGCCGGGGGCGACCTCGGCGTCGGTGCTCGGATCGGAGCTGATGACGTGGCCCGCGGCGATGGTGTCGTCGTTGGCCTCGGTGGCGTCGCCGGCACGGAGGCCGGCCGTATCGAGCGCGTCGAGCGCGTCGGCCTCGGTCAGGTCGACGAGGTCGGGCACGGCCACGAGGGCCGGCCCGGTGGAGAGCACGTAATCGACCGCGGTGCCGGGGGCGACCTCGGCGTCGGTGCTCGGATCGGAGCTGATGACGTGGCCCGCGGCGATGGTGTCGTCGTTGGCCTCGGTGGCGTCGCCGGCACGGAGGCCGGCCGTATCGAGCGCGTCGAGCGCGTCGGCCTCGGTCAGGTCGACGAGGTCGGGCACGGCCACGAATTCAGGGCCAGCGCTGATGAGGAGGTCGACCGTACTGCCTTCGGGCAGCTCGGTATCGATCGCGGGATCGGTGCTGATCACGCGCCCGACAGGGATCTCATCGCTGAACGCGCGATTGACCTCTCCGACCACGAACCCGGCCTCTTCGAGAGCCGCTGTCGCGTTGGCTTCGTTCAGGCCGCTCACGTCGGGCACCGAGTTGGTGGGCACCGGCTGAGCCACCGAGAGCTCGATGGTCGAGCCTTCCTCGACCAGCTCTCCGGGCGCGGGATCCTGGGCCAGGACCGTTCCCGGTTCTTCCTCGTCGGTCCTCACCGGTTTGACGCGGACCACCAGACCGTAGTCGGTGGCCGTGGCCTCGGCCTCCTCGAGAGGCATGCCTCCGAAGTCGGGCGTGCCCACGGTGGCGACGGTGGACGGACTCTCGCTGGGGATTTCGGTCACAGCCGGGCTCGGCGAGAGCGAAGCATCGACATCGGACAGGTTGTCGAATGGGCGGAACAGGATGAGTACGATGGCCAGGGCTACGATGAAAGCACCCACCAGGATGCCGCCCACCAGCAGCACGGGCGTGCCCTCGTCGGGCGGCTCCTCGCCGGGCGGGGTAGGCGGCGTGTCCGGCGGCTCGAGCGTGACTTCAGGCTTGGCAGCGAGTGCCGCGAGCGCGGCTTCGGTGGCTTCGGGGTCGGGAGCGACTGGCGTCGTCGTCCAGGCGGCCCCGGAAGCGGCGGCGTCGGCTGCCTCGGCCTCTGTCTCGGCGACTACATCTGCGTCCGCGGAGGATTCCACAGCCCCAGCGTCGGCGGCCTCGCCAGACTCGGCCTCAGTCTCGGCGGGATCCCCGGCTTCAGCATCGGCGGTCGCGGCGTCCTCGACCTCAGCGTCCGCGGCTGGATCCAGCTCAGCCTCGTCGACGGTCGGCTCGGCGTCAGTGTCGGCAGACACCTCATCCTCTACGGGCTGCTCAGATGTCGGCTCGACCTCTTCCGCTTCAGGCGGTGTGGCTTCGTTGTCGGTGGACAAGGTGTTGTCGCCGGCGTCCGGCCTCTGGTCTGTCATGGCAGGCGGACCTTACGGGAACCCAAGGGGGTCTGTGTGCCCTGCTGGACTGCTTTCTCGGTCGTTACCGACGCAAGTGTCCGTTTCTTCATCGTCCGCCGCTCCTCGCTTCACTCGCTGGCGGCTCGCGATGTCAGAAGTCAGAGACCGAGGGCCACGTCCAGAGCACCCAAGGTCGCCTCGCTGTCGGCCACCAGTACGAGTACTGGAGAGGATAGTCCTCCGCTGACATCGGCATTCGACACGCGATGTGCCCCGGGCAGGTCCTTCATGGCCTCCTTGGCCGCCGCGCGGAACTCGTTCTGATCGTTCTTGGTGTCCCAGTCGGTCTGCCATACCACCGCCCACGCACCGTCTGGCCCGTCGAGGCTCGCGAGTCGATCGCCGCCCCAACCTGCAGCAGCCTCCGCATTGGGTAACTGTGCGGGCAGGGCCGGGAAGAGCGAGCGTGCCTTCTTGCCGTCCGCGACCCACACGTGCGTCTGCATCTCGCCAAGCGTCTGCTCGTAGCTGGCGACCCACTCGGGGCCGAGAGCTGCAGCGACATCGGGCAGGTCGATCTCCACTGGCCGTTCGCCGGGGTACAGCTCGGGGTGCAGGATCTGCTCGGTGGACAAGGGTTGATCGTCGAAGGCGGCGTCCACAGCGTCCCAGTCCCCGCGCCCGCGCACGGCGTTCACGAAGGCGTATCCGTCGAGATAGGGGAACTCGATCTGGCGCAGGATGATGTCCGGCAGTCGACCGAGCCGCTTCGAGTCCTGCTGGGTCAGGGCCTGCGCCGAGACCGCCAGGAGATCCGAGAGCTTGAGCTCACGCGCTGCCCAGTCGTACATGACCGCGGTGGCGTCCCCCTCGATGAGCGCCTGCTGCGCGAGGATCGCGTCCGACTGGCTGAGGTCCTCGATGCTCATGCCCTCGAGGTCCCAGGCCGCATCCTGCAGCGCGTGGCCGTACTCGTGGGCGACAACGATCGACTCCAGCGGGCCGATCTTATTCACCGGCCCGATGAGCGTGAACGTCTCGGTCGCAGGGTCGTAGTAGGCCAGGACCTGCTGGTCGTAGACCTTGAGGATGAGCTTCTTGAGGTCATCGTCAGGCCCCAGCAGGCCCAGGCGAGTGAAGGCCGCGTCCTCGGCCACGATGTAGTCGTCCGGGTACTCCTGCTCGAAGAGGTCGCGCAACTCGGCGAGGAACGTGTCGTTGTCGATGACGCGGTAGGCCACGCCGTCGGCAGCCGGCAATCCGCGCACGGGATGGACAGCTTCGATGACCTCGGTCACCTTTTGGGCCATCTTCTTGTCGAAGCCCTCGGGCAGCTGCGGTGCCTCGGCTGCAGGATTCGGTCGAGCCGCTTCAGCATCATCCTGGGCTGCCGCCGGGGCGAGGCTCATCGAAGCCATCAGTAGCGCCGGTACGAACACAGCGACGAGCGAGCGTGCGAGATAGGGGAAGGGACTTCGTTCCGATCGAGGAGGTGCCATGGCCGCATTCTGCCAGCCCTTCGCCCAAAGCCCCAGCAGGACGATTGGCTCCTCGCGACCGACCGCCGCAGATGTGCGTTTCTTCATCGTTCGAGGTCTGGTGCCTTCACGCGGGATGTCTACTCTTGTCGTCACGGAACCGCGAAGAAGATCTTCTCAGTTCCCTCTCCCTCCCTCTTGGAACGAGGGGCGCTTATTGGGCAGGCGCCCCTCGTTCCTTCTTTCTGTGCGCGCCCCGGTCGTTCGGTCGCGGCTGTGGCACCATCGCGACCATGGAAATCACCTGGTACGGCGGCTCATGCGTTCGTCTCAAGGGACGTGAAGGGGTCGTCGCCGCAGACCCGTTCCGGTCCATCGTCGGGCCCACGGGCCGCGGCCTCACCGCAGACATCGTCTCCTTCGGTCACCCGGACGAGTCGGTCGTGACCGGGCGTGGCGCCAGCGCCAAGGCGGGCGTCACCTCGCACCTGCTTGGCGTTCCGCTCCCGACCAGCCTGGAGAAGGCCTTCGTCCTCGACTCGCCCGGCGAGTACGAGGTACACGACGTGATGGTCGCGGGTGTCCGGACCTTCCGTGATAACGAGCAGGGTGCCGCCCGCGGCATGAGCACGTCCTACGTGTTCGAGCTCGATGGCTTGTTCACGGCCCACCTTGGCGACGTCGGGCACCTGCTCGACCAGGACACCGTTCGTGAGATGGGCCACGTCGACATCGTCTGCCTCGGCATCGGCCCACGCCTGAGCGCCGCACACGCGGCGGAGATCGTGGGGCAGCTCGACGCGCACATGGTGGTGCCGCTGCCGCTGACCGAGGCGGCGGGCAAGCCTGGAGGTGAGCTCGAGAAGTTCCTCAACGAGATGAGCGCGACCGACGTGCAGCCGGTCCCCACCCTGAAGGTGACCATCTCGACGGTGCCCAACGAGACCGCGGTCGTCATGCTCGAGCAGCGCGGACGCTAGGCGCCCCGGCCAGGGTCGGTCAGGGGCCGTTCGCGAGCCTGCGCCAGCCTGACCTCGAGCACCATGCTCGGGTCGAAACGGCGGATCCGCAGCCACGAAGCGGCCTCGTGCAGCCGCTGTTCGGCGGTGTGGAACGAGCCTGAGCCGATATGGTCGGCTACGGCCACCAGCGCAGCCGCCGGCGCGAGGCCGACGAGCTCCGAGTCGAGCACGCTGACGCCTTCATCGGCCGCCAGGCGCTCGGCCTCTTGCCAGACCAGCCAGAGCGGCGTTCGCTCATGGTCAAGGATGTTCATCGACAGCTGGGCACAACCCTGTGAGACGAGGTCGATGCCCAGTGCCTGCACGTCGGGCAAGCCGCCATCCCGACCTCGGATGCGCGCAGCCATGCGACGGGCCACAGCCACGTCCGTCGTCGAGAGCTGGATGTTGTAGGCGATGAGGAAGGGCCGCGCACCGACCGCAGTGGCGCCCGCGGTGGGATGTGGTCGGGCAGGCCCGAGATCCGGCGCGCCTCCGTGCCGCACCATCGCCTCGAGCAGGCCTTCGAAGCCCGGCCGACGCACGTCCGCGAGGACCTCGCGTCCAGGCACCTGGGCAGCCCGTGCGTAGAGGTAGACCGGCAGCTCGTAGCGGTCCGCGATGCGCGAGGCGAACTCGCGCGCGCCGGCGACGCACTGGTCCATGGTGGTATCGCCGAGCGGCACGAAGGGCACGACATCCACCGCGCCGATCCGCGGATGCCGTCCCACGTGGCGGTTCAGGTCGATCCGCTCGATGGCCACCCCCGTCGCCGCCTCCATCGCGCCCATCACGCGTCCGGGATAGCCGGCCATGGTGAAGACGGCACGCCCATGGTCGGGGTCGGCGGTGCGGTCGAGTAGCCATGCGCCAGGGTGATCGCTCATGGCCTCAGCGATGGCGTCGAGCGTGGCCTGGTCGCGACCCTCACTGAAGTTGGGTACGCACTCGACGAAACTCTCCATGGGGTCCATGGCCGCGATGCTAGCTCAGCGCGGAGCTCGGCTCCGCACTCTGTCGGTCCGCGTCGGATGGCTGTCCTGCTGAGCGTCCGCGACCTCCTGGACACGGCGCCCGAAGGCGACCGTCTCGATCTCCCGCAGGGTGACGCCGACGCTGTCGCCGATGCCGAGGTGACGGACACGACTGCCAGCTTCCACCCACAGTCGCTGGCCGTCCGCGGCACGCACCTCGAGCAGGATCTCCGAGCCCGAGAAGCGTCGAGCGATGACCTCCCAGCCGCCAGCGGCCCACCCGTCAGGCGACTCCATGATGGCGAAGTGCTCTGGCCGCAGGAGCACGAGGCCATGGCCGGCAAGCTCGCGGCTGCCGGGGCCGATGAGCGGGACCGGCCCGAAGCGCGTGTCGGCCGAACCATGGCGGACCTCTCCCGGCAAGAGGTTGGCGACACCGACGAAGGTGGCGACGTACGGGGTCGCCGGCTCGGCATAGATGAGCTCCGGCGGTGCCACTTGCAGGACCCGACCGCGGGTCATGACCGCCACCTTGTCAGCCACCGTCAGGGCCTCGCCCTGGTCGTGTGTGACGAAGATCGCGCTCTGCCGTGCCTCGCGCAGGATTTCGCGAACCTCCGCCCGCAGCTGTGTGCGCATGGCCTGGTCAAGCGACGAGAAGGGCTCATCGAGCAGGAGCACATCGGGGCGGGGCGCCAGGGCACGGGCGAGCGCAACGCGTTGCTGCATGCCGCCCGACAGCTCGTGGGGCATGCGCTCGCCATCGCCCGGCAGACCGACGAGCTCCAACAGCTCGTCGGTGCGGACACGACGGTCGGGGTCGCGACGGATGCCGTAGGTCACGTTGTCGCGTACGGAGAGGTGCGGGAAGAGGGCCAGGTCCTGGAACACGAGTCCGACGCGCCGACGCTCGGGCGGCACCATCGCCGTGCGTGAAGCCACCCGCCGGCCGTTGACCTCGACCGTGCCTGCGTCGGGCTGCTCGAAGCCGGAGATGAGGCGCAAGGCTGTGGTCTTGCCACAACCGGAGGGGCCGAGCAGGGCCAACATCGTGCCGGCCTCGAGCTCGAGGCTCACATCGTCGAGCGCAAGGACGGTGCCGTAGCTCTTGCTGATCCCATCCAGCCTGACCGCCAGCTCCCGGACGCGGACGCTCATGCCTCGATCTCCCCGCGCCGCACCAGCAGTGCCACGGACACGAACGAAACGAGCAGCAACAAGGCGGCCGGGATGGCGGCCCGAGCGTAGAAGGCCTCGCGGGCTGCGTCCCACAGCGTAGTGGCGAGGGTGGACATACCCGGTGGCGCCAGGAGCAGCGTCAGTGGCAGTTCCTTGAGGCCCGAGAGCAGCACCAGCATGGCCCCGGCCACGATGCCCGGGCGCAGCAGCGGCAAGGTCACCGTGCGAAGCACGCCCATGCTGCCCTCGCCCAGTGAACGAGCGGCCTCGACGGTTCGGGGTGAGACCTGCAGCATCGGGCCGCGCAGCGCCCCCACCGCCTGAACGAGGTGGCGCATGCTGATGGCGAGCACGAGTGCGAAGAGCGTCTGGTACAGCAGTGGTAGGACGTTGAGCGTGAAGAAGACCACCGCCAGGGCAAGGCTGATGCCGGGGATCGCGTAGACGCCGTAGAGGAGACGGTCGGTGAGCGTGGCTGCGCGTCCGGGGAAGTGCGCGATGAGATGCGCCAGCGGAAGTGCCAGCAGCCCGGCCACGAGCGCGGCGCTGCCGGCCAGTACCAGGGACTCCCGGAGCGCCTCGAAGCCGACCTCGGGCGAGAGACCGGCGCGCAGTCCCTCGAACAGCCAGATGCTGATGGTGACCAGAGGGATGCCCAATGCGAGCGCAGCGACCAGGCCGCAGAAGAGCATCGCAGGCACCCGCCACGCTCCGAGGCGGACCGGTGCTGGGACCCGTCGGCGACCATGCGGAGTGGTCAGAGCGACCCGCCGCCGGATCCGACCCTCGGCCCAGACCAGGAGCAGCGCCAGGGCCAGCAGCAGCAGGGCCAGGCTGGCCGCACCCGAGCGGTCGAACGAGAAGCGGTACTGCGAGTAGATGGCCGTGGCGAGCGTGTCGTAGCGGAGGATCGACACCGCCCCGAAGTCGCTGATGGCGTAGAGGCAGGCAAGGAGGGCCCCTGCGCCGATGGCCGGCACCAGCACCGGCAGGAACGCGGTCCGAGCGGCCGCCCAGGGACCGCGCCCCAACGACCGGGCGGCTTCCTCGGTGGCTGGGTCGAGACGCGCCAGGGCCGCACGCGTCGCGATCACCACGTAGGGCATGGTGGCCAGGCTGAGGACGAGCGCTGCACCCCAGAAACCATAGATCGACGGAACCCCCAGGCTGGCCAGCCAGCCTCGCGGAGCGAAGGCGCCGACGAAGGCGAAGGCCAGCAGATACGAGGGCACGGCCAGGGGCGCGATGGCCAGCACCGACCATGCCCGTCGAGCCGGCAGGTCCGTTCGCACCGTGAGCCAGGCCAGAGGGATGCCCAGGGCGACGGCACCCGCGATAACGGCCAGGCCGAGCGCCAGCGTGGAGACGATGAGCTCGAGGGTGCGTGGTCGCAGCAGGGGCACGACCGAGTCGGAGCCACCATCGACCGCCCGCATCACGAGGTAGACGAGCGGGATGAGCGCGAGCGCCGCGACCCCCACAGCCACGCCCAGTAGCGGCCACGGCGGAGCCGCCCGTCGCGCCGACGGGCGGCTCAATGTGGCACGGAGGCTGGCGAGGTTGGCCATGGTATGCAGCGGTAGCCGCCAAGACGGCGCTAGTCGATCGCGCCGACCCCCTGCAGCAGTTCGACGGTGCCCTTCAGGTCAGCCAGGTCCGAGAGGTCCACGTCCGGCGCCTCGATGGTATCGAGGGCGGGCAGGCGAGGGTCAGCATCGACGCCATCGATGAGCGGGTACTCGAAGGTGGATACGCTGAAGTACGTCTGGGCAGCGTCGCTCAGCAGATACTCGACGAAGGCTGCCGCTTCCTGAGGCTGGTCGCTGGAGGCGACGATCCCTATGCCGGCGACGTTCACGAGTGAGCCTGGATCCCCGCCACCGAAGAACTTCTGGGCCACCGGATAGTCATCGCCGCGCTCGGCCAGCAATTGCAGCAGGTAGTAGTGGTTGACGAAGGCAACATCGACCTCACCGGCCGCCACGCCCTCTACTGCCGCAGTGTTCTTGGGATAGGCCACCGGGCTGTTGGCGAGGATGCCCTCGAGCCAGGCCCGGGCAGCGTCCTCACCCTCGATGACGCGGAGCGCCGTGACGAAGGCCTGGAACGAGCCGTTGGCCGGCGCCCAGCCGATCCGGCCTGCCCACTCGGGGTCGGTGAAGTCGAGGATCGAGTCTGGCAGCTCGAGCTCCTCGGTCGTGGTGTAGACCGCGGTGCGAGCCCGGCCACTGACGCCCGTCCACCGGCCGTCAGCGTCGCTGAAGCCGGCGGGAACCACAGCTAGCAGGGCTTCGGGCAAGGTGGCAAGCAGTCCGGCATCAGCGACCGCACCAAGCGCTCCGGCATCCTGGGCGAAGTAGATGTCCGCGGGGGAGCGGTCGCCCTCCTCGAGCAGGAGCGCCGCGAGCTCGGCCGTATCGGCGTACTTGACCTCGACATCGATGCCGGTGGCCTCGGTGAAGGACTCGATGACTGGACCCACGAGGGACTCGCTGCGGCCCGAGTACACGGTCAACGGCGCATCGCCATCCTGAGCTGCAGCTGCGGTAGGGATGAGCAGTGCGACAGACAGGCACGAGGCTGCGAGGGCACGGGAACGGGACACAGGCTTCCTCCGGGGGCTGGAGCATGGACCGATGGCGACAGGTCAGGCCTTGGACTGGGGACTCTGGATGTGCCCGCAGGCTACGGCACCTCGGGCGCCGGTGTCAACCGTCCATGTATTCAGGTATCAAGGTAGCTTGATAACGCCTTAGTCGAGCTTCCGACGCATCACGGGATATCGCTCGTCCGGAGCCGCCAGCAGGAACCCGCAGGCCAGCCAGAACGCCGGCGACGCGGCTGAGGCCTCGTCGGGAGCGAGGGTCAGGTCCGGATAGGCCTCGATCGCTGCGAAGCCGCGCTCAGCGAGGTCTCGGGCGACCTCGTCGACCAGGGCCTGCGCGAACCCGCGACCACGCGCCCATTCGACGGTGGCCACGCACGTGATGACTGCCGGAAGCGGTGCGCTGGGAAGCATCGGGTACAGGTCGCGCACCTGTTGGGCCCGAGGATATGCGGAGAGTGGCCCGAACTGGGCGTAGACCGTCGGCTCGCCGTCGAGCAGCAGGATCTTGGCATACGAACCGAACACACCCCGACCCCGACCGAGCAGGCGCAGCTTGGTGGGAGCTTCCGGCTCGAGCGTGTCGGCATCAGTGTCGGGCGCGGGCGCGAAGGGATTGAAGGCTGGCCCCGGCTCGGCTGACCCCGGCTCGAAAGGGTTGAATGAGGCTGTTTCCCGTGGCGACGGTGCGAACGGGTTGTCCGAACGGGGACGCAGCGCCGGTTTGGGCGCCTGTCGAGCGGGCTTCCACCAGGCCGGACGAGCGGCCTTGGAGCCACGAATCTCATGCTCCCAGTAGTCGCAGCTGCGATGGTCGAAACGGGGATCGGCGCAGGGCGGCAATCGATCGAACTGCGAGGTCTCCGTGACGTCGAGGATACGGACGTCGGCCTGGTTGGTCACGCCGCAGATTGTAGGTCGGCTAGACCCCGAACTTGAGGCTGTTCATGATCTCGTCGAAATCCGTCGTCGCGCCGTCGGCGAGTTCGGCAGCGGCCACGAAGTTGACCAGATACACCCAGCCACCGTAGCGGAAGAGCAACGACCGTACGCGGATCTCGCCGAGGTCCGGGTCCACGATGGAGTAGTCGTAGCGCACGCCCCTCGCCTCGGGCAGTTGGACGTCATGGGGCGCGAGCGTGCCACTCAGGCCCTCGATGCCGCTGATGCGCTCCAGGACGTCCGCCTTGATGACACCGTTCTTACGTGCGGCCACAGGCTCAGCCAGAACGAGCAGTGCCGGAGACACCGAGCCCTCGACAGCAGCGCCAGCGGCGATGGCACTGACGCGCACATCGCTGTCTCCGAGGGCCGCCTCGATACGCTCACCGAGGCCGCCATTGGCGGCATCGATAGCATCGATCAGACCGGGCGTCTCGGTGGCGGCCAAGGCCACGCCGAACCACCCCGCGGGGAGGACCATCTCGTAGCCATCCGGATGCTGCCACCACGTCGGATCTTCGCTGCCAGGGACAGCGAGTTCGGCGGGGCCGGCTTCCGGCGTGGACGCGACTGTCCCGGCGGGACCGACCAGAGCTTGGAACACGGCATCGGCCGGAACGCTACAGCCGACGGCGATGAAGCCAGCGAGCGCCATGACCAAGATGCCGACTGGGGTTGTCCGGCTCGTCATTCCAGCGACAGCATGCCCCAGAAGCACGGAACGTGCAGGCGATCGATTCGGCCCCTGCGACGGTGACCAACGCCTCATGGGACGGTCCGGAGGCCGCTGCTATAGTCGATGTACATCACGCATATAAGCCTCGCCTTCGGGGTCGGGTGAAATCCCCTACCGGTGGTCGGTGGAAGCGGACGCGAAGTCGTCTGTCTGCCAGCCCACGACCCGCGACTTCTCGGTCGCGGTGGATTCCCTTGCAGGGAGCCGACGGTCACAGTCCGGATGGAAGAAGGAGAGAGGTGCCGCCGGCAGCTGGCTGTCGGCGTGTGGTCGCCCGCACGGCGACCGACTCGTCTCGACGGGTAACCGCGCTCGCTGCTCTTCCTGGTGCCTCGATGGTGTGGCCGGAGGTCACGAACGTGGACGCCATCGAGCTCCAGGACATCTCACGCAGCTTCGATATCCAGGGTGCGCAGTTGCATGTCCTCGACCGGCTCGACCTGCGCGTGGCCGAGCGTGAGATCGTGGCCATCGTCGGGCCCAACGGGTGCGGGAAGTCGACGCTCCTGCGCGTCATCAGCGGCCTGCTCCCTCCCGACCACGGCAGCGTCCTCGCCTTCGACTCGACCGTGGCCGGACCCGACCCCCGCATCGGCCTCGTCTTCCAGGAGCCACGTCTGCTGCCCTGGCGGGACGTGCTTGCCAACGTCGCCTTCCCGCTCGACCTCGCGGGTGTCGGGCGTGCCGAACGTGAGGAGCGCGCACGGGCAGCGTTGCACCTGACCGGACTCGATGGCTTCGCGGAGGCGTTCCCCGATCAGTTGTCCGGAGGCATGGCCCAGCGAGCTGCCCTGGCTCGAGCGCTCGCGCCGGAACCGGACGTACTCCTGCTCGATGAGCCCTTCAGCGCCCTCGACGCCATGACCCGCGAGCGCCTCGACGACGAGCTGTTACGCCTGTGGGGCGAGACGGGCTCCACCATCGTGTTCGTGACACACAGCATCTCCGAGGCGGTGTACATCTCGGATCGCGTGCTGGTCATGTCGCAGCGGCCCGGCCGCATCGTGGCGGAGGTGCCGGTCGATGTCCGACGTCCGCGGAGCCTGACCGGAAGCAGCGCCTCGACGTTCAGCGCTGCGGCCGACGAGGTGCGAGTGATCCTCGCGCAGACGGGCGAGACGAAGGTAGCGGCATGAACGTCGCCACACCCAAGGCCACCGCCACACGGCGGGCGCCCCAGCGCGGCACGGCCGGTCCACTGTGGCGCCGGTTGGTTCGCGATATCGGCCCGGTCCTGGTGGCCGCGTTCGTCTTCCTCATCGCGTGGCAGGCGGTCGTGCTCATCGGCGACTACCCGCCGTACATCCTGCCGGCGCCCGCGGAGGTGGCCACGCGCTTCGTCAGCGGCTGGACCGAGGGCCTCATCGGCCCGCATTTCTGGACCACGCTCGGCGAGGTGCTCCTGGGCCTCGTGGTCGGCGGCACTGCCGGCGTCCTCACGGGCATCCTGCTGGCGCGGTCGCGGCTGGCTGCGCGCATGCTGTCGCCCTATATCGTGGCCGCGCAGGCCACCCCCATCCTCGCGCTGGCGCCACTCATCGCGCTCTGGTTCGGCACCGGCCTTGCCAGCCGCGTGCTCATCTGTGCACTCATCTGCTTCTTTCCCATCGCGGTGGGCACGATGGTCGGCATCCGCTCGGTGGACCCCAAGCTCATCGAGCTGGGTCGCAGCTTCCGGGCCAGCCGGCGTCAGCGCCTGACGCGGATCGAGGTCCCCTCGGCACTTCCGCAGATCCTCGGCAGCCTGCGCATCGGTGTGACACTGGCCGTCATCGGTGCCATCGTGGCCGAATGGGCCGGTGGCGAGTCCGGCCTGGGGGTGCTCATCAACCTCGCCCGCGGGAGCATGTTCGACGTGCCCCTGATGTTCGCCACGCTCTTCACCATCGCCCTCATGGGAATCGTCCTGTATCTGATCGTCGTCGCCATCGAACGGCGCCTCGTCCGAACCGTCTCCTGACAGCAGAAAGGACCCGCCTTCATGCAGCATCTCTCGACTCCGGTCCGCCGCCTGATCTCGACCATCGCCCTGTCGATCTCCCTCGGCGCCAGTGCCGTCGCTGGCGTCACAGCCCAGGACGATCCCGGCAGTTCCGCCGAGCTGACGCCACTGACGGTAGGTCTGGGCTACATCCCCAGCGTCCAGTTCGCCCAGTTCTACCTCGCGGACGAAGCCGGCTACTACGCGGAGGCCGGGCTCGACGTGACGTTCCAGAACAAGATCGATCCCGAGCTCATCACTCTCCTCGCCCGCGGCGCTGTGGACATCGGCCTGGCCGACGGCACCAGCCTCATCCCGGCGGTCAGCCAGGGCATCCCCGTGCGCTACGGCGCGACCATCTACGGCCGAGACCCCAATATCGTCTTCTCGCTCAGCGAGACCGGCATCGAGAGCGCTGGGGACCTGACCGGTGCGACCATCGGCATCCCCGGCCGCTACGGTTCCTCCTGGGTGGCCCTGCAAGCGCTGCTCGCGGCAGAGGGCCTCTCACCTGACGATGTCGAGATCAGCACGTACCCCGACTTCGGCCAGGCCGTCGCGGTGGCCTCGGGCCAGGTCGATGCCGCCACCGGCTTCGTCAACAATGAGCCGGTGCAGCTCAAGCTGCAGGGCCTCGATGTGAACGTCCTGCAGGTGGCTGACGTGGCGCCCCTGCCCGGCCCTGGCCTGGTCAGCGGCGTCGCGACCATCGAGAGCAAGGGCGCGGCACTGCGGGCGTTCACGGCCGCTACGATCCGAGCCATGGAGGAGATCAGCACCGACCCGCAAGCGGGCCTCGACGCGACCTTCACGCGAGTGCCGGAGCTGGCTGACGACCCGGAGACCCAGCTGGCGATCCTCGAGGCCACCATCGACTCGTGGATGGGAGACCCGGCCGCGGAGCATGGGCTTGGCACCGTCGACCTTGCCGCCTGGGAGTCCGGCCTCGAGATCATGCGCTCACTACCGGACTCGAGCGTCAGCGACGACCTCACGGTCGATGATCTCGTGACCGACGCGCTCGGCCACTGACGATGGCCGATACTGGTGCCATGTCTGACGCTGACGCCACCCACGCCCCGTCCACCGACGGGCACGACCAGGGACACGGACAGGTGCCTGAGCGCGAACCGCTAGGCCCGGTCGACGTGACCGCTTGGGCCTATGCCATCGCCGGCGCCCTGCTCGGCCTCGTGGTAGCGCTGGCGCTCTTCATCGCCCGCGGCGGCTGAGCGCCAGGACTACTCCCCTTCGGGCCGGCGGAGTGTGCCCTTCGCCACGCGCTCACGAGCGCGATCCGCAGTGCTCTGGATCTGCTGGAGTCGCTGGTCAAGCTCCGCGGTGACGGCGCTGGCATAGCCATCATCTTTGACCGACGGCAGGTTGGCGCGGATGTTGACCGCCGCAGCGCGAGCCGCGCTGTCAAGCAGGAGCGCGGCCACCTCGAGGTCACTGGCGACGTAGAGGTTGGTCCGCCCGGCCACGCGGTCGACGAGCTCCATCTGTGCGTGACAGGTCCTGACCACTTGCAGGGGGACCGTGGTGGCGCTGCGCGCAGCGTCGCGGGTTGCGACGGACCGAGCCTCCTCTTCCGCGGCCGTCCCGTGGGGCAAGCTGCGTGCCGCGCGATAAGCGGCATAGGCCGTGGCGTCCGCGTCCGCCAGCTCCACGAAGCGCGCCCATGCCAAGTCCGATGCAGCCAACGCCTCACTGTGCAGGTCAGCGAAGTCCGCGTACTTGGGGCGATCCAACGAGAGACGAACCACCATGGCCGTGAGGCTGGCTGCTAGCGCCGCCGACAAGGCGGCTGCGGCTCCTCCGCCCGGTGCGGGCTCCTCTGACGCGAGCGCCTCGAGGAAGTCGCCGAGGCGCTGGTCGGTGAGCGGGCCGGTGGGTGTGGTCATGGCCCGCATTCTCGCATGCCGCGCCCGCGACCCGATCGCGATGGGCACGGGACGATGACTAGGCCACCTGCGCAAGGGCAGCACGCCATCCACCGAGGTCCTCGATGGTCCAGCTGCGGTCGTCCAGCCGGTGGATGAGCCGGTAGCGATGGTCGTCAGCCCTGACCACGAAGACCGTGCGCGGCCCGGTCTGGAGCGGATAGGCCGAGGTCTCGTCACGGACGGACTCCAGCGCGGTGACGGACCGGCGCCGGCCCTCTGTGCGGATCTCCCGGGGACGGCCGGTGGCCGCATCGACCGAGACTGAGCTGGCGGCGGGAATGAGGTTGAACACGTGGAGACTCCTCTAGCTGGCGACGCGGCCGAGGGCACGGTTCGGACCAGTGTCGAACATCTGTTCTGTTACGGCCAGCGCAGACTATCGAACATCTGTTCGAACGTCAAGACCCGGCCTGGTCTGTCCGGACCGTCGAGCACGACCGTGCCAGCTCCGGTGTCACAGGCGCCCGCGGGTGGTCAGCGATGGTCGGGTCGCTCCTCGTCGGCACGGCCGATGCTGCCGCTCTCGGGTGCGGTCATGGGATCGCGCTCGAAGGGCTCGGCAACGCCGCTGTCGATGAGGCGTGCGCGGCGGATGGCCCGGGAGCCATAGCGCGCCCGGATGGCATCGGCCGCCTCGGTGGCCTTCCGTCGGCGCTCGTCCCCAGCCGTGAACAGCCCCAGTTGTTCGCCCTCCCCCAGGTGCGAAGCGGCCACGCCCAGCAGCCGTACCCGAATGCCCCTCAGCTGCGGACGCGCCAGCTCGCGGACAGCGGCGAAGATGACTTCAGTCTGGTCGGTCGGTTCGCTCAGGGTGCGCTGGCGGGAAACGGTCTGGAAGGAGGAGTCGCGGACCTTCACGGCGATGGTGCGAGCCTTCACCCCGCCGGCCCGGAGTCGGCCGGCGACACCTTCGGACAGTGCCAGCAGCGTCCGCTCGAGGGCTTCTGCATCGGCCGTGTCCACGTCGAACGTGTGCTCGTGGCTGACTGAGCGCGCCGGATCCGATCCAGACACTGGCGAGGCGTCGATGCCCTGCGCTCGCTGGACCAGCAGCGGGCCCTGCTTGCCGAACCGGCGCACGAGGAGGTCCTCTGGCAGCGCAGCCAGGTCACCGATAGTGCGCACGCCGAACTCGG
This sequence comes from uncultured Chloroflexia bacterium, assembly GCA_963714675.1. GTDB lineage: Bacteria > Chloroflexota > Limnocylindria > Limnocylindrales > CSP1-4 > JAFMJV01. Next base: position 136,685 of record CAVQPG010000020.1, on the reverse strand, counting down.
CCAGGATGGCCGCGGTCTTCTGACCCACGCCCCACAGGCGGGAGATCGGCAGCGGTGCCAGGAAGGCCGCCTCGGTGCCCGGGGCCACGACCACGAGCCCGTCGGGCTTCTCGAGATCGGATGCCACCTTGGCCACCAGCTTTGTCGTAGCCACACCCACCGAGACCGTGAGCTGCAGCTCAGCGGAGACGGTCCGTCTGATCGAGCGAGCCATCTCCACGGGCGGGCCATGGAGGGCTTCGGAACCGGCCACGTCGAGGAATGCCTCGTCGATGGACACCTGCTCGACGGCCGGCGTGTAGCGGCGCAGGATCTCCATGACCTGCTTGCTGACGGCGCCGTACTTGCGGCCGTCCACAGGCACGAAGACCGCACTCTCGCACAGTCGGGCAGCCGTACGCAGGGGCATGGCCGAATGGATGCCGTACCTGCGTGCTTCGTACGAGGCCGCCGAGACGACGCCCCGATCGGTGCGGCCGCCGACACCGACGACCACAGGTCTGCCGCGCAGCTCGGGACGGTCGCGCTGCTCGACAGCAGCGAAGAACGCGTCGAGGTCGACGTGCAGGATGGTGGCGCGGTTCACCGCACCATCATGTCTCGGCGGGCAAGCCCGCCGTCGAAGCTAGCCCTTGGGCTCGACCTCGATGGTGACCTCCGGGGTCATCTCCGAGTAGACCCTGATGGCGACCTTGTAGGTGCCCAGTTGCCGCAACGGCTCCTCGAGGTCGATCTTGTGCCGATCGATCTCGATGCCGCGGCGCGCGAGCGCGTCGGCGATGTCCTTGGCGGTGATGGATCCGTAGAGCTTGCCACCCTCGCCGACCTTCACACCCATCGTCAACGTGGTGCTGCTGATGCGCTGGGCGTTGACCTCGGCTTCCGCGCGCTCCTTCTTGCGTTGCTCCTCGCGACTGGCGATGTCGTGCAACCAGGCGCGGTAGGTACCGCCAGCCGCCGGCACGGCCAGGTTGCGCGGGATGAGGTAATTGCGGGCGTAGCCGTTGGCCACGTCCTTGAGCTCGCCGCTCTTGCCGAGCGGGTCGATATCCGATGTGAGGATGACCTTCACGCTGAGATTGCCTCCTTGTTCGTCTCTTCTGTCTCGATGAAGCCGCGTGCTTCCAACTCCGCCCGGACGACATCGGCGCTGGCTTCGATGAGTGCCGGCAGTCGTCGTGCGAAGGTGCGGATGGGCAGCGGGAGGAAGCGTCGAGCAGCTTCCATATCGCGCTCCAACTCACGGCCGTCGATACCAAGGGTATACATCTTCTCGATCATGAGCTCTCGGGGCACCCCTTCGAGGAAGATGTCGAGCGCGATGATCGTGACCATGACGTCGTCGACGCGGCTGATGAAAGGGATGAAGTCGGGGATGATGTCGATCGGCGACATCACATATGCCGCCGCCAGCCCCAGGATGGCCTTCCTTGCCCAGGGCACCCGCCGATCGAGCGCGAGCTCATAGACGAGCCGGCCGTAGACAGGCGCGCGCGAGGCGATCGGTAGGAAGGGCCAGAAACTGAGCGCAGTCAGTCCCAGCCTGAAGGTGCTTCTCAGGGCCATCGGGAGCGCGAGTCTAGCATCCCGCTCGCTCCGGAATCGCTGCGAGCCAGGCGTTCGTTCGATAGCTTGACGACGAAGGAGTCCCACGGTCGGCGCTCGAAGGCATTTCGAGGCGTGTCGCCGTCGTGTCCGGCTGATGCGACCACCTTGACATTCGAACACGTGTTCGGTAGTGTTCGGCCACAGGAGGTCCCGTGACCAAGCACGACGCGCTCCGCAAGCAGCGCATCATCGAGTACATCGCAAGCACTATTCGCGATAGCGGCTACCCACCGTCCGTGCGGGAGATCGCCGCCGCCGTGGGCCTCGCCTCGACCTCAGCTGTCCACCACCACCTCTCCTCCCTTGAGCGAGAGGGCATGCTGGAGCGTGACGCCACGCAGTCACGCGCGCTGCGCCTCACACCCGCCGCACTCCTCTCGAGCGGGACTGGCACGGACGGGCTCGCGCGCGGCGCTGAGTCGGTCACCGCGTCCATCCCGATCATCGGAGAGATCGCCGCAGGTGGTCCTATCGAGGCCTACCAGGACGCAAGTGAGACCGTGGCCGTCCCGGACATCATCAACACCACTTCCGGCACGTACGTGCTGCGCGTCCGCGGTGACTCCATGGTCGATGCCCACATCATGGATGGCGACCTCGTAGTCATCCGCGAACAGCAGACCGCCCATGATGGGGACATCGTGGTCGCCCAGGTGGAGGAGAACTCGGTCACGCTCAAGCGCTTCTTCAAGGAGCGCGATCGCGTGCGCCTGCAGCCCGCCAACGACGCATACGAGCCGCAGTTCTATGACGACGTGCGGATCCAGGGCAAGCTGGTCGGGGTCATCAGGCGCGTCGATTAGGGAAGGTTCACGCCCCTTCTGAACGTTTGTCCACGAGTTATCCACAGAAATGGTGGAGAGTTCGGTCCGGGTTCGTGGAGATGGTCCTTGCGTGAGCGCTCGCTCAACGGCGAACATCTTCTTGACCCCTGCCGTTCTTGCAGTCCCTGCCCCAATCACCCTGGAGTCAGCGCGTGTCCATCGATCGCTTGCCGCCGCAGTCCATCGAAGCCGAGCAGTCGGTCCTGGGCGCCATGCTCATCGACAAGGACGCTGTCACGGAGGTCGCGGAGATCCTCAAGCCTGATGACTTCTATCGAGGACATCACGGCACGATCTATGCCGCTGCGTTGCAGCTCTACGAGCGACGTGAGCCGGTGGACATCATCACCATCAGCGAGGTCCTCGAACGACAGGGCGTGCTTGATGACATCGGCGGCTCGGCCTACCTCACCAGCCTCATGAACCTGACGCCCACAGCTGTCAACGTCGTGCACTACGCGCGCATCGTCGAGCGCAAGGGCGTGCTTCGGAACCTCATCAGTGCCGCTGGGCGCATCGCGGGCTACGGCTACCAGGAAGAGGGCGAGGTCGGTGAGGTCATCGACAAGGCGGAGTCGGAGCTATTCGCAGTCAGCGAGAAACGTGTCCAGTCAGGGTTCTCGCCGCTCGATTCGCTCCTTCACAGCGCCTGGGACCGCCTCGACTACCTTCACCAGCACAAGGGCGAGATCAGCGGTATCCGCACCGGCTTCACCAAGCTGGACTCGCTGACGACGGGTCTACAGAAATCGGACCTCGTGCTCGTGGCCGCCCGTCCGTCGGTGGGCAAGACCAGCCTCGCGCTGAACTTTGCCGAGCACGCGGCCGTCACAGAGGGCAAGGTGGTTGGCGTGTTCAGCCTCGAGATGAGCAAGGAGCAGCTGGTGCTGCGATTGCTGTCTTCGGTCTCGGGCGTGGACTCCAACCTGCTGCGTACCGGCTGGCTCGAGGAGATCCATTTCGCACGCCTCGCGCCGGCCATGAGCAAGTTGGCCGCTGCACCCATCTTCATCGACGACACGCCCAATATCAGCGCCATGGAGCTCCGGACGAAGGCACGTCGGCTTCAGGCGGAGTCGGGCCTGGACCTCATCCTCGTGGACTACCTCCAGCTGATGCAGTCGGGCGTGACCTCGAAGGACGCCAACCGAGTGCAAGAAGTCAGTGATATCTCGCGAAGCCTGAAGGCGCTCGCTCGTGAGCTGCAGGTGCCGGTGGTGGCGCTCTCGCAGCTGTCGCGACAGACAGAGAATCGCGGCGAGAAGGGTGAGCCGCGCCTGTCGGACCTGCGTGAGTCCGGCGCCCTGGAGCAGGACGCGGACATGGTCATGTTCCTGTGGCGTGACCGGGAGCGCGGAACGGAGGACCAAGACGCTGACGGCGAGGTCATCAACCTCAAACTGGCCAAGCACAGGAATGGCCCCACCGGTGAGATGCAGCTCTACTTCAAGAAGCGACAGACGCGCTTCGAGAACGTCGAAGAGGATCACTACGCGGAGAGCGCGTACGCCTAGTTCCGCCTGTGCCCGCATGCTCCAGGGAACATGTTCTGACGTCGGCGAGTCCTGGCTCACGGCCAGGCCCTGCCGAGCGATGGACGATCGCCGTCTGACCGTCCGGCCTTTCGAGCCGCAGACCATGTCCGACAACGCGGCCGTGGCGATCGAGGACGCGGAGATCGGTCGCGCGCAACTGGCCGCCGCGCTCGAGGAGTACCTGGACATGCGAGCCATGCTGGGCTGAACCCCTAAACTCGTCATATCAGTTGGGACAGCACAGAAGAGGAGACGCGCGATGGGCGTCATCATCATCCGCGAGATGGTCGGCAGTAGCCCCAATTCATGGAGTGCTGCGGCCGCTGAAGCCGTCTCACGTGCGTCATCCACGGTCCGCAACATCCGCCAAATCGAGGTCGTCCGCCATACGGCGCGGGTCGACGAAGGAAAGATCACCGACTACGAGGTCCAGCTGAAGCTGTTCTTCGAGTACGAGGGCACCTAACCGGACTTATCCACACCTCGTTAAGCGCGGGATGAGTGGTCTTCGCGAGGATGCGGCCATGGCCTCGCAGTCGATGACCCCAGAACACGATCCGGTTAGCGGTGAGGCGTCCGGGCCGACGAGCGCCCTTCGTCGTCAGAGCGCGCCTCAGGCACACTCCTCGGGCTTCGCCATCATCGGCAGCAAGATCGGTCCGGCGGCGCCAGCGCGCTCGATCCTGGCCCGGCCGCGCCTCGTGGACTGGTTCGGACAGCACGCCGACGCACGACTTGTGCTGCTCTCAGCGGAGGCCGGGTACGGCAAGACCACGCTCCTCGCTGAGTTCGCGAACCACACTCGCGACCGCGTCGCCTGGTATCGCCTCGAGCGGTCGGATGGCGACTGGATCACGTTCCTCAGCTACCTTGTGGCGGCACTACGCGATATCTGGCCCTCGTTCGGTCGGCCTACCGAGGCACTGCTGCGCAACGTCGCCGCCATGGGCTCCTCGCGGGAGGTCGTGCTCGCCCAATTCCTCGCGGATCTGAGTTCGGCTGAGGCTGGAAGGGTGGCGGTCATCCTCGACGATTACCACCTTGTCGAAGGGTCACCCGACGTACGCATGATCGTGAGCCGGATGTTGGAGCGTGCGCCAGAAGGGATGTACTTCATCCTTGCTGGGCGCGGCACTCCCAATCTGTCACTGGGTCGGCTCACGGGGCAGGGACGCGTTCACGGGCTCACCATCGACGACCTCCGCTTCACGTTGGCTGAGATCGAGCAGCTCTTCGCCACTACCTATGGCCAGCCGCTCGATGGCGAGGCTTGCCGCATCATCGCCGAACGCACGGAGGGGTGGGCTGCTGGCCTTCAGCTCGTGGCGGCCTCCATCGCGGTCAGCCAACCGGACGAGATCGCCGCGTTCATCCGTGCCCTGAGCGGCGCCGCCGGACCCATCTACGATTTCCTCGCGGAAGAAGTGCTGACACGCCTGTCCCTGGACACCCAGCGCGTGTTGATGCATGCCTCGCTCGTGGATCGCGTGCAGACAGAGTACGTCGCTGCCGCGCTCGCAGCCGGAGGCACGTCATACGAGCAGAGCGTGATCGAGGCTTCACTTGATCGTGCTGAGGCGCTCGGCCTGCTCGGCGTGCGCAGCAAGGCGTCGAACATTCGGCGGTTGCAGGCCCTGTTCCGTGACTTCCTGCAGGTTCATCTCGAGCGCGAGGTGCCGGTCGAGGGCATCTGCGCGATGCACCTGGCCATCGCAGAGACCTCCGAGCAGGATGACTGGCTGATGGCTGCGCAGCACTACGCCAAGGGCGGTGACCAGGCCAACGCGATGCGTGTGCTGGGATCGGCCGCAGGTGAGGCGCTCGGCACGGGGGCCTGGGGCGCTGCGGTCGAAATCGTCGAGTCGATGCCTGAGACTGCGCCGCCACCGGCCGTGAAGGTCATCCAGGCTCGGGCGCTCATCAGCGACGAGCATCCCGACCTCGCTCTCGAAGTGCTCTCGAGCATCGATCGAAACGACCTCTCGCCCGAGGAGCGCGGCTTGGTTGGCCTTACTTGGGCTGCGATCCACCACATGAACGGCGAGAGGCAGCTTCTATACGGCGAGGTTCAAGCCGTCGCGGACGATACAGCAGTACCCGCGCTTCTGCGCGATATTGCGGTGTCATGGCGATTGATTGCTGGACGCCATGTCGGGTGGCTGCATTTCGGACGCCGTGTAGCACTAAGGGCGCTGGCAGCGCGCCAACGTGCACGCGAAGCTTCAGTACTTCGCTGGCGTGACCCTGCACAACGCCGTCAGCACGCGGAGCTCGCGCGCGGTAACTACGACGCAGCTCTCGACTGTCCCGTGAAGCAGTCACATCATTCGAGCGGGCTGAGCGACGACTACGGAGTCTCTGCATCAACGCGCTCGACCGAAGTCCATCCGCGCTCGCACCGAGCTTGGTGACCTCGAGGAAGGACTACGGCTTGGCGAACGCGTGCGCGACAGAGCCAGGCGCGACGGCCGACGCAATCGCGGATGCAGCATACTGCACGCCGTGTGCGGACGGCCGAGAGAGCCGAGACGCTCTTCTCGCAAGGTACGAGAGAGGCAACTGCTCTCTGGGCGCGAGACCCTTCGAGCCAAGCTCTAGGGTGGTTCGCCCGCTTCGCACTCTGCATGAGCGAAGGAAACATCCACTGAGGCCAGGAGCGCCCTGCATACCCTTCAAGGGCTCGAACTCCAACGACTCTCGACTCGCAAGTCCCGGCATGGCCGTTCTGGCCGCACACTTGCCGTCACTCGACCATGATGCCGGAGCGCAGGGGCCTAGTGAAAGCAGGCTATGGCAATCGTCAGCGAGCCAGAACGCATGGCGATGGATGATGCGTGTCGCGGATCCTGGACGCTGTCGTTCGAGCGAGACCGCCGAGAGCCTAGCGCTCGTGGATCTCCGAGACGGAAGCGAGTCGGCACTTGGCCCTGCTCGAACTGGCTGATGTAGTGGCGTCGGCCGTCGGGACGCTCGCTCCGATCCCAGCAGCGCTGGAGCGCTCGATCCTCCGTGAGCCGACGCGGTGGGTGGAGCCCTCAGCCGGCACGTGCGAGGCCGCCGAGCGAAGACGCGGGCGCTGCCGCGGCATCTTTGGTGGCGCGGTTCGGCACCGTCGACGAGCGCGATCTTGCTCCGAGAGTTCGAGCGAGCGCACCTCGGGCAAGCCGAAGAAGAGTGGTCTCGCGACCCAACTGATCCGCACGGGTCAGCCCTACCGTGCGAGTCCATGATCTTGGCCTCACCAGCTACGACATCGGCGACCGACGGATTGCATCTCACAGATACGCGCAGAAAGACCGCCGCGCTGCTGCTGTTCCTGGTCACGAGACCTGACCTGGCCGCCAACCGTGAGCAGGTCATGGAGGCCTTGTGGCCAGATCAAACGCCCAAGTCCGCCCTGAACAGCCTGCACCAGACCATCTTCTTCCTCAGACGCGAACTTGAGCCTTGGTACGAGGACGGGTGCCAGGCTGACTACGTGCACATGGACACCGAACTCGTTCGCCTCGACCGGACCTTATTCCAAGTCGACAGCATGGCCTTTGCCCGCCAGGCAGCGGACATCATCGGGTCACGGTTCCGCCGGGCAACGAGGGTCGCTGAAATGCTTGCCCTCTACCGGGGCCACTTTGCTCCGGAGTTCGAGTACGAAGACTGGGCGGCTGAGTGGCGGACCCACCTTCATACGACCTACCTACGACTCGCTCACGCCACGTCCAGCGCCCTTGTGCGGGATCGACGCTTCGGGGAGGTTGTCGAGGTACTCACGCCGGTGGTTGGGCTGGACCCGACGGCCTTCGACACTCCGCGGCACCCTCGTCGCGCTGTCTCGCCGCCGCCGGAGCCAAAGACGCGTCGCTCGCCCAGTACCGTAGTCATGGCTGTCGCCCACGAACGCGATCTCGGACTGCCGGCGCGCCCATACCAGGAACTAGTCCAAGCCGTGAGTGCTATGCCGGAGCCACCCGTACGTACTAGTACTTATAGGGTCCAGACCACCCCGTACCTAACCTATCCGTCTGCATCAGTCAAATGGCTGAGGCCAAAGTCCACGGAGCAAGTCGTACTGACCGCCCTCGAGAGGGCTCGAGAGAGGGGACCTTCGAGGACACGTAGCGGTGACTCCCCAATCAACTGGCCGCGCGACCAGCGCCGGACAGAAGGGGAAATGAGATGACTCCGAACGCCAACGTCAAGCCCTGGTAGCCGAAATGCCTCGACCTTGATGTCGAGGCTCACGCTGCTTTCGACCCTCATCAGTCACTCTAGTTGTAGCGGGCAGCGCGGGCATACATCCGATCTAGAAGGACCAGCGCAACCCCTGTACCTATGTTGGATGGGGAGTCTGCCGGTATCAACCGAGATACTGACGACCTCCTCTAGGCATTCAGGAGTTGCGTCGGTCTTGTCCAGAGCACTTCGGATACTGCTGGTGGCCGTACCCGGCGGTTGCCATTGCGCTGCTCGCCTTAAGTTGGCTGGTATGGCCCGTTGAATTCCGTTCATCGGGTCTGTCTAGATGACGTTCGCCGTCGCGCGCTTGCATTCTGGGTGGTGGCGACCCTAGTCGCGTCCAGTTTCGCCCATCCACATGCCCGAGGGTTCACTCGTTAGTGTCGCTGCGGCTCCGATCATCGCAGCCGGCCATCCTAGGCGGCCCAACCGCCGGTGCAATGGTCGCGGCGTGGGGACCATCGAATTGCGCGAATTGCGGGGCAGGGTCCCCTGGTACGGCGTCGTCTACAACCATTCCATCTCTCTGATCGCAGCTGTCCTGTCCGGGGTCGTCTACATCGTCGTCGCAGTGGCATGGCGGGATTGCCAGCCCTCGCTGGTCTAGTCGGCGGCGGTTCTCTGCGGGTGTCGTGTACGTGCATCGTCGACATCGCACTGTCGTCCTCGCCGTCGCCCTCACGGAGGCATCGCCCTCTCCCAGCCGTTCTCGCGTCCGATTTCCGCTCGTTCGGGATGAGCCTCGTGGGCCTTACGCCGATGGCCTGGCTCATGGCACTGGCCTTCCCGATCGTCGGACCCCTCGTCGCCCTGGTGTTTGCGTTGCCGCTCTACACGACTCGGGCTGCATACAAGGCCGTGGTCGATCTCCGTGAGATGTTCACGCAGACCGTGAAGGCGCTCGCCTCCGCCATCGATGCGCGCGATCCGAGCACGAAGAAGCATTCGGAGCACGTGTCCGGGATCGCCGTCGAGATCGGCGAGGCTATGAACCTCAGTGAGCCCGAGCTCGAGCAGCTCGAGTGGGCCGGCCTGCTCCACGACATCGGCAAGATCGGTATCCGAGATGCGGTCCTGCTCAAGCCAGAGAAGCTGACACGCGAAGAGCGCATCCTGATGAACGAGCATCCAGTCAAGGGCGAGGAGATCCTCAAGGACGTCGACCAGCTCGCCGCGGAACGCCCGCTCATCCGTCACCACCACGAGTGGTACAACGGGTCCGGCTATCCTGACCGGCTCATCGGCGACGAGATCCCGCTTCTCGCGCGCGTCCTCCATGTGGCTGATGCCTTCGAGGCCATGACCGCGTCGCGACCGTATCGCCCGATCCCACTCACCTCTGCCGAAGCCTTCGAGGAACTCCGGCGCTACGCCGGCATCCAGTTCGACCCCGTGGTCGTCGAGGCCTTTGGCCGAACGAGGACGGCGCTGGAGGCCTCCGAAGACCAGCACGATGAACCAGGGGCACCAGAACAGCGGCCGGCACCGGTGCCGACGCTTGGCCAGGTAGCCGCAGCGCGCACGAAGGCCGCACCTTTGCCGACCAGCTCCGCTCCCGCCGAACCATAGTCGGGAGTCTCCGAGTACATGGCGGGCCTGCCCCCGCACCCTTCCGAGCCCGATAGGGGCTGCTCGTCTGACCTCGGAGACGCTGACTGATGCTCTTCGTGGCCGTCGTCCTGGGCATCGTCGCCGGCCTGCTTGCCGGGGGCCACCTGAGCAATCTGCTCTCCGCGCAACTCCGCTACGGCGCACTCATCCTAGGTGGCCTGCTGCTTCGCGTCGCAAGCCAGTGGCTGATCGATCAGGACGTGGAGATCGTCGAGCAGCTCCGCGTCGTCCTCTTCGGAGCGTCGTTCGGCATGATCGTGGTCGCCCTCTGGCTGAACCGCTCACAGCCCGGCCTGCTGCTCGCGATGGTCGGGGTCGGTGCCAACGGTGTGGCGGTCCTGCTCAACGGTGGCTACATGCCGGTGTGGATGCCAGCCGTGGAGATGGCCGGCCTTACTGCCGCCGACCTCTCGCCCACCTTCCATGTTCTGCTCCCCGACCAGCTGAACCTCGAGTTCCTACTGGCCGGCGGTCCGCTCGGCGACGTCATCCCCATCACCATCCCGCTCATCTCCAACGTCATCAGCGTCGGCGACATGATGCTCGCAGCCGGCGTTGGCTGGTTCCTCTTCTCGGCCGTCGCCCGCGGCTCGTCCGACCCCGACCAGGGCGCCGTTTCCCTCTGGAGCGCGCGTCCGATCCTCGAGGAGGGGCCCGGCCTCGCGCGACAGGACCCGGCAGGCATCCAGCGACCGATCGTCGGTGGTTCCGGCATGGGCCCCGGCCTTCGGTCGGCAGCCACGCCAGGTGCAGAGCGGATCCTACCCACTCCGCCATCCGGCCAGACGATCGGGCAGCGCGTCCGGGAGCACCCATACGTGCGCCTCGCCCGCGACGCCCGGTTCTCCGCCTTCTGGCTCGCCGGCACGATCAGCGTGTTCGGCGACCGCCTGCACCAGATCGCCCTCGGCGTGATGGTGCTAGCCATGACGGGCTCGGCCATGCAGACCGGCCTCGTCTTCCTCGCAGCCACGCTTCCGAACCTGCTACTCGGTCCCATCGCAGGGACGTTCGTCGACCGCTGGGACCAGAAGCGCGTGATGATCGTCAGCGACGTGATGCGCGCCGCGTTGGTGCTCACGCTCCCCTTCGTGGCGGAAGCCAACGTCTGGTTCGTCTACCCGCTGGTCTTCCTTGTGACCAGTGTCAGCCTCTTCTTCCGGCCGGCCAAGTCAGCGATCCTTCCGCGCATCGTCAGTCGCGATGACCTCACACCGGCCAACGGCGCCATCTGGACGGGCGAGACGCTCGCCGACATCGCCGGCTACCCACTCGCCGGCGTCTTCGTGGCCCTGCTGGGCACCAACCTCGCGCTCGCCTTCTGGGTGGACTCCCTGACGTACGTCGTCAGCGCCGTACTGCTGGCCGGCCTCGTCATCCCGCCAGCCGTGCGCAAGGCCGGGCCGCGGGTCACCGGCGCCGTGGCTGGCTTCCTCGAGGAGCTGCGCGACGGTTGGCACTTCCTGCGCGGCGAGGTCGCGCTTTTCCAGAACACCCTGGTGAGCGTGTTGGCCCAATTGTCGATCGGCGCCACGCTGTCGCTGATGGTGGTCTATGCCGAGCGCTCGCTCTCGGGCGAGATCATCCCCTACCCCAACAGCTATGCCGTGATCGAGGCCGCCATCGGCGTGGGCAACCTCGCGGGCGGGTTCGTCGTCGGCGCGATCGGGGCACGGTTACACAAGGGCTGGCTGGTCATCACCGGCTTCGCGGTCATGGGCCTTGCCACCATCGTGCTCGGTCTGACCTCGAACGAACTGCTGGCGATCGGGGCTGCAGTCGTCATCGGTATCTTCAACCTCGTCTACGTAATCCCCAGCCAGACACTGTTCGCCGAACGCACGCCCGAGGGCATGCTGGGTCGAGTCGTTGCCATCCGCTCGAGCATCGTCATGGGTGCCTTGACTGGTGCCATGGCCGTCGCTTCCGGGCTCGCTGACCACGTCGACGCCGGCCTTATCATCGCCTTCACCGGTGTCCTCACGGTAATCGCCGCCGTCATCGCTGCCTGGCTACCCGCGGTGCGTGACGCCTGAGCCCGGCACGCTTGCTCCGACCCCGCGATAATCGGGCCAACGCGAACGCGCAAGATCCAGGGAGAGCTCCGCTAGATGACCGACGAGAACAAGCCTGAAGACGCAGTCCCCGAAGAGGAGTCGCCCGAAGAGTCGGTCGAGGAGCCTGAGGCGAACGAAGAGCCTGCCGCCGAAGCCGAGGTTGCCGAAGAGTCTGAGGTCCCTCAACCCGCTGGGGCCGCCGAGGCCGAGATGGTCGCCGAGGATTCTCCGGTCGCCACCGAACCGGTCTCGGGCGTCACGAGCCCGGCACCTGCCGCCGCTTCGACCAAGAGCCATGAAGAGCCACCCTTCGTCGACGATCCGGTTAGCAAATGGTGGATCGGCATCATCGTGGCGGTCTTCGCGCTGATCTTCGCGTTCGCTATCTTCTTCGGTGCGTGGCGGCTTGTTCTCGGACATCTTGGGGTCGGATGACTCCACGCCGCAGCCAGCGATCACCGCGAGCCCGTCGCCAGGCCCAACGGACGCAGAAAGCATGGAACCCGTCGACGGCACGATCGAACCGTCCGAAGCGCCGACGGCCGAGCCGACGGTCGAGCCGACGGTCGAGCCCACGGTCGAGCCGACGGTCGAGCCCACGGTCGAGCCGACGGTCGAGCCCACGGTCGAGCCCACGGTCGAGCCGACGGTCGAGCCCACGGCCGAGCCCACGGTCGAGCCCACGGTCGAGCCCACGGTCGAGCCGACGGTCGAGCCCACGGCCGAGCCCACGCCCGAGCCCACGCCCGAGCCCACGCCCGAGCCGTCCATCGGCCCTTGCGAGACGACCGGACCAGAGGCCAGCCTCGATCCCGAGGCCAGCCTCGATCCCGATGCGACGCCGACACCCGCGGTTCCGTGCTACACACCAGAGCCGAGCGAGAGCCCCGAACCGTCGCTTGGCCCGGCCGGCTGACGCCATGGGGTGAACAGCGGCCCTGCGCAGTTCCCTGACCGCTTCGCCGCGGCACGGGCCGGGATGGTTCGCGACCAGATCGAAGCACGCGGCATCAACGACCGAGCGACGCTCGCAGCGATGTCGATCGTGCCGCGTGAGATATTCGTGCCCGCGGGCCGGGAGGACGATGCGTACGCCGACGGCCCGTTGTCGATCGGCCGCGGCCAGACCATCTCGCAGCCATACATGGTGGCGCGCATGACGGCGGCTCTCAGGCTGTCCGACGTTGGGTGGCCCTGGTCCTCCACGGGCCCCTCGGTACTCGATGTGGGGACCGGATCGGGCTATCAGGCGGCTGTGCTGGCCCAGTGTGGCGCTCGCGTAACGTCCATCGAGCGCGACCCGGAACTCGCCTCGCGGGCGCGCACCAAGCTCGAGCGTCTGGGCTACGAGGTGGAGGTGCTCGTGGGAGATGGCAGCGTCGGCTGTGCGGACAGAGCGCCCTTCGCCGGGATCATCGTCGCCGCTGGGGCACCGGAGGTCCCGCAACCCCTGCTTGAGCAACTCGCCGACCGCGCCCACCTGGTCATCCCGGTAGGCGACCGCCGCTCGCAGCGCCTGATGATCTTGCAGCGAAGCGGCGCGGCCATCAGGCAGCGAACAGCCGACCCCTGCGTATTCGTGCCCCTTGTCGGTGTCAACGGCTATCCCGGCTGAACGTGCTGAAGGGCCGGTGCTATCCTCGCCCGCGATGACACACGTCTTCGTTGCCCCTCACCCAGACGATGTCGCCCTCTCGTGTGGCGGCCTCGTCGCCAGCCTCCGCGAGCTCGGTCAATCGGTGACGATCCTGACCGTCTACTCCGGCGGGCCTGGCGATGTCGACCTTGTCGACTACCAGCGTGAGGCCGTCGGCTTCGGCACCAAGGCACTGCATCCGGGATCGCAGGCCTTCAACCGATCCAACATCGCGGCCGAGTATCCGGTCGGCGTCACGACCGGGGCCGGGGAGCCGTGGGAGGCCGACCCAGCCCGGATCGAAGCCACCCAGGAGCGAGCCAACACCCAGGCGCGCCAGTTCTGGCAGCGAGCGGCCTGGTCTCGCAGCGCCAACGTCACCAACGACGCCCACGACGACCGACCGCTCCGTGACGACGTGCCGACCCAGGGCACGCTCCAGCGCTTCGACTTCGCTGAGGCGGACGCAACCATACTGCGCAAGGCCGAGGATGAGCGCTGGGCCTACTTCATCGAAGCCGCTCTCATCGACCTGGACCTGCCCGACGCGATACACCGGGGTTACGAGGGCGACGAGGCGCTGCTGGGCCAGCCGTTCGAGGACGATGAGCCACCGATCGACATCCTGCGCCGCGAGATCCTACGACTCGAGCCGCAGCAGGTGTACTTCCCGCTCGGCATTGGCGGCCACGTCGACCACCGTCTTTGCCGTGATGCAGGCCTGGCGCTGCTCAGCGACGAGCGCGCCTGGGTCATGCCCGGCCCGGAGCTCGCTGGACACGTCTCTTTCTACGAGGACTTCCCGTACGCCTGGTGGAGCGGCTTCTCTGGACCAGCCGACCTCGCGGGCCAAGACATCGACGTTCCTCGCGGACTTGCCCTCGAAGCACGCTACGCCGACATCAGCGACCAGCTCGAGCGCAAGAACGCCGGTCTCAAGGCATATGCCGGCCAGGTGCAGCGGCTCTTCCACAGCGAACAAGACATGCTGGACGCCGTCACGGGCTACGCCGCGCGCGTGGCCGAAGCCGGCGGGGTCGGTACCGGTGCAGCAGAGCGGTACTGGAGCGTGGTCCGCTCCTGAGCCGCGGGAGACCCCATCGGAGTCCACACTAGTACCTTCGACCGAAGGGCACATCGATGCCCTCCGGCTAGCGTCGTGGCCACGATGACCGAGCGACACGATCGCCTGCACTTCACCGGAACCGTCTTGGCCCTTGTGGGCTGGGCCTTCGGCTTGGTCACGTTCCTCGTACTGCTCGCCGACAACCACTTCGAGATCGGTACGGATATGGCCGCCTACCTGCGCGCAGGCGAATCGTTCGTAGCCGGGGAGCCAGTGTACGTGGGCCAGATCGGCGAACTCGGCGTCTTCAGCTACGCGCCACCCTGGGCGGTGCTCTTCGGTGCCCTTTCGTGGGTTCCGGGCATCGTCATGCAGGCGGGCATCATGGTCCTGGGTCTGATATCGATCCGCTACGTCGCGGGCTCATGGCTTTGGTCCGGCCTCGTCTTCTTCTATCCGATCAGCGTGATGGTGCTGTTCGCCGGCAACATCGAGTTCCTCATCGCAGCCTCGATCATCCTGGCCGTGCACGGTCGCGCCGAGCCCCTCACGTTCATGGCCATGGCCAAGATCTCACCCATCATGGCGGTGCCACCCAAGCTCTGGCGACAGGTCGTGGTAACGGTCACGGTGGCTATCCTGGTAACCCTGCCGTGGCTTCACCTCTGGCCAGAGTGGATCGAGTACTTGTTGCGCCAGCCGTCGAGCATCGACATCCACGTCGGACCACCGTGGTACGTCCGACTGCCGTTCGCGCTGGCGCTGCTGCTGGTGCGCCGTCCATGGGCGCCCGCACTGGCCGTGGTGGTGGGCATGCCTTCGCTCTGGCTGGGCACGCTGGTCATCCTCATCGCACCCATCCGTCTATGGGTCGACGGGCGGCGCACACCCTAGGTGGAGTCCGAGGTCCTCGGAGCTGCCACGGTAGCGCGTGTGTGGCGATGGATGATGGGGATGCGGAAGAGGTCCCACAGGACACTCGCCCCGAGACGCAGCCGTACCCTCATACGTGACCCATGGATGTCATCCCACATCACGGGCACGATGGCGTAGCGGTAGTCGAGCCGTCGCATGAGGTAGATGACCTCAGCGTCGAAGACGATGCCGTCCGTCTTGAGGCGACCGAAGATGTCCTGGGCGGCCGCTCGGCGGAAGCCCTTGAAGCCGCACTGCGTATCGGGCACGTCACTGGTGACCCACGCGCCCGCGATGAGTCGGTAGATGCGCCCGAGCCAGCGGCGATACGTCGGCTGCGAGGCGCGTCGATCGGAACCATCGGGTTGGATGCGACTACCGAGTGCCACGTCGGCGGTGGCCAGGGCATCGGTGAGCAGCGGGATCTGATCGGGCGGGGTGGCCATATCGGCGTCAGTGAAGACGACCAGGTCGCCTTCCGCGGCGAGGATGCCGGCAGTCACGGCAGCTCCCTTGCCGGCGTGTCGACGGTGAAGGACACGCAACCGCGGCGGTGACCCGTCGGGGCCGCGCTGAGCCTCGGGGCGCGTCTCGACGATATCCACGGTGTCATCGCTGGAACCGTCATCGACCACGAGCACATCCCACCGCCCGACATCGTCAGAAGAGCGGCCGGTACTGCGGGCGGGTCCGCCGCGTCGAAGCCAGCCGAAGAGCTCGTCGAGGGCGGGCCCGATCCGTTCCGCCTCGTTGTAGGCGGGAACCACGATGGTGAGGCGGGGGCCACCTCGGTCGTTGGTCGTCACTCAGGGAGGCTACAGGTCATGTCCAGCGTCGCTGATGGCTCATTGGTCCCGTCGGGAAGCCACCAGAACGCACCCCAGTGACCACGAGGCCCCCCGTAGTGGTCCATTCGTACCACCGGGAGGCGGAGGTGGCCGTTGCTACCGTGGGGCGGAAATGGCGATCCCTGTCCTGCTCTTCGTATTCGCCCTCGTCGTGCGTGTCGCGGTCGGGGCGTCGTTCGTCGAGCCCGCGTATCCCGATGCGCTGTACTACGCCAACCTCGGTCGCGAACTGGCCGCCGGCGGCGGGTTCAGCGTGGATTACATCTGGAACTTCGTCGAGGTCGGCGGCGTGCTGCCAGCCGAGGGCGTGCTGCCCATCCCCGCGAATGCCCACTGGATGCCGCTTGCGGCGGTCATCCAGGTACCGTTCATCTGGTTGTTGGGCCCGACCGCGATCGCGTCTGCCCTCCCCTTCTGGGTGCTGGCGGCCGCGACCTCCCCGCTGACCTGGTTCATCGGCCGCGATGCCGGCCTCCGGTCCGCGAGTGCTGCAGCGGCGGCGCTGCTGGTGGCTGTGCCGGCCGCAGTCTCGCCCTTCCTGGGGCAGCCGGACAACTTCGCCCTCTTCATGTTCCTCGGAGCACTGGCGCTGTGGCTCTGCGCGCGCGGACTCCGAGGACGCCGATGGTCCTTCGCAGCGGGCGGCGTCGTCGTGGGCCTGGCCTACCTCTCGCGCAACGACGGAGTGCTGCTGGGAGTGCCCTTCGTGCTGGCGTTCCTCTACGATCTGCTGCGGAAGCCGCGACGGTCGCGCATCGGTTGGTGGCCGGCTCTCGCCTGCGCTGGTGGCTTCATGGTGGTGTCAGGGCCATGGCTGTGGCGGCAACTCGATGTCTTCGGCTCGATCTCGCCCTCGTCGGTCGGTGGCCGCATCCTCTTCATCAGCGAGTATCGCCAGCTCTACAGCGTGACCTCCGAGACGACCCTGGATTCGTTCCTCAGCCAAGGTCTCGGGGCGGTGGTCGACAGCCGTCTGGCGGGGCTCTGGGACGCGCTGCTCATCTTCGCCACGATGCCGCTCATGGGGCTCATGGTGCCGTTGCTCCTGGTGGGCATCTGGGTCAGCCGCCGCGATCGCGACTTCGCGCCCTGGTTCATCTACGCGGTGACGCTCTTCGTCTTCACGGCCCTCGTCTCCGCGGTGCACGTGCCCTACGGCACCTTCATCCATTCGGCTGTGGCGTTGGTCCCCCATGCCTATCTGCTGGTGATGGTGGGCGTGGCTGCGGT
Source organism: uncultured Chloroflexia bacterium (assembly GCA_963714675.1). Classification (GTDB taxonomy): domain Bacteria; phylum Chloroflexota; class Limnocylindria; order Limnocylindrales; family CSP1-4; genus JAFMJV01. The sequence goes on along the minus strand of CAVQPG010000020.1, from coordinate 119,122 downwards.
CGTGCATGCGGTTGCCGCTCGTCGCTCGCACTGGGATCCCGAGCGCGCCACGCGCAACCTGAGCCTCATGCTCGTGGGGGTGATCGCCGTGATCTCGGTGCTGGCCAGCCGCAACACCGTCCAGGCCTGGCAGCAGGAGCGTGATGGACGCCTCGAGGTCCTGGCCGCGCTCGAGGAGCGCGGGCACCCGGGCGACGTGGTCATGAGCTCCGATGCGGGTGCCTATCAGTACCACGGCGACTGGGCGGGTGTCGTGACCCCGGACGACCCGCTACCGACGATCGAGCAGGCACTGCGTCTGTACGACGTCCGCTGGCTCGCGCTCGAGGGCGCCCACACGGTCGAGGCGCTCGAGCCGGTACTGCGCGGTGAGCTCCATCCCGAATGGCTCTCCGATCCGATCGTGGTGACGCCGCCACTGCCGCGGACCGACGAGGAGATCGCCGCAGCAGGCCACAAGGAGCCGGCAGCGCGCGCGGCGCTGTTCGCAGTGTGCCTCAGCGCCGACGATACGCGGTGCCGTCGATGAGGTGGCTCATCCCACTTGGCATCTACCTCCTCGCGCTGGTGGTACGCCTGATCGCGGCGAACGAGATCCCGTTCCCGACGACCGAGTCGAGCGCCTACTACGTGCACGTGGCCCAGAACCTGGTCGATGGGCAGGGCCTTGTCAGCGACGCCGTCTGGAGCTACTCCACGCCGCCCCTCGAGGTACCCAAGCCGGCCTTCGAGCTGTGGCTCCCGATGAGCACCTTCATCTCCGCTGCGGCCATGGCGGTGTTGGGCGGTTCATTCTGGGCGGCGCAGGTCGGAGGCGCGTTGATGGGTGCGCTGGTGGCCCCCCTGGCGTGGGCCATCGGACGCGAGGCAGCCAACGCCCAGGGGCTCGATTCACGTCGCGGCCGAGCGGTGGCCATCACCTCCGGAGTGCTGGCGGCAGTGCTGAGCCCACTGGTGCTGGGTTCAGTCGTGCCCGACTCGTACACGCCCTTCACCGTCTTCGTGCTGCTGGCTGCACTGTTCGTGCCACGTGTCATCGGCACGCGCGATGGTCACGCAGACATCATGCTGCCGAGCATCGTCGCAGGCCTCGGCCTGGGCGTCTCGATGGGCCTTGCCTACCTGTCGCGGCAGGAAGCCGTCTGGCTTGGCCTGGCAGTGTTGTCGATGCAGGTCATGGTCCTCCGCTGGCGCCCCACTGGTACCCGGTGGCGCGAGGCCGCACAACGGCTGTGGCCGGTGTTCGTCGGTGGCTTGCTGGTGGTCGTGCCCTGGCTGGTGCGCAACTGGATCGAACTGGGCACACCACTCCCGGGCCAGGCGGTCGAGAACATGTTCCTCGCAGACAACGAGGACATCTTTGCCTTCCGCGACCACGCCGATGCGGCGTCCTACCTCTCACAGGGTCTTTCGACCGTCCTGCTCAACCCCTTCGAAGCTGCGCTCGATGGGCTCGTCAACGTGCTCGTCGTGCCGGCCTTTCCGGTCGGCATCGCAGGACTCCTTGCGCTGGTGGCCATGTGGCGGGCGCCGTTCCTGCGTCGTCCCACCGCGCTCATGGCCGTGCTGCTCAGCGGCCTCCTCATCTTCGTGAGCACGGCCCTGCTCTTCCCGGTGGCCACGCTGTGGGGCACGTTCATGCATGCGTCGGGACCACTGTTGGTGGGCCTGGGCGTGGTCGCAGCCGTCGGCGGCGATGCCTTGCTGGCACGCATCTCCGCGGTCCGCGAGTGGGAGCAGCCCAACGTCATCGTGGCGCCCATCGCGCTGATCTCGATCCGCGGCGCTGATGACGGTCTTCCAGGTGATGCTCTTCGGCGGCCAGGCCGAGGACAAGCAGGCGCGCATCGAGTCGGTCGCCTCGTCGCTGGCAGAGGCTGCGGCCGCGACTGGTCGGGTCGGACCCGAGACGCTCGTCACCGACCACCCCATGTGGCTCGCGACCGCCACCGGCGGCTACGCGATCGCCCTGCCTGACGAGTCCCTCGGATCGGTACATGAGCTGGCCTCGGCCTTCGATGCGCTATGGATCGTCGTCATCGACGAGCGTGGACGCTATCCCGAGGCGCTGCTTCGCGACGAAGCCCGAGCTTGTCTGGCCAGCGAGCCGACGCCGCTCGACGGCCCTGCTGCGGGGGCCTGGCTCTTCGAGCTGGCCGAGACCTGTGACGCGCCGTGAGCATGAGCGAGTGAGCGGCCACCCGCAACGCCTATACTCCGACCCACATGGACGGCGGGACGTCGCACGTGTGGCGACAGCAACAGCAGCAGGCACGACGCTACGGCTCGAGCCTCATCCCAGGGAGAGGAGCGTGGAATGACTCCGGGCGAGTACTCAGGACCTGAACGACGCCGCGGTGGCCCAGACCGGCGAGAGCCCGGCGCGCGGGTCAAGATCCTGCTCGTCGATGACCACGCTCTATTCCGCGTGGGCATGCGACAGATCCTCGATGCCGAGGCTGACTTCGACGTGGTGGCTGAGGCTGACGATTCGCGCAGCGCCATCGATGCGGCAAGTGCCAGCACCCCCGACATCGTGCTCCTCGACCTCTCGCTGCCAGCGCCCGGCGGCATCGAGACCACGCAGCGCGTGAAGCGTGAGGTGCCCAGCGCCGGCATCATCGCCCTCGCCGCCAGCGAGGACGAAGACATGCTCTTCGAGGCCATCAAGGCGGGTGCCGCAGCATTCCTGCTCAAGGACATCGCCCCGGAGGACCTCGTAACCATCATCCGCCGGGTCAACGCCGGCGAGTACCTCATCAACGACAAGGTCTTCGCACGACCATCGGTGGCGAATCGAGTACTCAAGGAATTCCGAGAGCTGGCGGTATACGGCCAGGAGGCTGCCCCGATCTTCGCGCCGCTCTCACCGCGTGAGGTCGAGATCCTCGACAACATCGCCAAGGGCATGACCAACAAGCAGGTCGCCTACGCGCTATCCATCAGCGAACAGACGGTCAAGAACCATATGAGCTCGATCCTTCGGAAGCTCTCGGTGAACGACCGTACGCAGGCGGTGGTCTATGCCATGAAGCAGGGCTGGATCAGGATCCCCGAGGATTGAGCGCTCCGGAGCCACCCCCCGCGGGTCCTGCGCCGGTCGGGCCTGGCGTCGGCCCCTCGCAGCCGAGCTTGTTGGGACTCCGCCAGGAGCTCGAAGAGGACATCCGCCGCATCGACGGCGAGAACCGTGAGATCGACATGCTCATGGAGCAGGTCCTCACCGAGATCGAGCGCCACGACGGACGCCGCTCCAAGGTGGAAGCCCGTCTCGCCAGCCTCGAAACCAGCGCAGCCGTGGATCCGGCGGCGTCGATGGAGGCTCGCGACAACCTGCTGGCCCTGACGCGACGGGAGTTGCTCTTCGACGCCCAGCGCCAGGTGCTCGAGGGCAAGCAGCGCGTGCTGGCACGCTTCCTGCAGCGCCTCGTCGAGATCGACAATAGCCTCGCAGCCATGGGCGAAGGAGTCAGCCGACCGACTCCGGTGGCCTCCGCCGGCCTGCGACCGCTGGCCGGCGCCGCCGGTGGCAGCGGCGCGCCTGGCATGAACGAGCCGGCCGCCGTCATGCGCGGCGAGGAGGACCTGCGCCGTGAGATCGTTCGTCAGCTCCACGACGGCCCGACCCAGTCCATCGCCAACATCGGCCTCCAGGCGGAGATCGTGGATCGGCTTGTCCAGCAGCAGGACCCTCGGGCGATCGACGAGATCGAATCGCTGCGCCAGCTGGTGCAGGCGGCACTGGCCGCGACCAGGGACTTCATCTTCGAGATCCGACCCATGGTTCTTGACGACCTCGGGCTCGGTCCAACGGTCCGACGTATCGCCAACGATCGGGGGCGGCGCGTCGGTATCAACGTCGAGTTCGACTCCCACGGCACTGAGGAGCGCCTCGACTCCGACGTCGAGAGCGCCATCTACCGCAGCATCGTCGAGGCCATCGCCGGCTATCTCGAGCTGCGACCACCGTCGGTCCTGGTCCGCCTCGAGTGGAGCGAACGAGAGCTCGTGGCCACGGTCGAGGGCACCTGGCCGCGGATCAACCCGGCAGGTCAGGCCGAGATCCGGCCACGCTGCCGGAGCACGATCGGCGGAGACGCCAGCCGCGTTGCTGGCGATGATGGAGGAGAACCGCACTGCCGGTCGCGAGGCCGACCGAGCCCAGCGCTCACTGCCGGCCCCGCTGGTGGATGGCATCGACCACCGTGCGCGTGCGCTGGGCCTGAGATTCACGATGCGAGACGAGGGCCAGGTCATGGAGCTGGTGGCGCCAGTCTCCCGCTAGGCCACAGGTCGCGGGCCCCCCCGCCCACCCGGACTATTCGGGCGCGCCTGCGAACTGCGTACGTTTCTGGATGTCAAGACCAAGCCTGCCCTTTGCCGCATCGGAGGCGTCATGTTCCCATCCATCCTCAGCAGCCTATCCCGCGACGACGAGCGCGGCCAGGGCCTGGCCGAGTACGCGCTGATCCTGTCGCTGATCGCCATCGTGGCGATCCTCGCCCTGGTGTTCCTCGGCAACCAGATCGCTGACATCCTCTCCTCGATCGGCGCGGCCATCTAGGACCGGCGCACCGAGCGGTCGGCGGCACCGTCGACCCATCGCAGGCCCGGCGCCGATGGTGAGCCTGCCGGTTCGCCAGCAGGAGGTCACCGGGACCCGCCGCCAAACTGCGAAGACGCCGGCCCGCAAGGGTCGGCATCGTCGTTCCTATGAGCAGCACGACGCGTGTCGGGCCCGCTACCTGCCGGTCACGCGAGGCGGCCGAAGTGCGGCCAGAGCGAGAGGTCGAGGTCGGGCACCAGTCCCTTCAGGCGTTCCACCTCCGGCGCGTAGTAGCGACGCAGCAGGTCGATATGCTCCGGTGGCACCGCCACCTTGTCGAGCTTGGACTTGTTGCGCGGCCGTGCAAGCTCATCGGCCGGCAGCTCGTGGGGCGGGAGGCCCAGATACTCGTGTGTTCGCGCGAGCTGTGCCGCCGGATCCGCCGCGCATGCTTCGTACTGCAGGACCAGCAGTCGGTCCGCATCGAACTGCTGGAGTAGCCACTCGACCTGGGTCGCGTAGAGGCCGCGCTCGATGGCATCGGTCACCACACGCACCCGGTCACCGAAGACGCGCGACTGACCGGCTGCGTCCTCCTCATCGAGCAGGCCGCCACGATCCTGATGGCTCAGGCCGGAGATGTATCGCTCGACCGGATCGCGCAGGAGCACGATCGCCCGGGCCTCTGGAGCGGCCAGCTTGGCCATTGGGGGCACCCAAGCGCAGTTCATGTACTCGGGGGTCTTCTCTCCGACCAGCTTGCCCGCAGGCCGCGGGAAGTAGCGGTGGTAGCGTTCGATCTGGTCGTCGCTGGGCCACTCCGACCAGAGCCGATCGAAGAAGTGCAGCTCGGGCCGCTGATTGGTCGGCTGCACGACGCCCGGATGCTGCTCGATGAGCCGGAACCACCAGGTCGTTCCCGACTTCTGTGCGCCGAAGATGACGAAGTCGGGGGCGCCCGTGGTCCAGCCGTCAGGACAGGGCGGGTACTCGGGCAACGTCTCGAAGACCCTCCGCCGCTTGCGGACACTGGCCTTGTCCATGGGTCTTGGCTGGGGCACTGGGGGCTGATGGAGACCCAGCCGCCTACGCAACTTGCGCAGTCGGATCTGGCGCATACGTAACCTCGGGAACGGTGGTCAGGACGTGGGGCTGAATCATAGCCGCCAGCACCACTTGGGACCGCACCTGACTCCTATACCACATAGCCCGATAGTCATATCGAATAGGCTGGAAGCCCTCCCTAGGATTCCGGTGACACTTGTCACATCAGTCGAGGTCCTGCTCTTGTCGACGATCCCTGCCGGGCATGTGCACGTACCAGTCCGGACGAACCCCTATCGTCCTACTGGTATTAAGCCTGCGCTGGGTCTACCCTTGAGCACCCACGATGGCCGCCTGCCGTATACGGCCCTGAGGAACCGAGCGTGACTGAACAGATCCGAGTCGTCATCGTCGATGACATCGCCGAGACCCGTGAGCACCTGACCAAGCTGCTCTCCTTCGAACCAGATATCGAGGTCGTCGGCGCTGCCGCGTCAGGCGAAGAGGCCGTAGACCTCACCGGCAAGCTCCAGCCCGACATCCTGCTGATGGATATCAACATGCCGGGCATGGATGGCATCGCCACGACCGAGCGTATCTCGGCGACGTTCCCGATGACCTCCATCATCATGATGAGCGTCCAGGGTGAGGCCGAATATCTGCGCCGTTCGATGCTGGCCGGGGCTCGCGAGTTCCTGGTCAAGCCCTTCAGCTCCGATGAGCTCACCGCTTCGATCCGGCAGGTCCACATCCGTGAGAAGCAGAAGCGCGGTCGGATGGTCGTCCCCGCACAGGGCGGCGCCACGCCCGATGATGGAAAGAAGAACGGCAAGGTCGTGACGCTGTTCGCGCCCAAGGGTGGCGTCGGGCGCACCACCCTCGCGGTCAACCTGGCAGTGGCCATGGCGGGAGAGCAGCGCCAGACCGTCACGCTCGTCGATGGCTCGTTCCAGTTCGGCGACGTGGGCGTGTTGCTCAACCTGAACCCCAAGAACAAGTCGATCATCGATGTCGTGGCCGATCCTTCGTCCCTGGACGAGGATCTCGTCGACACGTCGCTCATCAATCACAGCACGGGCATCAAGGTCCTGCTGGCCCCGCCCAGCCCGGAGATGGCTGAGCTCATCACGGTCGACCAGATCCGCCGCATGACCAACCGCCTGCGCGAGACCAACGACTTCACGGTCGTGGACCTCTGGCCGCACTTCAACGATGTCTCGTTGGCGCTGCTGGACATGTCCGACGTGATCCTCACGATCCTGACGCTGGAGATCACGAACATCAAGAACATCCGCCTCTTCCTCGAGGTCGCGGACCAGCTCGGCTACGGCGATCGCCTCAAGCTCGTGCTCAACCGGGCTGACTCGGCCTTCGGTATCCGCGTCGCGGACGTCGAGAACTCGGTCGGGCGCAAGATCGACCACCAGGTCGTCTCTGACGGCCGGACGGTGGTCTACGCCCTGAACCGTGGCGTTCCCTTCGTGTGGAGCAACAGCCAGGCTCCGGTCAGCGAAGACATCCTCAAGATCTCACGAGCACTCGTCCAGGGTGACGGCTCCCCCGAAGGCGACAGCGAGAAGGAGCCGGCACGCAAACTCTTCGGGCGGCGGTGAGTCGTCATGGATCCTCGATAGGGAGACGTTGAGATGTCACTGCTGAAGCGAATCGAGAGTGCCAAGCCAGCCGGCGAAGGCGGGTCGTTCCCGGGCCCCACGCCACCACCTGGTGGACGCCGCCCCTGGTGGACAGCCGCCCCCTGGTGGACAGCCGCCTCCTGGTATGGGCATGCCTCCCGGCGCCCCCGGCGCCATGGCCAGCCCTCCCGCGCCCATGCCCCAGCGCGTCATCAACCAGGTGCCCGTACGTGAGTCGTTCCGCGACACGAAGTACCGTATCCAGCAGCGTGTCATCTCGGATCTGGATCCCAAGCTCGACCTCACCAACCAGGTCGAAGTGCGGCGTCAGATCGAGGAGATCTTCAGCATCGCCGTCGACGAGGAGGGCCTGGCCCTCACTCGCGCCGAGCGCGTGCGCATGCTGGAACAGATCACCGACGAGATCGTCGGCTTGGGTCCCATGGAGCCGCTCCTGCGTGACGAGTCCATCACCGAGGTCATGGTCAACGGCCCGCGCCAGGTCTACATCGAGCGCGCCGGTCGCCTGGAGCTGACCAACATCTCATTCCAGAACGACGATCACGTGATGCGCATCATCGACCGCATCATCAGCCCCATCGGCCGGCGCGTCGACGAGTCCAGCCCCATGGTCGACGCCCGCCTGACGGACGGCTCTCGTGTCAACGCCATCATCCCGCCACTTTCGCTGGTAGGCCCGGTCATCACCATCCGCAAGTTCGCGGCCAGCCCCTTCACGGTCGATGACCTCATCCGCTTCGGGACGGCCACGCCCGAGATGTTCGACTTTCTCAAGGCCTGCGTCGAGGCGCGCCTGAACGTCTTCGTCTCTGGCGGCACCGGCTCCGGCAAGACGACGACGCTGAACGTGCTCTCCTCCTTCATCCCCAACGACGAGCGCATCGTGACCATCGAGGATGCCGCCGAGCTGCAGCTCCGCCAGGAGCACGTGATCACGCTGGAGTCTCGCCCGCCCAACATCGAAGGCAAGGGTGCCATCCCTATCCGTGAACTCGTGCGCAACTCCCTGCGCATGCGTCCTGACCGCATCATCGTCGGTGAGTGTCGTTCGGCCGAGGCGCTGGACATGCTCCAGGCCATGAACACCGGTCATGATGGCTCGATGTCCACGGGCCACTCCAACAGCCCGCGCGACATGCTCTCCCGACTCGAGACCATGGTGCTGATGGCGGGCGTCGACCTGCCTCTCCGGGCCATCCGCGAGCAGATCGCCTCCGCGGTCGACCTTATCGTCCATCAGTCGCGGCTCAAGGACGGCACCCGCCGCGTCACCAGCATCACCGAGGTGCAGGGCATGGAGGGCGACGTCGTCGTCATGCAGGAGGTCTTCACCTTCGAGCAGACCGGCGTGGTCGACGGCCAGATCCAGGGCAAGCTACGCCCCACTGGCATCCGTCCCAAGTTCACCGAGAAGTTCGAGGTCATGGGCATCACCCTGCCGCCGGCTCTCTTCGGGTACCAGGGCTAGGAGCCGGCCGTGAGTCCTGCCGTCCTCGTTGCTATCCTGGCCGCGGCCGCGGTGCTGCTGCTCTTCTTCGGTCTCTTCGGTGGTCGACGCGTCTCGCCCACCGAGCGCATCGAGCAGGTCACCGTGGCAGCGAGCGAAGCCCGCAATCGCGATGGGAGTGGCCCCAGGTCCAAGACGCTGCGCTCACGACTGTTCGGCGGTCGTGCCGCGGTCGCGGCGGACCGCGCCGTGGCCCAGCGCGACTGGGGCGCCAACATGGCCCGCGAGCTCGCTCGCGCCGATTTGCAGCTGCGCCCCTCGGAGTACCTCGCGATCCGCGTCGGGGTCATCGTCGGTGCTCCTCTGGTGGTGTTTCTCCTGGGCGTCGTGGCCCTGCCCGCCCTCGCCAACCCCATCGCCATCCTCGTGGCCATCGTGCTCGGCTGGTGGATCCCGCGCTTCTACGTGGGACGCCGCAAGGCCCGCCGTCTCGCCGCCTTCAACGACCACCTCGCTGACACCATCACGCTCGTGGCCAATGCCCTGCGGGCTGGCGCCTCGTTCCTGCAAGCCATCGAACTGGTCGTGCGCGAGACGCAGCCGCCTGTCTCCACCGAGTTCAACCGCGTCATCCGCGAGGTCAACCTGGGCCTGCCCTTCGAGCAGGCGCTGTCCAACATGGTGCGTCGTGTGCGCTCCGACGACCTCGAGCTGATGACGACCGCCATCACCATCCAGCACCAGGTCGGCGGCAACCTCGCGGAGATCCTCGATTCGATCGCCTTCACCATCCGGGAGCGCATCCGCATCATGGGCGAGATCCGCACGCTGACCGCCCAGCAACGCATGTCGGGCTACGTCGTGGCCGGCCTGCCCATCTTCCTGGTGGTCATCCTCAGCGTCATCGCTCCCACCTTCATGCAGCCGATGTTCGGGGAGCCCTACATCGTGGGCATCCCGCTCGGCGTCATCATCCTCGCCATCGGCGCGATCATGATGCTCGTCGGCTTCCTGGCCATCCGCCGTATCGTCGACATCGAGGTCTAGCGCATGGGTCTGCCACTCCTCATGGCGCTGCTGGCTGCCGGCGGCGTCCTGCTCATCGTCTGGGCCCTCCTCGGGACCCGCAGCTCCGACCCTGTCCAGGCACGCCTGACGCAGCTGGGTACCCTCGAAGGCGTCACCAGTCTCGAGCAGATCGAGTTGCAGCAGCCGCTGATGGACCGCACGCTGCGGCCATTGATGCGGCGACTCTCGGGTATCGGCACCCGCCTTACCTCACCTGATCGCGTCGGCCGTACCGAAGGCCGGTTGGCCCAGGCAGGCTATCCCGCCGGCCTGCGCACCATCGACTTCATGGGCCTCAAGGTCGTCTCGGCCATCGTGGTCAGCGGCCTGACCTTCCTGCTCTTTGGCGTGGCCCTGGGGTCGGCCATCTCCTCCAGCCTGATCTTCGCGGTCGTCGGCCTGGTCGTCGGCTTCTTCGTCCCCGACTACTGGCTCAGCACTCGCATCAAGGGCCGCCAGAAGGCGATCCTGCTGGCGCATCCCGGACACGCTCGACCTGCTCACCATCTCGGTCAAGGCCGGTCTCGGCTTCGACGCCGCGCTGGCCAAGGTCATCGAGAAGACCGAGGGTCCGCTCACCGACGAGTTCCGCCGGGCGCTCGCAGAGGTTCGCATCGGCAAGCCGCGACGCGACGCGCTCAAGGAGATGGTGGGTCGCACCAACGTGCCGGCCCTGACCAACTTCATCGGCGCCATCGTCCAGGCCGAACAGCTCGGTGTGGCCATCGCCAACGTCCTCGAGGTGCAGTCCGAGCAGCTCCGCATCGAGCGTCGCCAGCGTGCCGAGGAGATGGCCGCCAAGGCGCCCATCAAGATGCTCTTCCCGCTCGTCGGCTGCATCTTCCCGTCGACTGTTCATCGTCATCCTCGGGCCAGCCATGATCCTCATCGTCAACAACCTCTAGCCGCGCCGCCGACCGCCATGACCGAGGGCCGCTACGCCTGCGACGCGTTGGCGACGACGCCATCATCTGCGACGAGCTGGTCCTGGGTGAATCGTTCACGCAGCGCTTCATGGGACTCATGGGTCGCGCCTCGCATCGCGCCACGGCGAGGGCCTCTACCTGCCGGCCAACAGCATCCACATGATGTTCATGCGCTTCCCCATCGACGCGCTCTTCGTGTCGAAGGCGGATGGCGAGGGCCGGCGCTCGGTGGTGAGCATGCGATCCGACCTGCCGACCTGGCGCGGCCTCGTCATGCCTGTGCGAGGCGCCGAGGGCGTGGTCGAGATGCCCGCTGGCACGCTCGCGCGCATGGGCGTGGCTGAGGGCGACACGGTCGTCTTCGAACCGGTCGCGGACGGCGCGTACCGAGACGGCCGCCTAGGCATCGGCCAAGCCGCCCGTAAGCGGCGGCGAAGCCGCCTGCGGACAGCGTCCGGCACCGTGTGCCGATGCGCACGCTGCTCGACCTGCTGCTACCGCCCCACTGCCCCGGCTGCGGCCAGGAGGGCACGCTCCTCTGCGTCCGCTGCTCGGCGCCGCTGCGGCGTCGCCTCGAGGAGCCGGCAGGTGCACCCATCGGCATGCCGGCCACGATGCCACCCGGACTGCTGCAGCTGGAGTGGTGCGCGATGTACAGCGGGTCGGTGCGTGCCGCCCTCCACGCGCTCAAGTACCGTGGTGAGCGGCGCCTCGCGGGACCGCTCGCGGAGGCGCTCGCCGAGCGCTGGCTGCGCGTCGGCCGTGGCGGTGAGGTCGTGACCTGGGTACCGGTGCACACATCCCGGCGACGCGAGCGAGGCTTCGACCAGGCGGAGGTGCTGGCGCGACGGATGGCAGCGGTCCTCGAACTGCCGGTGGCTCCCCTGCTCGAGCGACACCAGCGCACCAGCGCCCAGCACGCGCTGGGGCGGCGGAACGCTCCGCCAACACCGCGGGTGCGTTCGGGGCCACCCGCGAAGCTGCAGGCCACTACCGGGGCGCCTGGGTCGTCGTGGTCGACGACATCCTCACCACCGGCGCGACCCTCGCCGGCTGTGCGGCCGCCTTGCTCGAGGCGGGTGTCGGGGCGGTCTCGGCCGGGACCGTCGCTCGCGATCGATGATGTGTGGCGCGCTCCGCCAAGTCCCGGTGCGGACAGGCCGTCGGTCCTGCGAACGAACGTCGTCCGGCCACGGCGGGCGGGGTCGACGAGGCCTATCATCAGGTCCAATATCGGATAGCGGAGGTGCCGTCGGTGCGAACCACGATCAGAGGCAAGAACCTGACCGTCTCGGACAAGGACCGCGCCTACATCGAGCGCAAGATGCAGCGGCTCGAGCGCATGCTCGACGACCGCAGCGAGACGGAGATCGAGTTGCGCCTCGAGGGCAATCGCAAGGTGGATGACAGCCACATCGTGGATGTCGCGGTCGTCACCGCCGGGCAGCACCTGCGTGGCGTGGGCACGGCCTCCACGTTCCGGGTCGCCGCTGATGACGTCATCGACAAGATCGAGCGCCGCGTGGTGGAGGCCCGTCAGCGTCCGCGAGACAAGCGCCGCTCCGAGCATGCGCGCTACAGCGAGATGACGCGCCCTTGCAGCCGCTCGACGGTCCGGACGTGGCTGACGAGCCGGACCCGGAGTCACAGGTGGTGAAGATCAAGCGCTTCGCCATCGAGCCCATGTTCGAAGAGGACGCCATCACCCGCATGGAGGAGCTGGGCCACACCTTCTTCATCTTCGTCAACGCCGAGAACGAGCGAGTGGCGGTGCTCTACCGACGCAAGGACGGACGCTACGGCCTCATCGAGCCAGCCATCGGCGGGACCTACAGCGCCGACTGAAGCGGCGCTGTAGGTCGACGCTGAGCCCGCGTTCGCTCGTGGCGCGGGACCGGAGCCCCACCGTGACCCGGTACCAATGGACCATTAACGTGGGGCCTCGAGGCACCGATGATGTCCCTGTCGCCGAACGGTGGCTACACAGGGTGTCGAGCCCGGTGTCCGAACGCACGACGCTGTCGGGGTGCCATGAGCGTCCAGAACCCACGGGCCTTCAACGAGTGGCTTCGAGCCCAGCTCAAGGCCAAGAAGATGTCCCAGCGCCAGCTGGCGCAGCAGTCCGGTGTCGATCACTCGACGATCTCGCGTCTGCTCCGTGGTGACCGCACGCCCTCGCTGGGCACCGCCACGAAGCTGGCCAAGGGCCTCCGCGAGCTGCGCGACGATACCGATTCCCCACAGTACTTCGGCCTGACCTCGTCCTCGAGCACGCATCCCACCGCTCGCGTGGAGTACGCCTTGCGCTCGGACGAGCTGATGAGCGAGCCTCAGGTCCGCCAGGTCATGGAGTACTACCTGGCCCTGCGCATGCGTCGCCTGTCTGTGCGCCAGACCGGCCGCTACGCCCCGGTCCGCCCGGTGGCCGCGGTGCGCTCGGTCCCTCGATCGAACGAGCCCAACAAGAAGAACTGATCTACCGGCGGCGTCGGCGCCGCCACCTGCACGAGTCCTCTCGACCACGGCCTTGCCTGCGCCTGCCCGGCGCTGTGCCCCTGCTAGGCCGTGGTCGCTTCCTGTTCGCCGGGCTCCTCGACGACGCCGGTGCGCTCCCCTGCCTCGACAGGATCGGTCTCCTCTTCGGTCGGCTCGGTCGGCGGGGCGCCCTTGGTCTTGGGCGACAGGAGGTAGGCGATGAAGCCAAGGATGATGACCGAGAGCACGCTGATGGCGCGGTCGACCAGGGCGATGGCTGCCGCCTCGTTGGCGCTGGCACCGTAGACCACGGTGAGCAAGCCCACGATGCCGGCTTCCACGATGCCCAGGCCCGCAGGCGTGAAGGGCACGGCCGTCAGGAGTGAGGCCACGAGCGCCACGAAGAAGGCGCCGCTGATGCCCAGCGAGATGTCGAAGCCGAGGGCATCGACCACGAACAGCAGGCGCAGCGCCTCGGTGGTCCAGATGACCAGCGTGAGGAAGGCGATCATCGGCAGCGTGCGCCGGTCCATCGAGAAGACGCCCGCCTCGAAGTGCTCGTACAGCTCCTTGGCCTTTGTCGGGAGCGGCAGGCGCTCGACGAGTCGCGCTCCGAAGTTGCGCAAGCTGAAGAGCCCGATGGCGATGACGACCACGACCACGATGCCCAGCAACATGATCGCGCGCACGGTCTCGTCAAGACCGGTACCGGAAGGACCAGAAGGCCGCGCCCAGGCCGAGGATGACGATGGCGAAGATGTCGAACATGCGCTCGATGAAGATCGTCCCGAAGGTCGCCGAGAGCGACACCGGGTAGTTGATCTTCAGCAACCAGGCGCGGTAGACCTCTCCCAGCTTGGCCGGTACGACGCTGTTGACCAGCCAGCTGACGAAGATGATCTCGGTCGAGTCCCGGACGCGTACCTTGGCGCCGATACCGCGCAGCAGCAGTGACCAGCGGTAGCCGCGCACCGGGAAGCCGAGGTAGTAGACCACGAAGGCCGCGAGCAGCCACGCCGGGTCGGCCGCGAGGATGTAGTCCACGAGCGTATCGAGCTGGAAGCCCGGCAGGGCCACCACGAAGAGCAGGAGCACGAGCGCCGGCACGATGATCGAGGCCTGGGTGCGACGGTTGCGCAAGCGGGCCGTCAGCGGGACCGCGCCCTCCGAGAAGTCATCCGCGAGGAGCGGGTCCTCCCTGGCGGCGTCGCCGACCTCAGGCGTCTCGTCGAGGGCCAGGTGCCACGGCTCCGTGCGGTCGTGGATGCCCGGCTGCTGCGGTTCGGGCCTCCGCTGACTCTGGGGGCTGCTGCTCGGTCACGACGATCCATCGTGTTCGACCGGCCGGATGCGGACATTGCCCCTGGCGCGGTTGACGAGCTTGGCCACTGGCGTCCACAGGCGTACGTAGTACGAGGCACGACCCGGCGTGATCTCGGCGTGGGGCAGCAGCGCCAGCAGCTCCTGCGCGGTGGAGAAGTAGCCGGGCAGGACCGTGCTGGCGATGCCCAGCTCGGTGATGCTGTGCGCATCCGAGGAAGCCACGCCGGGCAGTCGGTGGCGCTCGGCGAAAGCGCCGGCCTGCGGGTTGGCCTCGCGGTAGGCGCGGGCGTTGTGGACTTCCACGTAGTCAACGATAGCGGCCAGCTCCTCCAGTTTCTGCTCGGCTTCGCCCGCCCGACTCCCGCCGGAGCTGCGAAGACCATCGAACGGATGGGGCAGGCCGACCACGCCGCCCTGCTCGCGGATGGCCGTCGCCGTCTCCGCCGCCGAGAGACCGGGCGGCACCACCTCCCGCAGGAAGAGTCCCAGCATGTCGCCGTCGGCGGTGCGGATCTCCTCCCCGACCACGAGCTGGAGGCCGGGGGGTGCCAGCTCCGCGGCGCGCTGGGCGCCATCGATGCGCTCGTGGTCGGTGATGGCCAGGTGTGTCAGACCAAGGCTCACGGCCTTGGCCATCATCGCCCGCGGGTCGGAGAGCGAGTCGAACGAGGCTGAGCTATGGGTGTGCAGGTCGACGAACGAGCGCCGGGGACGGTCCGTCACCGCAACCTCGGTGCTCACGCTAGACCTTTTGCACCAGCGAGGCCTTGAAGAACTCGAAGTGCTCCATGGCCAGGCCCGTACCGAGCGCCACGCAGTTGAGCGCATTCTCGGCTACGTGACAGGGCACGCCGGTGACCTGCGTCAGCAGGCGGTCCATATTGCGCAACAGTGCTCCCCCACCGGTCATGACCATGCCCTTGTCGATGATGTCGCTGGCCAGCTCAGGGGGCGTCTCCTCGAGCACCGCACGAACAGCGGTGACGATCTGCTGCAGCGGCTTCTCGATGGCCTCCATGATCTCGGAGCTGGTCATGGGGATGGTCCGGGGCAGGCCGGCGATGAGGTCGCGGCCTCGCACATCGAGCGTGAGCTCCCGCTCCAGGGGCAGGGCCGTGCCGATGGCGATCTTGACCTCCTCGGCGGTGCGCTCGCCGATCATGAGGTTGTACTTGCGGCGGATGTAGCTCGCGATGGCCTCGTCGAAGCGGTTGCCACCGACCCGCAGCGAACGGCTGACCACGATCCCCCCGAGCGCGACCACGGCGATCTCGCTGGTGCCGCCGCCGATGTCGATGACCATGTTCCCCGAGGCGCCGCTGATGGGCACGTTGGCGCCGATGGCGGCGGCGAGCGGTTCCTCGATGAGGTAGGCCTCGCGGGCACCGGCCTTTAGGGCTGCGTCGCGCACCGCGCGCTTCTCGACGCTGGTCACGCCCGAGGGCACGCAGACCATGACGTCCGGCTTGGTGAAGGTGCGTCCGGCCTTGCGGATGAAGTAGCGGAGCATGGCCTCGGTGATCACGTAGTCGGCGATGACGCCGTCCTTCATGGGGCGGATGGCACTGATGTTGTCCGGCGTGCGGCCGATCATCTCGCGTGCTTCCTCACCCACGGCCACGATGTGGTTGGTCTCGCTGATGGCCACCACGGAGGGCTCGCGGATGACGATGCCCTTGCCCTTGACGTAGACGAGGACGTTGGCAGTACCGAGGTCGATCCCGATCTTCATGCTTGCGGGCCTAGGCCTCCGGCTCCTCTTCGATTCCCGCGCCGAGCTCGAGGAGTTTGCCCTCGATGCCTTCGTAGCCGCGCCGCACGTGGTGGACGCCGTGGATGGTCGATCGGCCCTCTGCCGCAAGGGCGCCGAGGATGAGCGAGGCACCGGCGCGCAGGTCGCTGACCTCCACCTCAGCGCCCTTGAGGCGGACGGGCCCGTTGATGACCGCGTGATGGGCGTCGCGGATCTCCGCCTGGGCGCCCATGAGACCCAGGTCGGTGAGCCACTCGAGGCGATCCTCGTAGATGGTCTCGTGGACGGTGCTGCTGCCGCGCGCCTGGGTCAGCAGCACGCCCGTGGGAGGCTGCAGGTCCGTGGCCAGGCCGGGGTAGGCCGCAGTCTCGATGTCGGTGGCGGTGTACTCGCCGGGCGTGCCACCGCGCACGGTGATGCGGTCGCCGTCGCCACTGACCTCGACGCCGACCTGGTCGAGCACGTCGAGGAAGGCGCCCAGGTGCTCCGACGGCGCGCCCAGCAGGGTGACATCGCCGCCGGTAACGGCGGAGGCGACCGCGAAGGTGCCGGCCTCGATGCGATCGGCCACCGTGTGGTGGGTCGCGCCGCGCAGCCGGCGGCGTCCCTCGACCTCGATGACCTCCGGGGCCGTGCGCTCGACCTCAGCGCCCATGTCCTGGAGCATGCTGATGAGATCGTCGATCTCCGGCTCGCGGGCGGCCGGGCGGATGGTCGTGTGACCGTCGGCGAGCGTGGCGGCCAACATGGCGTTCTCCGTGCCCATCACGGTCACGTGAGGAAAGACCACGTCGCCGCCCCGGAGGCGTCCCGGCGCCTGCGCGAAGTAGTAGCCGTTGCGGTACTCGATGGTGGCGCCAAGGGCTTCCATGGCCCGAACGTGCAGGTCGACCGGACGGCGGCCGATGCGATCGCCGCCGGGGTTGCTGATGATGACCTTGCCCATCCGGGCAAGCAGTGGACCCAGCAGGATGAAGCTGGCACGCATCTTGGCAGCGGCCTCGAGCGGCACGAAGTTCCAGTCGATGTCGCCGGCGCTGACCTCGTAGGTGTTGGCCTCCGGGTGCTCGACGACGACACCGAGGTCGCTGAGGACCTCTGCCATGAGAGCCACGTCCACGATCTCGGGCATGTTCGTGAAGCGACAGCGCTCACCGGTGAGGGTGGCAGCGGCCAGCAGCTTCAGCGCGGCGTTCTTGGAGCCGCTGATGGACACTTCGCCACGCAGCGGCCGACCACCCTCGATGCGGATGGTCTCATCCGCGACAGGCGGCGCCTGATACTCCCAGTGGAACGGCCGAGAAGCTGCCATCAGGGCTTAGTCTCGGCCATCCGCGCTAACGGCGCTGACGCGGACCCTCGCGATGCCGGCGTTCCGCCACGCGGATGCGCAGCAAGGCCCGCTCCATGGCGGCACGGGCCTGGGCCAGGTCGGCCGGCTCCTCGAAGCCCGCAGCCAATGCTCGCTCAGCCTCATTGCGCGCTTCCTCGGCAGCCTCGAGGTCGATCTCCGAGGCGAGGTCGGCCAGCTCGGCCATGACCACGACCTTGTCGGGGCGGACCTGCACGAACCCACCGGCGATGGCGAAGAACTCCTCCTCGCCACCCTTCTGGATGCGCAGCTCGCCGACGCCCAGCATCGACAACAGGGGAGCGTGGTGCGGGAGCACGCCGAATTCCCCCTCGGTACCGGGGCAGTAGACGGCGTCGACCGTGTCCGAATACGCCTGGCGCTCGGGCGTGACGATCTCCAGCAGCAGAGGCATGACCTACTCGGCCAGCTTGGCTGCGTTCTCGCGGACCTGATCGAGGGTGCCGGCCAGGAAGAAGGCCTGCTCGGGCAGGTCGTCGGCGCGCCCCTCGAGGATGTCCTTGAATGAGGTGACGGTGTCCTTGATGGGCACGTACTCACCCTCGCGGCCGGTGAAGACCGCGGCCACGAAGAAGGGCTGACTCATGAAGCGCTGCAGGCGGCGAGCACGAGCCACGAGCGACTTGTCCTCTTCGGAGAGCTCGTCGATGCCGAGGATGGCGATGATGTCCTGCAGGTCGCGATAGCGCTGGAGCACGCGCTGGACCTCACGGGCGGTCTCGTAGTGCTCCTGACCCACGACCAGCGGGTCGAGCACGCGTGAAGTGGAGGTCAGCGGGTCCACCGCCGGGTAGATGCCCAGCTCGGTCAGGTAGCGCTCGAGGCGGATGGTCGAGTCGAGGTGGCCGAAGGTCGTAGCCGGCGCCGGGTCGGTGTAGTCGTCGGCGGGCACGTAGATGGCCTGCAGCGAGGTGATCGAGCCGGTCTTGGTCGAGGTGATGCGCTCCTGCAGCGCGGCCATCTCGGTGGCCAGGTTGGGCTGGTAGCCCACCGCCGAAGGCATGCGGCCGAGCAGGGCCGAGACCTCCGAGCCAGCCTGGGTGAAGCGGAAGATGTTGTCCACGAAGAGGAGCACGTCACGGCCCTCGTCGCGGAAGTACTCGGCCATGGTCAGGCCGGTCAGGGCCACACGCAGGCGTGCACCGGGCGGCTCGTTCATCTGGCCGAAGCTGAAGACGGTCTTCTCGATGACGCCCGACTCGGTCATCTCCGCGATGAGGTCGTTGCCCTCACGGGAGCGCTCGCCGACGCCGGCGAACACCGAGTAGCCACCGTGCTCCTGGGCGACGTTGCGGATGAGCTCCTGGATGATGACGGTCTTGCCCACGCCGGCGCCACCGAAGACGCCGATCTTGCCGCCCTTGGCGAAGGGGCAGATGAGGTCGATGACCTTGATACCGGTCTCGAAGACCTCCGTTGCCGTGGCCTGTTCGTCGAACGCGGGCGGCTTGCGATGGATCGGGTAGGTCTGCTCGGTCTTCACCTCCCCCTTGCCGTCGATGACCTCGCCGAGGACGTTGAAGACGCGACCCAGGGTCTCGGGCCCGACCGGCACGCTGATGGGCGCACCAGTGTCCACGACCTCGATGCCCCGAGCCAGGCCGTCGGTGGTGGTCATGGCCACGGTACGGACCCAGTTGTTGCCAAGGTGCTGCTGGACCTCGACGGTCACGTCGCGATCGGGCGCCTTGATCTTGAGGGCGTTGAAGATCGCCGGCAGCTGCCCCGCGGGGAACTCCACGTCCACGACGGGCCCGGTGATGGCGATGACGCGCCCGACCGCAGCTGCGGTGACTTCGGGCTTGGTGGTGGTGGTTGCCGCCATGTGGGCTGTTTCCTCCGTGGTGTTATGTGCTGCTGGCGCCGGTCGCGATCTCGATCATCTCGCGCGTGATGTTCGACTGGCGGACCTTGTTGTAGGTGAGGGTGAGGTCGTCGATGAGCTCCTGCGCGTTGTCGGTCGCGTTGCGCATGGCCACCATCCGCGAGGACTGCTCGCTGGCGGTGAGCTCCAGCACGGCCTGGAAGAGGCGCGTGGCCACGTAGCGCGGCATGAGCTGCTCGAGGACCCGGGCAGGATTGGGCTCGAACAGGAACTGATGGCCGGGGATGCCCTCTGCGGTGTCAGCGTTCGGCTTGACCGGCAGCAGGCGCTTCATCTCGGGGCGCTGCACCAGCGTGGAGACGAAGGCAGGGTAGAGCAGGTGCACCTTGGCATAGGTACCGGCCAGGAAGTCGTCGCTGATGAGTCGGGCCAGGGGCAGGACGTCGCTGAATGCAGGCTTGTCCCCGAAGCCATCGAAGGATGCCGCCAGTGGGACCTGGCCGCGCCGCATGGCCGCGGTGCCCTTGCGCCCGACGGTCACCACCTGGAGATCGCCGCTGGAGGCGCTGATCTCCTGGGCCGCGAAACGGATGGTGTTGGTGTTGAGCGAGCCGGCCATGCCGCGGTCGCTGGTGAAGAGCACGATCAGGCGGGTGCCCTCGCGCTCTTCCGCCAGCAACGGGTGTGTCTCGGGGTCGACCACAGCGGCCACGTCAGCGAGGACCTCGTCGAGCTTGTCGCTGTACGACCGCGAGGCGAGCGTGGCCTCCTGGGCACGACGAAGCTTGGAGGCCGCCACGAACTGCATGGCACGCGTGATCTGCTTGATGTTGCCGACAGATCCGATGCGGCGCCGGATCTCGCGCTGGCTGGCCACGGTCAGCTAGGCGGTGAAGGTCTGCTGGAAGTCGTCGGCCGCGGCGCGCAGGGCCTCGATGATGTCGTCGTCCCAGTCGCCATCGGCCAGCTTGCCCATCAGCTCCCCGTGCTCGGCATCGAGATAGCGGTAGAACTGATCCTCGATAGTCACGCACTCGGCCGACTTCGATGTCGTCGAGGTAGCCGTTGGTGACCACCCACAGGATGGCCGTCTGGCGCTCCACCGGCAGCGGGCTGAACTGGGGCTGCTTGATGACTTCCGAGATGCGCTCGCCGCGGTTGAGCTGATCGCGCGTGGCCTTGTCGAGGTCGGATGCGAACTGGGCAAAGGCAGCCAGCTCGCGGAACTGGGCAAGGTCCAGCTTGAGTGGACCAGCCACCTTGCGCATGGCCTTGTTCTGGGCGGCGGAGCCCACGCGCGAGACCGAGATGCCCACGTTCAAGGCCGGCCGCTGGCCGGCGTTGAAGAGGTCGGACTCGAGGAACATCTGGCCATCGGTGATGGAGATGACGTTGGTGGGGATGTAGGCCGAGACGTCGTTGGCCTGCGTCTCGATGATGGGCAGGGCCGTGAGCGAGCCACCACCGTTCTGCTCGTTCATGCGCGCAGCACGTTCCAACAGGCGGCTGTGCAGGTAGAAGACATCGCCGGGATAGGCCTCGCGGCCGGGCGGGCGACGCAGCAGCAATGACATCTCGCGATAGGCCCAGGCGTGCTTGGTGAGGTCGTCGTAGACGCAGAGGGCGTCCTTGACGAGGTGGCCGTCGAGCTCGACGCCCTCCTCCATCACGAACTCCCCCATGGTCACGCCGCTGTACGGAGCCAGGTACTGCAGCGGCGCCGGGTCCTCGGCGCCAGCCACGACCACGATGGTGTGGTCCAGCGCGCCTTCGCGCTCGAGCACGGCCACGGTCTGGGCGACGGTCGACAGCTTCTGGCCGATGGCCACGTAGACGCAGACGACGCCTTTGCCCTTCTGGTTGATGATGGTGTCGATGGCCACGGTGGTCTTGCCCGTCTGGCGGTCACCGATGATGAGCTCGCGCTGGCCACGGCCGATGGGGATCAGGGCGTCGATGGCCTTGATGCCCGTCTGCAGCGGCGTGTCGACCGACTTGCGGGTGATGACGCCGGGTGCGACGCGCTCGACCGGGCGGGTGATCTTGGTGTCGATGGGACCCTTGTCATCGATGGGTTTGCCGAGCACATCGACCACGCGGCCGATGAGCTCTGGCCCCACCGGCACCTCGACCACCGAACCGGTGGTCTTGACGGTGTCGCCCTCCTTGATCTGGGTGTAGTCACCCAGGATCACGGCGCCCACCGTCTCCTCTTCGAGGTTGAGGGCCATGCCCTTGACGCCACCGGGGAACTCGAGGAGCTCGCTCGCTAGCGCGTCTTCGAGGCCGTAGATGCGGGCGATGCCGTCACCGACCTCCACGACGGTGCCGACCGAACGCGTCTCCACGCCCGAATCGAACTCGTCGATGGCGGACTTGATGATCTGGGTGATGTCGTCGGAGCGGATTGCCATGCGTGTTCCTTCTGGGCGTCGGCGTCAGATAGCGATGTTCGTGAAATCGTTGCGGAGTCGTTCCAGGCGACCGCGAACGGAACCGTCGATGAGCTGGTCGCCCACGCGGACCTGCAGGCCTCCGAGAAGCTGAGCGTCGACCTCTTGGGAGAGCTCGATGCGCTTGCCGGTCATGGCCTCGAGGCGAGACTGGAGGGCCTGCGCCTCAGCGGCGTCGAGCGTGGACGCGGAGGTCACGGTGGCCTCCACGATGCCCTCGCGCAGGCGGTACAGGCGCCGGAACTCGCGGATGACCGCCGGCAGCTGCTCGAAGCGACCGCGACGGACCATCAGCGCCAGCAGATTGCGCTGAGGCCCGGTGACGTCGTCGCCGACGATACGACCGAGCACCTCCACGCGGGAGGTGGCAGGCACCGACGGGTTGGACAGGAAACGCGAGACCTCGGGATCCACGAGGCGCTCCTCAGCCACGGCGAGCGCCGCCATCCAGGCCTCCATCGAATCATCGCGCTCGGCGATCTCGAAGGCGGCTTCGGCATAGCGGCGGGCCGTGCTGCGGGCTAGCGCCATGTGGTCCTCGTGGTGGCTGCGCTCATCAGTTGCGGTCGTCTCCCGCGGGTGCCTCGACCGAGACCTGTGTCAGGAACTCGTCCACGAGGCGCTTCTCGCGCTCGTCGCTCATGGTCTCGCCCACGACCTTGCCGGCGGCCGCGAGGGCCAGCTCGGCGACCTGGTTGCGAACGTCTGCGAGCGCGCGCTTGCGCTCAGCGTCGATCTCCGCGACCGCGCGCTCGCGCATGCGATCGATCTCGACCTGCGTGTCGACGACACCCTTGTCACGGGTCTCGTCGGCCACCTTCTGGGCGCGCTGCACGATCTCGCTGGCCTCACGACGGGCCTCGTTGAGGACAGCCTGTCGCTGGTCAGCCGCGGACTCGCGGTCACGGCGGGCCGCGTCTGCGTCCTTGAGGCCTTGCTCGATCCGCTCGCGACGCTCCTGCAGTCGCTCGCCCAACGGCTCGATGACGATCTTCCACGCAAGCAGGAAGAAGACCGCGAAGTTCGCGCCGGCGACGATGACCCAGAAGAGGTTGACGGTGAGGCCACCACCTGACTCGCCCTCGGCCGCTTCCGCGGCAAGGACGGGCAGCGCCTCGGCCAGACCCTGGGCTACGGCCAGGAATTCCACAGCTACTACGTTTCCGGCTTCTAGCCGACGAAGACGAGAGCGAGCGCGACCACGAGCGCGATGATGCCGAGGCCCTCAGCGAACGCTGCCATGAGGATGGCGACGCTGCGGATCTGACCGGCTGCATCGGGGTTGCGGCCGATGGCGCTGGCGCTCATGCCGGCAAGGATGCCGATGCCGATGCCGGGGCCGACGATGCTGATGGCGGCGAGGCCAGCGCCGAGCGGCGCCAGGTCCATCGGCTGTGCGGCGGTGGTGGCGGCTGCGGCCTCCTGCGCGAACGTCGGTGAGACGATCATCGCGAGGGCCACGACGACGAGGCCGAGCGCGGCCATGAGGTAGACGGGCAGCGATCGCCAGCGGCGGCTGCTCGCGATCTGTGACATTGCCTGTGCTGCGACGTGCATCCTGGGCTTCCTCCTGCTTGGTTCCTACTTGATGGTTGGTGGTGGTGATGAGGGCGACAGTGCCCGATTACGGCTGATCAGGCGGTAGCGGCTGCCCCCTGCTCGCGGTCCTTGTGCGAAAACGCGTCCGCTGCCAGCGCTTCCTCCTCCTCATGCCCCTCCTCGTGATGGCTCTCGATGGCCGCGAGGATGAACATCAAGGTCAGGGTCGAGAAGATCAGGGCCTGGACGAACGTGAGGATGATCTCCAGGCCGTAGAGCGCGACCGGGATGAGGAAAGCGCCGGCGAGCGCGGTGACGATGGCCAGCGCCACTTCACCGCCGTAGATGTTGCCGAAGAGTCGCATCGAGAGCGTGATCGGCTTGACGAACTCGAGGATGAACTCGACGAAGCCCACGAACATGCCGATGAGCCCGGCGCCGACCCCGTTCCTGAACTCGTAGACCGGGAAGAACTTGGACATGTAGCCGCCGACGCCCAGCAGCCTGAAGCCCTGGAACTGGAAGTAGAACCAGGCGAAGAGCGCCAGGCCCAGCGTCACGTTGAGGTCGCTGGTGGGGGCGCGGGTACCGGGGAGGATGCCGATGCCGGGCAGCAAGCCGCTCCAGTTGAAGGCCAGGATGAGCACGAAGAAGGCAGCGAAGATGGGCAGGTACCTGGTGGCCTTGCTGCCGCCCATGCCGATGGACCAGCCGCTCAGCGACTCGTGAGCCCACTCGGCGAAGTTCTGGAAGAAGCCGGGCACTTCCCTGCGACCACGCGTGGCCAGGATGAGCACGACCAGCACGATGGCGGTGATGGCGAACATCGTGGCCAGTGTGTCGGTGATGCTGACCTCGAACGTGACGAGGCCAGTGTCGCCGTGGCCGCCACCCGCGACCCAGATCTCGTGCGGGCGCGGCAGGTGCAGGGTGCCGTTGACGAGGCAGTTGATGCTCTCGGTCAGGCCGCCGGTATCGAGGCAGGACTGGTTGGGATCATCGTGGTCGAACGGAGGCAGGATGACGAAGGCGGCGAGATTGAGGATGAGCAGACCGACGATGGCGCCGATGAGCACGCGCGTCGAGATGCGGCTCTTCCTGTCGGCGCTGAACTCGATCTGGTCGTCTGGTTCGACCGGCAGGTTATGCGTCTCTGCCGGGGCCGGATCGTTGGACACGCTAGCTCCGTTGGGACGGGGCGCGGCTGCCTCCGTCAGTCATCTATCTTCGCGAGGAACCGGTTCAGGACACGCCAGTCGGCGATCCCGCCGATCAGGATCCCCAGCAGGAACCCACCGATCACGAGCAAGGGATTGGTGCCCAGCTGCTGGTCGAGCCAGTTGCCGAGCAGGACCCCCCCGAACGTCGTCGCCAGGAGGACGAGCCCGATCTCGCTGAACAGGGCGAAGTATGCGAATGATTTCCCGTCCATGAGCGCGCCCCTCGCGGGCGGCTCGGATTATAGCAGCACGCTCAGACGGTTCCTTCGACTACGGTCGGTCATCGGACGGCGCCGGTGCCGATGAAGCCGGATCCACGTCGTAGGTGGTGGCTTCGAGCGCCTCGTCCGGGCCTCGGAAGGTGATCAGCAGGAGCAGGATGCCGGAGCCGATGACGATGGCCATGAAGGCATAGAGGGGGCCGGAACCTCCGGCCAGCAGCACGCTCGCGACGGCCAGGACGATGGTGATGGCGTAGATGAGCAGGACCACGCCCCGGTGGCTCAGGCCAAGGTCCAGCAAGCGGTGGTGGATGTGACCACGGTCGGGCGTGAAGGGCGAGTGGCCACTCAACAGGCGGCGCGTGATGATCCAGAAGGTATCGATGATGGGCACGCCCAGGATGAGCAGGGCCACGGCCACCTTGGCTGAGCCGAGGATGGCCAGCACCGCCAGCAGGTAGCCCATGACCATCACGCCGGTGGTGCCGATGAAGACCTTGGCTGGATTGAAGTTCCAGGGCAGGTACCCCAGCAGGGCACCGGCGAGGACCGCGCACAAGAGCGCCACGATCAGCTGATACGACGACTCGTAGCCGAGGGAGACGAAACCGAGCGTCAGGGCGGCGATGATGGCCACGCCCGTCGACAGCCCGTCCAGGCCGTCGATGAAGTTGATGCTGTTGATCATGCCCACGATCCAGAGTGCCGTGATCAGGCTGGCCAGGATGCCCTCGAACTCGAGCGTGTCGTCCGCGAAGATCCCGCCCAGGAACTCAAGCGGGTTGTTGATCTCGAGGATCTGCAGGCCCAGCAGGATGGCGAAGGCCGCGAGGATCAGCTGGAAGCCGAACTGCCAGCGGGCACGGATCTGCCACTTGTCGTCGATGAGACCGAAGGCCGCGGCCAGCACGGCCCCACCGAAGACCGCGATGAGCACCCGCTCCGTGTCGGGGCCCTGGAATCCGAACCAGCGCTCAGGCTGCCAGCGCCAACCGCTGCCGAACGTCTCGAGCTGTGCCTGCAGTATGAGCGCCACCAGACCGACGCTGACGAAGGAGGTCACGACTGCCAGACCACCTGCGCGCGGGATCGGCCTGCTATGGATGCGCCGGCCGGAGTCGGGCTCATCGATGGCCCCCAGGCGGGTGGCGATGCGCATGGCCAGGGGCGTCAGCAGGTACGCCACGACGGCGGTGACGGCGCCCGCGAGGAGGATGGCGGGCAACGCCTCGAAGGTCACGCCTCCGGCAACCCCGGTACGGGGAAGCGTGCGCAGATCTGCCTGACCTCGGCCCGCACCGCATCGAGCGCCGCATCGTCGTCACGCTGGCGCAGGGTGCGCGTGATGAGCTCGCCGATGGCTCGCATCTCGTCGGTACCGAAACCGCGGGTGGTGGTCGCGGGCGTACCGACGCGGATGCCGGAGGCCGTGTTGGGCGGCAGCGGGTCGAAGGGGATGGCGTTCTTGTTGACCGTGATGCCCACGTCGTCGAGTAGTCGCTCGGCCTCCGTGCCGGTCACGCCCAGGGGCGTCACGTCGACGAGGATGAGGTGATTGTCGGTGCCCCCGCTGACGAGCTGCGTGCCATGGGCCAGCAACGTCTCGGCCAGGACCGCGGCGTTCTCGACGGTCCGCCGCTGGTCAGCCCGGAAGGCTTCGCTGGCGGCTTCGCGCAGCGCGACAGCCTTGGCCGCGACCACGTGCATCAGCGGTCCACCCTGCGTGCCCGGAAACACGGCCCGGTCGATGGCGCGTGCCAGCTCCGGCTTGCCGAAGATGAGTCCGCCGCGTGGGCCACGCAGCGTCTTGTGCGTGGTAGTGGTGACGATGTCAGCGTGCGGGAAGGGGCTGGGATGCTGCCCTGCCGCGACCAGGCCCGCGATGTGAGCCATGTCCACCATCAACAGCGCCTCGACCGCATGGGCGATGGCCGCCATGCGCTCGAAGTCGATGATCCGTGGATAGGCGCTGGCGCCGGCTACGATGAGCTTGGGCCGGACCTCGCGCGCCTGTCGCTCGAGCGCGTCGTAGTCGATGCGTCCGTCGTTCTCCGACACGCCGTATCCGTGGACGTCGAAATAGCGGCCACTGAAGTTGATGGGGTGCCCGTGGGTAAGGTGGCCGCCGTGAGCCAGGCTCATGCCCAGGATCGTATCCCCGTGGTCGAGCACCGCAAGGTAGGCCGCGGTGTTGGCCTGCGCGCCGGAGTGGGGCTGGACGTTCACGAACTCGGCGCCGGGGAACAGGGCCACGGCTCTGTCCTCAGCCAGGCGCTCGACGATGTCGACGTACTCGCAGCCGCCGTAGTAGCGCTTGCCCGGCTGGCCTTCGGCGTACTTGTTGGTGAGCCAGGAACCGGTCGCCTCCATCACCGCACGCGAGGCGTAGTTCTCGCTCGCGATGAGCTCGATCTTCCAGGTCTGTCGGTCGCGTTCGGCGACCATCGCCTCCCACACGTCGGGGTCCACGCTGGCGAGGGGGGCGTCAGCCAGCTGGCGGCCAGAGGTAAGGGTCATCAGTGCTCCGTTGGTCTCGCGCTGCGAGATGAGTGTACTCGCGCCTGCGATCAGCCTCCGCGCACCGTCGCTTCGAGGACGGCGCGGTCAAGGGCCCCGTCGCGCAGGACACGCCAGCTACCGTCGCGGTCCACGGCCACGACCGTGGAAGCCACTCCGCCGCGCACCGGTCCATCGTCGAGGACGAGCGCGAGCGAGTGCCCGACCGAGGCGATGAGCTCCTCGGGCACCAGTGCGGCTGGCTCACCCGAGCGGTTGGCGGAGGTGACCGCGATCGGCCCCAGCTCGCGCGCCAGCGCTCGTGGCACGGCGTGGTCGGGGATGCGCAGGCCGAGCGTGTCCCGACCGCCGGTCAGGACCTCGGGCACCAGCTCCGGGCGGAGCAGCGGCAGCACCAGGGTCAGGGCGCCGGGCCAGTAGTGTTCGGCCAACCGGCGGGCTGACTCGGACACCTCGACGAGGCCATCGACCTGATCCAGCCCGTCGATGAGCAGGGCGATGCCCTTGTCATCGGGACGCTGCTTGGCGGCGAGAACCGCGGCCAGGGCTTCGGGGAAGGGCACCACGCCGATGCCATAGACGGTCTCGGTGGGGATACCCACGATGCCGCCGGCGCGCATGGCCAGGGCAGCTTCGGTCAGCGCCGCCGGATCAAGGGCCGACAAGAGCGGCGGCCGGCCATCAGGCATGGGGCCGCTCCAGCAGCGCCACCCGTGGGCTGCCCGACAGGTCGGGGTGGACCGTGCAGGTCCAGCCCGGGAGCGCCTCAGCGACCGCGGCATGCATGATCGGTGCCTGGTCGCCGCCGATCTCCAGCAGGACGGCGCCTCCTGGCACCACGACCTCGGGAGCGCGAGGAAGCAGTCGGCGGATGACCTCGAGTCCGTCGGGTCCACCGTCGAGCGCGCCGGCCGGCTCGAAGCTGGCTGCCACCGGCAGGTCCGGCACCATCGCTGCTGGGATATACGGCAGGTTCGCGAGCAGCAGGTTCACCGGACCGACTGGCGCCGGTGCCACGTCTACGAGGTCGCCCTCGGCGAAGGTGAACAGGTGCGCCAGCCCATGGGCTACGACGTTGAGGGTGGCCACGTCGCGCGCATCGCCCGAGATGTCGCTGACCAGGAAGTGCACGGCATCGCCGTAGCGGCGACGGCGCAGCTCGCTCGCGACGGCCACCGCGATCGCGCCTGACCCTGTGCCGATGTCCCACACCCAGTAGGGCTCATCCGCGGCACGCATGGCGCCGGTCAGGTCAGCCGTGATGCGGGCCAGCGCCAACTCCACGAGCGTCTCGGTCTCGGGCCGCGGGATGAGCACGCGTGCATCCACCGAGATGGCCGAGCCGTAGAACTCCTTGAGGCCGCGGATGTAGGCCACCGGCTCCCCGGCCTCACGCCGCACGACGTGCGACTCGTAGGACTCGAGCTGGCCGGTGCTGAGCACGGCCTCGGGATGGGCGATGAGACCGCTGCGGTCCACTCCGAGCACGTCGGCGAGGAGCACCTCGGCATCGAGGCGAGCGGACTCGGAGCCGGAGGCCGCGAGCCGCGCGGTGGCGTCGGCAAGGAGTTCGTTGACGCGTTGTCGCCCCAGGTCCATCGGCCGACCCTCCGCGCTAGCCGCTGCGGCCCGACCCCGACTCCATCGAGGCCAGCCGTTCTGCCTGGTCGGTTCTGACGAGGGCGTCGATGATCCGATCGATCTCACCGTCAAGGACGGCCGGCATGCCGTGCACGTCGAAGCCGATGCGGTGATCGGTGATGCGATCCTGCGGGAAGTTGTAGGTGCGGATCTTCTCGGCACGCTCGCCGCTGCCGACCATCGAGCGGCGGGCCGCTGCCTCTTCCTCCTGGGCCTTGCGCTGTTCCTGCTCGAGGAGGCGTGCGCGCAGGACCGCCATGGCCTTGGCCTTGTTCTTGTGTTGGCTCTTCTCGTCCTGGATCTCGACCACGAGACCGCTGGGCAGGTGCGTGATGCGCACCGCCGAGTCGGTGGTGTTGACCGACTGGCCACCCGGTCCTGAGGCACGCTTGACATCGATGCGTAGGTCCCGCGCCTCGTCGATGTGCACGTCGACCTCATCCGCCTTGGGCAGGACGGCGACGGTGGCGGTGGAGGTGTGGATGCGGCCGCTCGACTCCGTTTCAGGCACGCGCTGGACGCGGTGCACGCCACCCTCGTACTTGAGCCGGCTCCAGGCGCCCTGACCGCTGATCTCGAAGATGACCTCTCGCAGACCCTTCACGCCCGACTCGCTCGCAGACAGCGTTTCGGCGTTCCAGCGGTGGCGCTCCGCGTAGCGGGCGTACATGCGGAAGAGGTCGGCTGCGAAGATGGCTGCCTCCTCGCCGCCGGTGCCGCCACGGATCTCGATGATGACGTCACGGTCGTCGTTGGGGTCCTTGGGCAACAGCTGGACCCGCAACTCCTCGTTGAGGCGGGCCTCCTCGGCCTCGTTCTCGGCGATGAGCTCGCGAGCCAGTTCCTTGAGCTCCGGGTCGGACTCGGACACGAGTTCGTGGCGGGCCGACTCGAGCTCGGCTCGAGTCGCGCGCAGGGCACGGTAGTTCTCGACGATGGGGCCGATGTGGGCCTGCTCACGACCGAGCTTGCGACTCAGCACGGGGTCGGCAGAGACCTCGGGTTTGGCCCACTGCGCCTCGATATCGACGAGGCGCTGCTCCAGCTCGTCGAGCCGGGCATCGAGGCTCATGCGCCCTCCGTCACGCCTCCGGACCGGGAGGCGGGGGTGTCGGCACCCTCGGGAGTCTCGGCCGGTGTGCCCTCGACGTCTGGCTGGGCCTCTGGGGCTTCGGCCGTCGTCCCACCGGAGGTATCGACCGCGTCGGCCGGCACGGGCTTGCCTTCCGCGGCGGCCTTCTCGGCGGCTTCTTCGGCATCGAGGCGCGCTTCCATCTCCTTGGCCAGATCGCCCACGTCGGGGATGGGCTCGCGAGGCGGATCCCAGCTGCCCTCGGGGGCGGTCTCGCCGTTGGCGGCAAGACCCTCCTGCATGGCGCAGATGGCGATCTCGATCATGTCGTCATCGGGCTGCTTGGTGGTGATCTTCTGGACCCAGATACCGGGCAGGAAGAGCAGGCGCCAGAAGCCCGTCTCGCGGCGAGCGGCGCCGAATTTCAGCACCTCGTAGGAGACGGCCGCGATGACCGGCACCAGCAGGATGCGGCCGAGGATCGCGACCCACAGCTCGACGCCCGCGAGCAGGCTGAAGAGCAGGATGCTGACGATGATGAAGATGACCAGGAACTCGGTGCCACACCGTGGATGCGCGGTCGGGAACTTGCGCACGTTCTCGACCTGCAGCGGCAGGTCGGCTTCGAGCGTGTGGATGGTCATGTGCTCAGCGCCGTGGTACTGGAACACGCGTCCGATCTCGGCGGACCGGCTCACCAGCGCCAGGTAGCCGATGAAGACGGCGATGCGTACGAGCCCCTCGAGGATATGGACGAGGAACGACTCGAAGCCACTGTCGACCTCTCCGAAGAGCAGCGAGACGCCGCCCTGGGCCACCAACAGCGGCATGAGCACGAACAGGCCCACGGCCAGGCCGATGGTGAAGAGCATGGTCAGGGCGATGGCCTTGCCGCCGAAGGCCACGCCCTCGCCGGCGGCGGCCAGCGATCCGGAGCGCATCAGCCACTTGGTACCGATGACGAGCGTTTCATAGAGCACGACCACGCCGCGAAACAGCGGAGCACGGGCGAAGCGGTTCCGGTGCATGACGCTGTCGAGCCGCTCCTGGCCGGCGAAGATCTGGCCGTCAGGACCGCGCACGGCCACGCCGATGGCGTTCTTGCCGCGCATGTAGACGCCCTCCATGAGGGCCTGCCCGCCATAGGCGAAACGGGGCTTGTCAGACATACCGGGATCGCCGCTCAGCGGGGCGGCTGTCCCCTGCCCTGCCGGCGACTGGGTCACGGTCTAGGTACGGCCTAGAGCTTGGCGGAGCGCTGGAGGCGCTTCTGGAACCGTTCGACCTGGCCGGCGGTATCGACGATGGTCTGCTTACCCGTGTAGAACGGGTGGCAGTTGGAGCAGATGTCCACGCGCAGTTCCTCGTGCGTGGAACCGACGCTGAACTCGGTGCCGCAGGAGGCGCAGTGGACCTGTGCCTGGTAGTACTGGGGATGCGTATCGGGCTTCATCTGGATCCTTGCTGTCAGCTGGCGGCGGCTTCCGCCTCGACGCGCACGCGCTTCTTGTCCTTGCGGGCGTGCTCGAAGACGACACGGCCCTCGACCGTGGCGAAAACGGTGTAGTCCTTGCCCAAGCCGGTGCCGGGGCCGGAGAGGAAGGTCATGCCACGCTGTCGGACGATGATCGAGCCAGCGCTGACGACGGAGCCGTCACCGACCTTGACACCGAGGCGCTTGCCAACGCTATCGCGGCCGTTCTTGGAGCTGGAACCAGCCTTCTTGTGAGCCATGGCTTACTCGTCCTTCTCGGTAGCGGCTTCGCTCTGGGCCGCAGCTTCCG
This sequence comes from uncultured Chloroflexia bacterium, assembly GCA_963714675.1. GTDB lineage: Bacteria > Chloroflexota > Limnocylindria > Limnocylindrales > CSP1-4 > JAFMJV01. The sequence goes on along the minus strand of CAVQPG010000020.1, from coordinate 87,241 downwards.
GCGCTGGCTCAGCCTCCTCGGCGGGGGCCTGCGCTTCTGGCGTGGGCTCTGGCGCGGCCTTCTTGGCGGTCGCCTTCTTGCTCGCCTTGGGCTTGGCCTGCGGGGCCTCCTCCTTGGCGGACTCCTCCTTGGCGGACTCCTCCGCGGCAGCCAGCTTGGCGGCCAGCTCCTTGTCCGCGGCGGCCTGCTCCTCAGCAGCCTTGGCCGCGGCCTCCCGGGCAGTCTTCTCGGCCTCCCTGGCCTGCTTGGCCTCGGCCTTCTGCTGCTGCTCAGCGTCCTTGGCCGCGCTCTTGCCGCCGAACGCGATCTCCGTGATGCGCAGGGTGGTCAGCTCGGCACGGAAGCCGTTCTTGACACGGGTGCGGGCCTTGGGCTTGTACTTGAAGACGATGATCTTCTTGCCGCGATCCTGGCCCAGGACCTCAGCTGAGACCGTGGCACCGTCGACCACCGGCTGCCCGATGGCGGCGTCATCGCCGTCGGCGATCAGGAGGACGCGATCGAGCGTGATGAAGTCGCCGGGCTGGACATCCAGGCGATCGACCTGGATCTCCGAGCCAAGCTCGACGCGGTGCTGTTTGCCGCCGGATTCGATGACTGCGTACATGGCTTCCCGTTGCGTGGTCGGTTCGTGATGGTCTGACTGGGTCTGGGTGCGCTGGCGAGTCGCAGGCGAACACGGCGCGACAAACACTCGGGCGCGAACGATGATGGTAGCGGGAATCGCCCGAAGGCGTCAATCGCAGGGTCCGAGACGCCCGCGCGCGGGTCGAGTATGGTGCCCCTCAGATGACCCGGACCTTCTACGACGTGCTCTTCGTCAGCCCGCGAGCCGACCGTGAGTTGCTGTCGATCGTCTATCGCCACCTGGCCAAGCGCTACCACCCCGATCGCGACGACTCGCCCGAGTCCGCCGCGCGCATGATCGAGCTGAACGAGGCCTACGCGGTCCTGAGTGACCCCGAGAAGCGCACCCGCTATGACTTCCAGATCGGTCTGCGCAAGACGAAGCCGGCGGCAGCACCGTTGGGAGGCGACGGGCGTCCCACGCGGGCGGGCGGCGTCAACAGCGTGGCTGAGACCAGACCGTACGGCGAGGCTGGCGCGCCACCACTGACCCCTCCCGCCAAGGGGCGCCAGTTGACCTTTGGGCGCTATCGCGGCTGGACGCTCAACCAAGTCGACCGCTTTGACCATGACTACCTGGAGTGGCTCTCGCGCACCACGATGGGGCGCAATTACAAGACGGAGCTGGACGAGTTGCTCAGGCGCGTGCCCTAGGGGCATCCAGCCTCGGGGCGACCCGACTACACGGAGCCGGCCTCCTCGGGATGACGTTCGTCGCGCGGCGCCTTGGGGATGGCCCACTGGAGCATGACCGGCGCTACCAGCGTGGTCAGGATGACCGCAGCCAACAGGACCGCGTAGATCTCCTGGCCGATGAGGGCCAGCGACAGGCCCAGCGCAGACACGACGATGCCGACCTCACCGCGCGGGCTCATACCGACGCCGACCACGATCGAGTTCCACTTGCCCAGCTTCCAGGACCCGGCGATGCCACCGACCAGTTTGGTCACGACACCCATCACCGTGAGGACGAGGACGATGGCCAACAGGTCCGGCTGGAGCAACGCGCTCATGTCGATATTGGCGCCCGTGACCGCGAAGAAGAACGGGGCGAAGATACCCAACAGCGGCCGGAAGCCGTGTTCCACCTCCTCGCGGACCGGGGTCTCGGCGACGAACAGCCCGACCACGAAGGCGCCGATGATGGCCGCGAGGCCCACGAACTGGGCCAGCAGGGCACCGGCGAACATGATGATGAAGACGGGCACGACCGGGGTATCCGCGAACCTGGGCCAGACGAAGACCTTGCGCGGCAGTCGGCGCCCCATGGGGGCCAGTGCCAGGCCGATGCCCACGAAGGCGAGTCCGGCGATGAGCGTGAACAGGGTCTCCACGCCGAGGTCGCCCTCGGCCAGGCCTGAGAGCACGCCGATGGCCAGCAGGGCCAGGATGTCGTCGACGATGGCAGCGCCCAGGATGACCCGGGCGAAGGCTCTGTCGAGCATGCCCATATCGGCCAGCACGCGGCTGGTGATGCCGATCGAGGTGGCCGCGAGGGCCAGGCCCATGAGGGCTGCCGGGAGGAGCTCCTCCCCGATCGCCATGCCGATGCCAAGGCCCGCGATGATGGGCAGGATGAAGCCGATGGTGCCGACCGCGATGGCCATGGGCCCCACCTTCAACAGGTCGTCGAGGCGGACCTCGAGGCCGACCGTGAAGAGCAGGATGACGACGCCCAGCTCGGCGAACACCTCTGCGGTGACGGTGACGTGCGCCAAGCCCAACGCGAAGGGGCCGACGATGAAACCGCCGAGCAGCTCGCCGATGACACCCGGCTGGTTGATGCGCCGGAAGATCTCCTCGCCGATCTTGGCCGCGAGGAAGAGGATGAACAGGCTGAACAGTGCGTCCGCGAAGGCCGCCCCCTCCTCGGCGCCGGCGCCGGACGAGAAGACACCAAGGTCAGCAGGGTCGAACGGGAGAGTGGGCATATTGCCCTACAGCCTAGCGGTCGGAACCCCGGCGCGGTTCGGTCGCTCTGGCGCGTAATCGGGGGCCATAGGTCCGGGTCGGTCAGCTCTAGCCAGACCTGGAGCGACTCATGGCCAGCGACTCGAGGATGCCCAGGCCCAGAGCCGCGCTGAGCAAGGATGCGCCGCCGTAGGTCACGAACGGGAGCGGGATGCCGGTGATGGGCATGACGCCCAGGACCATGCCGACGTTGACGATCATCTGGAACAGGAGCATGCCCGCGAGGCCGCCCGCGAAGGCAAGCGTGAAGGTGTCTCCGGAGCGCCAGCCGACGTTCAGTACGCGCCAGATGAGCAGCGCGAAGAGCGCCAGCACGACGGTACCGCCAAGGAAACCCAGCTGCTCGCTGACGTGGGCGAAGACGAAGTCGGTCGAGCCCACCGGCAGGTTCTGGCCAGCCAGGCTGTTGGTCAGGCCGCGGCCGAGCAGTCCGCCCGAACCCACCGTGATCTGTGACTGCTGCAGCTGGTAGCCGGCGCCGAGTGGGTCGGCGGCCGGGTCGAGGAACGAGATCAGCCGCTGCTTCTGGTAGTCACGAAGCACGAACTCCCAGGCCACCGGCACCAGGGCCATGATGCCCAGGATGAGCACCGCCAACCAGCGCAGGCTGGCGCCGGCGAAGAAGAGTGCCGCGAGCAGGATGGCGCCGAAGACGAGTGAGGTCCCGAGGTCCGGCTGGAGCAGCACCAGCACCGTCAACGGCCCCACGATGAAGCCGGCTCCGAAGAACGTCCTGAAGCTGCCGATGTCCTGGGAGCGTGTGGCCAGGTAGTGTGCGAGCACGACCGCGAGGAGGATCTTCGCGACCTCGCTGAACTGGAACTGCAGCCCGAGGATCGAGACCCACCGCTGCACGCCACCGATGCCGCTGCCGACCGCCAGAGTGAGCACCAGCAGGGCGATGCTGAAGCCGTAGATGGGCCACGCGAAGGTGCGCAGCCAGTGGTGGTCGGCAGCGGCGGTGGCGACGAAGATGACTGCCGCGAGTGCGAGCCAGATGAGGCTGCGCATGAAGATCGAGCCGGGCCGGAAGGGGTCGTCGGCCGAGTTGGTGAAGGCCATGAGCAGGCCCACCACCGTGAGCGAGAGCGCGAAGATCGCCAGCTGCAGGTCGAATCCGTACCAGCGGCCCTCCCCTTCCTTGGCCGTCAGCGTGCCGACGCGGGCCGGCTCGAGTCGAAGCGTGCTCATCAGCTGTTCTGGCTGTAGAAGTTGTCGCGCACGAGGTAGCTGTGGTTGCGCAGGTCGACCTGGAGGCCGTAGTGCAGCTGCAGGAAGTATTTGACGACCTCGGTCGCGGCATTGCCCTTGGTGCGTGTGTCATCGAGGTAGGCCAGCACCACCAGGTTGGAGTCCTCCCGCCTGACCGCGGCGATGCCGGTGGGGTCGGAGGCGGTCTTGCGCGACTGTTGGGGCACGAAGGCCGCGAACCAGTTGCTGAACGGCAGCCGGCCCTGCTTGTCGCGCTCACCGAACTCGGCCGTGCCGGACTTGCCCGCGACCACGATGGGCAGGTCCACGAGGTTGTCGGTGTGGCGGATGGTGACGACTCGCCGAGCGGCCGCTCGCATGGTCTTGAGCACCGACTTATCGACGTCCATCTTGCGCACGACCTCGGGCTGGACGCGCTCGATGAGCTTGCCGTCCTGATCGATGATCTTGCGAACCAGCTGCGGCTTGAAGATGGTGCCACCGTTGGCCAGTGCGGCGTAGGCGTTGAGTACCTGGATGGGCGTGGTCATGTCGTAGCCCTGGCCGATGCCGGCCTGGTAGAGCTCACCGTGGAAGTAGATCTCGTTCTTGGTCCGTCGCTTCCAGTCGGTGTCGGGCACGATGCCGCTGGCCTCACCCGGCAGGTCGATGCCCGTGGGCTGCCCGAAGCCGTACTGGTGGGCCCAGTAGGCGAGCCGGTCGATGCCGAGGCTGCCGGCCAGCTGGTAGAAGAAGGTGTCGCTCGAGTGAGCGAAGCCGTCGTAGATGTTGAGCGGGCCCCAGCCCTCCCCGTTCCACTCGTGGTACTTCCAGTCGCCGATCTCGAGGAAAGGCTTGGTCTGGATGCGACTGGTGGTCGTGATCTTGCCGTCGGCAAGGGCGCCCGTGCCGGCGACCAGCTTGTAGGTGGAGCCGGGCGGGTACTGCTCGTTGACGGCCACGTTGAGCATGGGCTTGGCGGGGTCGCGCAGCAGCCTGTTGTACTCGGTCATGGAGATGCCCTGCGCGAACTGGTTGTTGTCGTACGCGGGCAACGAGACCATGGCCAGGACCTCGCCGTTCTGGGGGTTCATGGCGATGAACGCACCACGCTTGACGCCGATCTTGTCCATAGCCCACGTGAGCGCCTTCTGGGCATCCTTCTGGACCTTGGTGTCGATGGTCAGCACGAGCGACTTGCCGGGCTCGGGCTGACGCAGGATGTCCGGCGCCTTGAGCTCATGCCCCTGGTAGTCGAGGTCGACCTTCTCGAGCCCATACGTCCCGCGCATGACGTCCTCCCAGGTGGCCTCCAGACCAGCCTTGCCGATGAGGTCCTCCGGGTAGTAGCCGTCGTCACGCAGAGCCTGGTACTCCGGCCCTGAGATGCGCCCCGTCCAGCCCAGGACATGCGACATGAGCTTGCCCTGCGTGTAGTTGCGACGCGGCTCGAGGTCGACGCGTACCCCGGGGAAGAGCTCCGGGTCCTCGGCGATGATGCGCGCGGTGTCGGTGTCGATATCGGTGATGCGAACGAGCTCGTACTGCGAGCCGGTGTGGCGGTCGATGGACTCCACGATGCGGCGGGGCTTGAGGCCGGTCAGGCTAGCGATCCGCTCGGCCACCTCCTGCCGCTGCTCGAAGGCCAGCTCCGCCGGCATGATGCGCAGCACGAAGGTGGGCACGTTCTCCACGAGGATCTGACCACGGCGGTCGTAGATCAGGCCGCGCGCCACAGGGATAGGCCGTTCGGTGGTCAGCTCGACCTCCTGGTAGGCGGCAAACGTCGAGCCTTCCGACAGCTGCAGCTGGAAGAGGCGCACGCCGAGGCCGGTGACAGCCAGGATGATGGCCACCCCGAAGACCAGGAAGCGCGGTGCGAGGCTGGGGCGAGGTGGTGACGCGCTGACCACGATGCGTTCGTCCATCAGGCCGTCACCATGCCAGGCGCTCGGGCTCGCCGAAGCGGAGGTCGAGGGCTCGTATGGCCGGCACCGCCATCGCGGCGATGAGGCCATTGAGCAGCGCGACCACCATCAGCTCCGAGAACGCGAGTCCGGTGAAAGCCGAGCCCGCCGTCAGCGACAGCACCGCTTGCAGGATGAGGTGATAGGCGAAGGTGAGCACGATCGTGGTCGCTGCGATGAATGCGAGGCGCGGGGGCCACAGCACTCGAGCTACCAGCGATGCGGCCGCGGTCAGTAACACCAGCGTCAACGCCGTAGAACCCAGGACTTGCCCGGGTAGTAGCAGATCGAGCGAGAGGCCTCCCACGAAGGCCCAGGTCATGCCACTCTCGAAGCCGAGGACCATCGCGACGGCGATGCCCAAGGCGAATACGAGGTCGGGCCTGACGCTGCCCACCTGGAGATGGGTCAGCACGCTCGACTCCAGGATGGCAGCTATAACGGCTCCCACGGCAGGGGCCAACACGCTCATCAGGGTATGTCGATACTTCGTTGTTCCACGGCTATGGATCGCACGGCTCGAGTCGCCCCTCGAACTTCCGGCGGTCCCGGAGCAGAAGTATAGCCGAGGCCCAAAGGGGCCTTCCCCGCGAGACTCGGTGGCCGCGCGTGGCCACGGTCCCTTCGCGTTACCCCTCCCCTGCTCTGTGCCACCGATGGCCTGTGGCCTCGGTGTCGTGCGTATCGTCAGACCCCTTCACGCCGTAGCTCTTGGAATGCGAGGCCCGTCAGTCATGCTTCCGGGCATCTCGCAACGTCCCGTTGCACCGGTCTGTGTAGACCTCTCCCTCGGGTCGAGATACGACGCCTGGCATCTCGAGTTGTTCCACGTGGAACCATCGAGCGTCGTTCTGCTTCGAAGTCCCGGTGGCCGCTCTCCTCCGACGACCGACCGGTGTTCCACGTGGAACAACCGTGTGGCGACTAACGCGATCGCAGAAGCTCGGTCCTTCCACAACGAGACTGTGGACAACGTGCGGATAAGTGCTAGCCAGGCGACGCCAGGCCTACTGGCGCGATCATCTCGATGCGGACAGGAACGGGAGCGGTGCGTGAATGCACCATCCCGCAGCTACGAGTAAAATAGATGAAGTGAACAGTGAACGGTTTGGGGGCTAGGTGGGCGAGGTCATCGCCTGCGCGAATCAGAAGGGTGGAGTCGGGAAGACCACGACCGTGGTCAGCCTCGCCTCGTATCTCGCGCTGGATGGGCACGGAGTCCTCCTCGTCGACATGGATCCTCAGGGCAATGCGACGAGTGGACTCGGCATCGAACGTGACTCGGTCGAGACATCCGTCTACGACGTGCTCCTCGCGAACGTCCCCGTGGCAGCAGCGGTGCGCGCCACAGAGATCGAGGGCCTCTCGGTCCTGCCGTCAGATCGAAGCCTTGCCGGCGCCGAGGTGGAACTCGTGCCTCGCCCCGGGCGTGAGCGTCGTCTCAAGCAAGTCCTGGCGACCGTGCGCGAAGACTATGACTTCGTGCTCCTGGATTGTCCGCCTTCGCTAGGCCTGCTAACCGTGAACGCTCTCACGGCCGCTGACAGCGTATTGATCCCTCTTCAGTGTGAGTACTATGCGCTCGAGGGGCTGGGGCAACTGATGGCCACGGTCGACCTCATCCGCGAACACCTGAACCCGAACCTCACCATGAAGGGAGTGCTCCTCACGATGCACGACGGGCGAACAAGCCTGTCTGCTGATGTCGCGACTGAAGTCCGGCGACATTTGGGGAACCAGGTGTTCGAGGGCATCGTCCCACGCAGCGTGCGTCTAGCAGAGGCTCCCAGCTATGGGCAGCCGATCGCGGCATACAGTCCCAGCTCCCGGGGCGCCCTAGCGTATCAGGCTATAACAGCTGAGCTGCTCGTCCGCAGCCACCTGCAGCCAAGCCGGTCGCTCCGAGATGCCATGGATAGATATGAGATCCCACGAAGTGCCCAGACAGGCGAGGTGAGCAAATCATGACGGCAGAGCCCAGGAAGAGCAGTGGACTGGGTCGCGGCCTGGCTTCGTTGATCCCAACGGCTCCTTCGGGCGTATCGGTCTCCCGTGAGGTGCCGGTCGATTCGATCCAGCCGAACCCGGAGCAGCCTCGGCGCGCGTTCGAACCTGAGGCCCTGCAGGCTCTGGCCGGTTCGATCGCCGCCCACGGCGTCCTGCAACCAGTGGTGGTCGTCGAGGACGGTAATGGCTTCATCCTCATCGCCGGAGAGCGCCGCTTGCGAGCGGTCACGATGCTGGGGCTCAAAACCATCCCTGCCATAGTTCGCTCTGCTAACGAGTTGGAGCGCCTAGAGCTAGCCCTGGTAGAGAACATCCAGCGTGCCGATCTGAACGCCCTGGAGGAAGCTCGTGCCTTTCGGCACCTCATCGACGACTTCGGACTGACCCAGGAACGCGTGGCGGAGCGGGTCGGTCGCTCACGCTCGGCGGTGGCCAACACGTTGCGGATCCTCGATACCTCACCGCTCGTGCAGGGCGCCGTCGGAGACGGCGCCATCAGCGGGGGACACGCCAAGGCCCTTGCGGGGCTGGACAGCCACGCGCGCCAGGATGTCGTGCTTGCCAGCGTCGTGGCACGCTCTCTTTCGGTGCGCCAGACCGAGAACCTGGTGGCAGCGTCACGCGAGCAGGAGGAGCCGCGGACGAGACGGGCACCGAAACGCGACATCGATCCTGATATCCAGCACATGGAGGCTCAGATGCGCGAGGCACTGGGCACGAAGGTGACGATCGCGTCAGGCCGCAAGGGCGGACGTATCACCATCACCTGGTATGACGACGAGGACCTCGGTCGCCTGGTCGACCGACTAGCGATGGTCGACCGATGAACGGAGAGCAGCGATGACCGATCAAGCCACGGCCGAGGACGAGACCTCGGTCAGCACCAAGTCCGCAGCGACGGCCTACTCGGCCGACTCGATCCAGGTCCTCGAGGGCCTCGAGGCCGTGCGTCGACGCCCGGGCATGTACATCGGCTCCACCGATGCACGTGGCCTCCACCACCTCGTATGGGAGGTCGTCGACAACTCCATCGATGAGGCCATGGCCGGCCACGCTTCGTACATCGAGATCACGCTGCTAGCAGATGGCTCGATCCGCAACAGCGATGACGGTCGTGGCGTGCCTGTCGGCACCCAGAAACAGACCGGCAAGAGCGCGCTCGAAGTGGTGCACACCGTCCTCCACGCGGGCGGCAAGTTCGGTGGCGGCGGCTACAAGGTCTCAGGTGGCCTTCACGGTGTGGGTGTGAGCGTGGTCAACGCGCTCTCGGAGACGTTGACCGTCGAGTCGGTACGCGACGGCAAGGTCTGGACGCAGTCCTACGCTCGTGGCGTGCCCACCAACAAGGTCAGGGCCATCGGCAAGGCGGCCGGACGCGAGGGCACCACGACGACCTTCAAACCCGATCCTGAGATGTTCGAGACGGTCGAGGTCAGCTTCGACGTCATCGCCCAGCGCTTGCGCGAATTGGCCTACCTGACCAAGGGTGTGCACATTCGCCTCGTCGACGAGCGTGTCACTCCGGCCCGGGAGAAGTCGTTCTACTTCGAGGGCGGCCTGGTCAGCTTCGTGCGACATCTCAACAAGGGCAAGGACGTGCTCAACTTCCGCCCTATGTCAGCTGAGAAGCGGGAAGGCGCCACCCAGGTCGAAGTCGCCATCCAGTACAACGACGGATTCAGCGAGACAGTCCTTGCTTTTGCTAACAATATCAATACTGTCGATGGCGGCACCCATGTGACGGGCTTCCGCGCAGCCCTGACCACCTCGCTCAACGATTGGGCACGACGTCAGGGCCTGATCAAGGACAAGAAGAGCGCGCTGAGTGGTGATGACGTGCGCGAAGGGCTGACTGCCGTCATCAGCGTCAAGCTCACCGATCCGCAGTTCGAGGGCCAGACCAAGGCCAAGCTCGGCAATGCCGAGATCAAGGGCCAGGTCCAGACCGCGGTAGGGGAGGGCATCAGCCAGTTCCTCGACGAGAACCCCGGCGACGCCCGTCGCATCATCGACAAGTCCCTGACCGCAGCCCGCGCGCGCGAGGCCGCCCGCAAGGCCCGCGACCTGGTGGTGCGCAAGAGCGCCCTCGAGGGCTCGGCCCTGCCGGGCAAGCTGGCCGACTGCCAGGAGCGCGACCCCGAGCGCAGCGAGCTCTACATCGTCGAGGGTGACTCGGCCGGCGGCTCGGCCAAGCAGGGTCGCGATCGCCGCTCGCAGGCCATCCTGCCGCTCTTCGGCAAGATGCTCAACGTGGAGAAGGCGCGCATCGACCGGGTGCTCTCCAGCGAGAAGATCCGCCCACTGATCATCGCCCTGGGCACGGGTATCGGCGAGACGTTCGACCTCTCCAAGCTGCGCTACCACAAGGTCATCCTGCTCGCGGATGCTGACGTCGACGGCGCCCATATCCGCACGCTGCTGATGACCTTCTTCTATCGCAACATGCCCGAGCTCGTGGAGGGGGGGCACCTCTACATCGCCCAGCCGCCGCTCTATCGCGTCAGCACCGGCAAGGTCACCCGCTACGCCGCCACCGAGAAGGAGCGGGACCGCATCGCCAAGGAGATGAAGGTCAAGAACCTCACCGTCCAGCGCTTCAAGGGCCTCGGCGAGATGAACGCCGATCAGCTGTGGGAGACGACCATGAACCCAGCCACCCGCACGCTGCTGCAGGTGGACCCGGAGAACGCGGCCGAGGCCGACCACATGTTCACGGTGCTCATGGGCGAGAAGGTCGGGCCGCGCAAGGACTTCATCCGGGCCGAGGCCAGGAAGGTGCAGAACCTCGATGTCTGAGGCGACCGCGAGGGCGAACGCCTTCGTGTCGGCCCACCTCGGCCAAGCGACCGCGCTGGGCGAACGATCGGCCGATCTGATCGGCGAGCCAGAGACCTTCGTAGCCGCGCTCGCAGGCGGCCTCGCGACCCTCGACGACCCCGATTACACCGCCATGACCGCGCGCGTCAGCCCGGACGTGCCGGCTGAGCTGATGGTGCGAGGCCCGCTCGTCGAGGCCGTGCAGCGGCCGCTCAGGGCCGCGCTCCACGAGGCCTCGAGCATGACGGCGCTGCACCTCGCAGGTCGTCTCATCACCGAGCGGCAACGCTCGCTGCGCCTGTTCGCGGTACCCTGCCTCGCGCGTTCGCTGGCGCCCGATCCGGAACAGACATGGCAGCTGATGCGCCGCATGGCCCGAGGCGCCGAGGACTGGATCGAGGTCGACACGCTCGCGGAGGTATGGGCCCGCGGTGTGCTCGCCGAGGGCTTCCGCTGGGCCGAGCTCGAGCAGCTCGTCTACTCCGAGCGGACCTGCGAGCGCCGCCTCATCGGAGCGACCCTGGCCACCATCCCGCACCGCGTGCCGGGCGACCGTCGGGAATCGCTGCGCCCCGATGTGGCCGGGCGGGCACTGGACTTGCTGGGTCAGCTCATGGGCGACGCCGAGGTCATGGTCCAGAAGGCGCTCTCGTGGGCGATCCGCGAGTGGACACCGGTGGATCCCGCGGCCGTAGCCGTCTTCCTCACGACAGAGGCCGAGCTGGCCGCGCGGACGCGTGACGGAGCCCGGGCCTGGGTCATCCGCGGTTCGCTCACGAAGCAGAGCGCTGAGCTGGCCTCCGACCTTCGCACCCGGCTCAAGGGTATCCGCCGGGATCGCTCGGCCCCGTCTACCAGCATCGCTTCCGCCCGGGCGGCCGTCTTCGCGGCTGCCCTCGCCAGCAGTAACGACGCCGTCGCCGCCCAGGGCGACCGCTACACGAGGAGTCGCTCATGACCGACCCAGTCGGAAACGTCCGCTCGGTCCCCATCGAGGAAGAGCTCAAGACGGCCTATCTCGATTACGCCATGAGCGTCATCGTCAGCCGTGCCCTTCCCGACGTGCGTGATGGCCTCAAGCCGGTCCACCGCCGGATCCTGTACACGATGAACGAGATGGGCCTCAACTCGGGCGCCTCGTATCGCAAGTGTGCGGCCATCGTCGGCGACGTCATGGGCAAGTACCACCCTCATGGCGACCAGGCCATCTACGACGCCCTCGTGCGCCTGGCCCAGGACTTCTCGCTACGCTTCCCGCTCGTCGACGGGCAGGGCAACTTCGGCTCCATCGATGGTGACCCGGCAGCTGCCATGCGCTATACCGAGGCGCGCATGACGGCCATCACGGCCGAGATCCTCGCCGATATCGACAAGGACACCGTCGAGTTCGTCGAGAACTACGACGGCACGCGGATGCAGCCGTCGGTGCTGCCGGCCAAGCTGCCCAACCTGCTCATCAACGGCTCGTGCCGGCATCGCGGTGGGCATGGCTACCAACATCCCGCCGCACAACCTTGGCGAGGTCGTTCGCGCCACGCAGGCGCTCATCGACGACCCGGAGATGAATATCGACGCGCTCTGCGAGCACCTGCTGGGTCCCGACCTGCCCACCGGCGCCACGATCTTCCGTTTCGACCGGCGCCGCAACCCGGTGACCGGCGAGTGGGAGGAGATCGACGCCATCCGCGACATGTATCGCCACGGTCGTGGCCGTGTCGTGATGCAGGCACAGGTGGCCTTCGAGGAGACCCGCGCCGGCCGCACTGCCATCGTGGCCACGTCCATCCCGTACCAGGTCAACAAGTCCACGTTGCTGGAGAAGATCGCCGACCTGGTCAAGAGCGGCAAGATCGACGGCATCGCCGACATGCGCGATGAGTCGGACCGCGACGGCATGCGCATCGTCATCGAGTGCAAGCGGGACGCGGCGCCACGCAAGGTGCTCAACAACCTCTTCAAGCACACCGCCCTCAAGATGGCCTTCAACGCCAACATGGTCGCGCTCGTCGATGGCCAGCCGCAGACGCTCTCGCTCAAGCAGATGCTCCAGCATCACATCGACTGGCGCCAGGTGGTCGTGCGGCGCCGGACCGAGTTCGACCTGCAGAAGGCCAAGGATCGGGCCCACATCCTGGAAGGCCTCAAGACCGCGCTGGACAACCTTGATGCGGTCATCAGGACCATCCGCGAATCGGCAGACGTCGAGACTGCTCGGCGCAACCTGATGGAACGCTTCGGCCTCAGCGAGGTACAGGCCAACGCCATCCTGGAGATGCAACTTCGCCGCCTGGCCGCGCTCGAGCGCCAGAAGATCGAGGACGAGTACATCGCCATCATCCAGAAGATCGCCGAGCTCGAGGACATCCTGGCCAATCCCAAGCGCGTGCTCCAGATCATCCGCGACGAGCTGGGTGAGCTCGACCTCAAGTACGGCGAGGACCGCCGTACTCGCATCGAGGGCAGCGCTGACAAGGAGCTCAGCGACGATGACCTCATCGCCGACGAGGACGTGGTCGTCACCATCAGCGGCCGCGGCTACATCAAGCGCCAGCCGCTGGTGACCTACCGGCGCCAGGCGCGCGGCGGCAAGGGCATCATCGGCGCTCGCACGGTCGAGGAGGATGCGGTCGGTCACCTGCTCGTGGCCAACACCCACGACTGGGCCCTGTTCTTCACCGATCGCGGTCGCGTCTTCAGCTCGAAGGTGCACCAGATCCCCGATGCCACCCGCCAGGCGAAGGGCATGCCCATCATCAACCTCGAGGGTGTGCAGGTGGAATCCGGCGAGCGAGTCCTCGCCACCATCACGCTGCCGGACTTCGAGCCTGGCCACAACCTGGTCATGGCCACGGTCAAGGGCATGGTCAAGAAGACGCCCATCGAGAAGTTCGAACGCGTCCGCTCCACGGGCATCCGGGCCATCACCGTGGCCGAGGACGACAAGCTGGCGTGGGTGGCGGTTTCCTCCGGTGAGGACGACATCATCCTGGCCACAGCCATGGGGCGCATCGCCCGCTTCCACGAAGAGGAGGTCCGGCCCATGGGCCGTGACGCCGCCGGCGTCATCGGCATCAGGCTCGCCAACAAGAGCGACCGCGTCGTGGTCATGGGTGTGCTGCCCGACGACATGGACATCCTCGTGCTCACCGAGACCGGCTACGGCAAGCGCGTGCCCAACAGCGAGTTCCGCCCCAAGCACCGTGGCGGTCAGGGCGTTCGGCTCATCTCGCTCGAGGGAGCCAAGAGCGGCAAGGTCGCGGCCGTGGAGCTGGTCGATGAGTCCGACGACGAGCTGCTGCTTATCTCCAGGGAGGGCCAGGTCGTGCGCACGGACGTCCAGTCCATCAACCGCTACGGCAGCGCTGCGCGCGGAGTGATCGTGATGCGCCTCAACGAGGGCGACTCGGTGGCCGGCATCGCCGTCTTCCGCGAAGGACTGGCGGAGCACCGCGGCGTCGGTGAGAATGGTAGCGATGGGCCTGAGGATGGCCCTGGCAGTGAGGGAGCGGCGCAGGCATGACCGACCCGTCGCCGATGGAAGCGTGACGGCCTTCGGCGAGCCCGATGGTGCGAGGCCCGGCGAGGCGCTGGGCCTCTACAGCGGCAACGCCAATCAGCCGCTTGCCCGCAAGATCGGTCGCTACCTGGGCGCCGAGCTGGGCCGGTCGGAGGTGTTCGAGTTCGCCAACGAGAACATCTTCGTGCGCATCATCGACAACGTCCGCGAGAAGGACGTCTTCCTCGTGCAGCCCACCTGCAAGCCGGTGCAGAAGTCGATCATGGAGCTGCTCATCATGATCGACGCCTTCAAGCGCGCCAGCGCCGGCCGTATCACCGCGGTCGTGCCCTACTACTCGTACGGACGCTCGGACAAGAAGGACCAGCCGCGGGTACCCATCACGGCTCGCCTCATCGCCGACATGATCAGCGTGGCCGGTGCCGATCGGGTGCTCACCATGGACCTCCACCAGGGTCAGATCCAGGGCTTCTTCAACATCCCCGTCGACGAGCTCACCGCCACTCACCTGCTCTCCAACTACTGGCAGCAGAAGAAGCTCGAGAACATGGTCGTCGTGACCGACCTCGGCTTCGCCAAGCGCGCCCGTACCTTCGCCGAGTTGGTCGGCGCACCGCTGGCCATCATCGAGAAGCGCCGCGAAGGCAACGATGACCGCGCCGAGGTGGTGAACGTCATCGGCAAGGTGCGCGGCAAGCGCGCCATCATCGTCGATGACGAGATCGACACGGGCGGCACGCTGGTGGAGACGAGCAAGGCGCTCGAGCGCGAGGGTGCCCTCGAGATCTTCGGCTGCACCACGCACGGCGTCCTCTCGGAACCGGCCATCGACCGTATCCGCGACTCGGCGCTCGCCGAGGTCGTCATCACCGACACCATCCCGCTGCCGGCGTCGAGCAAGATCGACAAGATCAAGGTGCTCTCGGTCGCGCCGCTCATCGGTGAGGCCATCACGCGCATCCACCAGGGCAAGTCCGTCGGCGCGCTATTCTCCTCGGAGATGCAGCGCACCCAGGAGATGTTGCTCTGGGGTGAGGACGACGAGGAGTCCGAATGACCGACGGATCGGCCCTGCGGCCAGCAGACGGCGAGGCCAAGACCACGATGTACCGCCCGGGACCCGAAGGTGGGCTCGAGGCTGGCGCCCCCGAGGTCGACGACTATCGCGACCAGCTGCGCTCACGCCGCTGGAACGCCGCTCCGCTCGAGAACCCCGAGGTCGAGAAGACCGATTCGCGCATCGCGGTGGCTGCGCTGGTCGCGCTTGCGGCCGTGACGCTGCTGGTGCTGGTGGTCGGCTACGGCGTCGGGGTCTGGAGCCTGCCGGCCTAGGTGCCGCCCGGCGCACGACCTGCCCCGGGCCCACGTGGTCTGGGACTGGAACGGCACGCTCTTCGACGATTTCGGCCTGACCGCGCGCATCGCGGAGCGCACGTTCGCGTCGATGGGCGTACCCGGTGTCACTGCCGATGGCATCCGCGCAGCCTTCCGCCGGCCGTTCAGCGAGTTCTATGCGACGGTCTTCGGCCGGCCCGTGAGCGCAGACGAGTTCGCCTTCATCCGCAAGCGCTACGAGGCAGATTACCGGCGTGAGCTCGACGGGGTCTCGCTGCAGCCGGACGCTCACGCAGCCATGGACCTCGTGGCCACGCAGGCCTCCCAGTCGCTGCTGTCGATGGCCCACGACGGACAGCTCCAGGCGCTCGTGGATCGCCACGGCATCCGTGGCCGCTTCGTGCTCGTCGAGGGCAGTCCCGGCCTCGACAGCGATGGCAGCAAGGCGGCGCGCATGGAGCGACATCTGGAGGTCATCGGCGCGAGTCGGGCGGGCACGGTCATCATCGGCGACACCGTCGACGACCACGAGGCCGCCACGGCCAACGGCGCAGGTTCGGTGCTGGTCACGACCGGAAGCACGTCGCGCTCACTGCTGGAGACGACCGGCGCGCCGGTGGTGGACACGCTCGCAGAGGCGGCTGCGATCGCTCTGCGCCTGATCAGCTGACCGATCGACCCCGGACGAGGGCGGCGCTGGCCGTCAGGCAGCCCCGTGGCAGCGCTTGTACTTCTTGCCCGAGCCGCACCAGCAGGGGTCGTTGCGACCGATCTTCTCACCGTCGGGCGCCTGAGCGGCGGCCTTCGCCGGCCCACCGTCGACACGCTCATCACCCTTCTGCAGCTGCACGTTCGTCGGTGTCTGGGGCTGCAGGCCGGGGATGAGCTGTGTGGTCGCGGTGACGGTGGCGCCACTGGTGGCGGTGGCGCTGCCACCTGACGAGACTGCCGGCGTGACGGTGCCGGACCTCGCCGCCGGAGCCGCGCTGGTATCGACCTGCCCCGTCGAGCTGCCGCCGTTCTTGAGCTTGGCCAGCTGCTCCGGGGAGAGCGTGGGCATGGCCTGCGCCTCCTGCGGGGGAGCGGCCTCGCGTCGCTGGACACTGACGCGGAAGATCGTGCTCGCGACCTGGTGCTGGATGAAGCCGCGCAGTTCGTCGTAAAGGCTGAAGGCCTCGCGCTTGAATTCGACCAGCGGATCTCGGCCGCCATAGCCTCGCAGGCCCACACCCTTGCGGAAGTCCTCGAGCTCGGTCAGGTGCTCGACCCAGAGCGTGTCGATGGCGCGCAGCAGGACCGCGCGCTCCACGAGCGACCAGGTCTCGTCGCCGTACTCCTGTTCGCGTTTGTCGAGCGCCTGCGCGACCTGGTCGTTCAGATAGTCGATGATGTTCTCGCGACTGCCTTGCTCGTCGAACGCGTCCGCGCTGAAGGCATCGCCGCTCAGACCCAGCGCGCCCAGCGACTCCGACAGACCCTCGAAGTCCCACTCCGATTCGAGCTCGCCAAGATGGGCGTCGATGTGCAGGGCCAGCTCCTGCTCCACGAAGGCGAGCACGGTCTCGCTGAGGTCCTCGTTGTGGAGGACCTTGTCGCGCTCCTCGTAGATGCGTTCGCGCTGCCGGTTGATGACATCGTCGTACTCGACGATGCGCTTGCGCATGTCGAAGTTGTAGCCTTCCACGCGAGCCTGCGCGTTCTCCACCGTCTTGGAGACCATGCGCGACTCGATGGCCACCTCGCCCTCGAGGCCCATGCGCTCCATCAGCGCGGTCACGCGCTCGTTGGCGAAGCGCTTGAGCAACGGGTCCTCGAGCGAGAGGAAGTAGCGCGAGGAGCCCGGGTCACCCTGGCGGCCGGCGCGGCCACGCAGCTGGTTGTCGATGCGGCGCGCATCGTGGCGCTCGGTGCCGATGATGTGCAGGCCGCCGGCGGCCACGACCCTGTCGTGGTCCTCGTCGCAGTCGGCCTTGGCCTCGGCGAAGACCTCGTCATAGATCTCCCGGTCCACATCGGCGGGATTGAGGCCGCGTGCGTGCAGCTTCTGGCTGGTCAAGCCGGCCGGATCACCGCCGAGCTTGATGTCAGTACCGCGGCCGGCCATGTTGGTGGCGATGGTCACCGCACCCGAGCGACCGGCCTGGGCCACGATCGGCGCTTCCTTCTCGTGGAACTTGGCATTCAGCACTTCGTGCTTGACGCCGCGCCTCTTGAGTGCCTTGGCCAGCTGTTCGCTCTTCTCCACAGAGGTGGTGCCCACGAGCACAGGACGGCCGGCCGCCTGCTGCTCCGCGATCTCATCGATGACAGCGTTGAACTTGGCCTCCTCGTCACGAAAGACGAGGTCCGCGAAGTCCTCACGGATCATGGGCCGGTGCGTGGGGATGGCCATCACTTCGAGCTGGTAGATCTTGTAGAACTCTTCCTGCTCGGTCATGGCCGTTCCGGTCATGCCCGCGAGCTTGTCGTACAGGCGGAAGTAGTTCTGGAAGGTGACCGTGGCCATGGTCATCGACTCACGCTGGACGCGCACGCCCTCCTTGGCCTCGACGGCCTGGTGCAGGCCTTCCGACCAGCGCCGACCCGGCATCTGGCGTCCGGTGAACTCGTCGACGATGACGATCTCGTCGTCCTTGACGATGTAATCGCGGTCGCGCTTGTAGAGCGCGTGGGCACGGAGTGACTGCTCGAAGTGACGTGGCAACCGCGGGTCGGTCTCGACCCCGTAGAGGTCGCGGATGTTGAGCATCTTCTCGATCTTGGCCACACCTTCTTCGGTGGCCGAGACCGCGTGTTCCTTGAGATCGACGAAGTAGTCGCCGCCCTCTTCGGCGTTCTCGGGTCGGGGCTCGAGGCGCGGGATCAGCCGGGCGAAGACCTTGTAGAGGTCGCCCGACTCGCCGGCTGCGCCGCTGATGATGAGCGGTGTGCGAGCTTCATCGATGAGGATGTTGTCGACCTCATCGATGATGCCGAAGAAGCGCTTGCGCTGCACCCGCTCGCTGAGCTCCTGGACCATGTTGTCGCGCAGGTAGTCGAAGCCGAGCTCGTTGTTGGTGGCATAGGTGACGTCGGCGTCATAGGCTTCCTTGCGCCCCACCGGGCGCAGGTCCAGCAGCGTCTCGTCGCTGGTCTTGTAGTCGGGGTCGTAGAGGTAGGCCGTGTCGTGCTGGACGATGCCGACCGAGAGGCCGAGGCCGTGGTAGATCGGTCCCATCCACTGCGGGTCACGCTTGGCCAGGTAGTCGTTGACGGTGATGATGTGGACGCCCCAGCCCGACATGGCGTTGAGCGCGGCCGCCAGCGGGGCCACGAGGGTCTTGCCCTCGCCCGTCTTCATCTCCGCGATCTGACCCCGGTGGAGCACGATGGCTCCCAGCAGCTGGACGTCGAACGGCCGCATCTCCAACTTGCGCCGGCTGACCTCGCGCGCGGCGGCGAAGACATCGGGCAGCACCTCGTCGAGGGCCGCCTGCATGCGATCGAAGTCCGCTCGCTCGCGCTTTCGACGCAGCGTGGCGCGGGTCTGGGAGTCCGGGCTGTGGATCTCCTCCTCCGATGGCTCGGTAGTGGGCGCAGCCTCCTGGACCTCCTGTCGCACATCCGCCATCTCGGCCCTGATCTGCTCGTCGGAGAGGTCGGCGTAGTGCGCCTCGAGCTCGTTGATCTTGTCGACCAGCGGCTGCAGCGGCTTGAGGTTGGATATCTCGGAGGTCCCGATGAGACGGGAGAGGAACGTACGCATGGAGTTCGAAGTATAGGGCTCGTGCGCGTTGGGTCTGTATCTGGAGCAGTCGGCGACTCGCGAGCCCCGCGCGAACGTTGCACGGAATATTCGCCGACCCCTTGTGTGGAAGCGCGTCCGCTCGTACACTCGTGCGCAAACACCGGCGGCCACCCCGCCGGTGTGTCATTACGTGACCGTAGCAAGGAACGTGCCCTGGCTAACGGACCGATGAGGGAGAGCAACATAAGTGAAGCCGTTTTCGGTTGAGCCCGAAGCCGAGATCGGCGATCCGTCGTTCACCGACCTGATCGCCTGCGAGCGTGACTGCCGCAACTGCAGCTACGCCGCCTGGTTGGACTGCGATGGCAACTGCGGTGAATGCGTTCACAACGGCTACTGCCCGTGCGTGAACCCCGTGGTCGCCCGCAGCAAGACCGCACTCAAGATCATCGAGCTGAGGCCCCTGCTGCTGCAGGACCTTCGCTCGCGACGCTAGACGCCAAAGACCCCGACCGCCGATGGACCACGCCCTGATCCGTGACCTTGCGTCGCGCGTCCACTCGACTTCGGGGAGGCTTTGACCTAGCCGCAAAGGCAGACGAGCTCGCAGCGCTCGATGAGCGCGCCTCCCAGCCTGAGTTCTGGAACGACTCTCGCGAGGCCAAGCGCGTCCTGCGCGCCGCCGACGGCTTGCGCGACGAGCTCGAAGCGTGGAACGGCCTCATCTCTCGGGCCGACGACCTCGCTGAGCTGGCCCAACTCGCGGCCGAGTCAGGCGACGCCGATCTCGAGGCGGAGGTGGAGCCCGAATACAAGGCCATCGAGTCCGACTATCAGCGGATGCGCACGAGCCTGCTCTTCTCCGGCGAGTACGACGACTCGGACGCCTTCATCAGCATCAGCGCCGGGGCCGGCGGTACCGAGGCCACCGACTGGGCAGAGATGCTGCTGCGCATGTACCTGCGCTGGTGCGAGCGACGCGGCTTCGGCACCGAGATCGTGGACCGTCTGGAGGGCGAGGAGACCGGCATCAAGAGCGCGACCGTCTCGGTCCAGGGTCGTCGTGCCTACGGCTGGCTACGAGCCGAATCGGGCGTCCACCGCCTCGTGCGCATCAGCCCCTATGACTCCCAGTCCCGGCGGCACACCACGTTCGTGCAGGTCGAGATCCTGCCAGAGGTGGCGGAGGCCGCGGAGATCGAGGAGATCCCCGACGACGAGCTCAAGGTCGATACCTACCGTGCGCAGGGTGCCGGCGGCCAGCATGTCAACAAGACCGACTCGGCGGTGCGCCTGACACACATCCCTACCGGCATCGTGGCCCAGAGCCAGAACGAGCGGTCGCAGCACCAGAACCGCGAGGCGGCCATGAAGATCCTGCGCGCGCGGCTCCTGGAGCGTCGTCTCGAGGAGCGCGAGGCGGAGATCCGCGAGTTGAAAGGAGAGCATATCGAGGCCGGCTGGGGCAACCAGATCCGTTCGTATGTGCTGCATCCCTATCAGATGGTCAAGGACCATCGAACCGACCACGAGACAGGCAACACCACGGCCGTCCTGGACGGCGACCTCGATGCCTTCATGATCGCCGAGCTGGAGCGCGTGGCCACCCAACGAGGGGTCGGCACTGCCTGAGCTGAGGATGGCCACGGCCGCCGACATCCCGGCCATGCTGGAGGTCTTCTTCCACGCCGTCGAAGACCTCGATCGACAGCGCGGCCAGCCACAGCGGCCCCGCAATGCCGCGCCGCTCGAGATGCACTTCGGGCATCTCCTTGGGTCGGACCCACAGTCCTGCTACGTGGCCGACGACGAGGGCCGGGTCATCGCCTTCGGCATGGTCATGCGCCGAGGCGCCGAGGCGTTCCTCTCGTTCCTCTTCGTCGAGCCCGGGTGGCAGGGCCGAGGGATGGGTCGGGCCGTGCTCGACGCCTGCATCGCTGGGGCGGGGGAGGGGGTAGCGCGGGTCTCGACCTGCGCCGAGGCCAACCAGCCGGTCTCGACCGGCCTCTACGCCAAGCTGGGCATGGCACCTCGTACCCCGCTGTACTTCCTCCGTGGCCGCCTCGCTGAGGAGGTCCTGCCGACGCTGCCCGGAGGTGTCGGGCGCCGACCTATCAGCGCGGACGCGGTCGCCGAGCTCGATCGTGCGCTGCTCGGCTACGTGCGGCCGGGCGATCACGCCTTGTGGGCGCGCGAACGCACAGGCGTGCTCTTCACCGACGAGGACGGGGCTGTGCTCGGCTACGGCTACGCACAACCGAGTGGCCGCATCGGTCCGGTCGCCGCGCTCGAGCCCGACTACCTGCTGGGCTTCATCGGCTACCTGGTGCGCGTCGTGGACGTGCTCGAGGGCCGCCAACTGGTGGTGCCCGGCCCGGCCACCGCTCTCGCGCCCCTGCTCGGGGCCGGCATGCGCATCGACGACACGCCCGCCATCTACTGCTCCGCGGGGCCCGGGCCGCGTTTCGACCGCTATATCCCCATGAGCTGCGCGCTGCTGTAGGCGCCGAGGAAGGATCGATGTCCCCGTTCAGCCTGCCTGACCCGACCACCGAGATCGGCGCCGCCGTCGAGGTCGCACTGGCCGCCTGCGACGAAGCCGACGCCATCTCGCTCGCTTCGTTCCGACGCTCCATCGCAGTCGAGGCCAAGCCCGACGCCTCGTTCGTGACCGAGGCCGATACCGCGGTCGAACGCGCCATCCGAGCGCGTGTCACGGCCCGCTTCCCCGACCATGGCCTGGTCGGCGAGGAGTACGGCGTGGCCCGCTCCGAGAGCGGTCGTCGCTGGATCATCGACCCCATAGACGGCACCCACAACTACATGCGGGGCGTGCCGCTCTACGCCACCCTCATCGCACTCGAGATCGAAGGGCAGCTGGCGGTCGGCGTGGTCAGCGCTCCGGCCCTGCATCGCCGCTGGTTCAGCTGGGACGGCGGCGGCGCCTGGGCCGTGGACACGGTGACCGGCGGTTGGGATCGCGCTTCGGCCATGCGCCTCGCGGTCTCCGATGTCGCGCGGCTCGAGGAAGCCTCGGTGGTCTACTCCTCCTATCCGAGCATCGTGGCCTCCGGCTGGGCACCTGGTTTCGGCCAGCTGTTGGGCAAGGTCTGGCGCGACCGTGGCCTGGGTGACTTCTACGGCTACATGCTCGTGGCCGAGGGCGCGGCGGAGGTCATGGTCGAGTCAGAGCTCAAGATCTGGGACCTGGCCGGACCCCGTGCGGTGATGCAGCACGCGGGTGCCCGCGTGACCGATATCGGCGGCGGGATCGAGATGCCGGCGCGTGGCGTGCTGGCCACCAACGGCCAGCTGCACGAGGCGGTCCTCACGGAGTTGGCTCGCACCGAACGTCGCTGAGGGGTCATCGGGGAGCCCTGTGCTACGCTCCCGGCCGATGAGCGACGCCGTCAACCGGGCCGTCGCCGGGCCACCTCCAGGAGCGCCCCGGCTCAACCAGGTGCCTGCCCCAGCGGCACCCGGACCCGCCCTGCCCGGACCCGCCATGTCTGGTCAGCCGCTGCCTCTGGCAGAGCGGCCAGACTCGGTGCGCCTGGTGAACGTGAGCAAGACCTACGGCACCGGCAAGGAGGCGCTCATCGACGTCGACCTGGTCATCCCGGAGGGCGACTTCATCTTCCTGGTCGGCCCATCCGGGGCTGGCAAGTCCACCCTCACCAAGCTCCTGGTGCGCGATGAGAAAGCCACCGCGGGCAGCGTGGAGGTGGCCGGTCACGACCTGGGGCGCATGAAGAAGAAGGAAGTCCCGCAGCTGCGCCGCAAGATCGGCATCGTCTTCCAGGACTTCCGCCTGCTGCCGCGCAAGACCGTCTACGAGAACGTGGCCTTCGCCCTGGAGGTGACGGGCACGCCCAAGCGACTGATGGAGCCGGCCGTCGTGCGGGCGCTGGCGCTGGTGGGCCTGACCGAACAAGCCCGGCAGCGACCTCACCAGCTGTCGGGCGGCGAGCAGCAGCGCACTGCGATCGCCCGGGCCATGGTCCACGACCCAGCCCTGATCATCGCTGACGAGCCCACCGGCAACCTCGACCCGCTCATCAGCTGGGAGATCATCCAGTTGCTGCTGCGCATCAACGAGATGGGCACGACCGTGCTCATGGCCACGCACGATGCCGAGGTCGTGACCGCCCTGCGCCGTCGCGTGGTGGCACTCGAAGACGGTCGCGTGGTGCGCGACGAGGTCGGCGGCTACCACCGTGAGTACTAGGTCGGCGGCCTGATGCACTTCCTCCGCTTCTCGGTCCGCCAGGCGCTCCAGGGCCTGTGGCGCAACAGCGTCATGACCTTCGCGGCCACCTTCACCATGATCCTCATGCTCATCCTGCTGAGCGCCCTGGTCATCGTCATCAACGGCGTGGAGGCCGGACTCGAGTACGTGGAATCGCGTGTCGAGGTGCGAGCGGAGCTGCATACCGGCCTCGCCGAAGACCGCATCGCCGACTTCCAGCAGCAACTGCAGGATCGTCCGGACGTGGCCTCGGTGACGTACATCAGCAAGGAGGAGGCGCTCGAGCGCTTCACGGCCGACCGAGCCGAGCGTGGCGATACCGATATCGCTGCGGCCTACGCCAACTTCAATCCCTTCAATGCCTACTACGCCATCGAGTTGCGCGATCCTCGCCAGTCGCGCGCGGTGGTGGGCCTGCTCGAGTCGGAGGCTGGTCTCGTCGAGCGCGTGCTCGGCCAGCAGACCGGCATCGATCGCCTCGTGGAGCTCACCGCCCAGTTGCGCAACCTCGGCTTCATCGTGCTCAGCTTCGTGGCTCTGACCGTCCTGCTCATCGTCGTCAACAGCATCCGCATGGCACTCATGGCCCGCGCCCAGGAGATCGAGATCATGCGCCTCGTGGGTGCCTCGGACCGCTACGTCCGCTGGCCGTTCATCCTCGAGGGCATCTTCATCGGCCTCGCGGGGGCGGTCATCACCCTGTTGCTGTTGCTCATCGCCTCGCCTGCCATCAGCGACGTCGCCAGCGATATCGCGGGCTCCGTGCCGCTGGGCTTCGACCAGTCGCTGACCTACCAGATCACCCTGATCGCCCTCGGCGCCGGCCTCGGCCTCGGCGGCGTAGGAGCCTGGATCAGCGTGCGCACGTACCTGCGCTAGATCACGACCAAGCGCATGACCGCCCCCCACGGCAACCCCGCACCGCCGCCTCCACCTGTCGACCCCGGTGCGCCCCCGCCTCGTCGCGATGGGCCGTCGATGGCGATCACCGCGATCGTGCTCGTAGCGCTCGGTGCCGGGGCCATCTTCTGGGCAGGTATGACGCTCGGTGGCGCCACCACGGGCCGCAACGCCGACGAACGGGCGGCCATCGAGGCCTTCACGCGCACCTACCAGGACATCGCTGACCGCTTCATCGGTACTCCAGTGCCCGAGGAGGTGCTCGGTGGCGCGCTCGCGGGCATGTTCGACGTCCTCGAGGACCCCTACTCGGGATACATGTCGCCCGCGGAGTACGATGCCGCGCTCGGCGCCGCCATCGGTGAGTTCGAGGGCATCGGCGCGGTCATGGAGACCGCCGACGAAACCGGCGATCCATGCGACGTGATCGACGGATCATGCCGCCTGCAGGTGGTGGACGTCCTCGTCGGCACTCCCGCCGAGGCGGCCGGTCTGCTGGCTGGGGACACCGTCACCGGGGTCGACGGCGAGTCGCTGGCGGGCGCGACCATCGACGACTCGGTGTGGCGTATCCGCGGTCCTCGCGGCAGTGATGTCGCTCTCACCATCGACCGCGACGGTGAGGAGTTGGAGATCCCCATCACCCGCGACACCGTCGTCGCGGACGATGTGCGCAGCGCTACCCTCGCCGGCGGCGAGGTGGGCTACCTCTCCATCGACAACTTCAGCGGCAACGTCGCTGACGACTTCGAGGCCGACCTGCGGGCGCACCTCGACGCCGGCCGTGACAAGCTGATCGTGGATGTGCGCGATGACCCCGGCGGCTTCGTGGACGCCACCGTCGAGATCAGCAGCCAGTTCATCGCCGCTGGCCCGGTCTTCTGGGAAGAGTACGCCGATGGCACACAGGTGGCGGTCGAGGTCACTGGCGATGGCATCGCCACCGACCCAGGCCTCGAGTTGGTGCTGCTGGTCAACGGCGGTTCGGCCTCCGCCAGCGAGATCCTCGGCGGAGCGCTACAGGATGCCGGACGGGCCAGGCTGATCGGTGAGCCCACCTTCGGCAAGGGCACGGTGCAGGAATGGAGCGAGCTGCCCGGCGAGAATGGCGGCTACCGCCTGTCGATCGCCAAGTGGCTCACGCGCGACAAGACCTGGATCGACGGCGAGGGCCTGACGCCGGACATCCCCGTCGAGCTCGAGGGTGAGCGCTACTGGCCCGGCGCCGCCGACGCCGAACCCGAGCTCGACCTCCAGCTGCAGAGCGCGATCGCTCTGCTGCTCGGCGAGCCACTGCCGGACGGGACGACGACCGCGCTCAAGGCCTCGCCGGCGCCCGCGGCCAGCACTTCTCCCTAGCCCGCCGGGTCGCCGCAACAGGCCCGTCAACACACGCGCTTGACACATCGGGTACTGTTCCTTCGAACGAAAGGAGGTGGTGTGTAATGCATAGTCATTTAAGTAGCAGCACCGCCTCGGAGGTTCGGCGCTAGTCGATCCGACGAGTGGTGCAAGCCGCATGGACGCCGGCCCAGATGGGCCGGCGTCCGCGTGTCTGTGCGACCCTAGAGCACCGCTGGACCGCGGAACCCGAGTCACACCCAAGGAGCCCGGCAGATGGGCAAGACCGTTGCCACCAATCGCAAAGCCCGGCATGACTACTCGATCGAGGACTCGTTCGAGGCGGGCATCGTGCTGACCGGCACTGAGATCAAGTCGGTGCGCGAAGGCTCAGTGAACCTGCAGGACGCCTACGCTCGCATCGAGCGGGGTGAAGCCTGGCTGGTGGGGGCGCGCATCGCGCCGTGGGCCGGTGGCAACCGCAACAACCACGAGCCCATGCGCGACCGCAAGCTGCTCCTGCACCGCATGCAGATCGACCAGCTGGTGGGCCGTACCAAGGCCAAGGGCCTGACCATGGTGCCCCTTTCGATGTACTTCAACGATCGTGGCAAGGCCAAGATCCAGGTCGGCCTGGTCAAGGGCAAGAAGCACTTCGACCACCGGCGCGACATCGCCGAGCGCCAGTCCAGGCGGGACATGGAGCGCGAGGTCGCCGACGCCTTGCGCGGCCGCTAGCCGGATCCGCGACGCGAGGCTACAATCATCGGTCTATGGGGATGCGTGGTCTCGACAGGGCCCGAACCCCGAGGAACGCGAGCCGAGGTTGCCATCGGGCCTCGTTAATCAGGTGGCAAAAACGAAGTAACTGGCAACAACCGCCAGCCGACTCTCGCCCTCGCGGCCTAAGGCCGTAAGGTGAGTGTGGAAGCAGCCTCATCCCCGTGGGCTGTGGAAGCATCATTCAGCGGGGATGCGATCTGGGTAAGCGTCACGTAGCCCGGAGTCAAGCCCGAAAGGGGACGTGACTGGACCTGACGCCACGGTGCCGATGCCGGGACGGCAGGTCGACGACAAATCATCGGATACGCTCGTAGTGGTCTTCGGCAGAAGGTTCTGGACGGGGAGTTCGACTCTCCCCCATCTCCACCAACCTGCAGCAAGACACGACCCCGTCGGTAGCGACGGGGTCGTTCTGATTCCTCGCGGTCCGCAACGCGGGTCGCAGTCGGCGGAGCAGACGGACTACGCCTTGAGCACGACCACCCGCCGGAGCGGCTCCTCGCCGATCGACTGCGTGGTGATGCCTTCGCGATCGCGCAGCGCGAGATGCACCCAGCGTCGCTCGAGCGCGGACATGGGCTCGAGTTGGAGCATCTGGCCGGTCTCCGAGACGCGGTCAGCTGCGCGCATGGCCACCTCCACGAGCTGGCGCTCGCGGCGGCCGCGGTAGTCCTCTACATCGACGAGCACGCGGGTCCATGTGCCCATCTTGCGGCTGAGCATGAGGTTGACCAGGTGCTGCAACGCGGAGAGGCGCTCGCCCTTGCGGCCGATGAGCGCACCCAGGGCCTCCTTCTCCTCGTCGTCAGCACCGTAGACGGTGATCTTGGCGGTGGCGCCGGTGGTGACCTCGACATTGGCGTCATAGCCCATCATCTCGACGAGCTGCTCGAGGATCTCCTTGCCGGCCTCGAGTGCCTCCGTCGAGACCTCGTCATCGCTCCCCTCCGACTTGGCCTTGGACGATGTGCCGGCAGCGACCGCTGCCTCGACCTCGGTAGCCGCCGCGTCGCTGACCTTGGAGGCTTCGCGGCTGCTGCTCCGGCCGGGCCGGCGGTCGCCGCTCTCGCCGTCACGCTCGCTGCGGCGGCGGGGCTTCGGCTCACGCGGGCGCTCGTCGGGGCGCGGTGCCGGCTCGACCGGCGGGGCCGTCTTCTCGGGGACCTCCTGCTTGGGAGTGGACCCGCCGAGCGCCGACTTCGGCGCGGCGATGATGCGGGCAGGCTCGGCGCCCATGCCCAGCACACCCCGGCTGCCCTGGGTCAGGATCTCGAAGTCGAGGTCCGACAGGCCGGCCACCCCGAACTCCTCGCGTGCCTTCTTGACGGCCTCCTCGACGGTCTTGCCCGTGAATTCCTGGTATTCGCTCATCGTCGTCTCCCTCGGCGGCGGCTGCGGCGCCGTACTGGTCTGATGGTTCCCGCGGCGCTCTCCTTGGTGGAGCGCTTGGTGGTCGTGGTGGTGTTGCCCTTGTCCCCGGCGGGGTCAGCGGGCTTGGGTGCCGGCATGCTCACCGGGAAGGGCGCCTCGAAGTCCTTGGCGAACCCCGGGGTCCAGCCGAAGAGCGGGAAGAGGCCGCCGAAGCCGTTGATCAGGAATTGCTGGATGACGCTGAACACGGAGGTGGTGATCCAGTAGATGAACAGTCCCGCTGGCAGGATGGCGCCGTAGATCAACGAGAAGGCCGGCAGCAGCAGCATCATGCGGTTGGTGGTGTTGGCGGTGGTGTCGCCCGGCGCGATGTTGCGGTTCATCATCATGCGCGACTGGATGAGCTGCATCAGGGCCGAGAACGTGGCCAACAGCGAGAGTCCCAGGCCTAGACCAGCGAAGACCATGATGAAGATCTCCGGCTCGTTGGCGGGCAGTCCGCCCGGGTAGCCAGGGATCATCAGCCCGCTATCGACCTTCGGTAGCCAGGCCAGCCAGGGGATGTTGGGGTCGATGCAGGGCGCATACGGGTTGGTCGGGTCGTAGCAGGTGACGGTCACGACCTGGACCTCGGTGTCGGTGAAGGGGATCGTGACCGAGAGCATCGAGCTGATGTCGGGCGCGCTCAGGCCGCGCATGAAGACCTGGTACATGGGCAGCAGCAGGAACATCTGCAGCACTGCCGGCAGACAGCCGGAGGCCGGGTTGACGCCGCGATCGCGGTAGAGCTTCATCTGCTCCTCCGAGATCTTCTGGCGGTCGCCCTTGTACTTGGTCTGGATGGCCCGCAGCTCCGGCTGCAGCATCTGCATGCGCCGCTGCGAGACGATCTGCGCACGGAACACGGGGATGAGCAGGATGCGGATGATGATCGTCAGCAGGATGATGGCGATGCCGATGTCGCCGGTGATGTCGTACAGCTCGGCGAGGCCGATGAAGATGATCTGGAAGATGGGCGTGAACAGCCAGGCCAACAGGTCGAGCGGGTTGCTGGTGGGCTGGGCCGGGCACAGGTTCGCGGGCGGCGGCTCCGTGGCGCCAGGGTCTGGCGAGACGTTCGGGTCGGGCGAGGGCGCCGGTTCGCACGGTTCGGTCCCGGCTCCGGCGCTGGGCTCCGGCGAGAGGCTCGCTCCGGGCTCCGTCGAGGCCGGCGGCTCGACACTGCCCTGGGGCTCCGGGCTCATCTGCGCTTCCGGTGTCGCGGCGGCGGGAATCGACGCCTCCGGGGTGGTCGAGAGCGTGGCCGAAGGCTCCGCCGAGGGACTTGCGTCCTGGGCCATGACGGGACCCACCACCAGGCCGAACGCGATCATGGCGACGGCTACCGCGGCCAGCAGGTCGATGGGAGAGAGGCGGAATGGCGCTGCCAGCGCGGAGCGGATGTTCATCACTTCACCGGGTCATAGCCACCGGGACGCCATGGACCGCAGCTGGCGATGCGCTTGGCACCCAGCCAACTGCCCCTCAGCAACCCGTACTTGTTGATGGCCTGTTCCGTGTACACCGAACAGGAAGGCTCATATCGACACGAACCGGCGAAGAGCGGGGAGAGCACCTTGCGGTAGGCGTGGATGAAACTGATGCCGAGGCGCTTGCCGACACCGCTGAGCGCGGTCACGCGGACACCTTCACCGAGCGCCGAACATGGAGGAGGAGTCGTTCGAGCACGTTCGCAAGCTCAGCGAACGAGGCGTCGACGGCCGGGGGGCGGGCGACGATGAGGATGTCCCAGCCATGCCCGGTGTCGTTGGGGCTGCGGCGCAGGATCTCACGGAGGCGACGGCGCACACGGTTTCGCCGGACGGCTCCTCCGAGGTGCCGACCAGTCGAGATGCCGAAGCGGTCGTGGTCGCGGCCATTGGGTACGAAGCGGACGACCATGAGTCGGTCCGAGCGGGAGCGGCCCTTCTCGCTGATACGCGCGAAGTCCTCCCGAGCACGGAGTGTCGGCACGGCCCCCTTCTTGGTCGGCCGGTGGTCAGACGGTGAGCTTCTTGCGGCCACGGGCACGCCGGGTAGCGAGCACCTTGCGGCCAGCCTTGGTCTTCATGCGCTTGCGGAAGCCGTGCTCCCGAGCGCGATGGCGCTTCTTGGGCTGGTACGTTTGCTTTGTCACTGGGCCTAGGCTCCTTCGGGCAGACGGTCAGGACCATGACGATGGACCGGCCTGCCGATGCGGATGTGAGCGATGCGTCCCCCGGTGCGGTAGACCACTTGTGGCCGTCCCGGAACCGATACGCATCGGTGTCCGCCGGATTATACGCGAGCCACACCCGAGACCGGAGGAAATCGAGATGCCATCCCAACGACCGTCAGTCGAGGCGCCCTTCCTGGAGCCGGGGACGGCCTCGATCGAGGACTTCGAGCGGCTTGACCTGCGCATCGGCCGGATCGTCTCGGCCGCAGCCGCTCGAAGGCGCACGCAAGCCGGCCTACCGGCTCGAGCTCGACTTCGGACCCGGCGGCCGCAGGCTGTCGTCGGCACAGCTGACCCGGACCTACCCGGACCCCTCGCGACTGGTCGGCCGACTGGTGGTGGCCGTGGTCAACTTCCCGCCTCGTCGGGTGGCGGGTCTTCGCAGCGAGGTGCTGGTCCTGGGCGCACTGGGCCCCGGCGGCGAGATCCCGCTGCTGGCCGTGGACGAGGGGGGCCAGCCAGGCCAGCGAGTGGGGTAGTCAGGGGCGGTCCGGTGTGGACAGGAAGGGTCCGGAGGACGCGTTGGATGCCTCCGGGTGTTGCATTCGGCCACCACCGAAACGCCTCGTCTGGTCCGCCAGGGGTTTCGTCCGCACGGGCGATGACGCTCCTGCTCGTATCGGGCCGAGCGTGGGACACGATACCCCCGGGGAGTATATCGCGGCGACGTTGCGCGGTTGCGAAATCGGGTGCTAAGGTTTGGCGCCCCGGGGCTCGAGAGCGGGCGTCGGGAACCCAAGCTGGAGCCACCGTCGTGACGACCCGAGGGGGTCGGCCCGGTTCCTCCGATGGGATGTCGATCGCGCCTCTGCCCTGGGTGTCGGGACGTCACCCCGAGAGGGACGCGCTGGATTGTGAGCAGTACGGGTCACCTTGCCATCGATGGACGCGAAGCAGGTCTGGAGAGCCGCCCTTGGTGAGCTTCAGGTGTCGCTGTCCCCGGCCAACTACGAGACCTGGCTGAAGGACACGCAGCTCGTCGACGTCGACGGAGACCGCTTCCGCGTCGCAGCACCCAACGGTTTCGCCAAGGACTGGCTGGAGAACCGCTATCGGTCCCTGATCGCCCAGACGCTGGCCCGCGTGGTCGGCTACAGCGTGAACGTGGAGTTCGAGGTTCGCGAGCTCGACACGGATGCCCCGGTCGAGGTGGAGTCGCAGGAGGAGGCGGCTCGACCGGAAAGCCCCCGGGTACGCCTCGAGCCCGGTCGTGTCGGCGGGGGCGAGGGCGGTGGCGTCAACCTCAACTCCCGTTACACCTTCCGCACCTTCATCGTCGGCAGCGCCAATCGCCTCGCGCACGCCGCCAGCCTCTCGGTGGCGGAGCGCCCCGGCGAGGCCTACAACCCGCTCTTCCTGTACGGCGGCGTGGGCCTGGGCAAGACCCACCTGATGCACGCGGTCGGCAACGCGGTGGTGCAGCGCTATCCGCGCAAGAAGGTCGTGTATGCCACCAGCGAGAAGTTCACCAACGACTTCATCACCTCGATCCAGGTGGGCCGCATCGACGACTTCCGCGCCCGCTATCGGCAGATCGACCTGCTGCTCATCGATGACATCCAGTTCATCGCCGACAAGGAGCGCACGCAGGAGGAGTTCTTCCACACCTTCAATGCCATCCACGAGGACGGCAAGCAGATCGTCCTCTCCAGCGACCGGCCGCCCAAGCAGATCATCACGCTCGAGGAGCGGCTTCGCAGCCGCTTCGAGTGGGGCCTCATCGCCGACCTGACCGCACCCGACCTCGAGACCCGGATCGCCATCCTGCGCACCAAATCCGAGGAGCAGGGCGTGCGCGTCGACCACGAGGCCCTGGAGTTCATCGCGCGCAAGGTCGTGTCCAACATCCGTGAGCTCGAGGGTGCGCTCAACCGCATCGTGGCCTACGCCTCGATGCAGGGCATGCCCATCAACGTCGAGCTCGCCCAGGCCGTGCTCAGCAACGTGCTCTACAGCCCGCGCAAGCGCGCGGTCACGCCGGAGCGCATCGCGATGGCGGTATCGGACTACTACGACGTGGACCTCGAGACGCTGCGGGGCAAGAAGCGCGACCGGGCGGTGGTCGTGCCGCGCCAGATCGCCATGTACCTCATGCGCGAAGAGACCGATGTCTCGCTGCTGCGCATCGGCGCGGAGCTGGGCGGACGCGATCACTCCACGGTGCTGCACGCGTGCAAGAAGATCGACCAGGAAGTCTCGCGCAACGAGGAGCTCCGCCGCGAGCTTGCTGCGGTGCGCGAGTCGATCTTCTCGGACTCGTAGCGGCGCCAAGGCGGGGCCGGCCGACGATGCGGCTCGTGACCGATGCCCGCGTGAGCTCGATGGGCCCAGGGGAGGCCGTCTCGCGCTAGGCGCTCAGAGCGTCGGTGCTCGCCGGTTCCTGCTCGGCTCGCCCGGCGGGATTCTCATCGGCGACCACGCGCTCCTGCTCAGCGACCGCGGCCGCGTGAGCCGCGTCGCCATGGCTGCCGCGACCACGCCGATCGAGCTCGACGAGGACCCCGGCGCGGCTGTAGAGGACCAACACGTCGCCGGACACCACGACCGTGTCGCCCTGTGGAACGCCCAGGTAGCTGCCGTCGGGACGCTCGATACCGAGCACGACCACGCCCTCGTCGCGCAGCGCCAACCCGGCTAGTGAGCGGTCGTTCAGCCACGAGTCGGGCTCGACCCTGAACTCGGTCACGACGTACTCACCGCCGACGTGCAGGAGCGCGGCATAGTCAGCGACGTCGAGATCCGTCCATCGCCGCAGCCCCATCCCGGCCAGCCGCGTGATGTGCCGGTCGACCCAGCGTGTACGTGACGCATACCAGATGAGGAAGATGCCGGCGATCACCAGGGCTACCCGCACGAGCGCGTCGATGTCGTTCTCGGGGTCGACCGCGGCGAGCACGATCGAGGCCATGACCGCGACGATGCCGGCGTTGCCCGCGAGCATCAGCCACATGATGATGCGGCGTCGAACCGGGTGCCGGACCACCGACTCCGACTCGGAGGTCGTGAAGCCCGCGCCACTGAAAGCCGAACGGGCCTGGAAGCGGGCCGCCTCCCGCGACAGCCCGGTGGCGGTCAGGGCGACGGTGGCAGCGCGAGTCACGACGAGCGATAGCGCGAGCACGATGAGCAGCGTGAGGATGGCGGTCACATCGCGAACGGTACCCGAACCCGCCGCGCCGATGGTGTGGCCAGGCTGTGGAGAACCGGTCGCTGGCAGACGCGCCGGGAGCGTGGCGTCGCGGATGCGCCGGTGGCCAGAACGGTGCGCTTTGTGGGTAAGAGGATGGGTCGTCCACGATGCGCCGTCTTCCGTACACTCCCCGCCCACAGGTCGTCCGCGTCCGTCGGGCCCCGGCTTCGTGCACGGACGCCGTGTGGGCCGCGCGAGCTATCGTCATCATCCACAGCATGAAGATGATGATGAGATGAGAAGATTAGAACGAACCATGTATATCTCGTAGGGAGCTCGACCGCTCGTGAAGCTGTCCTTGATGCAGGAGAACCTGGCACGGGGTCTGTCCCTCGTCAGTCGCGCCGTCAGCAGTCGTGCGACGCTGCCGGTCCTCGCCAACGTCCTGCTGAAGACGCAGGACGGTGGACTCCGCCTGACTGCCACCAACCTCGAGATCGGCATCTCGGTGTGGGTTCCGGGCAAGATCGAGAACGACGGCACGATGACCGTACCCGCTCGCCTCATCACCGATGTCGTCGGCGGCCTGCCGGCCGGTGAGCGCGTCGACCTCGAGATGGAGGGCGATGACACGCTGCTCATGCAGGCCGGCAGCTATAAGACCCATCTGCGCGGCATCGACGCCGAGGAGTTCCCGGTCATCCCCGCCGCGGGAGACCGACCCACCACCCAAGTCAGCCAGAAGGCCCTGAAGCGCGCGCTTTCGGAGGTCACGTTCGCGGCTGCTGCCGACGAGACCCGGCCGATCCTGACTGGTGTGCTTACGCACTTCGCCGGGGAGGTGCTGACCCTCGCTGCGGCCGACAATTACCGTATCGCGGTCAAGACGCTCCAGCTGATGCGATCGCTCGAGGAGACCAGCGTGGTCATCCCGGCGCGTTCGTATACCGAGCTGATGCGCGTGCTGGGCGATACCGACGATCCGGTCGACATCATCCTGGCGCAGGCCAAGAGCCAGGTCATCTTCAAGGTCGACACCACCGAAGTCGTGAGCCGGCTCATCGACGGCCAGTTCCCCAACTACCAGTCGGTCCTGCCGACCTCACACAGCACCCGCGCCCTGGTCGACCGCGACGAGCTGCTCAAGGCCGTGCGCCTGACCGCCCTGATCGCCTCGTCATCGGCCAACGTGGTGCGCCTGGGCTTCGGGGAGCAAGACCATCCCGGGTCCATCTCGGTCAACGCCAAGGCGGATATCGGTGATGCCGAGGGCCAGGTCGAAGCAGAGCTCGAGGGCGATCCGGTGACCATCGCTTTCAACGCCCGCTACATGGTCGAGGCGCTGCAGAACATGGACGCCGAGCAGCTCGCGGTCGAGCTCAGTGGTCCGCTGGCTCCCGGCGTGCTCAAGCCCGTGGACGATCCGGCCTACGTGCACGTGATCATGCCCGTCCGCACGCCCTCCTGATCGCGACCCGCGGCGGGGCCGTCTAGATGCCCGTCCGCACGCTCACGCTCGACGGCTTCCGCAGCTACGACCATCTCGAGATCGCCTTCGGTGACGGCCCCCAGGTGATCGTCGGTCGTAACGCGGCCGGCAAGACCAACCTCGTCGAGGCCATGGTCGTCCTCTCCACCGGACGCTCGCACCGCAGCAGCGCCGATCCCGAGATGGTGCGTTGGGGAGCCGAATTCGCACGCTCCTCGGCGCTCATCGAGAGTGGCGGACGCCGGGAGGAGCTGGAGGTCGTGGTCTATGCCAGGGGTACCGGCGCCGGTGCTCGCAAGCGGGTCCGGGTCAACGGTGTGAACCGGCGAACCGCCGCCCTGCGACCCATGCTGCGCACGGTGCTCTTCGCTCCGGAGGACATGTCGCTGATCGTCGGCTCACCATCGCTTCGGCGGAACCTGCTCGACGCCCTCGTGGCCCAGCGGGAGCCGACGGCCGCCGCGGTCATGTCCACCTACCAGCGCACGCTCACCCAACGCAACTCGCTGCTGCGACGCATCCGCGAGGAGGAAGCCGACCGCGCCGAGCTCGCGTATTGGACCGGGGCCATCCTCGAGGCCGGCTCCCGCATCCTCGATTGGCGTCACGAGGCGATAGCGGCCATCGCTCAGCCGCTGGCCGACGCTCACCGTGAGATCGCGCCCGAGGAGACCGAGTTGTGCCTGCGCTACAGCTCCAACGCGGAACGCGGGCCCGGCGAAAGCAACGAGGACGCCTTGCGTCGACGGCTGCATGAGACGGCCGACAAGGAGGTCTGGAACGGTGCCACGCTCGTGGGTCCGCACCGAGACGACTTCCTGTTCGTCTCTGGCGAGCGCGAGCTGACCGAGTTCGCCTCGCGCGGCCAACAGCGCACGGCCATCCTGGCCCTCAAGCTCGCGGAGATGGACGTGCTCACGGTCCTTGACGGGCGTCCCCCGCTGCTGCTGCTCGACGACGTCTTCAGCGAGCTCGATCCCGAGCGTCGCGCTCACCTGGTCCGGCGCATCGGCGACCTGCCGCAGGCGATCGTGACCACGACGACTGCCGACGACCTCGATCCCGGGCTGGTGGCGGCTTCGACGCTGTGGCGAGTCGATCCCGGCTCGGTCGCCCTTGCTGGGCCTCGCTCGTGAGCAACCGCAAGCGGCCGGTCCACCGTCTCGCCGACCTGCTGCCGGGCCTTGCCAGCCAGCTTGGGCTCGAGGAGGAGCTGGAGGCGGCCCGGGGCCTCGCTTCGTGGAGCCGTATCGTGGAAGAGCAGGTCCCGGCAGCCTCCGGAGCTTCGAGGCTTCTGGAGGTCCGGCCGCCACTGCTCATCGTCTCGGCTGACGATGCCCCCACCGCCCAGGAGCTGCGGTTGCGTTCGGCGGAGCTGCTGGAGGCCTTCGCCTCGGCGCCCGGCGGTCAGCGCCTGCGCGAGCTGCAGGTGCTGGTGCGCAGGCCGTCGACCGGGGATTCGTCCGAGCCGCGCTAGACTAGGCCGCCCATGGCTACCCGACTCGAGATCCAGCATGGATTGCTCAGCGAGCGGGACCGGCTATCGACCTCCGCTGACACCGTCGCTGTCACTCGGCCGTCGACCGGGTCGAGGACGCGCACCAAGGGCGTGCTCTTCATCGTCGTCAGCTCGGCCATCCCGGGACCCAGGGCTCGGGAGGCCACCAAGCTCGTCGCCGAGACGGTCCGTCACGAGTACTACTACGACGAGTCAGCGGGCGTGCCGGTCTGCCTGGAGAAGGCCATCAAGGCCGCCGATCGCCGGCTGCGCAGCAGCCGGGAGGGCGCCGGTCTGCCTCCAGGGTCGCTCGGTGTGGCTGCTGCTGTGATCCGCAACAACGAGCTCTACCTCGCCACCCTGGGTGGGGCGGACGCGTACCTCGTGCGCTCGGCGCGTCTGCTGATGCCCGATCGCGGCGGCCCCGGCGGACTGCCCGGTGACGACAACCTCGCGATCGAAGTCTGGCGGGGCGAGCTGAGTGTGGGTGACGGACTGCTGCTGGTCGCGCGCAATATGACCGAGACGGTGGGCACCGAGGAACTCAAGAGCGCCGTGCTCACGCTCCATCCGCAAGCGGCCGTGGAGCACGTCCACCACCTGTTCGTGGCGACCGGTGGAGCTGGCTCGGACGGGCTGCTGGCCGTCGAGGCCAGCGAGCAGACATCGCGCGTCCAGGCGCGGGCCACGGCCTCGGTGGCGAACGCCTACGGTGACCTGCCGGGCGCGCTGCCTGAGCCGGTCGGTGGCGCGGTCGGATCGGCCATGCTCGGTGTGCGCGACGGCCTCGATGGTCTGCGCGATCGCTTCTGGGAGGCGATGCCCCGCCGTCGGGCCAAGGCCCACGAAGTCACCGCCGTCCACTCTCGCGCCGAAACGCGCCGACGAGCAGCCATGGGCCTGCTGGCACTGGTGATCATGGTCTTCGTGGTGGGCATCGCGCTCGCCTTCGTGCCACGCGGGACTGACGTGCGCGAGGTCGATCGCGTCGCCGGTAGCGACACCTTGCTCGGGGCTGCCGTGGACGCCGCCAACCGGGCCGACAACCTCGTCGAGAGCGAGCCGGCCACGGCCATGGAGTACTACCGTGAAGCCTGGTCAGAGATCGAGCGCGCCCGCGCCACCGGCCTCAGCGCCCCGGCGCTCGATCAGCTGGAGGAGCGGGTGGGTAGCGGCCTCGATGGCTTGTATCGCGCCCACGAGGTCGCCGTCGAGCGCCTGGCCAGGCTGCCCAACGACCCCGACCCCGCGTACCTCGTGAGCGATGACCGCGGCGGCGCTGTCTACCTCGATCGCAATGACGGCACCGTCTATCGCGCCAACATCAAGAACGGCGATGTCGCCGACATCGTCCATGCCGGCGACAAGGCCAGCGGTGGCAAGACCATCGACACACCGGATCAGCTCGCTGTCGCCGACTACGTGATCATCGTCGACGACCAGGGTCGACCGTTTCGCTGGAGCCCCTCGAACTCGGCCGGCGCCGGCACCCTCGCGAGGATCCCTCTCCGTGGGCGCACCGGCTTCGAGAAGGACCACGGCGACATCGAAGCCTACCGTCCGCCGGTTGGCAGCTATCGCATCTACGTCGCGGAGCCCTCGCTCAACCAGATCATGAAGTACGCCCAGGACTTCGACGGCAGCTCTTTCGCGGCACCCCTCCCGTGGCTCTCGTCGCCCAGCTCGGAGGTCGCCGCGATCGACCAGATCTACATCGACTTCGACGTCTACACCCTCTTCGATGACACCCTGCGCCGCTACGAGTTCGGCAAGTGGGATGGCAGTTTCGAGCTCGGCGAGCTGCCCGATGATGGTGATCTGCGTCCCGGCCACGAGTACGTCATGGTCGATGGTTCAGGTTCCGAGTCGTCGCTCGGGCGTGCATACCTCTACGACGCCCGCCACGGTCGCATCGTCGGCTTCGACAAGGGGGACGGCAGCTACATCGGCCAATGGATGCCCAGCGACGGCGGGGACCAGATGCAGGATGTGCGAGGCATGTACGTCATCGAGGGCGGCCTCAACAACAAGAAGACCAAGCGCAAGAACGACCAGCTCGTATGGATCACGCCGGACGGCATCTACCGCACCACGCTCGCGGTCGGGGGCTAGGGCTGGCAGCTCGCCGCGACCACGACGGGCCGGGCTAGAATCAGGTCATGCTCCAGGCAGCACGAGAGATGGTGGTAGAGAGCGTACGCGTGCACATGCTTTCGTCCCAGCACGTGGTCATCCTGCGGGAGACGGAGAGCGAACGCTACCTACCCATCTGGATCGGATCCTGGGAGGCGCAGTCCATCGCCATGCGGCTGCAGGGCGTGGAGGCCGAGCGCCCCTTGACCCACGACCTGCTCGCGACGATCCTCGGTGAGCTCGGCGCGAGCGTGCGCCACATCATCGTCTCCGACCTCGCCGACGAGACCTTCCGGGCCCGTATCGTGTTGGTCGTCGGGGGCGACGATCACGAGATCGATGCCCGACCCAGTGATGCTATCGCCCTCGCGGTGCGCATGGCGGCACCCATCTTCGCGACCGAGGCGGTGCTCGACCGCGCCGGTGTCATCCCCGAGGCGGACCAGGACCAGAAGCTCAGTGTCTTCCGCGAGTTCGTGAACTCGCTCGAGGTCGACCTGCCGCCCGAGGGCGGCTCGCCGCCGGGCACCTCGGGCTAGGTCTCGCTCGGCGCGTCGAGGATCGGTTCGCCACGGTCGAGCGCGTTGCCCTTGTCCGCCCACAGGCGCAGCCGCAGCGACCAGAAGTCTCGGACGGCGCGGAGGACCACGCGCGGGTCCGCACCCGATGCCTCTCCAGCGGTGCGCGGGTAGTGCGGCACGCCCTGTTCGACGATGACCCCGCCGCGCTCGCCGACCTTGATGAGCAACTCCGCTGAGAGGAAGGCGCCACTCGATTCGACAGCCACGCCCTCGAGGGCGTGGCGGCGGAAGAGCTTGCAGGCACAGTCGGGATCGCGTACGCCGAGGCCGAAGAAGAGCCGCAGCGCCGCCCGGTAGATGCGAGCGTAGGCGAGGCGGATGGTGGGGTCTGCACGCTTGATGCGGTAGCCGGCCACGACGTCGGGAGCGCGGCCGCCATCGTGGGACTCCTCGAGGCGGGCGGTCAGGCGCGCGAGGTCGGCGACTCGGAACTGGCGATCGCCATCGGTGAAGCAGACCAGCGGAAATCGCGCCGCTGCCAGCCCTGAGCGCACGGCCGCACCGTAGCCCCGGTTCTGGGGGTGGTGCACGGCGCGCACCACGCCTGGGTGCTCGCGCGCGAGGCGGTCAGCGATCTGGCCGGTGCCGTCGGTGCTGCCATCGTCGACGGCGATGATCTCGAAGCGCTCCGCGATGGGCTCCAGGTCCGTAAGTGCTTCTTCCACGAGTGCCTCGATGTTCTCGGCCTCGTTGTGCGCCGGGAAGAAGTAGCTCAGGGCCTCGACGCGCGGGCTCGGAGCCGAGCCGGGATCGTTCCTGGGTTCAAGCACCCCCTAATCCTAGCCACCGTCGCCTCACGGCTGTGCGCGTTCTGTCACGACGCGATACATCTCCAGGGGTACGTCCGGCACCGGTTCGAGCAGATAGGCATCGTCGAGGGCCTGCACATCGCGGGCGAGGCGGATGACGTAGACCGGCCGTTCCTGGAGGTAGGCCTCGATGGCCCCGGCCACGTCGCCATAGCCGTCGTCGAGGATGTCGCGGTCGTCGATGACGGTGACGTCTGGCCGGCGCCCCTCGACGAATTGGCCGTACCACAGCGGCGTCGAGAACGACCACCACGAGATGATCACGGCCTCCGGCTCGACCGCCTCGAAGGTCGCCTCTACGATCTGCCGGCCCCAGGTGTCGTCGCCCGCGTCGAGCGCGTCACGGCGCTCGACCGCCGGGCCGGCTGCGAGGCCGAGCAGGGCCACCACCAGCGTACCCGTCGCGAGCCGATAGCCGAGCGCCCGTCCCGGCCGGCGCAGCAGGTCGCGCAAGACGTCCCAGACCGCATCCGCGGCGAGCCCGGCCAGCAGCGCCGCGATGAGCAGGGGCACGAGGTAGTAGCGCTCGATGGCGGCGTTGGGATAGCCCACCGCGAAGAGCCAGGTGCCGCCGAACCAGAGCAGCCCGAGGACGGTCAGGCGCGGGTGCCTCACGAGCCCGAGCAGAGCCCCCGCGAGGGTCAGGATCGCCAGCGCGCCGAGGTTGCGTACCAGCTCAGCCCACACGCCGGCGAGGAGCTCTGGGAGCGGTGGCAGCGGTCCGTACGAGCCCTGGAACTGCTCACCGAGGACCACGTACCAGAAGCGCTCCCAGGTCTCGGGGTCGGCGTAGTCGAGCGCGGGGTCCATGGCCGATCGGATGGGCAGGTAGAGGTAGACCGCAGTGGCTGCCAGTGCGACCACCGCCAGGCAGGCCAGGACCAGCCGCCACTGGCGCCACAGGATGCGCGGCACCACCAGCAGCACGAAGGCTGCGATCCCGGGCGCGAGCAGCAGCGTCAACGCGTGGTTGCCCAGGGCCAGGCCGTAGACGGCAGCCGCGATCAGCAGCCAGCGAGCGCCCGCGCCAGGCCCGCGCCCCTCGCGCTCCTGCCACACCCCGAGCAGGACCAGCAGCAGCGCAGCCATGAAGACGTGCAGGGCGTGTGGGTCGGCACGCAGGCCCCAGCTCCAGCCCACCGGCGTGAGCGCGAAGATCGCACCCGAGACGAGACCCAGCGCCGGGCGCCTCGTCGCCATCACCACGCGCACGGCCAACAGGGCGGCGGCACCGGCCACGAGCAGAGCCGAGAGCAGATCGGCCCGGTAGGCCTCGTTGCCGAATGGCTGCAGCAGCACCGAGGCCAGCCACAGCAGCAGCGTGTAGGTGGGGTAGCCCGTGGGGTGCGCGGTGCCCAGCACCGACCCGAGGGTCTGGAATTCGGCCGTGTCCCACAGACCCACGTCCGGCAGCAGCGTCGACATGTAGAGCGCGACCGCGCCGATGAAGACCGGAAGCGCCGCGAGCGCGTAGTCGGATGTGCGTGGGCGACCCGACTCGGTGGCTACCACCCCAGCGTGATGCCCCAGTAGACGCCCCAGGCGTTGACCGCGATCGAGGTCGCCACCAGCGCGATCGAGAGCCAGCCGGCCCGTAGCCGGGCGATGCCGATGGCCACCAGCACCGTCGCGAACGGCGCGAAATCGTTGCTGAAGCGATAGCCGAACTGGACCCAGCCTTGGCTGAAGTGCATGAGGTCGGCAAGCGCCACCGCCAGTACCGCCACGGCAGCCCCGGCCACCAGGCGCCGCCTCCAGTCGAAGAGCAGGACCGGGATCGCCAGCAGATAGGCCGGGCTCGTCAGCAGCAGGCTCATGCCCAGCGGGTCCGGCTGCAGCAGCGGGCAGCGACGGTCGAAGAGCGATCCGAACGTGACGGGCTGGAGGGCACAGGCGGGGTCGTCGAGCGCCGGTGTGAGCGGCAGCGCGCCAAGCATGATGCCGATGTTCTGCGGGATGTAGCGCGGGTCCTCGGCGGCCCACTCTGGGTTCACCAGCTCGGGCCTGGGCCGATATTCGACCTCGTAGAGGAAGTCGTAGGCGGGGTGGAACAGCTCGCCGGTGGTGACCACGTTGTAGCCGAGCAAGAGCAGGAGCGGGATGAGCGCCCCCACGCCGGCCGCCAAGGCGCGACCGGTCCAGCCACGCCCGCCACCGACGAAGACGAAGAAGGGCGCGGCTACGAGCGTGGTCAGGCGGGCGGTCGCCGCAGCCCCGAACGCGAGCCCTGCGGCGAACTGGCGTCCGGCCGCGCGCCCGCCCCCGTAGGCCAGGGCGCGAACCGCCGCCGTATCCGCGCGCACCGCGGTGGCGATGGCGATGAAGAGGAAGGTGGAGGCCACCACGTGGGCCAGGAACCAGGTCGTGCCCAGCATGGCTGCGTACCAGGCCACGGTGCCGAAGGCGTAGAAGAGCGTCCCGAGCAGCGCTGCCGAACGGCGCGGGGTGACACCCAGCAGCATGACCCAGCAGAGCACGGCGTTGAGGGCGCCGAGCACGGCCGCCACGGCCGCGCCGTTGGTGCCCAAGCCCCACACGGCCACGAAGGGCATGAGCACCACCGCCGGCAGGGGCGGGAAGGGGATCTGCGCGCGGTCAGGGGCCACCGGCAGCACGTCCTGGAAGTAGCCATTCTGATGCGGACCCTCCACGACCGGATACTCGATCTCGGCGCGACCCTGCAGGAAGGCGTCTGCCTGCCACACGAAGTGGTCGTAGAAGTCGTGTCGTGCCGGGTTCGACGCGAGATAGACCACCAGCGCAACCACGAACAGCGCGACCGCCACCCACACCGGATCGATCCGCCACAGCAACGACTCGAGCCGAGCGCCGGGACCGGTCTCGAGGGGCGGCGCTTCGGGGGCGGCGGAGGTCGACATGCTCAGGCCAAAACTACCGCACAGCGCGCTTCGACGGTCACGAGGGGGTCCGTTGATATACTCGGCGCCACTTCAACGCTTTCCCAGGAGGCAGGACGTCGACGGTGACTTCGACCCTGGTGGGTGGGGTCGGCCGTAGACCCGGAGACCCGGTCCGCCCCTTGTCAGCGCTCGCCCTCGGCCCCGCCATCGCCGTTCTG
Source organism: uncultured Chloroflexia bacterium (assembly GCA_963714675.1). Classification (GTDB taxonomy): domain Bacteria; phylum Chloroflexota; class Limnocylindria; order Limnocylindrales; family CSP1-4; genus JAFMJV01. The sequence goes on along the minus strand of CAVQPG010000020.1, from coordinate 44,462 downwards.
CTGCTGGCCGGCCTGGCGCTGCGAGCCGTCATCGCCTACGTGCTGTTCCCGGGCTCGGGCTTCGAGTCCGATCTGGCCTCCTACGCTTCGTGGGCCGACTCCATGGCCGCATACGGGCCGGGCGGTTTCTATGCCAACGCCGGCTTCTCCGACTATCCGCCGGCGTATCTCTACGTGCTCTGGCTGGTGGGCACGCTTTCGGGCGCCTCCATCAGCAGTGTGGAGCTCGTCAAGCTCCCGCCGATCCTCCTCGACATCGCTGTCGGCTACCTCCTCTACCGGCTGGTGCGCGGTTGGACGTGGCCTGGCCCCCGCGGCGAGACCCTGGCCCTCGCGGCCGCGGCCCTGTACCTCTTCAACCCGGTCTCCTTCTACGACTCGGCGCTGTGGGGCCAGAGCGATGCCGCGGGCGCGCTCGTCATCCTCCTGGGCCTGGCCGCGCTGATCCGCGGCAACAGCGAAGGGGCTGCCGCGATGGCGGCCACGGCGGCGCTGGTGAAGCCCCAGTTCGGTGTCGTGCTCATCCCGATCGTGGCGGCCGTGCTCATCAAGCGGCACCTGCTGCAAGCGGGCTCCGGCCCGCACAACGAGCCGTGGGCGCCGCGGCGCCTTCGGGCCTGGCTCGGGTGGCACCAGGGACCGATCCGGTTGCTGACCGCCTTCGTCGCGGCCTGGGCAGCCTTCTTCCTCATCGCCCTGCCCTTCGGCATGGGGCCGCTCGAGTACCTCGATCGCATGTTCGGCACCGCGGGTGGCTATGGCTACCTGAGCGTCAACGCCTTCAACCTGTGGGCGCTGCTGGGCGTGGCTGGCGAGCCCTCGCTCGCAGAGGGCCTCCACTGGACGGACGACACGGTGGCTCTCGTAGGCCCCATCCCTGGCGTGGCCATCGGCGCCGCACTGCTGGCCGCCGGCTTCGCCTGGGGGGTCGTGCGGGGCGCCGTTCGCGATGACCGCTGGACGCTCATCGCCGCGGTCACCTTCCTGGCCATCGCCTTCTTCATCCTGCCCACCCGCGTCCACGAGCGCTACATCTTCCCCGCCGTCGCACTGATGCCGCTCCTGGCGGTCGTCAGCGGCCGCTGGGCTGTGGCGCTGCTGTTGCTGAGCGTGGGCGCCTTCATCAATCTGCACGCCATCCTGACCCTGCCGCTCTACGGCAGCGCCAACGTGGAGACGCTGCCGCTGGGCGAGTGGTTCCGGACGTCGCCGCTGGTCACCATCTCGGCGCTCCTGCAGACCGGCGTCGGCCTGTGGGTGGCGGCCCAGCTGCGACCCGGCCTGCGCACCAGCCCCGATGCCTTCGAGGCTGTCGCCCGCGGCGCCCAGCCAGGCACGGGACCTGCGGCGCCCTTCCCATCGGCGACTCGGCCGCCGAGCCTGCCCACGGCCTACCCACCCGCACCGGCCCAGCCTGCCCCGGCACCGGTGAGGGTGAACCTGCTCGACCATCTCATCGCCCGCCTGTCGTGGGGCTCGCTGCGCCGCGACCGAAGTGTCTTGCTGCGCTTCGAGCCCGGCGGACGGATCGATCGGCTCGATCTGCTGGTGCTGGTGGTGCTGGTGGTGCTCACACTCACCCTACGCGGCTTCCGCCTGGACCAACCGGTGCGCATGTACTTCGACGAGGTCTATCACGCCCGCACCGCCACCGAGTTCCTGCAGCAGTGGCAGTACGGCGAGCCCCACGACATCTACGAGTTCACCCACCCTCACATGGCCAAGTACGCGGCGGCCTGGGGCATCCGCCTCGCCGGCGGCAACGAGGTCACCGGCACGGCCGAGCTGGGCATGCCCGCCGAGGATGCGGTCATCGAGCAGCGCTGGGCCCCTGATGATGATCCTGGCCGACGCAATGGGGACCGGCTCTACGTCGCTGCAGGGGACCGCCTCGGCGTCTTCGACCTGGCCACGCGGCGACCGGTCGCCGATCTGCCGCTGGCCGCCGGTGCGGTGGCCGTCGACGAGGACGACCACCAGCTCTACGTCGCCGATCCCGCCGGTCGCCTCTACCGGCTGGACACGACCTGGTTCGACGCCCAGCGCTTCGGGGCGGAGGCGGACCCGGCAGCCATCGTGGACGCGGCCATCCCGTTCTCCTTCGGGCCGGGCGCACCGGTGCAGCAGCTGCTGGTCACCGACACCGCCCTGATCGCCGTCACCCTCGGATCGATCGCCAGCTTCGACACCGACACCGGCGAACTGCTCTCCGAGCGGCTGGCCGTGGGCGTCGAGGACGTGGTGGAGCTGCCGTCGGTGGAACGGCTCATCGTCGACACTCGCGAGCTGCCAGACCGCAAGGCCACCGCAGATCTCCTCGCGAGCGTGCTCGATGACGACCCCGCGCGCCTCGAGCGCCTGCTCGCTCGCGATGGCTTCGTGACGGTCGCGGCCTGGCTCGACCCCGACAGCGTCGATGGGCTCAGCATCTTCATGGAGGAGGGTCGGCTCCCGGGCGGGGAGCTCCAGTCCGCGCCGCTGCTGGCGGTGGCCGATGCCGGCGGTGTGAGCGTGCTCGACGCCTGGAGTCTCGATCCGCTCGATGACATCGCCACCGACGCACCAGTCACCGCACTCGCACTGGCCGAGCCGGACAGCAGCGATCCGACGCTCTACGCCACGACCGGCGCCACCGTCGAGACGATCCGTGTCGGCGACGACGGTCCGGCGGTCCCAGAGACGGTATGGATGCCCGGTGTCGTCAGCGACCTGGTCTGGAACGCTTCGGGCGAGCTGATGCATGTGCTGGGCGAGGCCGCCGATGGCGGCCCCACGGTCTACGTGGTCGAGCCCAAGGGCCGCTCGGTCTTCATCGATGTGCCCCTGCCATTGGAGCCCGCCCTCCTGCTTGCCGACACCCAGTCCGGACGACCCGACGCCGACCGCACCGAGCTCCTGGCCGTCGCCGCAGACGGGCGCGTGGCCGGCATCGACATCGGCGGCAACGCCTTCGGCTGGCGGCTGCCCGGCGTGCTCATGGGGGCGCTCACAGCAGCCCTCGCCTACCTCCTCGCGCGCGTGCTCTTCGCACGGCGAAGCATCGGCCTCATCCTGGCCGTCTTGCTGCTTGCCGAAGGCATGCTCTTCGCCAACGCCCGCATCGCCATGAATGACGTCTATGTCACGGCCTTCGTGCTGCTGGCGGTGCTGTTGGTGGCGCCGCTGTATCTCGCGCCCCGGCGACCCTGGACTGCGGCGGTGCTGGTCCTCGGTGCGGGTGTCGCGCTGGGCCTGGCGCTGGCCTCGAAATGGGTGGCGCTCTACGCCATCGGCGGGCTGGGTTTGCTGGTGCTCTTCCGCTCGGCGCTGGGCCGGGCCATCGCCCTGGTGGCGATGATCGGTCTCACGGCCGTGCTGGGCACCATGGCCATCCGCCCCGACGCCGGTACCGACGCGGCGCGCAACTGGGTCTTCGTCGGCCTCATGCTCGTGCTCACCGGCATGTTGACGGCGGCCATCATCCGACGGCCGATCCCCTGGACCAAGGCGGAGGTGATCGTGGCGCTGGCCTTGCCGCTGGTGGGGGGCGTGGCCCTGTTCCTCCTGCGCATGCCGGTGCTGGGCGGGCTGGCCATGACCCTCGGCGTGGTCATCGGGGTGGTGGCCGGCATCGCCGCCATGGGCGGCCATGGGCCATGGGCGGCCGGCGCTCGCACCCCGGCCCCTGGCACCAGCGCCTGGCTGCGCCCAGGACCGCTGCACGTCCTGCCCTGGTTGCTCACGCTGGGCGCCCTGACCGTCGTGCCGGTGGTCATCTACCTCATCACCTACTCGCCGTGGGTGGAGCTCGGCAACGACTGGGGGGCCGTGCCTCTGCTCGGCGACCTGCCGTTCCTGGCGCACGGCACCGACGGCGGTCGCACGGTCGCCGCGCTCACCGAATCGATGTACCAGTACCACGACAACCTGCGCGCCGAACACGCGGCCTCCTCCCCATGGTGGGCGTGGCCCCTCGACCTCAAGCCGGTATGGTTCTTCCAGGATCGCCATGACGACGGCACGGTGGGGCTCATCTACGACGCGGGCAACCTGGTCGTCTTCTGGCTCGGCATCGCTGGTATGGGCTTCAGTGCCTGGGCCGCGTGGCGGCGCCGCAGCCTGGCCCTGACCATGGTCGTGGTGATGTGGGCGGCGATGTGGCTGCCGTGGGCGCGCGTCGACCGAGCCGCGTTCCAGTACCACGTCTACGCCAGCCTCCCGTTCATGCTCATGGCCCTGGCCTACTTCCTCGGCGAGCTGTGGCACGGTCCGTCGTGGCGGGTCTGGTTCCTGGGCCGCGCCTCGGCCGCCTTGGCCATCGTGGCCATCCCGCTGCTGTGGCTGCTGCGGACACCGCTGTGCATCATCTCCGGCACGGCGGTCGCCCATCCCGACGGCGTCGCCTGTGCCAGCGAGGTCACGCGTACCGCTCAGCTCAGCGAAGGCGGCGTGACCGCGCTCTTCGTGATCGGCGCGGGCGCTGCGATGGCCGCGTCACTCGGATGGCGCGCTTTGCGGGCCGCCCCGGGGGGCGGGCAGAACCGATGGGTCGCGGGGCTCCTGGTGGTGGCCGGGGCCGCGCTGCTGGGCACGGTCGCCGCGTTGGTCTTCCTCGACACGAGCTCGACCGCCGGGTTGACCGTGAGCTCCGACGTGCTGGCGCTGATGGGCCTTGCGGTGCTGGCGCTGCCGGCGACCTTGGTGTTGCGTGCACGGGACCCCCGGCGGTTCGTCGTGGGCGTGCTCGCCGCGGCCGTGATCTGGCTCGCTGCTGTGGTACCCGAATGTCTCGGGCCTACCGCTGCCGGCCGACCTCGCCTATCTCTACCAGGGGCTGCTGCCCACCTGGAACTGGGACTTCCAGTTCTCGGTCAACACCGACCCGGCCAGCGATAGCGGTGTCTTCGAGCTGGCCACGCTCGTGGTCGGTGGGGTCACCCTCGTCTTCGTGGTCGCGGTGGCGCTGGCTGCTCGGCGCTGGGGCCGCGACGCCCTCGGCAGACCCCGGCTCTCCGGACTAGGCTTCGGCACCCTCGGATGCCGCCAGCGCGTCGATGGGCTCCGCCTCGGCGCTGAAGGCACCTTCGTCCTCGACCGCTCGACCGCCTCGCCCCAGAGGCCCGGGGCGCGGCTGGGCGCCGGCGGGACCTCGGCGCTGAAGCCCGACGGCAGCGCGTCCCTGGCAGCCAGTCGTCGGATGACGAAGCTGTAGTAGTCCTCGACCTTGCCGGTGATGTTCTCCCAGCCGAACTGCACGGCGCGATCGCGGCCGGCCTGACCCATGCGCTCGCGCAGCAGCGGGTCGCGCAGCAGGGTGCCCAGGGCTGCCGCCAGCGCCTCCACGTCACGTGGCGGCACCAGCACGGCCTGCTCGTTGCGCCGGACCACGCCCTTGTAGCCGTGGATGTCGCTGCACACGATGGGCGTGCCCGAAGCCATGGACTCGAGCAGCACGATGCCGAACGACTCCTGCCCGGTGGCCGGACCGGCGTAGATGTCCGCGGTGGCGAAGGCGCGGGCCTTGTCGTGGTCCGACAGGCGGCCCAGCATCTCCACACCTCCGAGCCGACGCGACTCGATATAGCGACGAGCCTCCCCGGCCTGGGGGCCGCTGCCCACCACCAGCAGCCGGCAGCCGAGGCCCTCGAGGCGTAGCTGGTAGTAGGCGCGCAGCAGGTACATCAGACCCTTGCGCTGCTCGAAGCGGCCCACGAAGAGGATGTTGGGCACGCCATCGTTCCAGCGCGCGAACGGCGGCACGTCGTCGAACTGCGAGAGGTCCACGCCGTTGGGGATGACCTTGTACTCGCCGGGGAAGTAGCGCTTGATGAAGTGCATGGCCGCGGCGCTGACCGCGATGCGGCCGTGCAGCCGGCGGGCCGGCGTGTGCATGAAGCGCTTGCCGAACTCGTACGAGGGACTGAAGCCGGAGTAGGCGTGGAACGTGGCCACGTTGACCGCTTTCGAGTAGCGCAGGATGACCAGCGAGAGGAAGGGCACGAACGGCTCGTGGAAGTGGATGACGTCGAACTGCTCGCGTTCGAGCATCTCCTGCACCAGGTGCGGGTAGCGGTGCGAGACCGTGAGCGTCCCGACCGAGCCGTTGGTGGGCACCGACCAGCCGTAGCCGAGGCGGATGATGTCGCCCTCGCTCGAGCGCTGCGGACCATGCGTGGCGCTGATGATGCGCACGTCGTGGCCGCGCTTGACGAGGTTCTCGTACAGGTAGCCGACGTGGGCGTTGACGCCGCCCGGCAGCGGGAAGATGTACGGCGTTACGATGCCGATCTTCATGTCCGCTCGTCCTCCTGCGGCAAGCCTGCCGCGGCTCGGTCGAAGGCAACGGGGCGGCGGCGTCCGCCGGGATAGCCGAGGTCCCGCCCGGTGCCGTCGCGGCGCACCTTGCCGTTGATCTCGGCCGCGAGGGCGACAAGGTTCTTGCGCGTCTGCAGGCTGAACATGCTGACCTGGCTGCGCCAGCTGTAGACCTGGCCCTCCCAGCGAGTGTCGCGCTCGAGCAGCGCCCGTCGCAGGCTCTCCTCGAGCGTGCCTCTGCGCTGGACGAGCGTTCGCGTGGTGCCCACGTTCTCGGCCCGGTGTGCGTCCGACCCACCGGTGGCGGCGATGCCCAGCTCCTCTGCGAGGGCCGGGGCTCGCCGGCTCCAGCGCCGCAGGGCCGTGCCCGCGGTAGTGGGGTTGAAGCCCTCCATGCCGTCGGGGTGGTAGATGGGGTCGGCCTCGTCGATGAGCTTGCGGATGGTGCCCTCGCTGGCGCACAGCGGGTAGGGCGGCAGGGGGTGGGCGATGATGGCCAGCCCGCCCTGCTCGTGGACCCGGGCGATGGAATCCTTGAGCGAGTGCCACGGCCGGATGCGTTTCTTGAGGTAGAGACCGACGAGGTGGCCGCCGCGTGTGGAGATCTCCTCGGCCACGATGACCTCGATGGGCCAACCGCGGTGTTCGGCCATCGCTTGCCCGGCCACCGCCGCGTCGATACGCTCGTGATCGGCGATGGCGATCGCGTCCAGGCCGGCTGCCGCCGCCGCCCCGATCATCGTCTCCACATCGTGGATGCCGTCGGAGGCGAGGGTGTGCACATGTGGATCGAGGTGTAGGAACCCAGCGCCGACACCGTCCGGCGTCTGCTCGATGGCCTCGTCGGTCACGCTTCCCTCTCGTCTTCCCAGATCGGAAAGAACAGTGTGGTCCATTGTTCGGGAGCGCGTGCGATGACTCGCTCCATGGCCCGGGCCTCCTGTTCGATGATCTGGCGCGTCGCCTCGCGCCGGGTCGCACCCGGCTCGGGACGGAGCGGGATGGTGTGGCCCAGCCATTGACCGGTCGGGCTGCGCTCGATGGCCTCGAGGTACAGCGGCGCACCGGTCTGGACCGAGAGCATGGCCGGCCCGATGGGTAGGCGCATGGGGGCGCCGAAGAGCTCGACCAGGGTCCCGCGTCCGGCGATGTTGCGATCGCCCACGATGCCCACGGCTTCACCCCGCGCGAGCGCCTCGGTGAGCGCCGCCGCTGCGTCATCGAGGGGCACGATGGTGACGTCGAGCTCGTTGCGCACACGCTCGAAGTAGGCTCGCGCCAGCGGAGCCTCGACGAACTCCATGGGCCCGGTCAGGGGCAGGGGACCCACGCGAGCGCCATAGAGGGCGGACAGGTCCACCGAGCCGAAGTGCATGGCCAGGTGGATGGGCCCGGGCTTCCCCGGCTCCGGTACCGAGAGCGCCTCTGCCGAGGCCTTCGGGTCGACCGGGTCGAAGCGGCGGTCGAGCTCCTCCGCGCTGTAGCGCGGTCCCAGCGCGGCCTCCGCGTAGGTCACGACCCAGTGGCCGAAGCAGGCGCGCACCATGCGTTCGAGCGAGCGCGGATCGGCCGCGGCCCGACGCACCCGCGGGCTGGCCTGGTCGTTCGCGACGAGCCAGTCCACGACGCGCTTCAGGTTGGAGCGCACGAGATCGCGACGCTCGGGCAACAGCAGGTAGAGCCCCGCGCCGATGGCGAAGGCGGCCTGGTAGAGGGGCCGGTCTGGCACCCTGCGGCCCAGCCAGAGCCCGAACAGCAAGCACCTTGAAGAGCGCCGTCTCGAAGACGCTGAGCGGCGGTGCCGGCGGGGGCGTGGGTCGGCTCCTCAGGCATCGATCGTCTCCAGCTCTGCCGGCGCGGCGCGCGAGCGCGGCCGTCTCGGCTTGCGTAGCGGGCCACATCGGCTTGAAGGTGTACCACTGCTCAGGCGCCTCGGCGACCATGTCCTCGAGTGCGTCTGCGATGGCCTGCGTGGCCGCCGTCAACGCGGCAGGGGAGGTGTCAGTGACCTCGATCGGGTCGTACATGATGGGCGCGTATCGGCCGTCCCCGAGGCGGCGGGCGACGACCGGCACGATGGCCGCCCCGGTCCGTGCCGCCAGCGTGGCCGGTCCGGCCGGCAGCGTGGTCCAGGAGCCGAAGAGCTTCACCGGCAGGTCGTCCGAGCGGTAGCCCCAGTCCACGACCATGCCCAGGATGGCCGGCTGTGCGCATGACCCGGAAGATCTCGCGCAGCTTCTTCCAGGGGATGATGGTCACGCCCCAGCGCGCACGACTCTGGTTCAGCAGCTCGAACAGCTCGGGGAAGGCCGAGTCATCGGCCAGGCCGTAGGTGGGCAGGCCCTCCCCGGCGTAGGCCCCGGCGAAGACCTCGATGCTGCCGATGTGGCCCGAGACCGCGATGATGCCGCGACCCTCCTGCTGGCACTGGCGGCACAGTGCCAGGAAGCGATCGTGGTGCTCACCCTCCCTGGTCATCAGCCGCATGGGCTCGTCGCTGGGCAGGCCCGGCAGCCGCATCACCTCGATGGCGAAGCGAGCGTAGGTGCCGTAGATGCCACGTGCCAGGCCGGCCACGTCCCGGTGGGAGACGGGCAGGCCCAGCACGTGGGCAGTGTTGCGCTTGATGATGCTGCCGTTTGGCCGGCCATAGGTAGTAGCCGGCCATGAAGCCGATCGTCGCGACCGGCTCGCTGATGCGCAGCGGCACGCGCACCAGCAGGAAGGACGCGGCGCGGAAGGCCTTGACCACGAGCCGTTCCCAGGCGCGGGAGACGGCTCCGAGGAGCCGCCCCCGATCGGTGCGGCGGTGTGGTGCGTAGTCGACGCCGGACACGTCCCTCCTGTCAGGCGATCGTGACCGCCTCCTGCTCCGACGCGGCCGCCAGGACCGCCTCGGCCTCCTCGACCGCCACCGGCTCCGAGCCGGTCAGGGTCGCATCGTCCTCGCCCGCGATGAAGGCCTCGACGCGCTGGCGGGCGACGTCGTCATACAGCTGCTCGGGCGGGCTCTTCATGAAGTATGCCGAGGGAGCCACGAGCGTGCCCGACAGGCCTCGATCGAGGCCGATCTTGGCGCAGCGGATGGCATCGGTGATGACGCCGGCGCTGTTGGGGCTGTCCCAGACCTCGAGCTTGAGCTCGGCCAGCAGCGGCACGTCGCCGTAGGTCGTGCCCTCGATGCGGATGTGGCAGAACTTGCGATCCTCCAGCCACGGCACGTGGTCCGAGGGTCCGACGTGCACCGCGCCCTCCGGCAGCTCGTAGTCGAGCTGCGAGGTGACCGCGTTGGTCTTGCTGATCTTCTTGGACTCGAGGCGGTCCCGCTCGAGCATGTTCTGGAAGTCGGTGTTGCCCCCGAAGTTCAGCTGATAGGTCCGGTCGACCTGCACCCCGCGATCGTCGAAGAGGCGGGTCAGCACGCGGTGCGTGATGGTCGCGCCGACCTGGCTCTTGATGTCATCACCGATGATCGGCAGTCCGGCTTCGGCGAACTTGGCCTGCCACTCGGGCTCACGGCCGATGAAGACGGGGATGGCGTTGACGAAGGCCACACCGGCCTCGATGGCCCGCTCGGCGTACCAGCGGGTCGCGTCCTCGCTGCCGACGGGCAGGTACGAGACGAGCACATCCACGTCGGCGGCCTCCAGGGCAGCGACGACGTCCACCGGCGCAGCCTCGGACTCGGGCACCACGGCTGCCACATAGCGACCGATGCCGTCCATCGTCGGCCCACGCTGCACGGTCACACCGACCCGCGGCACGTCCATGAAGCGGATGGTGTTGTTGGGCGCCGCGTAGATGGCCTCGCCCAGGTCCTTCCCGACCTTGTTGGCGTTGACGTCGAAGGCGGCCACGAACTCGATGTCGCGAACGTGGTAGTCGCCGAGCCGGACGTGCATGAGGCCGGGGACGAAGGAGTCCTCAGCGGCGTCCTCATAGTAGTAGCGGCCCTGGACGAGGCTGCTGGCGCAGTTGCCGACGCCGACGATGGCGACGCGGATCTTGTTGCTCATGACGGGTGTCTCCTGCCTGTTTCTCGTGTCAGTCGTTGTGGGGGTTGGGGTCTTGCGAGGTCACGAACCGGATGCGCTGGACCACCGTCACGGTGGCCAGTGCCGCGATGAGGCCGAGGCCGATCGCGAGGATGAGGCTGCCGAGGTCGAAGAGTTCGGGGGTCACACCGAAGATCCTGCGCCCACGACAGCGATGCCGAGGATGACCGTGCGGACCTCGCGCGGGGCGAAGCCGATGGCGGCCATGCCGGTGCCACTCGAGAAGCCGAGCGACTCGCTCTTGGCGCGGGTGTAGCTGACCATGAAGGCCGACACCAGCGCTGCGGTGGCCAGCCAGGCCCCGAGATCGAAGCCTGCTCGCGTGGAACCGATGACGATGCCCAGATAGACGATGCCTTCTCCCCAGCGGTCGAAGGTGCTGTCCATGAAGGCACCGAGCTTGCTGACCTGCCCGGTGGCGCGCGCGACCGCACCGTCGAACATGTCGAAGCCCGCACCGGCCGTGGCCACGATGCCGGCGAGCAACCACCATTCGACAGCGGCCAGCACACCACCCAGAGAGGCGATGCCGAAGCCGATGAGCGTGAGCATGTTGGGCGTGAGCCCTGCTCGAGACATGGCCAAGGCGATGGGCTCGACCCTGGCGCGGATGCCGGAGCGCTGCTCCGGGGAGATGAACGATCCCTTGCCCACGACTACCCCTCGATTCCCAGGAGCGACAGCTCCTGTGCATGGAATTGCAGCAGGGCCTCGCGACCGAGACTGCAGATGGTTTCCCGACCCTGGCGGCGGGTCTCGACGAGACCGGCAGTGCGCAGTCGGCGCAGATGCCACGACACGAGCGGCTGGCTCAGGTCGACGTGGTGCATCAGGTCGGTGACGGTGCCGTCCCCTTCGGCGAGGCGCTGGAGGATGCGCAGCCGGGTGGGGTCGGCGAGGGCCTTGTGAACCAACGCCACGCCCTTGAGATCCGCAGGCGGATCGGTGACGGCAGCGATGGTCGAGCGGACGCGTGCCGGACTGGGCAAGCTTCCTCCTCCTGGCGCTCGGATTCGAAACAACAACGAGCCTTTATATAAGCGGATATTGATGCTAGTGCCCGCGAGTGGGACTTGTCAAACCGGGCGGCGCGTAGCAGGGTCGGCCGACCGCCGCAGGCAGCGAGGGACGTGCGTCTTCTGCGCGGCTGGCCCATCATGCCGCCATGTTCCCGCCGCCCCGTCTCTTCCGGCCGCACGAGGCAGCGAACCTCCAGCGTCACCCGGCGCGCGCATGAGCGGTGCCTCTCGGGCGGTGATGCTGGCCGCGCTGTGCACAGGTGTGCTGCTCGTGGGCATCGAGTTGTTCATCACCGCGGTCGCGCTGCCGGACATCTTCTTCGACCTCTCCGGCTGGACCGAGCTGCGGCGCGCCTCGTGGATCGTGACCGCCTATCTCGTGGCCTACATCGCCGCCATGCCCCTGGCCGGCCGCGCCTCCGACCGCTTCGGCCTGCCGGGCCTGATGATCGTGGCCCTGCTCGTATTCGCCGTCGGCTCCCTCGTGTGCGGTGCCGCCGGCTCGCTCGAGATGCTCGTCCTCGGGCGCATCATCCAGGGTGCCGGCGCGGGCGCCATCCTGCCGGTGGCCACCGCCGGAGCCAGCCACCTCTACGAGGGGCACCTGCGCTCCCGCGCGCTGGGGCTCATCGGCGCGGCCACGTTCCTGGGCATGGCCATCGGGCCCGTCCTCGGCGCGCTCATCCTCGAGCACCTGCAACTGCGTGACGCGCTGGCCTCGGCCGGGATCTGGGGCGGTAGCCTCGCCGACCTGGTCACACCGGCCTGGCGCTGGGTCTTCTACATCACCGCGCCTCTGGCGCTGCTGGCGGCCATCTACGTGTGGGCGGCTGAACCGGGCTGGGACGTGGAGCCCGGCAGTTCTCGGCTCGACGGGGTCGGCGCGACACTCTTCAGCATCGCGCTGACAGCGGGCCTGCTGGCCATCACGCTCATCGGCGACGAGCCCGGCGACCTGCCCGTCATCCCCATCGCCGCGACCCTCGCCGTGGTGGCAGGCGTCCTCGCGGTGTGGCACATGCTGCGCGCACCTGAGCCCTTCCTGGACCTACGGCTCTTCGCCAACCGGGTCTTCAGCGGCGCCGTCTGGTCGAGCTTGCTCACCGGCTACGCGCTGGCCACGGCCATCGTGGGCATGGCCGCCTTCATCGACCGAGTCCGCTTCGCCGGTCCCGACGAGCAAGGGCGTGGTGCTTGGGCCGATGGCCCTGTTCATGGCCATCGGCGCCTTCCTCTCGGGCTTCCTCATGCGTCGCTTCAATGCCACCGCCGTGACGCTGGTGGGGCTCGCCGCCAGCGTGGGCGGCCTGCTCTGGCTATCGACCACGCGCATCGACACGGAGCTGTGGATCCCGGTGGCAGTCGCTGTCGACTCTTCGGCCTTGGCTTCGGCTTGACCGTGACACCGCGCTCGATGGCCGCGGTGGAGGCTGCCGGGCGCGATGCCTTCGGCGCGGCCAGTGCCGCGGTCACGGTGGCGCGGATGGCCGGCATGGCCATCGGCATGGCCGTGCTCACGGCGTTCGGCACGACACGCATCGACCAGACCACCAGGGCCCTCGAGGACCAGGCCTATCGTGATGCCATCCTGCCGCCCGCGCTGGTCGGCCAGCCCCTGGCCGACCCGCTGGTGCTCGATGCCATCGAGCGCTGGGCCTCGGCCGAGGCCGCCGAGGTGCTGGGGCAGCTCTTCATCGTGGCCGCGATCGTGCTCCTCGTGGCCGCGGTCCCGGCCTGGCTCATGCGCGAGCGTCGCCGCGATCAGGCGTCAGCCGTCGATGGCGAGGAGGTCGTCGCTGGTTTCTAGGGATTCGGACGCGCCGGAGCGCGTGGCCTTCACGTCGGCCGCCGAAGCGATCGAGCGCCTGCGCCCGCAGTTGGACGGTCGCTTGCTGCTGGTGACCGACTTCGACGGCACCATCTCCCGGCTTTCGATGGAGATGTGGCAAGTGGTCGTGATACCGGGCGCGCAACGTGCGCTGCGTCGCCTCGCTGCCTCGCCGAACACGGTCGTCGCCTTCGTCTCAGGCCGCACCCTCTCGGACCTCGTCCCCCGCGTGCGCGTCGGGGGTGCCAGCTACCACGGCGACCACGGCGCCGAGCAGGCGGCCGCCCCGCGTGGCTTCCGGGCCGCGGGTCTGCAGGTCGAGCGCGAGCCGTTCGAGCCAGGCGTCGCGGCCATGGCGGAGCGGCTCAAGGTCGAGGTCCCACGACTGGTCGAGGCCGAGTGGCTGATGGTCGAGGACAAGGGTCCGGCCGTGACCTTCCACTTCCGTCGAGCCCCCGACATCGAGGCCGCCCGGTCCCGTGTGCGCGCTGCTGTCGACCAGGTCGACCCCGATGGCTTGCTGGACCAGCCCGGTGGACGACGGGCCTGGGAGCTGCGACCGCCTGGCGCCACCACAAAGGGAATCACGCTCGCCCGGCTCATCGAGCGGCATCGTCCCGATACGGTGCTGATGCTCGGTGATGATGCCCACGATGCCGAGGCCTTCGACACCCTCCGCGCGACCCGCGCTGCCGGCCGCGTGCAGGGCCTCGCGATCGCCGTCGCGAGCCCGGCGTCCGACACCGCCGAGATGGCCCGGCGGGCTGACCTCATCTTCGCCGAGGCCGACGTGACCGCTCGGTTCCTGGCGTCTCTGGCCCGGGAGCGCGCCGGCCACTGAGCGTCGTGCTTGCCACGAGCGTGCCGCCACCACGATGATGTCCGCTCCAGCCGCCTCGAGGAGCCACCGGTGTCGACACGATCCCTCCATCCCCTCATCGTTCTGGCAGGAACCACCATCCTGGGCCTGAGCCTCGTCGGCTCGGCGCTGGCCCAGGAGGAGGCCTCACCCTCGCCAAGGGCTGATGCCCCGCTCGATAGCCGCTTCGAGCTCCCGTCCGACCGCTGGACCGAGCGACAGGCAGCCCGCGTGGAGCGCAGGGCTGAGCGCGACGCGGCCAGGACCCTGCGGCGCGCCGAGCGACAGGAGCGGAAGGCCGGGCTGGGCGCGCGGAAGGCCGTGTGGGCCGGAGTCAAGGAGGCCTGCGCAGCAGAGCTGCGCCAGGCCAAGGCGGGCTGGCGCGAGCAGTACCTTGCGGCGAGAGCCGGGGCCCGGGCCGCTGACGCGCCCATCGATGAGCTCTACACCGAGGCCGCCGCCGATAGCACCGGCGTGGTGCGCACCGACCTCGGCATCGCCGTGCCCGGCTCAGCGCCCGGCGAGGAGCTGGGGCTGTGGCACTACCTCATCCCCGCCGAGACGGCGCTGGCCCCGCATACCCACCCTGGCTGGCAGCTGGCCCGAGTCACCGACGGCGAGCTGGAGTACACCGTGGTCGAAGGCGAGGGCGTCCTCCTGCGTGCCGACGGCAGCCGGGAGCCGATGGGGCCTGGCACATACCTGCTCAAAGCCGGCGACGGCGTCATCGAGGATCCCACGCTCGTCCATCTCGGCGCCAACCGCACCGACGAGCCGGTGACCCTCATCAGCGCCACGCTCTTCGAGGCCGGGCAGCCCATCTCCACCATCGTGGAGGCGCCCGCCTCCGAGGAGTGACCGTCAGGCGTGGCTCAGAGCTAGAAGTCGATCAGGGCGACGAGGCCCTGTGCGGCCGCTTCGCTCCAGTCCAGGAATGCGCCCGTCACCGCCGGCAGGAGGCCGATCGCGATGACCGCGGTGGCTGCTACCACGAGCCCGACGCGAGTGAGCGTACCGACGCTGACCACGGGTGCGTCCTCGGCCGGGAGGCGCATGTACATGTAGACGACCACGCGCAGGTAGTAGAACGCGGCCATGGCGGCGTTGAGCATCATGAGCACCGCCAGCAGCGTCACGGGGCCACCGACCTCGAGTGCGGACAGCACCACCGTCATCTTGGCGAAGAAGCCGGCCAGCGGCGGGATGCCCACGAGCGAGAGCAGGAAGACGGTCATCGCGAGGGCCAGCACCGGAGCGCGGTAACCGAGACCGGTGAAGCTCGAGATCTGGCTGGTGATGCCGGGGCGTCGCTGGAGCGCTGCCACCACGGCGAAGGCACCAAGGTTCATGAAGGCATAGACCACGCTGTAGAAGAGGACGCCCTGCAGACCATCGACCGCGACCGTCGGGTCCTGTGCCGTGGCGAAGACCACCAGGCCGACCATGATGTAGCCGGTGTGCGCGATCGATGAGTAGGCCAGCATGCGCTTGATGTTGTCCTGGCCCAGCGCCGCGAGGTTGCCCACCGTCATGGTCACGCCTGCGAGCACGCCCATGATGAGCGCCCACTCGCCACGGAGCGGCCCCAGGCCCTCCACGAAGATGCGCAGGATGAGCGCGAAGGCGGCGATCTTGGGGCCGACCGAGAGGTAGCCGGTGATCGGTGTGGGCGATCCCTGGTAGGCGTCCGGTGTCCAGTAGTGGAAGGGCACCGCAGCGATCTTGAAGAGCACGCCCACCGCCAGCAGGGCCAGGCCCATGGCCAGCGCCAGTGGCAGGGCCTGGTTGCCGTCCATCACGCCCGAGAGCGCCTCGGAGATCCCGGCCAGCTGCGTGTTGCCGGTGTAGCCCAACACGAAGGCCAGGCCGAATAGCAGGATCGCGCTCGAGAACGATCCCAGCAGGAAGTACTTGATGGCACCCTCGGTGGAGAGTCCATCGCGCTTGGCGAAGCCGGCCAGCAGGTACCCCGGCAGCACCAGCAGTTCGAGGCCGATGAAGAGGATCAGCAGGTCCTGCCCACCGGCGATGAGCATGCCCCCGCTGATGGCGAAGATGAGCGTGGCCGTGAACTCGGCCAGCGGCAGCTTGCGCGGCGTGAGGTAGTCCGGTGCGAACAGGAGCGTGAGGATGCCGATGGAGATGAGCGCGAAATCGAGTAGTGCCGTCAACAGGTCGCGCCGGTAGAGCGCCGGATCGCCGATCGAGGCCGCCTCGCTGAGCGCGCCGAATTCCCAGGGCAGGGGGCCGATGGCCAGCGTGGCCAGCAGCGCCAGGAAGAGGCCGCCGAGGCCGATCCCCAGGACGAGCTCATCGCGTCGGGGCCAGATGAGGTCGACCATGATGACCAGGCAGGGCCGTGCCCACGACGAGGACGAACGGCAGCACGGTCAGCAGCTCGTCGCTCATGGCAGCAGACCAGTGGTCACGCCGACCGCCGCGTCAGCGGCGCGTTCGACGATGGCCAGCACGTCCGCGACGGGGGCGGCCGTAAGGTCCAGGACCAGGGCCGGGAAGAGACCCAGCGCCACCGTCAGCAGCACCAGCGGCGCCAGCGTGGCGGCCTCCATGGGCTTCACGTCGGTGAGCTTCTCGCCGAGGCCCTTGAGGAAGTCGGTGACGTCGCCCATGATGATGTTCTGGACCATGTAGAGCAGGTAGACCGCCGCGAAGATGATGGTGAAGGCGGCCACGTAGCCGACCCACGGCTCCCACGTCACGGCGCCCAGGACGCACCAGGAACTCGCCCACGAAGCCGGCCAGGCCGGGCAGGCCCGCCGAGGCCAGGCTGAAGAAGACCATCAGCGTGGCGAAGACCGGCACACGCTGGCCCAGGCCACCCATCTTGGCGATGGTGCGGTCGTGGGTTCTTTCGTAGATGACGCCCACGAGGAGGAAGAGCGCACCCGTGATGACGCCGTGGCCGACCATCTGGAAGATGGCGCCCTGCACGCCCTGTTCGTTGAGCACGAAGATGCCCAGCGTGACGAAGCCCATGTGGCTGACCGAGGAGTAGGCGATGAGGCGCTTGAGGTCGGTCTGGCGGATGGCCACGATGGCGCCGTAGAGCATGCCCACGATCGAGAGCGCGATGACGAACGGGGCCAGGTCCCGCGTGCCGTCGGGGAAGAGCGGCAGGTTCATGCGGATGAGCCCATACCCGCCGAGCTTGAGCAGGACACCCGCGAGGATGACCGAACCGGCCGTGGGGGCCTCGGTGTGGGCATCGGGCAGCCACGTGTGCAGGGGCCACATCGGGATCTTGATGGCGAAGGCCAGGAAGAAGCCCAGGAAGGCCCAGAACTGGAGCGTCGGGTCGAAGCCGAACTCGACCAGCTGGGTGTAGTCGAAGGCGCCCACCCACGAGCCGGTCTCCTGTGCGTATGTCCACGCGATGGCCAGGATGGCGACCAGCATCAGGAGCGAGCCCACCAGCGTGTAGATGACGAACTTGATGGTGGCGTAGATGCGGTTGGCCCCGCCCCAGATACCGATGATCAGGTACATCGGCACGAGCACCACTTCCCAGAAGACGTAGAAGAGGAAGAGGTCAAGGCTCAGGAACACGCCCAGCATGCCCACCTCCAGCACGAGGAAGGCGATCATGTATTCCTTCACGCGCGTCTTGATGGGACCGAACGAGGCCAGGATGCTGATCGACGTCAGGAGCGTCGTGAGCAGTACCAGGACCAGGCTGATGCCGTCCACGCCGACCTTGTACTGGATGCCGAAGAAGCCGATCCAGTCGACCTCCTGCACGAGCTGGAAGCCCTCGCGCTCGTTGTCGAAGCTGAGCGCGATGAGCAGCGAGATGCCCACGGCCACCAGCGAGACGGCGAAGGCGCCCCAGCGATGGATGTCCTCACGCCTTCCGGGCACGAAGAGCAGGATCAGCGCGCCGATGAGCGGCGTGAGGATCAGCAGCGTGAGCAGGTCGGGACGTTCGAGGAAGTCGGTCATCAGCGGGCCATCAGGATGAAGAGGGTGGCGATGACGATGAGACCGATAGCGATGCCGAGGGCGTAGTTCTGCACGCGGCCCGTCTGGATCTGGCGAACGTCATCGCCGATCCGCTGGGTCACGGCGCCGACGCCGTTGACCACTCCGTCGATGATCTTGACGTCGAACCACATCACGCCGTTGGCCACGCGCCCGCCGATGACGTAGAAGAGGTAGTGGTTGAGATCATCGAAGTACCACTTGTTGAGCGACGCGGTGTAGAGGAAGCGGCTGACCCGGTTGCGCTGGGTCAGGCTGTCCACGGTCTCGAGGCGGGCGCGCGAGTTGAAGACACCGAAGAGCCAGATCGCCGCGCCGATACCCAGGGCTGCCATCGCCACCGAGATGACCAGCAACGTGCCGTTGAGGCCGAAGAACTCGTACTCGGGGAAGGTGATGCCGAGGATGATCTCGCCCGGATGGAAGACCGGCTCCAGCCACTTCTTGATGGGGGAGATTCCGAGCACCGGTCCGCCTGGGTCGAAGGCGACCTTGCCGCTGTCATTGACGAAGAGTCCGGTCCCGATGACCAGGCCCAGGAACATGGTCGGGATGGAGAGCAACACCAGCGGAGCCACCATCGAAGGAGGTGACTCGTGGATCTTGGGCTCGACCTCCGGGTCCACGCGGCTCTTGCCGTAGAAGGTGAGACCCATGAGCCGGAACATGTAGAAGCCGGTCATCACCGCCACGATGATGCCCACGATGAACACTGGCCACCAGCCGAGGACGAAGGTCTCGTCGAGGAGCAGGTCCTTCGAGAAGAAGCCGGCGAAGAGCGGGATCCCCGCGAGCGACAGGGCGCCGATGAGGAAGGTCGCATGGGTCCACGGGATCTTGCGCCAAAGCCCGCCCATCTTGGTCATGTCCTGCTCCTCGTGCATCGCGTGGATGACCGAGCCGGAGCCGAGGAAGAGCAGGCCCTTGGTGAAGCCGTGGGCCATGAGGTGGAAGATGGCCGCCAGCCAGGCGCCCACACCCAGGGCCATGAACATGTAGCCCAGCTGGCTCAGGGTGGAGTAGGCCAGGACGCGCTTGATGTCCTTCTGGGTCAGCGCGATGGTCGCGGCCAGGACCGCGGTGAAGGTGCCCAGCAGCGCCACGACCAACAGTGCCTCCGGCGCGGAGGCGAAGATGGGCGTGGTGCGGGCGATGAAGTAGACACCGGCGTTGACCATGGTCGCGGCATGGATGAGCGCGGAAACCGGCGTGGGGCCCTCCATCGCGTCGGGCAGCCACACGTGGAAGGGGAACTGGGCGCTCTTGCCGGCCGCGCCCACGAACAGCAGCAAGGCCACGGTGTTGCGCACGAGCGGGTCCACGGTGGCCGTGTTCCAGGCGCCGAAGGACGTGAAGATGTCCATCGTTCCGGTGATGAGGAAGAGGCCGATGATGCCGACGAGGAAGCCGTGGTCGGCGACGCGGTTGACGAGGAAGGCCTTCTTGGACGCCAGCGCGGGCGCTCGCTTCGTATACCAGAAGCCGATGAGCAGGTAGGAGGACAGGCCTACCAGCTCCCACGCGCCGAAGACCACCAGGTAGCTGCTCGCGAGCACGAGCAGCAACATCGAGAACATGAACAGGTTGAGGTACGAGAAGAAGCGCCACTTCGAGGCATCGTGCTCCATGTAGCCGATGCTGTAGATGTGCACCAGGGCCCCGATCCAGGTGACCACGATGAGCATCAGCGCCGAGAGGTTGTCGAGCACGAAGCCGAACTCCACCTGCAGGTCGGCGACGCCGATCCAGGTGTAGAACACGTGCTGGATGCCATGTTCGCCGTAGGCGCCCGAGAGCTGCTGGAAGGCGAGGTAGGTGGCGACCAGCGTGGCGGCCACGATGGCGGCGACCGAGATGACCCACGGCCGTGACAAGCGGCGGCCGACCAGGCCGGTGAGCAGGAAGCCCGCAAGGGGCAGGGCCAGCACGAGCAGGATGAGGAACGTCTCAAGCTCGCCCGCGGGCTCGGGCGGGATGAAGAGCAGGCCGCCCTCCTCGGCGTTGAAGATCAGGTCCACCTGCCGCTACTCCTTCATCGACGCGTACTCGTCGACGAGCGGCGTCCTGCGGTTGCGGTAGATGGCGATGACGAGGGCCAGGCCGACGGTGGCCTCACCGGCCGCGACCGCGATGACGAAGAGCGCGATGGTCGACGCCTGGGCTGCGAGCTCAGGCGTGAAGGCACCGAAGGCGATGATGACCAGGTTGACCGAGTTGAGCATGAGCTCGATGGACATGAGCATGGCGATGGCGTTGCGCTTGGCCAGGAAGCCGAAGGTGCCGATGCCGAAGAGCAGGACCGCGAGGATGAGGTAGGCCTCGAGCGACTGGCTCATGCGCTCTCCTCCCCGTCACGCCCGGCCCGGACCGGGCTGTTCGTCTCAGGCATCTCGTCGTCGCGCTTGGCCAGGTAGAGCCCGCCGATGACGCCGGCCAGCAGTAGCACGCCCAGCGCCAGGAAGGCGAACATGTAGTCCTGGTAGATGGTCAGGGCGACCTCGCGCGCGTCCGCGACCTGCACCTCGCTCGTGACGTCCCACTCGGTGAGCATGATGCTCAGGGCCATGAGCAGGACGAGCACGATGGCCGCGAGCGCGCCGACCCACCATTGACGGTTGAAGACGAGCTTGGCGGGTCCCCGCTTGGATTGCGTGATCATCACCGCGAAGAGGATGAGCACAGCGATCGCGCCCACGTAGGTGAGCACCTGGCTGACGGCCAGGAAGGCGCTCCCGAGGAGCCCGTAGATGCCGGCCAGGGCGGCGAAGGACAGGATGAGCCACAGTGCCGACCGGATGATGTCCCGACCGAGCACGACGAGCAGCGCGGAGCCCAGCATCACGCCGGCCAGCAGCAGGAAGATCAGGTCATCCCAGCGCCAGTCGAGATACGGGACCGTCTCCGGTAGCTCCACTCCCTCTTTTCGAACCCCCTGTCGCTTACTTGTGATGGACCGACGCTGCGCCGCCACCATGGGCACCGGTCGCGGTGTCGGTCATGGACCCGGAGCTGCCGTTCCGTTTCGAGCCGTTCCCGGCCAGGCCCGGCGGCAGCATGGGCAGCAGCCGCTCGTGCGGGACGTCGCGACCGTCAGCCTGGGCTCGGCTGAGCCAATCACGTTCTCGGCGGATGGAGCTGATCTCGGTGTCACGCTCGATCGCGGCCATGGCGATGAGGTCGATCTGGGGCTCCTCGCGTGAGTCGTGGGCAAGCTCGAAGTCGGGCCCGCAGCGGAGCGCGTCGTAGGGGCAGGCGTCGACACAGATGCCGCACAGGATGCAGCGTGACTCGTCGACCTCGTACTTCTCGAGCACGCGCGGCTTGGGCATCAGCGCGCCGGTCGGACAGGTCTCCGCGCAACGTCCGCAGGAAACGCACGGCGTGGTGTTGAGGCTCATGTCCAGCGGCGTCGTCACGAGCGTGTCGAAGCCCGTGCGCATGAAGTCGTAGCAGGCCGCGCCCACGACCTCCCGGCAGACGTTGGCGCAGCGGCCACAGTCGATGCAGCGCGAGGGCTCGCGCAGGATGAAGGCGTGGCTGTCGTCGCGGATGTAGTCGTGGTTGACGCCGGTGAAGCGGTTCTCGCTGACCGAACGCACCGACAGGCCCGTGCGCTTCGGCTGGAGCGTCGAGAGGGTCGTGCCGTACTCGATGCCCTGGCGACGCAGGTCGCAGTAGCCGATGGCCTCGCACGTGCACTGCAGGCAGCGCGCCGACTCGGACATGGCTTCCTGGGCCGTGTAGGGGATCTCGTACTCGATGTACGAGTCGTTGCGCTCCTCGGCCGGCATGGCCTTCAGGCGGATGCGCGGCTCCTTGACCTCGCTGGTGTAGGGCACGATCGAGAGGAACTCGGGCTGTGGCTCTGCGAGCGTCTGGCGTGTGCGGATCTCGTCGAGGTCCTGGCCCTGGAGGTAGGCGTCGATGGCATAGCTCGCGCGTCGGCCCTCGGCGATGGCTTCGACCACCGTGGCCGCGCCGGTGCGCACATCGCCGGCGCCGAAGACGCCGGCACGCCCGGTGCCGAAGGTGACCGCATCCGCATCGAGCCGCCAGCGCTTGGTCTTCTCGATGCCCTCGGCGCCGTTCTCCAGCCAGGCCAGCTCCGGGCCCTGGCCGATGGCCAGCAGTACCCGGTCGCAGTCGATGATGAACTCGGTTCCGTCGACCGGCTGCGGCCGGCGGCGGCCCGAGGCATCCGGCTCGCCGAGCGCCATGCGCTGGAACTCGACTCCGGTGACCTTGTCGTCGGCGTCCGTCACGACCCGCGTGGGCGAGGCCTGGAAGATGGCGCGCGCGCCCTCCTCGAGCATCTCGTGTACTTCGTCAGCCGCGGGCATGTCCTTCATGTCGCGGCGGTAGACGAGCGTCACCTCGGTACAGCCCTGGCGCACCGAGGTGCGCGAGCAGTCCATGGAGCTGAAGCCGCCGCCGATGACCACGACACGAGTGCCCTCGTGCCCGGGATAGGGCAGGCCGAGCGTGGCCACGCGCAGGTACTCGAGCGCGTCGATGACGCCGTCGGCGTCCTCGCCGGGGATGCCCAGCTTGTTGGTGTCGTAGCAGCCGATGGCCACCAGCACCGCGTCGAAGCCCTGGTTCTGGAGGTCGTCGACCGTGAAGTCGACGCCCAGCTCCGCGCCCGTGACAAGCTTGACGCCCAGTCCCCACACGGCCTCGTACTCGGGCTCGAGCACGCGGTCCTTGGGCAGGCGGTACTCGGGGATGCCGTAGCGCAGCATGCCGCCAGCCTCGGGATCACGCTCGTAGACGGTGACCGCGTGGCCGTCGAGCGCGAGGTAGTAGGCGGCAGACATGCCGGTGGGCCCGGAACCGATGACGGCCACCCGCTTGCCCGTGGACGGCTGCTGGTCGAAGGGCAGCGGTGGCTTGACGCCCGCCGCCTGGGCCTTGAGCACCTGGTCGCCCGCGTAGCGGTGGCTGTCGCGGATGGCGATGGCCTCCTCGACCTCGTCGCGGCGGCAGTGCTCCTCGCAGGGGGCGGGGCAGACGCGGCCCAGCACCGAGGGGAAGGGGATGGTGCGCTTGAAGATGCGTGCCGACTCGGTGAAGTCGCCCTCGGTGTTGGCCTTCAGGAAGCCCGGGATGTCGATGTGGCTGGGGCACTTGTTCTGGCAGGGCGGCAGGCAGTAGGCGTTGTGGTCGCTGAAGATGAGCTCGAGGTTGGTCTTGCGGATCTCGCGCAGACGCTCGGTCTGCGTGCGCACGACCATGCCCGCTTCGGCCTCGCGTGAGCAGGAGATCGGCGGCTGGTCCTCGCCCTCGACCTCGACCACGCACATGCGACAGGCGCCGAAGCCGGGCAGCTTGGGCTCGTAGCACAGCGTGGGCACCTCGATGCCGGCGTCGCGACAGACGTCGAGGACCGTCTGGCCTTCGCGAGCGGTCAGGGTGCGGCCGTCGATCTCGACCTCGAAGGCAGCCGAGGCCAGGCGTCGCTGCGGCGACTGGGTCGTGAGCAGGCGCTCAGTGGCCTCGTCGGGCGACTGGCTCGGCGGCTGCTGGATGATCTCGGGCAGGGTGTCGGTCATGACGGCACGGCACCAGCTAGGCGGATGGGTTGGCAGACACCGGCCGGACACTCGCCGCGCTCGGTGTGGGCTTGGAACTCAGGCGCGAAGTATCGCATCCCGCTCAGGAGTGGGTTGGAGGCGTCGGCTTCGAGGCCGCAGAGGGCCGCGGCTCGGACGTCGGCGGCGAGGTCACCCAGGAGCGCCGCATCGCTCGGGCGCACGTGGCCGGAGCAGATGGCCCCGCCGAGCTCGGCCATGCGGCGGGTCCCGATGCGGCAGGGGATGGTCTTGCCGCAGGCGTTGTCGTTGAGGTAGCGCGTCATGAGCGTGGCCACGTCCACGATGCAGGCGCTCTCGTCGAGGGCCAGCAGCGTGCCCGAGCCTGCGAGCGCACCGGCCTCTGCGCAGGGCCTCGTGGGTCAGGGGCGTGTCAAGCGCCTCGGCGGGCAGGAAGCCGCCGCGTCGGGCCACCCACGAGCACGGCCTTCAGCTTCCCCTTCGATGAGCCGCCCGGGCCGTCGATGACCTCGCGCAGCGTGGCCCCGAAGGGGACCTCGACGATGCCCGGCGTCTTCACCGAGCCGCCCAGCTGCAGCAGCGTGGTGCCGGGCGCGTCGGCGTGCCCAGCGAGGCGTAGGCGCCAGCCCCGTTGGCCACGATCCAGGGCACGCTCGCGAGCGTCTTGACGTTGTTGACCACGGTGGGTGCGCCCCACAGCCCGGCCCGGGTGGGGAAGGGCGGCCGCTGGTCGGGCTGGGCGCGCTTGCCCTCGAGGGCTCGCAGCAGCACCGTCTCCTCGCCGACCACGAACGAGCCGGTCACCTCGCGCACCTCGATCACCAGGACCCGGCCGTCGGCCGAGCGGCCGATGTAGCCGGCCTCCTCAGCCTCTTCGATGGCCCCGCGCAGACGCTCGGCAGCCACGGGCGCCGACGACGAGACCGCGATGATGGCGCTCTCGGCGCCGACGGCCCAGGCCGTGATGGCCACGCCCTCCACCACCAGGTGCGGGTCCCGCTCCATGAGCGTGCGGTCGAGCTGGGCGCCGGGATCGGCCTCGAAGCCGTTGGCCACCACGTAGTGGACCGGATCGGGCTGGGAGACGCAATCGCGCCACTTGGCGCCGGTGGGGTACCCGGCCCCGCCGAGACCGCGAAGGCCGGACTCGGTGACCGTGTGGATGACGGCTTCGGGCGTGAGCTCGCCGGTCGCGCGCTGGTAGGCCTGCCAGGCGCCGCCAGCCTCCGCCTCGGCGAGGTCGGCGACCACGCCGTCGGCGGCACGGGCCAGCAGGATCTGCGGCCAGTCCGCCGCGCCCGTGAGCATCGGCAGGCTCATGCGGCCTCTCCCTGCGGCACGTTGGCGCGCAGCGCGGCGGCGATCACGGCGGCATCTTCAGGGCTGGACTTGGGCAGCGGCTCGCCGTCGACCTCCACGTAGGCGCTGCCCTCGGAGGCCCCGCCACACTCGGTGGCGGCGAGGCGCACGGCGCCGTCGGGACTCACGCCACCGACGTCGGTGCCGAGGTGCTCCCGGAATGCGGCCAGCACGCGGCCGCCGCCCAGCAGCGTGCAGCTCGCGCAGCGGCAGACGCGCACGATGTGGCCCACCGGGGGCTCGAAGTGCAGGTGCGGATAGGAAGTGGCCATGCCGTAGAGCTCCGCGTAGTTGGCGCCCGTCTGGTGAGCGATGTGCTGCAGCGCCGCGACCGGCAGGTGCCCGTAGCTGCCCTGCACCGCCTCCAGCATGGCCAGCGAGCTGGTCGGCTTGTACTTGGCGGCGGCGAGGATCTCGTCGACCGGCCCCAGCTCGATGCGCTCGAAGGGCTCGAAGGCGCGGTCGGGCACGGGCCGACCGGAGCGGCGCAGTGCCGACTCCTCGCGTCGCTCGGCGTACTGCTCGGCGGCACCCCAGTGCACGTGGTAGCGGTCGCGCGTGTCCACGCCGCCCATGTCGATGCACTCGACCGGACAGGCCTGCGCGCACTGGAAGCAGGTCTCGCACTTGAGCGCGCCGGCCTCGTCGTAGACGAGGATGAGCCGGCCGCGATGGCGCGGGCTGATGTCGTTGAGCTCTTCGGGGTAGCGCACCGTGAGGTTGGGGCGGAAGACCTGCCGGATGGCGAAGATCATGCCCTTGACGATGGCCAGGCCGGGGATCCGGTCGGTCCTCACGAGAAGTACTCCGTGACGATGATGATGGCGCCCGCGGTGACGAAGATGTTCAGCAGGGCTGCCGGCATCAGCCACTTCCAGGCGAAGTTCATCATCTGGTCGATGCGCACGCGCGGGTAGGTCGCACGCATCAGCACGAACAGTGCCACCAGCGCGAACGACTTGCCGAAGAAGACGAGGATGCCCAGCAGCGCCTCGAAGCTGAAGATGGCCCACAGGCTGAGCAGGCCGCCGACGATCAGGTTGGCCAGCACGAAGCCGACCAGCAGTGACTTGAGGAAGCCCCAGGACGACTTGAGCATCCACAGCAGGCCGGTCAGGGCCAGGGTCAGCACTGCCGGCACCAACAGCGGGATGGCCAGCAGCCATGGGCCCAGCGAGCCCGGGTCGACGTTCGACAGCTGCACCGGCGTCTCGATACCGGCCCACGAGAGGATGGGGTCGATATCCACGCCAAGGTGGTACCCGCCGAGGAAGAGCGTGACGGTGAGGGCGCTCAGGATGAAGACGTTGACGTACTCGGCGAAGAAGAAGAAGCCGAAGCGCATGCCGCTGTACTCGGTGGCGAAACCGGCCACCAGCTCCGAGTCCGCCTCCGTGTAGTCGAAGGGCGTGCGGCCGGCCTCCGCGGTCGCAGCGATGAAGAAGATGATCAGCGCCAGCGGCTGCTGGAAGGCGTACCAGTTCCAGGCCCAGCCTGACTGGTTCTCCACGATCGTCCCGAGGTTGAGCGTGCCCGCCAGCAGGACCACGCCGAAGGTGCCCAGGATGAGCGGCAGCTCGTAGCTGATGACCGCGGCCGCGGCGCGGATGCCGCCGAGCAACGAGTACTTGTTGAAGCTCGACCAGCCGGCCATCATCAGCCCCACCACCCCGATGCCCGAGGCGGCGAAGAAGTAGATGAGCCCAAGCTCCATCTCGTAGCCGATCATGCCCGGCGCGAAGGGGATGACCAGCAGGGTCAGCACGGAGGCCAGGAAGGTCACCGCCGGCGCCAGCGTGAAGACCGGAACGTCCACGCCACGCGGGGTGTAGTCCTCCTTGGAGAGCACCTTCAGGCCGGCCATCAGCGAGGCCAGCGCGCCCCACGGGCCGGTCCGGTCGGGGCCGACGCGCAGGTTCATCTGGGCGATGATCTTGAGCTCCATGTAGATGATCACGAAGGCCGCCGGCACCGTGAACAGGAGCACGCCCGTGGCCGCCGCCACGAAGCGCAGGATCTCGATGTTGGCCTCGCCGGTGTCGACGACCCACTCGGCGAGCGAGACGCCGACGCCGCTGACCCACAACAGCATGAACCCGACCGCGGCCACGACCATGAGGGCGATGAGCCCGAGGATGATCTTGCCGGTGAGGGTCACGCCGCTCTGGGGGGTGGTCGCGGTGCTCACTTGTCGATGCCGCCCATGATCGGGTCGAGGCTGGCCATGATGGCCATGATGTCGGCCAGCACCTGGCCCTTCGAGAGCGGGCCCACGGCCTGCAGGTTGAAGAACGAGGGGTCGTGGATGCGGAAGCGGAAGGGCTGGTCGGAGCCGTCGCTGACCGCGTAGGCCGCGTACTGGCCGCGCGGGGACTCGAGCGCCGCGAACGCCCGGCCCGGCGGGATTCGCAGCAGGCGCGGCAGCTTGGCCATGACCGGGCCGTCGGGCATCTGGTGGAGCACCTGGTCGATGATGCGCATCGACTGCTTGATCTCGTCGATATGCAGCAGGTAGCGCGCGTACGAGTCGCCGTCGGTGCGGGTGGGCACGTCGAACTCGAGTTCCGGATAGACGCTGTAGGGGTGCGTGCGGCGCACGTCGTAGGGCACGCCCGTGGCCCGCAGCGGCGGTCCGGACATGCCCAGGCGCAGGGCCATGTCACGATCGATGACGCCGAGTCCCTTGGTGCGGTTCACGAAGATCTCGTTCTCGTTCATGAGCGTGGCCTGGTCGTCGATGCGGGCGCCGGCCCGGCTCATCCAGTCGCCGAGGCGGCTCAGGAACTCATGGTTGAGGTCGCCGTTGACGCCGCCGATGCGCATGTAGTTGAAGAGCAGCTTCTGACCGGTCAGGGCTGCCAGCATCTCCACGATCTCATCGCGCTCACCGAAGCCGTAGAGGATGGGCGTGATGCCGCCGAGGTCCAGTGCCAGCCAGCCGATGAAGAGCGCATGGCTGCTGATGCGGTTGAGCTCCCAGGCCAGGACCCGGATGTAGTCGGCCCGGCGCGGCACCTCGAGGTCCAGTAGGCGCTCGGCGGCCAGCACCGGCAGCGACTCGCTGAACATGGACGCGGCGTACTCGAGCGGGTCCGTGTTGCTGATGGCGTGGTGCCAGTCGCCATGCTCGCAGATCTTCTCGACACCACGGTGCAGATAGCCCAGGACCGGGTCGATGTCGACGATGCGCTCGCCGTCGATCTTCATGACCACGCGCAGCACGCCGTGGGTCGAAGGGTGCTGCGGCCCGAGGTTGAGGAACATCTCCCCATCCTCGAGCTGGTAGAACTCGGCCTCGCGCTCGGTGCGTGGTGTCAGCGGCGGGATGGCGTCGTAGATGGTGGCCGGCGTCTGGACCATCAGCTCGGGATCGTCCAGGGAGCGGACCTGCTCGCGATCGGTGGTCATGCCGGCTCCTCGCCGCCCGCTGATGGCCGCCGTTCCGTCGCCCGCACCGGCCGACACGGCCAGCAGCTCACCGTCAGCCCCGAGCACGGCGCCCGCGCCGGCGCTGGTGCGGATGGCCGGCTGCGCGCGGACCTCGGCGGGGACCATGGGGGTCTCCATGGGGCGGATGCCCTGGCCCGGCGCCGCGGGAAGCATCGTCGGGCATGGCGAAGTCCTTGCGCAGCGGGAAGGCCAGGTAGTCGGGCGGCATGAAGATGCGCCGCAGGTCGCGGTTGCCCTCGAACTCGATGCCGAACATGTCGTAGGCCTCGCGCTCACCCCACTCGGCACCGGGCCACAGCTGGGTGACCGATGGGACACGCGGGTCGTCTCGCGAGAGGCCATCGGCGATGACCCGCACCCAGTCGCTCGAGAGGGGTGACCAGAGGTGGTAGACGACCTGCATCGTCACGCCCGTATCGACGCCGCAGATGTCAGCCAGCAGCTCGAAGCGCAGGTCGCCGTCCTCGCGCAGCGTGCGCATGACGGTCGTCAGGTCTGCGGGACGGACGACCAGCTCGATGGTGTCGCCCATCGGTTCGGCGGGCACGACCAGATGATCACCGAGGCGATCATCGAGCTGGGCGAGCATGCGCGTGTCCGTGGTTCGACTCCTGCTGGGCTAGACGCCGTCGGGCACGGTCGGGCCGACCTTGCGGTCCTTCCATTGGCCACGGCGTTCGAGGACGAGTTGCTGCAGCTTCATCATCCCGTAGATGAGCCCCTCTGGCCGCGGGGGGCAGCCGGGGACATAGACGTCGACCGGCATGATGCGGTCGATGCCTTCGACGGTCGAGTAAGAGCGCTTGTAGCGACCACCCGAGCAGGTGCAGTCACCCATGGCCACGACCCACTTGGGCTCAGGCATCTGCTCCCACAGGCGGATGAGTGGGCCGGCCATCTTGGTCGTGAGCGTGCCGGCCACGATGAGCACGTCCGCCTGTCGCGGCGAAGCCCGGAAGGGGAACATGTTGAAGCGGTCCATGTCGTTGACGACCGTGGCTGCGGACATCATCTCCATGGCGCAGCAGGCCAGGCCCGACAGCAGCGGCCAGAGGCTGTTGGCGCGCAGGTAGTCGAGCAGCAGATCGGCCGTCGTGGGCACCACGTCGAGCGCGCCCCAGCGGCCGTTGTCGCCCTTCTCGGCGAACTCCAGCTCCTTGAGGTGATCGATGCTTGCGGGCTGACCGCCGTAGGCGGCCGGGTCGGCCGGCGTCCAGGTGCTGTTGGGCATCACGATCGCGCCGCGCTTGTTGGTCTTCCTGGTCAGCGCGTCCGCCCCGGTCTTCTTCACTTCCACGTCAGCAGTCCCTTCCGGGCGGCGTAGAGCACCGAGAGCTCCATGATGCCCACGAAGATGAGCATGCCCACGAAGCCACCGGTGAGCACGTCGTCGAAGACGAGCGCCCACAGTGCGATGAAGAGGACCTCGACGTCGAAGGCCACGAAGAGCAGGGCGTAGAGGTAGAACGAGAGTCCGAAGCGGCCGTGCGTGTCGCCGAAGGTGTCGATGCCCGACTCGTAGGGCAGGCCCTTGTGCTCGTCACCGCGGTGCCGGTGCGAGATGAGCCAGGCCAGACCGATCGTCAGGAAGACGAAGCTGAACCCCGCGAAGACGAAGCCGAGCACGTACCAGAGCGGAGCGGTCAAATACGGTTCCTCGTGAGCCGCGTGATCAGACGACGCTCGCGGCCCGAAGTCGCGCTTCGGGAACGTAACGAGCGCGGGTGGATGTTACCGCAGCAGGCGGCCTCACCATGTGACACTGCGACGATGGAGCAACAGGTCCTCGCCTACATCGGCCTCGGTGCCAACGTGGGCGCCCCTCGTGAGGCGCTCGAACGGGCCGTCTCGGCGCTCGTCGGACCTGCCCGGTTGCGCCCTCGCCGGTGTCTCGCGGCTGTACCGCACCAGGCCGGTCGGGCCGGTCGCGCAGGGTGACTTCCTCAACGCGGTCGTGGCGCTGCGAGCTCCGGCCGGGGCCACGCCGGGCGACGGCGCCATGGCGCTGCTGGTGGCGCTCAAGGGCCTCGAGCGGGCCATGGGTCGCGTGCGGCGCGAACGCTGGGGCCCGCGCGAGATCGACCTCGACCTGCTGCTCTTCGGTGATGCCGAGATCCACGTGGAGCGCGAGGCATCGGCTCGCAGCGCCGACCCGGCCAGGGGCGCGGTCCAGTGGCTGGACGTGCCCCACGCCTCAGCCGCCGAGCGATCGTTCGTGCTGGCGCCCCTGGCCGACCTGCGCCGCTGAGCTGGTGCCGCCCGGCTGGGGGCTTGACGTGTCGGCCGCACGGCGCGCGCCGAGGCCATCGAGGGACCCGATGCCGTCGAGGCCGTGGGCCAGTGGGACGAGCGACAGCCGCTGGCGCGACCTCGACTGAGGCAGCGGGCGCGGCCTTGGCAGATGCCCTGCCCGAGGCGGCCATGGAATGGTTCATTAGCTTGCCTAACGACACGTCAGGGATGACCAGGCCGACGGTGACTGGACCCAGGGCCGAGGCCCACGCGCTGACGTTGCCAGCCAGGAAGCCGAAGAAGATCTGGCGGCTTCCCGCGGCCGTCGGAACTCGGCCTCGAGATCGGCGGCCAGCTGATCCACCACGTCCGCATAGGCCTCGTCCTTGACCAGGTTGGTCAGTTCCCAGGGGTCCTCCACCGAGTCGTAGAGCTCACGCTCGCCCGTCTCCCACTCGGTGTAGTGCCATCGCCCCAGCGGGTGCTGCGAGGTGGTACGGATGGCCTTGAACGCGGGGACATCGGCGTAGGGGCCACTGCGCTCCTCCCGTACCACGGTGCGCTCGAGGTGATCGGCTCTCGCCGTCGAGCAGCGGTAGCAGCGACAGTCCGTCGGCCTCCTCCGGTCCCTTCCTTGAAGGGACCCATCTCACAGCCCGCGAGGGCGCAGATGGTGGGCGCGATGTCGATGTTGCTGACGACCTCGTCGATGGCTACGACCTCCTCGCCCCAGCGGGCGGGCCAGCTGAAGACGAGCGGGACGGGCGTGGCGTAGGGCACGCCCTTGCGCTGCGGCAGGCGGTGGATGCCCCAGGCCACGCCGTTGTCGGCGGTGAAGATGTAGATCGTGTCCTCGTGCCGGCCCGGCGCTTCTTCTGCGCGTTACCACCGCCTTGGTCAGCTCCTCGACCGCCAAGCATCTCCTCGCAGTAGGTCTGCATCTTGCGCGTCCAGTTGCGTTCGGAGGGCTTGCCGCGCTGGCGCACGAACTTCGGCTTGCCCTTGACGCTGGCATCGAAGCTGGGCGGGGTCCAGGCCTTGATGTTGCGGCACGACTTCGCGTTCTTGTACTTCTGCGCCGGCAGGTTGGGATCATGCAGGTCGAAGATGCTGGCGAAGGCGAACAGCGGCTGGTCGTCCGGTGCTGCCCTGATGTCCTTCACGAGCTTGCGTTTGGCCACCAGCGTGCTGTGGTCGGACTTGCCGGCGCCGTACTGCCTGACGCCCGCCGTCGGGCGACCACATCGTGTAGTCGAAGAACTTGCCGTTGTTCTCGTAGATGATGTCGAAGTCGTCCCAGCCCTTGGCGTATCGCTTGAGCTGGTGGGGCTTGACCTCGTCGCGCAACCCGTTGAGGTACTTGCCCACGAACGCCGTGTGGTAGCCGGCTCCGCGCAGCTCGGTGCCGATGGTCACGCGCGGGTCGAAGGGTGCCGCCACGTTCTCTGCCACGCCCGTGGTTGACGGTGTGCCTGCCGGTCAGCATCGAGGCGCGACCGGGACTGCACAGCGGCGTCTCGCTGACCGCCTGGCTGAACTGCACGCCGGCCTTGGCGAACATCCTGGAGAGGGTGGGCGTGCGCTTCTCGTTCTGCCACAGGCGAGCGTCGTGCGGGTCGACGTCGTCGAGATAGATGACCACGATGTCCGGCCGGCTCGCGGGCTCGTCCTGGGCCGAGGCCGTCATGGTCACGACGAGGAGGACCGTCAGCGCCAGCATCAGCGACGAGGCGACGCGCGAGGTCAAGGAGTGACGGCTGTGCTGGACCACGGCGCGGAGTATGGCCCAGCCACCCACTTTGCGCCGTCAGCTGCTCCGCTAGTGGCGGAAGTGGCGCCGCCCGGTGAAGACCATGGCCAGATGGTGACGGTCGGCGATCTCGATGGCCATCTCGTCGCGGATCGATCCGCCCGGCTGGATGATGGCGGTCACGCCGCGCTCGGCCGCGAGCGCGATGGCGTCGCCGAAGGGGAAGTAGGCGTCGGACGCCAGCACCGCCCGCGTGGCCCGGTCGGCCGCGCGGTGCAGGGCGATCTCGGTCGCGGTCAGCCGACTCGACTGGCCGGCCCCCACGCCCACCAGCTGGGCGCTCTTGGCGACCACCACCGCGAGGCTGGTCACGTGGCGCACCGCCCGCCAGGCGAACATCAGGTCGGTCAGCTCCTCGAGCGTCGGCCGACGGCGCGTGACCACGTTCAGCTGCGAGTGGTCGATCTCGAGTGCATCCTTCGTCTCCACCAGCAAGCCGCCCTCGATGCGATGGAAGTCGAGCTCCGCGATGCCGTAGTCCGAAAGGCCGTCCGGCGGAGGCGCCGGCACCTTCAGCGCCGCCAGCTCCGGGCGCCGTGAGAGCAACGCCACCGCGCCCACGGTGTAGGCCGGCGCGGCCACGCCCTCGTAGGGGTTGAGCACCAGCTCGCGGGCGATCGGCCTCGTCCACCTCGCGGTTGAAGGCCACGACCGCGCCATAGGCGGTCACGGGGTCGCCCGCGAGGGCCCGCCGGTATGCCTCCAGGGCCGCATCGCTCGAGGCCAGGCCCACCGGCGTGCGCTGCTTGGCGATGGCGCAGGTAGGCGAGGCGAAGTCGGAGGCCATGCGGTAGGCGGCGTCGAGGTCGATGAGGTCGTTGAAGGTCGGCTCGGGGCCCTGGACCTGTTCGGCGTCAGCGAGTGAGCGCGTGCGGTGCGTCGTCTCGTGGTAGAAGGCACCCCGCTGCTGCGGGTTCTCCCCGTAGGGCAGGTCGCGCTCCTTGCGCAGGACGATGCTCAACTGCTCGGGGAAGCGCGTTCCGCCGATGTGGTCGAGGTAGGCCGCGACCTCGCCCTGGTAGGCGGCCAGGACCCCGAAGGCCTTGGCCGCCAGGCGCTGGCGCACCTCGGCCGAGACGGCTCCGTGCTGGCGGATCTCATCGACGAGCACAGGGTAGTCAGCCGGGTCGCACACGGCGGCCACGCCCCCGAAGTTCCGCGCGGCCGCAGCGAGCAGCGAGAGGCCGCCGACATCGATCATCTCGACCGCCTCGTCGATGGCCACCACCCGACGGCCCACCTGGGGCGCGAACGGCCGGATGCTGACGACCACGATGTCGATCGCCCCGATGCCGTGTCGGACCAGGCTCTCGAGATCCTCGGGCATGTGTCGACGCGCCAGGATGCCAGCGTAGATCTGCGGGTGGTAGGTCTTGACCTGATCGCCGACCAGGCCGTTCGCATCGGTCAGCCCGGAGACAGCAGAGACCTCCACCCCGGCCTCGGACAGCTCCGTCCGTGTGCCGTCAGTGGCATAGACCTCGATCCCCTGGTCGAGCAGCTCGCGCGCAAGATCGACGATGCCGGCGCGATCCGCGACCGAGAGCAGGGCTCGCACTCGGCCTTTCTCCTCCCTCGTTGCCACGCGAGCCTACCGGTTCGCCGCGCGGGAGACCGAGTATATCCACGACGTGTCCGGTCGCTGTGCGCGCCGCGTGCTGCCTTGCTACCCTCGACTACGTGAACCAGAGCATCCTCGACTCGCTCTTCCTCGCGGGCGGGTTCAATCCCGACAGCTTCCCGGACCTGTTCTACCCGATCGCCATCGCGGCGCTGGTCTTCCTCGTGGGCACGATCGTGCTCTACAACGTCCAGACCCGCCGGTTGCGGCGCCACCCGCCCCTGGTGAACCTCAACGAGTGGCTGTTCTGGACCGGGCTGGCCGTCTTCGGCCTGTTGCTGGTCTACTCGATCTTCGCCTTCTACTTCGTGTTCGTGCTGGCCACCATCCTCGTCGGCGTGGGCACCATGATCTGGATCCGCTGGTTCCGCTTCCCGCCGTTGATCGTGGCCTACAACAGCATCCTTCGGCGCGAGCAGTACCTGAGCCAGAAGCGATACGCGACGGCGGAGTCGACGATCCGCTCCAAGTCGAAGGGCCGTCCCAAGTCCAAGCCGAAGTCCAAGAAGAAGAAGCGGCGCTGACCCGCTAGCGACCCGGCGTGGACGTCCTGCGGTTCGGTCCCGGCTTCCGGCGCTCCCGACCGCGCGAGGGCACCCGGGGCGTGGCCGACCAGACCATCTGGTCCGACCCCCGAGCCCGCATCACTGAGCTGGCCTTCTCGCGTCGCGCCCTGATCGCGCCCCAGACGAGCCCCGACCTGGGCCTCTTCATCGTGGTCGCCGGTGGTGGTTGGGTACAGGTCGGCGATGAGCGCACGACCATCGACCACGGCGAGGCCGTCGAGTGGCCGCCAGGCGTGGTCCACGGTGCCTGGACCGAAGGCTCCACGATGCGGGCCATCCTCGTGGAGGTCCCCGATGTCGCGCTCGAAGGCACATCGGCGCGGATGACCGACCCGCCCACCGTGACCGACCTCTCGCCGGCGCGCGGGCGGCTCGCAGACCGCGAGATCAGGCCCGAGGACCACGATCCTTCCGAGGGCGAGCCCTGGTAGCGGCCCCGCCTCGGTCCGGGTCTGAGCCGAGCACGGCGCCGAGCTGGGCCACGGCCCGCCCGGTGGCGCCCCACACGCGATAGCCGGCGATCGGGTAGCAGCCATAGCGCAGCACCCAGCCGTCCCGTTCCTCTTCCACCATCTCGACCGGTGCCTCCGGCAGGAAGTGGCGTACGGGTACGGTCAGGATGGCCGCGGTCTCGACCTCGTCGGCCACGAAGGTCGGCGTCCGCTCGGCGACCGCCAGCACCGGCACCAGCCAGAAGCCCGAGACGCGCACGTCCACGGTCTCGAGCACGCCCATGGTGGTCACGCCGGCCGCCTCGACGTCAAGCCCGACCTCCTCGGCCGCCTCACGCAGGGCCGTGCCCTCGGGAAAGTGGTCCCCCGGCTCGCGCTTGCCGCCGGGCAGCGCCACCTGGCCGGCGTGGACGTGGTCACCCGACGGGCGCACCTGCAACACGATGTGTGCTTCACCATCGGGGCCGGGGTAGAGCAGCGCCAGCGCGGCTGCGTCGCGGACCGGACCGTGCCCAGCTCGCCGCGCGCCCGGTGGCATGGGGCCCTCGCGCAGGACGTGTGCCTCGATCTCCGGTCGGGGCGGGGGCAGGGGAGAGGGGAGGTCGGCCAGTCGCCGACGCACGGTCTCGATGTGCACCCGCAGAGCCTAGGGGGTATCGCTGAAACCCGGCAGCGTCGCCACCGAGCCGTCGTCTGCGGGGCGGCCCCAGGCCAGCACGCGGAAGCCGCCGAGCTGCCTCGGGTCCAGCAGGCGAGCCACCGAGGCGCGCGCGTCGAGGTAGGCCTGCGGCTCGACCCCGGGGCGGCGGCCCAGCTCGGCAAGCATGTCGCCGAGGCCCAGCCGCGCCAGGAACCGGCCCTGCATCGTCGAGCCGATGAGCGCCAGTCCGGTGGACTCGGCGGCGCGCTCGAGGGCAGAGATGTCGACGTGCGCGGTGAGGTCGCGGCGGCCGACCGCGTCGAACGGATCGTCGCCGACCTCGTGGCCGCGATAGGTCAGCAGCGTCCCGGCCATGCGCCGAGGGCCGTAGAGCTCGGCCGCATCATGGCCGTAGTCGATGACCACGATCACGCCACCCGGCGAGAGGCGCGCTGCTGCCGTGCCCAGCCAGCGCGGAGCGGCCAGGCAGACCTCTGCACGCTGGCCCTCGCGCAGCTCCACCCCGTCGGCCGCGAGGTGGGTGGCCAGCTCTGGCGTGGACGGCTCGGCGAGCAGCTCGCAGAACCAGCCGTCCTCCCAGCCCACCCAGGCTTCGCGCAGCTCCCCCTCGCACCGCAGGCGATGCACCGGCAGCGCGTCGAGGAACTCGTTGGCCATGATGAGGTCGGCGGGTGCGCCGTCGTCGTCGCTGCGATCGGCCAGGTCGGCACGACGCCAGGCGACGTGGAAGCCGAGGCCGTCGGTGGCGTCGTCCCGCAGGGTGCCACGACCACCGCCGTACTCGAGCACGCGGAAGGGCGACGAGGCCGACGCCTCCCAGGCTGCACTGACGACGCGCCCGAGACAGCGTCCGAAGAAGGGGTGCAGCTCGGGCGCGGTGAGGAAGTCGCCGGCCCGCGTAGGGCGCAGCTCGCTGGTGGCGTAGTAGCCCAGCCCCGGCTCGGTGAGGGCGCGCTCCATGAAGCGCGCGAAGGTGATGCGTTGCCCTGCTGCCGCGAGGATCTCGTCGCGCAAGGCCTCGACGAGGCGCGGCTCGCTGTCGGCCCAGCGGGGGTCGTCAGCCACGCGGGGAACGCCGCCGCCGGCGCAGGGCCGGGAGCGAACCTCGTGGTGGGTCGTGCCTGAACAGCAGCCTGGAACCGTCGATGCCCACACGCCCTGGTCGGATCGAGCCCGCTTCCTGCCCATCGGTCATCGAGACCAGCCTTCCTCCGGCGCGCCCTAGTTGAGGCGCCGCTTGCCGTCGCCCCTGCCGGGCTCGTCGGTCGGTGGCAGGTCCAGCAGGCTGGGCTGCAGGCCGGCACCGACGGGCTCGCCGGGCGCCGCAGCACGAGGGTCACGGCGCTCGCTCGCCTCGGACACGAATGACTCGCCCTCCGAACCGGTGCACACGATGGTGCCACTGACCGGGTCGGCGTCGGCGGTGATGGTGCTGCCGGGCTTGAAGGCACCCTCGAGCAGCGCTTTCGCCAGCGGGTTCTCCAGGAGCCGCTGCACCGCTCGCTTGAGCGGACGGGCGCCGTAGTGCGGATCGGCACCCTCGCGCCCGATGAGCGCCTTGGCGGCCGGTGTCAGCACCAGCTCGAGGTCGTGCTCCTCGAGTCGCGTCGCGAGATCGGCTACCAGCAGGTCGATGATGGCGTCGAGCGCCGCCTGGTCGAGACTGTGGAAGGTGATGATCTCGTCGATGCGGTTGAGGAACTCGGGCCGGAACGTGGCTCGCAACGCCTCGGTGACCGCCTGTTCGACCCCAGCCTCGCTGAGGCCCACCGGCCCGTCGGCCACGAGCGCCTGAGAGCCCACGTTGCTGGTCATGATCAGGACCGTGTCCTTGAACGAGACCGCATGACCCTGGCCGTCGGTGAGGCGTCCGTCGTCGAGTACCTGCAGGAGCACGTTGAAGACGTCGGGATGAGCCTTCTCGATCTCGTCGAGCAGGATCACCTGGTAGGGCCGCCGCCGGACCGCCTCTGTCAGCTGGCCACCCTCCTCGTAGCCGACGTAACCGGGAGGCGCACCGATGAGGCGGCTGACCGCGTACTTCTCCATGTACTCGCTCATGTCGATGCGGGTCATGGCGCTTTCGTCGTCGAAGAGGAACTGGGCCAGTGCCCGCGCGGTCTCGGTCTTGCCCACGCCCGTGGGGCCCAGGAAGATGAACGAGCCGATGGGGCGCTTGGGGTCCTTGAGTCCGGCACGGGCTCGACGGACCGCGTCGGAGACCGCGCTGATGGCCTCGTCCTGGCCCACGACCCGTTCATGCAGCCGCTCCTCCATGTGCAGCAGCTTGGCCTGCTCGCCCTCCATCAGGCGCGCCACGGGGATGCCGGTCCAGGAGGCCACGATGCGGGCGATGTCGTCCGCATCGACCTCCTCCTTGAGCAGTCGACGAGCGCCTTCGTCGGCAGCCAGGGCGGCTTCCTCGTCAGCCAGCCGCTGCTGCAGCTCGGGGATCCTTCCGTACTTCAGCTCAGCGGCGCGGCCGTAGTCGGCCTCGCGCTCGGCGGCCTCAGCTTCGTGCTCGGCGGCCTCCAGCTCGCCCTTGGTCGAGCGCAGGGCGCCGATGGCGCCCTTCTCCCGCTGCCACTGGCTCTTGAGCGCGCTGGCTCGCTCCGAGAGGTCGGCCAGCTCACGCTCGAGGTTCTCGAGCCGCGCCTTCGAGGCGTCGTCGGTCTCCTTCTTGAGCGCCTCACGCTCGATCTCCAGCTGGATCCGGCGACGTTCCAGCTCATCGAGCTCGACGGGCATGGAATCCATCTCCATGCGCAGGCGGCTGGCGGCCTCGTCCACGAGGTCGATGGCCTTGTCGGGCAGGTATCGATCGCTGATGTAGCGGTTCGAGAGCACAGCCGCCGCGACCATGGCCGAGTCGGTGATGCGCACGCCGTGGTGGACCTCGTAGCGCTCGCGCAGGCCACGCAGGATGGAGATCGTCTCGTCCACGTTGGGCTGGTCCACGTAGACCGGCTGGAAGCGCCGCTCGAGCGCGGCGTCCTTCTCGATGTACTTGCGATACTCGTCGAGCGTGGTGGCGCCGATGGTGTGCAGCTCCCCGCGTGCGAGCATCGGTTTGAGCAGGTTGGAGGCGTCCATGGCGCCTTCCGCCGCACCGGCGCCCACGACGGTGTGGAGCTCGTCGATGAAGAGCACGATCTGGCCGTCGGACTCCTTGATCTCCTTGAGCACGGCCTTCAGACGTTCCTCGAACTCGCCGCGGAACTTGGCCCCGGCGATGAGCGCACCGAGGTCGAGGCCCACGACCGACTTGCCGCGCAGCCCGTCGGGCACATCGCCGCGCACGATGCGCTGGGCGAGACCCTCGACGATGGCGGTCTTGCCCACGCCTGGCTCGCCGATGAGCACGGGGTTGTTCTTGGTCCGGCGACTGAGCACCTGGATGACGCGACGGATCTCCTCGTCGCGGCCCACGACCGGATCGAGCTTGCCGTCGCGCGCCGCGAGGGTCAGGTCGACGCCGTACTTCTCGAGTGACTGGTAGGTACCCTCGGGGTTGGCGCTGGTCACGCGCTGGCTGCCGCGCACGCCCTCGAGCGCCTTGAGCAGTGCCTCGTGCCCGGCGCCGGCCCCATCGAGCAGTCGTTCGGCATCGCCGCCCGCCTGCGACGCGGCCAGCAGCAGGTGTTCGGTGGACACGTACTCGTCACCGAGGCGGGTGGCCTCGTCCTCGCCGGCCGCGATGAGCTTGGCCATGCGCGGGTCCAGGCCCAGCTGGCCGCCCTCGATCTTGGCCCGCCGCGAGAGCACGGCCGCGACCTCCATGGCCAGCCCGGCCGGGTCCGCGCCGAGCTGGCGCAGGACCATCGCGGGGATGCCCTCGGGGTCATCGAGCAGCGCAGCAAGGAGATGCTCCACGTCCAGCACGGGCGAGTTGGCACCCGTGGCCAACTGCTGCGCGGCGAGGATGGCCTCCTGTGCCTTCTGGGTGTATCGATCGAGTTTCATGGGGAGTCGGCGCATCCTTGTCGTTCAGCGGGTTCGGGTTCCGGGCTCGCGCCGCGGGTCGGTTTGTTCGATGTGGTCGATGAAGGCCTGTGCCTTCTGCCGTCCCTCCTCGTCGAGGAAGGTGGGCAACACCACCTTGGTGCGCACGCGCAGGTCACCGCGGCCATCCGCTCCGAAGCGAGGCAGTCCCTGCCCGCTGAGCCGGAAGACGCGGCCGTTCTGCGTGCCTGCGGGGATCTTCAGTAACAGCTTCTTGCCGTTGAGCGTGGGCACGCTGACCTCGCTGCCGAGCAGTGCCTCGCCCAGGGTCAGCGAGAGGTCTGTGGAGAGATCGGCCCCGTCACGCGTGAAGTCCGGGTGCTTGCTGACGCGCACGGTGATGTAGACGTTGCCGCCGCCATCGGCCTTGCCGGTGAGGCGGATCTTCTGGCCGTCCCGCACGCCCGGCGGGATCAGGACCTCGAGGGTGGACGCCCCGATCTCGAGGTGACGCTCCGTGCCACGCGCGACCTCCTCGAGACTGATGGTGGCGTCGGCGCTCGCGTCTGCCGGCCGGGCTGCTGCCGGCCGGCGGCCTCGTGCGGACGCCGTTCCGAAGCCGGAAGCGGCATACCCGGCGCCGCTGTCGCCACCGAGGCCACCGAACAGGGGGTCGATATCGACACGTGCGCCGCTACCGCCACGGGTTCCGCCACTCGTGAAGAACGTTCGGAAGAAGTCGCTGAAGCCGGACAGGTCCTCTGCGCTGCCGCGGTACTCGAAGCGCACCCCGGGTCCACCGGCCGAGCCGCCCGCAGCACCAAAGCCGGCGAAGGGGCTACCACGGCCGGCGCCGCCGGGACCCCCGGCCCGCTGATATGCCTGCCAGTTGGCGCCGAGCTGGTCGTAGGCCTTCCGCTTCTGGGGATCGGACAGGACTTCGTTGGCCTCGCTGATCTCCTTGAAGCGCTTCTCGGCGGCCGAATTGCCGGTGTTGACGTCAGGATGGTTCTCGCGGGCAAGGCGACGGAAGGCCTTCTTGATGTCGGCCTGACCGGCATCCTTGCTTACGCCGAGGGTGGCGTAGTAATCGCGATACTCCATCCGTCTCCGTCTTCTGCTACGCCACTGCTGGTGGCTGCTCCGGCGGGAACACCGGGGTGGTCTTGGTCCTGGCCTGCCCGGTCTTGTGCTCGCCCTTGGCCTTGGCGGCAGCAGGGTTCGGCTTCAACGGCCGGGGCCGGCGGCGCAGGGCCGCGTTGAGGACCTGGTCCATGTTCTCGACGAGGACCAGCTTCATCTGCTTGCGGACCTCATCGGGCACGTCCCGCAGGTCCTTCTCGTTCTTCTTGGGCAGGATCACCACCTTGGCACCCGAGAGGTGCGCGGCGAGGATCTTGGACTTGAGGCCGCCGATCGGCAGCACCCGGCCACGCAGGGTGATCTCGCCGGTCATGGCCACGTCCTTGTTCACGGGGATCCCGGTGAGGCTGCTGACCATGGCTGTCGCCATCGTCACGCCGGCACTGGGACCGTCCTTGGGGATGGCGCCGGCGGGCACGTGGATGTGCATGGTGTTCTTCTCGAACTCCTCGCGCTCGATACCGAGCCGGGAGGCGTTGGCCCGTGTCCACGACTGGCCAGCGCGAGCGGATTCGCGCATCACGTCGCCAAGCTGGCCGGTGAGGATGAAGTCCTCCTTGCCCTCCATGCGCGTGACTTCGACGCTGATCACGTCGCCGCCCACCTCGGTGACGACGAGGCCGGTCGCGGCACCGACCTGGTCCTCGGGCTCGAGCTCGCCATACTCGAAGCGCGGCGGGCCCAGCAGCTGGGTGAGCTTTCGCTCGTTGACGACCGTCTTGGACTTGCGGCCTTCAGCCACCGTGCGCGCGATCTTGCGCATGACGTTGGCGATCTCACGCTCGAGGTTACGCACCCCGGCTTCGTGCGTGTACGACTGCACCAGCTGGGTCATGGCCTCGTCGGTGACGGCCACGTTCCCAGGCTTCAGCCCATGGTTCGTCATCTGCTTCGGCACCAGGAAGCGTCGGCCGATCTCGACCTTCTCGCGCTGGGTGTAGCCCGGCAGCCCGATGATCTCCATGCGGTCGCGAAGCGCCATGGGGATAGGGTCGATGAGGTTGCCCGTGGCGATGAAGAGGACCTTGGAGAGATCGAACGGCACCTCGAGATAGTTGTCCGCGAAGGTGTTGTTCTGCTCGGGGTCCAGCACCTCCAACAGGGCTGAGCTGGGGTCGCCACGGAAGTCCATGCCGATCTTGTCGATCTCGTCGAGCATGAACACCGGGTTGTTGGTGCCGGCGGTCTTGATGTTCTGGATGACCCGACCGGGGAGGGCGCCGATGTAGGTCCGGCGATGGCCGCGGATCTCCGCCTCGTCATGGATGCCGCCCAGGCTCATGCGCACGAACTCCCGGCCCATGGCCCGGGCCACCGACTTGCCCAGCGAGGTCTTGCCCACACCGGGAGGGCCGACCAGCGCCAGGATCGGGCTGCGGATGGTGTCCGCCAACGAGCGCACCGAGAGGTACTCGAGGATGCGCTCCTTGACCTTCTCGAGGCCGTAGTGGTCCTCGTCGAGGACGATGGCGGCCTGCTTGATGTCAAGGTTGTCCTCAGAGGACTTGTCCCAGGGCAGGGCCGCGAGCCAGTCGACGTAGGTGCGGATGACACCGACCTCGGGCGAGGCCGTGGGGATCCGGCTCATGCGATCCACTTCCTTGAGGGCCCGCTCCTTGACCTCCTCGGGCATGTTGGCCTCTTCGACCTTCTCGCGAAGCTCGTTGACCTCTGCCTGCTGGGGATCGTCCTCGCCGAGCTCTCGCTGGATGGCCTTGAGCTGCTCGCGCAGGATGTACTCGCGCTGGGTCTTGTCCAGCTCCGACTTGACCTCGGACTGGATGCGGCCCTTGAGCTCGAGGATCTCGACCTGGCGAGCGAGGAAGGCGGAAACCAGCTTGAGGCGTTCGACGACATCGAGCGTCTCGAGCAGTTCCTGGCGCTGCTCGGTAGTCATGTCCGGGCTGTAGGCGACCATGTCGGCCAGCAGGCCGGGCTCGGAGATGTTGCGGGCCGCCACGGCGGCCTCGGGCGGGACCGGCGCGCCCGATTGGACGTACTGCTCGATCTGGCCCTGGACCGTCTGCACCAGGGCCTCGACCTCGAGGTCCTCCGGTGCGGCGTCCTCGAGGATCTCCACTTCCGCCGAGATATGGCCTTCGGTCGAGGCGAAGCTCACGACGCGCAGGCGCTGCTGGCCCTGGACGATGGCGCGCACGGTGCCATCCTGGGCCTGCACGACCTGGGCGATCTTGGCCAGGGTTCCCACCTCGTACAGCTCATCGGTGCTGTCGATGTCCTCGCGCTCTGCCTGGCGTTGGGTCACGAGCGCGATGAGCGAGTCGGCACCTACCGCCTTGTCAAGAGCCTTGACCGACTTCTCGCGGCCGACCTGCAGAGGCACGATCATCTCCGGGAAGATGACCGTCTCGCGCAGCGCCACGAGCGGCAGCACACGCGGACCGCTGGGCAGCTTGGCAGTGCGCCCTGTCGCAGCCTCGGGTGTGCCGGTGGTGCCCTCACTCTTCTTCTTGGTGGCCATTCAGATCTCCTTGGAAGTCCGGTCGGGGGTTCGGGGTGTTCGCCGTGGCAACCGGCTCGTCGTCGGAGGCCTTGTCGGGCGTCTTGCCAGCGGGCTTTGCCGCCGGCCTGGTTCTCGCTGTAGAGCGTCTCGAGGATGCGCGTCCCCAGACGCTCCTCCAGCTCGAAGAGGACGCGGACCCCGGCCAGGTTCACGCCCAGGTTCTGGGTGAGATGCCGGATCCAGAGGACCCGGCGCAGATCGTTCTCCGAGTAGAGCCGGATGTTGGTGGGGGTGCGGGCTGGACAGACCAGCCCTTCACCCTCATAGATGCGCAGCGTTCGCGGGTGAACGCTGACCAGCTCGGCAGCCACACTGATGATGTAGACCGGTGAGCTGGCATTTGCGCCACTGGGACGCCGCTGCGCGCCTGCTCTATCTCGCACGACTCAAGCCTG
Source organism: uncultured Chloroflexia bacterium (assembly GCA_963714675.1). GTDB lineage: Bacteria > Chloroflexota > Limnocylindria > Limnocylindrales > CSP1-4 > JAFMJV01. The sequence continues at coordinate 701 of CAVQPG010000020.1, read as the reverse complement.
CTCGGCCTTCATCGGGCTGCCCTGGTCCGCGGCCTCCTGGGTCTTGGCGGCCACCGCGACGGGGCCCTCCGTGACCGCGTTGACCGGGATCTGGCGGGGCTTGGCAGCTTCCGCTCGCGGGATACTCAGGCGGAGCATGCCGTTCTCGAAGGTGGCGGTGGCGTGCTCGATGTCCATGCCGCTCGGGAGCGTGAGCGTGCGGGTCCCGCTGCTGCGTCGCAACTCGCGGTAGACACGCTCACCGTCCTGCTGCTCGTGCGTCTCCTGCTCCTTGACGGCGATGGTCAGGTTGTCCTGGTGGACGGTGATCTCGACGTCCTCGGGGCTGATGCCCGGCAGCGCCGCTTCCACGGTGACGGCGTCCTCGCTGGAGGTGACGTCAAGCGGCAAGCGGGCCTCGACGGGCGCGCCCCAGGCCAGCGGCCGGAAGGTGGCGTCTTCGAACAGACGGTCGAAGGTGCGGCTGAGGCTCATCAGGTTGGTGCTGGGCCGAGCCCTGCGGATCATGGTCATGGCTGGTTCCTCCGTATCTCGATGGCGTACTTCGTGGCTGTCCAAGGGACGGGACGGTCGCGACTTCGCCCTGTATGCATCGGATAGTAGAACCCTGACAATGTCATTGTCAAGTCTATTGTCACTGTATTCGTCATCAACCATGACATCTCGACCACAGGAAGGCTGCCATCTGGTGGCAGTGGGTG
>CAVQPG010000019.1:0-91512 GCA_963714675.1 uncultured Chloroflexia bacterium | reverse complement strand
TCGGGAGCCTACGTGGCAGCGGTCGGGATGGGGTGGAACATGCAGCCGTCGACGAAGAGCTCGAAGAAGTCGGGTTCGGTCTCCAGCTCGACATGCTCGATGCGGCCGATGATGTCGCTGAGGGCCTCACGGCGGCGGCGGGATAGCAGCAGCATTGAGGCACCGCGCAGGGCGGAGTTGCCCACTCGCTGCACGTTCTCCGGGTTCACCTGGGCCAGGAAGCCGATGTCGATGGCGTTCTCGATGTCGATGGCGTTGGCGAAGCCGCCGGCGAGGTAGACCTGGTCGACCGCGCTCGCGTCGAGCCCGAGCTTGCGTAGCAGGATGCGCTGGCCCGAGGCGTTGGAGGCCTTGGCCTGCGCCAGCTGGCTGGCATCGGCGCGGGAGAAGGTGATGCCCTTCGAGGGCGCGATGATGAACTCGCTACCGCCGTCGTGGAAGCGGCCTTCTGGCGTCATCCAGCCCACGCGGCGCAGCTCAGCGAGGATGTCCACGAGGCCGGAGCCGCAGATGCCCTCCGGTTCGTAGTCGCCGATGACCTGGTAGACGAACGCGTCGTCGTTGATGTGGACGGCCTCGATGGCCCCGTCCGCGCCGGCCATACCGAAGCGCAGCATGCCGCCCTCGAAGGCGGGACCGGCCGGGCTGGAGGCGGCCACGATGCGCTCCCCGTCGGTGACCACGATCTCCGTGTTGGTGCCGATGTCGATGAGCAGGGAGCTGCCGGGTGCGGAGCCGAAGTCGGTCGCCACCAGGTCAGCCGAGACGTCACCGCCGACGTGGCTGGCGATGAGCGGCGCGCCCACCACGCGGGCCTGCGGGTGGATGAGGAGGCCCAGCTCGTGGGCTCGCTTGCTGACCCAGGTGGAGCCGGCCTCCCCCCGGAGCATGGCCAGCTCGGTCAGCGACTTATAGGGCATCTCACCGATGGGCTTGACGTCGATGTCGAAGAAGAGATCGCGCATCGTCGAGTTGGCCACGACCATGGCCTCGTAGACCTCGTGGCGGTCGATACCGGTCTCGACGTAGATCTCCTTGAGGCCGGCGTTGAGCGCCCGACGGAGCGACTTGCGCAGGGTGCCCGGATGGTCGCGCTCGTAGCCGATGCGGCTCATCACGTCGCTGCCACCGAAGCGCTGGGGGTTCTCGAAGGCGCCGCCGGAGACGACGTGGCCATCGGTCAGGTCGATGAGGCGGAAGACGCAGGTAGTGGTGCCCACGTCGACCGCCAGGCCCAGTACGTGCTCGCGACGCAGGTCGAGCGTGACGCCGTCGTAGAGGACCGCGTGCTCGCTGGTGGTGACGACGGGATCGACCTCGGTGATGGGCTCGCCGGCCTCCTCGAGGATGTGCATGCGCCGGCGGATGACGGCGAACTCGATGTCACCCTCAGCCGACTCGACCTTTGCCTGGCAGGCGAGTCGGAAGGCTTCGGGTAGGTATTCCTCGGCGTCGGTGCGGGCGCTGAGCTGATCGCCGCCCTGGCGGATCTCGACGGCGCACTCGCGGCAGCGGCCGGATCTACTGCACGACTGGGGTACTGCGAGCGAGACTTCGTCGGCATAGTCGAACAGCGTCTTGCCCGTGGTCAGTGGGCGGCGTTCGGTGCCGTGGATGATCTCGGACACGGGACTCCAGGTGCGGTGGACGGGCCTGGCCCAACGCTACCAAAGTGCCGGGCTCCGGCGTGGGGCGACCAAGAGGGGGTCTGATGGCGATTTGGTATCCTGCGATTCTCGCTGGCGAGTGGCCTAACGGTAAGGCACCTGACTCTGGATCAGGGGATTGAAGGTTCGAATCCTTCCTCGCCAGCCATTCCTTTGAGCATGACACGGCCCTCCGGCGGTGACCGGTGGCCGTCTTCGTTGGTCTCGTACCCCATCGCGTACCCATTCGGCCCGAGAGGGTCTTGCCCATCTTGTCGGCGGTTCGACGACTGACGCCCGGCGCCAGGCGGCCGTAGCAGTCGACCGTGGTCGCGAAGGTCGAGTGGCCGAGCACGGTCGAGATCGACGTCCGGCCATCGGAGTACCAGAAACTCACCCTGGCGCATGCCAGTCGCCATAGCACGGCGGTACAAGACCACAAGCCGGTCGCCGTAACGGACTCGAGAAAGCCGCGGGCCTCCGTAGCCGCCATCGGTTGCACCTCGCGGTGAGCCTCGGCCGGCGAGTCGACGAGTGTCGCGAGGTTGCGATGGACCTCCCCGAGCTTCAGCGCACGACCGAGCGCGACGGGCAGGACCACGGAGGCGTAGCGGACGGTGGTTCGTGAGAGCGGCGGTTGGCGGCGCTCCAGCTCGCGCAGCATGTTCGAGACGTGCTCGGGTCCGAGCTTCACGAGCGGGATGCGCCAGGAGTCGCGGTGACCGGACCGCAGAACCAAGAATGGACCCGGACTGGCTGAGCCAACCCGGGTCCGGAGCCACCAGCTGGTGGCCGCGCCTCCGCCACGCCAACCACGATCGCGTACCGCCATACAGCTAGTTGACTAGATGTTTGCCACTCTCTATCGTCGGGGCGTGGGCGGGACGACTGACCGAGCCGGGGTTGAAGTCGCGCGACGCATCAGCGTCGATCGCGTCAGCCGTGTGCCGCTGACTGCGCAGATCAGTCGCCAGCTGACCTGGCTCATCGCCACCGGAGCGCTTGAAGCGGGCGCTTTCCTGCCGCCGATCAGCGACCTTGCGACGCAGGTCGGGGTCAACACCCACACCATGCGCGCGGCCTACGGCCAGCTCCGTGACGACGGACTCGTGCGCATGCGACGGGGCTCACGCACGGTCGTACTGGGCTTCGACCGGCGCCAGGCAGCACGCGCGCGGGAGCGGCATCACAGCTTCTCCATCGGCGTCCTCATCCCGTCGTTCGCGGCGTACTACGACGACTTCCTCGCAGCGGTCACGGGCGCGGCCGGAGCGGAGGGCTGGCTGCCCATCATCTGCGAGACCCACCACTTCGACGCCCCGGTCGTCTCGAGCTACCTAGACCAACTCTTCAGCCGCAACGTCGATGGGATCATCGCCATCCACGCCGAGTCCCCCACCGAGTCAGAGGCGGTCGACCTCTTCGGCCCGTCCGACACGCTGCGCCCGCTCGTGCTCGTCGACAGCGCCGACCTCGCCACCAGCTCGCAGGTCGACGTGGACCGCGAGGCGGACGGCCGGGCGGCCACTGCCCACCTCGTCGAGCACGGGCACCGGCGCATCGGCGCGGTGATGGGGCCAGCGTCCTGGATCAGCACCAAGCGCCTGCTCGGTGGCCACTCACAGGCCCTCGCGTCGGCCGACCTGACCTTCGTCGACGAGCACGTCGCCAATGTGCCCGACCACACGCTCGAAGCGGGCTCTGCTGCCGCCCACCGACTGCTGGCGCTCGATGAACGGCCGACGGCCATCGTCTGCGCCGGCGACATCGTCGCCCTCGGCGTCATCCACGGCATCCGGGCGGCTGGCTTGCGGGTCCCACAGGACGTCGCGGTCATCGGCTATGGCGACATCCCCTTCGCGGCCGCCTCGTCGCCGACGCTGACCACGGTTCGTCTGCCCGCGGCTGAGCTCGGACACGAAGCGGTACGCATGCTGCGCCGGGCGATCGACGAAGGCGGCCCCCAGCCACCGACCACGGTGGCCACTTCGCTGGTCCTGCGCCACTCGTGTGGATGTCCCTCGAACCCGGTCACAGAGTCGCGTATGAACTGATGGAAGTCGAGCCCTGATCTACGTGTATGAGGAGGAACGCATGAAGTCACGCACCACCACACTGCTCGCGCTGCCGCTGACGCTGGCACTCACGGCCACGACTGCCTCGGTCGCCATGGCCCAGGATGACGGGGCCGACTCGGCCGATCCCGTGGCCGTCTCGATGCGGCTGCCCTGGTTCCCCGGCTCCCAGTTCGCCGGCTCGTACGTCGCCCAGGAGAAAGGCTTCTTCGCCGACGAGGGCCTGGACGTCACCATCAACCCCGGCGGCTTCGATACCAACAGCATCACGCTCGTCGCGGCGGGTACCGACACCTTCGGCATGCACGACACCAACTCACTCGTGTTCGCCGCGGTCGAGGAGATCCCGCTCGTCACCGTGGCCACCTTCCTGCAGAAGCACCCGGGCGCCATCATGGCCCTCGCCGAGAGCGGCTTCGAGACACTCGATGACCTCGTCGGGGCGCGCATCGGCTTCCAGGAAGGCGGACCCTGGATGCTGACCCAGGCCATGCTGGTCAAGAACGGCATCGACCCCGACTCGCTCGATCAGGTCACCATCGGCTTCGACCTGACGCCACTGCTGGAAGGCCAGATCGACCTGCAGACGGTGTTCGCCACGACCGAGCCGATCGTGGCCGAAACGATGGGCGTGGAGACGACCGTCTTCGTGCCCTACGACTACGGCGTCGAGACGTCGGCCAACGCGCTCTTCACCCGCCAGCAGTATCTCGAGGAGAACCCCGACGTGGTGTGCGGCATGGTGCGAGCCATGGCCCGCGGCTGGGAGTACGTCTTCGAGAACCCCGATGAGGCGGCTGAGATCGTGGTCGCGGTCGACCCCGACAACCTCGACCTCGAGACCGAGAGGAAGATCATCGCGGCCATGGACGGCGCGGTGCGCACGCCCGACGCTATCGAGAACGGCATCGGCTCGATGACGCGCGAGCGCTGGCAGACCACCGTCGACGTGCTGCGCGAGTTCGGCGGGCTCGAGGCCGAGGTCGACCTCGACAGCGTCTATTCGGACATCTGCTTCGCCGAGTAGGACACCCGTGTGGCAGGCGTCGCCGAGGCGCCTGCCACACCTACCCATCGCTCGATCGAGAGGTCCCATGGTCTTCGACAAGAACGCCGCTGCCCAACACAAACGCCAATATCACCTCCACGTCAACCCGGGTGACGTGGCCGAGTACGTCCTGCTCCCCGGCGACCCCGCCCGGGTCGGTCGCATCGCCGATCACATCGACGATCCCCGCGAGATCGCCTACCACCGTGAGTACCGCACCGTGACCGGCAGCTACAAGGGCATCGGTGTCAGCGGCACCTCCACCGGCATCGGCTGCCCGTCGGCCGGCATCGCCGTGGAGGAACTGGCCAACGTCGGCGCCACGCACTTCATCCGTGTCGGCAGCAGCGCGGCGTTCATCCCGGGCATGCGGGTCGGCGACATCATCGTCAACACCGCCACGATGCGTCTCGACGGCACGAGCGCGGCCTATGTCGACGCCGGCTTCCCCGCGGTGGCCGACCACTTCCTGGTGCGGGAACTCATCGACGCTGCCCGCGAGCTGGGTGCCGAGCGCGGCTTCGGTGTGCACGTCGGGCTCAATGTCTCGAGCGACGCCTTCTACGCCGAGACACCGGAGGTGATCGAGAACCTGATGAAGCACAAGATCACCAACATCGAGATGGAGAGCGCGGCCATCTTCACCATCGCCCACCTGCGGAGCCTGCACGCGGCCATGGTCTGCGCGGTCTCGTACAACTACACCGCTCCGGAGGACATCGACTACGCGGGCGAGAACCTCGCCCTCGCCACCGGCTGGGACAACGCCATCGATGTCGCGCTCGAGGCTATCTGCCGGTACGAGGCGTCCGGACGGCACGCGTGACCTCGACCGTGACCGGCGGCGGCATCTCGCTCGCCGGCATCGGCATGCACTTCTCCGGAGACCGCGACGTGGTCGCGCTGGAAGACATCACATTCGACGTGGCCGACGGCGAGTTCGTGGCCATCGTGGGCCCGTCCGGCTGTGGCAAGTCCACGCTGTTGCGCATCGTCTCGGGCCTGCTCGCACCCACATCCGGCTCGGCCAGCGTGCACGGCAAGACACCCGAGCAGGCGCGCAAGGACGTGGAGTTCGGCTTCGTCTTCCAGAGCCCAGTGCTCTTCCCCTGGCTGCGGGCGCTCGGCAACGTGCTGCTGCCCGACCGTATCCTCGGCTCGCGTAGCCCGACGCACGGCCCCGGCACCGAAGCTCTCGCACGCGAGCTGCTCAAGGAAGTCGGCCTCGAGGGCTTCGAGGACCACTACCCCAGCCAGATGTCCGGCGGCATGCGCCAGCGTGTGGCCCTCGCGCGAGCACTCATCTACCAGCCATCGACGCTGCTTATGGACGAGCCCTTCGGCGCGCTCGACGAGTTCACTCGTGACCGGCTCAACCTGCAGCTGCTCGACGTGTGGAGCCAGGCCCGCTCCACGGTCCTCTTCGTGACACACAGCATCCAGGAGGCCATCTTCCTGGCCGATCGGGTCGTCGTCATGAGCTCGCGTCCGGGGCGCGTGGCTCGCGAGGCCGTGGTCCCCTTCCCTCGCCCGCGCGCGCTCCAGTTGCGCTACGAGCCCGAGTTCGCGGCGCTGGCCGGAGAGTTGCGCTCACTGCTGGAGATCCCGACCGAGGACGAGCCCGAAGTCGCCGGAGCGAACGCATGACGCAGTCCGCCGGCTCGCGAGGCACGTGGAACCGTCGCCTGCGCACGCTAGTGCCGGCAGCCCTGCTATTCGCCACCGTGCTGGTGGTGTGGCAGCTTGCCGTGGTCCTGCTGGACGTGCCTGCCTACATCATCCCCAGTCCCACCGAGATCGCCGGCGAGCTCGTAGTCGAAGGACCCGACCTGGTGGAGGATCTCGGCTGGACCATGCTCGAGGCCATCCTCGGCTTCCTCGTCGGCAGCGGCATCGCCATCCTCACGGCTGTGATCTTCGTCCACGTGCCCATCGTGGAGCGCGCGGCTTTTCCTTGGGCCATCGCGCTTCAGACGGTGCCGATCATCGCCATCGCACCGCTGCTCACGATCTGGTTCGGCTTCACGCTCGTGCCCAAGGTGGCCATCGCCGCCATCATCTGCTTCTTCCCGGTGCTGGTGAACACGACGCGCGGGCTGCGTGCGATAAGCGGTGAGGCTTTCGAGCTGATGACCGTGCTCTCGGCCAGCAAGCGCCAGATCCTGTGGCGCCTGCGCATCCCCAGCTCGCTGCCGTTCGTCTTCGCTGGCCTTCGCGTGGCCGCGACACTCTCGGTCATCGGTGCCATCGTCGCCGAGTTCACCGGCTCGGACCGCGGTATCGGCTACGTCATCGTCCAGGCGAGCTACCGGCTCGACACGCGCCTGATGTTCGCGGCCATCGTGCTCTCGTGCCTCGGTGGCATCCTCTTCTTCGGCTTCATCAGCTGGCTCGAGCGGAGCGCGCTGCGCTGGCCTGATGCGCGCCTCGAGGACCGCTAGCGTGGACGTTGGCGCGGGAACGGGTGTCGGCGACCGCATCGGACTGCGGCTGAACCTCCATACCCACTTGGAGGGCTGGGTACGCCCGGAGACCGCGGTCGAGCTGGCGGCTGCGGCCGGGGTCGGGACACCGGCTGGGGGTTGGGCCGACGCCATGCGCGTGCATATCGCCGGCGATCTGCCCGCCTACCTCGAGCGGGTGGCCGTGGTCTATCCCCTGCTGCGAACGCCTGCCGCGCTCGAGCGCGTGACGGCCGAGGCGGTGGAGGATGCCGCCGCCGATGGCTGCCGCTTCCTGGAGCTGCGCGTGGGCCCGGTCACGCACGCCGGATCTGCGATGTCCCTCGAGGCCGCGGTCGAGTCCCTGTGCGCGGGGCTGCAACGCGGCATCGCCACCACCGGGATCGCAGCCGGGCTCGTGCCAGCCGTCCTGCGCCACCACGCCGCAGCGGACAACATCCGCCTGGCGCAGTTGGCCGTGGACCACCGCGATGACGGAGTCGTGGGCTTCGACATCGCCGGCGACGAGCTGACCTACCCGGACCTGCGGCCCCACGTGCGCGCGTTCGAGATCGCGCGTGAGGGCGGCCTGGGCCTGACCGCGCATGCGGCCGAGGCTGGACCCGCGTCGGCGGCGCGCGAGGCGCACGTCCTGCTCGGCGCCCGGCGCATCGGGCACGGCACACGCCTGGCTCGCGATCCCGACCTGCTGGCCTGGGCCGCCGATGAAGGCATCTGCATCGAGGTCTGCCCGACGTCCAACCACCTCACCGGCGCCGTCGCGCCCGGCGATGAGCACCCGCTCCAGGCGTTCGTGGGTGCGGGCTGCGAGGTCGTGCTGGGCGACGACAACCCGCGTCAGACCGGGTCGCCCCTGTCGGCCGAAGCCGGATGGCTGGTCGCTGAGAGCGGGCTCACGACGAGCCAGCTCGATGACATGAGCGAGGCCGCGGTCGCGCGTGCCTTCTGCACGGATGAGACACGGAGGCAGCTGCTCGCTGCGGCTGCGGCTGCGGCTGCGGCTGCGAAGGGGGGCGACTGACCATGTCGAAGATGTTGCACATCGCACTCGGACCGGAGGATGCGGCGAAGTACGCCCTCATCCCGGGCAATCCCGATCGCTGCGAGAAGATCGCGGCGCTGCTGGACGATCCCGTCAAGGTCGCACAGAACCGCGAGCACACGACGTACGCCGGCTACGTCGACGAGCAGAGGGTGCTGGTGGTATCGACCGGCATGGGCGGACCGTCCACCGCCATCTGCGTGGAAGAGCTGGCTCGCATCGGCGTGGACACGTTCATCCGCGTAGGCACCTGCGCCTCGACATCGGCGACGGTGGGCATCGGTGACATCGTCATCCCCAATGGCGCGGTGCGCATGGAGGGCACGGGCCTGCACTACCTGCCACTCGAGTTCCCGGCCGTGCCCGACTTCGGGCTGGTCAAGGCGCTCGAGCGAGCCGCCATCGGCATGGGCTTCGACCCGGTCATCGGTGTGGTCATCCACAAGGACTCGTTCTACACGGAGATCGACCCAGAGACCAAGCCCGTCGCCTACGAGCTAGTCGCGAAGTGGAACGCATACCTCGCCGGGGGTGCCGTGGCCACGGACATGGAGACGGCTGCGCTCTGCCTGGTGGCGGCCTCGCGTGGACTGCGCGCAGCCACCGTACTGGTCTCGGCGACGAGCTTCGGCGACCCGGCCGCCAAGGACGTGTCGGCCCAGGCCTATCCGCACGACTTCGAGGAACGGCCCATCCGTGTCGCGGTCGACGCCCTTCGCGAAGTGCTCGTCGCGGACGCTTCGTGAGGGCACCTTGTCGTACGCGGCACTGGACACTGGGTTCTCCACGACGATCTGGTCGCATACCAGGGACGCTTCGACCCGCGCCTCGGCCAGGAGCGTCTCGAGCACATCGATCATCCAGGCCAGGACGGAAGTCCGGAAACACGCGCCCGGCCGCCTGTATTCCGGACCCGGCAGCCTCGCTGGCTGTAGTCCGTCACCCCTGACCTGCAGAGGAGACACCAACAAGAGCATCGGAGGACCAGCGAGGAAGGATCCGACACTTCGATCCCCTCGTCCGCGTGGAGACGCCCTCCCGGATCATTACGGGAGGGCGTTCGACATCTCAGCTGACCTTTGGCTTGCCCTGCGACAGGCACGGACTCTGTGACCGCTCCCGCGCGTGGCTCGTCCCTACAGCTTGCCTACGACGTGGCCGAGCACCTGCGACATCTGGTCGTGGGGGCTGAACTCGACCATCCTGACCGCTTCCTCGACCACGATGGTGTGGCCTGAGGGCCAGTAGTAGAGCTCGCCCGTGCCGACGACCTCCTCGGTGCCGTCCTCATAGCCCACGCGGATTCGGCCCTCGATCACGTAGCCCCAGTGCGGACACTGACAGTGATCGCGCTCCAGGCCCACGAGCAGTGGGCCGAAATCCAGTCCGGCTGGGTACTCCATGTACGCGCTGGTCGTCCCGCCCCAGTCTTGCCCGCGAACCATCTCCCCGAGGGCTTCATGGGCGATGGGGAGGTCCGCGACCCTACTCTTCATGTCTGCTGTCTCCTCGCGGCTGACTGGAACAGATCCGAACATCACCGCCCTCCCGGGGCTTCAGGATAGGTCGGTGGTCGGCGTGCTCAGCTCGAGCAGGAGCGGGAGCTCAAGGCGTTGGCCCAGGCCCGAGGCTTGTTGGTGATGGGGCCTGATTGTGGGACGAGCATCGTGGGCGGCGTCGGGATCGGGTTCGCCAACAACGTGCGCCGAGGGTCGATCGGAGTCATCGGCCCCTCGGGCACCGGACTCCAGGAGTTCACCTGCCAGATCCACCACGCCGGTGGTGGGATCTCTCACGGCATCGGAACCGGCGGCCACGACCTGTCCGACGACATCGGCGGGATGACGTCGCTATCCGCTCTCGAGGCTCTCGAGCGCGACCCTTCGACGGAGGTCATCGCCATCGTGGCCAAGCCGGGCGGAGAGCGGACGCTCGAGGTCCTGGCTTCCCGCCTGGCAGCCAGTCCCAAGCCAGTCGTGGCATGCATGCTGGGGATGGCCGAGCGAGCATCGAGCCCTGGGCTCGAGTGGGCGTCCACGATCGATGCCGCGGTGCAGGCTGCGATGGCACGGACGTCCGTGCCATCGGGTTCGGTGTCAACGCTGACGGCCACGGATCCGGGTCCCAGCCTCCCCGATGACCTCCCACGAGCGCCACGCCAGAGATACCTTCGCGGGCTCTTTGCCGGAGGCACGCTCTGCTACCAGTCCCAGCAGATCCTGCGAGGAGCCGGTCTGACGGTCTTCTCCAACGCTCCCCTGAGTGCGGACGGTCAGCTGCAGGACGCTGCGAAGAGCGTTGGCCATACGCTCATCGACATGGGCGACGACGAGCACACCCGAGGCAGGCTGCACCCCATGATCGACGGGACGCTCCGGGCGCAGCGGATCATCACCGAGAGCCTCGACCCGGAAGTGTCCGTCCTCTTGCTCGACTTCATCCTGGGCACGAACGTGGCCGAGGATCCCGTGGGTGACATCGTGGGAGCCATCGTCGAAGGCAGAAGCCAAAGGCCGAGAGAGGCGGGAGGCCTGACGGTCGTCGCCTCCATCTGCGGGACCGAAGACGACCCGCAGGACCTGTCGCGACAGGCAGAGGCCCTGATCGACGCCGGCGTCCACGTCTTCTGGAGCAACGCCCGAGCGACGGAGTACTGCCTCGCTCGGCTGGGAGAGAGCAGATGACAGACACGCCCGATCCGACCGATGAGCTGTTGCGCGAGCCGCTCGCGGTGGTCAACGTCGGACTGCACGGATTCGCCGATAGCCTCGAGGAGCAGGGGGTGGAGGTCGTGCAGGTCGATTGGTCCCCACCCGCCGGCGGGGACCCCGAGATGATCGACCTGCTGGAGAAGCTCCTGTAGCGGGGGCTTTCCCCGCTCGAGGGCCTCGCCAGCTGGACCAGCGTGCTTCCAACCGGTCGCCAGCTCGGCATCGCAGGTGGTCGATCCACGACCGCGTCGGTCAGCCGCAGGCCAGTGACCCAGCCTACGCGCCAGCTCGTTCAGAGATACGCATCGAGCCGTTGTGCACGTCCACCTCCAGCCCGCAGCCCGCGTGTCCCAAGGTCCATAGCATGCGAATGAGGCCGGCCCGTGGCACTTCGACGGCGAGTTGACCGCGGAAAGCATGGTGCGTGCCTCGGAGCCGGACCAGGGCGAGGAGACGCTGCACGACGGGCCGGTCCATGCGCCACCTGAATCTCCCCCAGCGAGTCTGCATAGGGGACTAGCTGGGGTGCCTTGCGCAGGGATGGCCACGACCCTACGGACGTCTCATCAACCACCGAGGCAACCCTTCAGTGCTTCGACCAGCCGACGGGCCCGGGGATTCCAGGGAAGGCCCCCATCTGGTTGTTGACGTAGAGCGAATCCGATACGGTGGGTCTGCGTCGGCAAAGGCCAGCTCGCCACCCGCACCAGGATGACCGAAGCTGCCGGGACCGAGAAGCGGCGAGTAGGGCGGCGAGGCGATAAGAGTGAAGCCCGGTACCCCCCCCAGCGTTCACCGAGGTCCGGAGCACCGAACCACTGCGGCCCCCTGGACGCGCGCGACGAGCGCGTCCCCTGACCGAGTCCGAGGTCAGCAGCCGTTGACCGTCCACCGTGCCGACACAGGCCGCATAGAGGCGCGCCGAGGGACCGTGCGTCCGCGATGCCGTTTGCCGCGGGGAGCTCGGCTACCTGGATGTCCGCGTCGTTGAAGGTGACGTAGCCACGCTCGTCGTGCGGGAACGCGAACGCCCCACTCATGGTGAACGAACGCTGTGCTGCCGGGCTCGCGAGGGCCTCACCGATGGCACTCGCCGTCTCAGGGTCGGTGTCGGGGAGTGGCGGCAGGAGATAGGCGATCTCGTCGCGCCGGTCGGCCGGCAACCCGATCCACAGGCGCAACCCCAGTGGCTCGGCTAGGCGACGACGCACGAAGGCACCGACACCCTGACCCGAGACACGCCGGAGCACCTCACCGACCAGCCAGCCGAAGGTATGGGCGTGGTACGCGTGCGCGGTCCCGGGAGGCCAGAGCGGCGCCTGCTCTTCGAGGGCATGGACGACTGGCTCCCAGGTGAGTACGTGCTTACGTTCGAGGTCACGGTCGAGGGAAGGCAGCCCGGCCTGGTGGGTCAGGAGCCAGCGGACGGGAATCTCCTCCTTGCCCGCCTGTCCGAATTCCGGCCAGTAATCAGCCACCGGAGCGTCCAGGTCGAGCCGGCTTTCCTGGACGAGCAGGTACGCGCAGATCGCGAGGATGCCCTTGGAGCATGAGAAGACGATGGCAGGGGTGGTAGCCGTCCAGGCTCGGCCAGTCCGCGGGTCGGCCATCCCAGCCCACAGGTCCACTGCTGGTTCTCCGTCGACGTAGACGGCCACCGCGGCACCGACTTCGCCGTGCTCACGGAAGTTCGCCCTGAACGCGTCAGCGACCGGTCCGAACCCTCCCGCGACGAAACCGTCAATCGACGGAGCAGAGTCATGGGACGTCATCTCAAAACGCGCCTATCCCTTGAGCGATCCGCTGAGCAGGGCCGAGGTGAACTGCCGCTGGAAGATGAGGAAGACGATGATCGTCGGCGTCAGGATCACCAGCGAACCGGCGGACAAGAGCGGGATGTCCGTCGCGTACTGACCCTGGAACGTGCCCAGTGCGCCGGCCATGGTGCGCTCGATGGGGTCCTCGACGAGCACGAGCGCGAGCAGGAACTGGTTCCACGTCCACACTCCCAGGAGGATCGCCAGCGATGAGACCGCGGGCATCGCCAGCGGCACGTGGATGCGCCAGAACAGGTCGCGAGTGGTGGCACCGTCCACCCGCGCAGCCTCGGAGAGCTCCGTGGGCATGTTGAGGAAGTGTGCCCGCATCCAGAACACCCCGAAGGGCATGTACAAGCCGATGAGCGGCAGGATGATGGCGAGCTTCGTGTCGTAGAAGCCCAGGCTGCGGACGAGGTAGTAGAGCGGGATGACGATACCTACGAGCGGCAGCGTCAGACCCAGCAGGAAGAGGATGAACAGCCAGCGTGACCCGGGGATGCGCAGGTGACCGATGGCGAAGCCCGCCATGGTGGCGAGGACGACCGAGGCCGGGACCACGCCGATGACGATGATCACGCTCGAGACCAGCAGGGCATCCATGTGGGCCTGCTGGAAGGCCTCAAGGAAGTTGCCCCACTGCGGATCGGCTGGCCAGGACAGACCGGGCGGGACCGTGCCTGAGGGGTGCAAGGCCGTGGTGAAGACACTCAGGAACGGGATGATGGTCACAGCCATGAGGGCGATCAGGAGCAGCCTCCCGACCCAGACCTCCGAGCGACCGACGATCACCGTGCTTCCTCACGGGTAAGACGCTGGATAGGCAGGACCGTGACGAGCACGAGCACGATCAGGACGACGGCCAGCGCCGAGGCAACGCCGACGTTGCGGCCGAGGAAGGCCAGCCGATAGATCTCCAGACCGGGGACGGCCGTGGTGGTGCCGGGCCCGCCGAGCGTGGAGATGTAGATGATGTCGAACGCTGACAGGGAGGCGATGACGGTCACGGTGATGCAGACACCGATCTCATAGCGCAGGCTGGGGACGGTGATGGATCGGAACTCCCGCCAGGCGTTGGCGCCGTCGATGCGGGCCGACTCGTAGAGCGACTGGTCGATCTTGCTCATGCCCGTGAGCAATAGGATCGTGCACAGGCCCAGCAGGACCCACGCTCCGATCACGCCCACGGCGGGCAGGGCCAGACCGAAATCCGCGAGCCATGCGCGCGTGATGTCACCCAGGCCGATCGCGGCAAGGACCTGGTTGATGAGGCCGTTCTTGGAGAGCAGCCAGCTCCAGACGATGCCCGCGGCGACGAGTGGGATGACCTGCGGCAGGAAGACGACGGTGCGCGCGGTCGACCCGAGCGCGCCCGTCGCCACGCGACGGATGAGCGACGCCACCAGCAGGCCCAGCGCCACCGGCACGAAGCTGAAGAAGAACATCAGCTTGAACGCGTTGATGATGGTGCCGTAGAGGTCCGGGTCGGTCAGCGTCTTGGTGTAGTTGTCGAGCCCGACGAACTCCCACGGCCCGATGCCGTTCCAGCGCAACGTCGAGTAGAACACGGTGATGCCCAACGGCACGAGCACGAAGGCGCTGTACATGAACAGCGCGGGCAGGACGAAGAGCCAACCGTCCCAGCCCCTCCTGCGGACCTCACGCCAGCGTGAGGTCCGCAGAGAGGCAGAGGGAGACGGATCCGTGGGCCGAGCGGCGAGGCTGACGCGGTCGTCAGCGGTCATGCGCGGTCCGCGGATGCCGTCACTGGTTCATGCTCTCCTCGTAGGTAGCCTGGACTGTCTGCAGCAGACCCTCGGCCGTCTGCTGACCGCCGATCATCTTCTGCAGCTCAGGTGTCCATCCGCCGGACTCGAGGAAGATCGTCCCGGTGGCATTGGCGATGAAGTCCATGAGGCCGTCCTCGGCGGCCACCTGCTGGGCCGCCGCCAACGTCTCGTTGGTGACCGAACCCTCGGCGACTTCGGGGATGGGTAGGTCGGACGGTCCGCCCGGGCTGGAGCCGGCCAGGCTCACGTTGATCTGCCGAGCCTCAGGGTTCGTGGCCACCCAATCAAGGAAGAAGGCCGCACAGTCGGGGTTCTTGGCGGTGGCCGCGATGCCAAACGTCACCGGCGAGGACATCGCCGCACGCCCCATGCCTTCCTCAGCCGATGGGAAGAGGAAGAACCCGACGTTGCCGGGAGCGAGATCGTCGAAGCCGGCGTTCTGCCAGTCGCCGTTGAAGGTGAAGACGCCTTCGCCCGCCGCGAACCGAGCGTTCGAGTCGGTGTACTCGATGGCGTTGACATCCTCGGGGAAGTAGCCGGCCTCGATCCACTGCTGCAGGTGCTGGGCGGCCACGAGGTTGGAAGGCGTGTCGATGGTCGCCCCTTCCTTCTGATAGATCCACTCGTTGATGGGCGTGGTCGGGCCGACCGAGGCCATGAGGTTCTGCAGCGGGAAGGCAAGGCCGCCGCCGCTCGCAGCGGCGTTCCACTGCATGATGGGCTGAAGCCCCATCTCCTTGGCAGTCGCGAGATAGCCCTCGAACTCCTCCAGGGTGGCCGGGGGTTCGGTCATGCCGACCTGCTCGGCCAGGTCCTTGTTGTAGAAGACGCCGGTCGTCGAGTAGTTGAGACCACCGGCGTACAGATCGCCTTCGCCGCGTGGCCGGCCGCCTTCGGCGACACGGTGAGGCACGAGCAGAGATGGTGACCACTGGTCCCACCCGAACGCGGTCACGTACGGCTCGAGATTCAGGAGCAGCCCGTCGCGGACCAGGTCGACCATGGTCGGCAGTCGAATGAGGTCCGGGGGGTTGTCGCTGGTGAGCAGTCGCGGGGTCTGCGCGATGAGATTCGAGAACTGGTCTTCACGGATGTTCCAGGTGACGTTGGGGTACTGCGCGGAGAACTCGTCCGCCAGCGCCGTCTGGAAGGGGAAGCCGGTCTCGAAGTAGGCCAGCAGCTCGACGGGCTCCGTCCCGCAGCTGGGCATCGCCTCATCTTGTGCTAGGACAGACATGGGCACGATGGCGGTCAGCGCCGCCGTCAGGGCGAGCGCCGTGGCCTTCGCACGGGTCCCCCGGGCTCCTTGTTCGAACATCGTTCTTCAACCTCCTCCAGGTATCTGGGATGGGATCGATCAGGTGTCTCTCAGGGCGATGTCGGCACCTCCTTTGGGCGGGGCCGTGGTGCCACGAACCACGAGCTCGGGGGAGAGGACGACGCTGGGCGGCGTGACCGAGCGTGCATGCACCTCTGCGAGGAGCATCTGCGCCCCGAGTCGTCCCGAATCGAAGAGTCGTTGGCGGATCGTCGTGAGCCCCAGGTACTCAGCGATCTCGATATCGTCGTAGCCGACGACCGAGAGATCATCAGGTACCCGCAGTCCGGCCTCGTGGGCAGCGCTGACGACGCCGAGTGCCTGCGTGTCGCTGGCCGCGAAGATGGCGCTGGGCGGGGCGGCCGATGAGACCAGGGCAGTCGCGAGCTCACGAGCCTCATACCGGCTGTGTGCGCCGAGCGCCACAAGCTCAGGTCGGACAGCGATGCCGGCCCGGGTAAGCGCCCGCTCGTATCCGAGGTAGCGGTGCTGGCTCGAGGTGAACCCGTATGGATCGTCGAACTCATCGCCGACGTAGGCGATCCTCCGGTGACCCAGCTCGATGAGATGCGTGGTTGCGGCCTCACCACCCGCAAGGTCATCGCCATCGACATGCGGCAGGCCTTCTACGGCGGGCGCATGGGCGTCGATCGACGACGACCGGGATGGCCGCGGCGGCGAGACGTTGCAGGTCCTCCTCGCGCGGAGGGAGAGAGATGATGAGCATCCCGTCGGTTCGCTGGGCATTGGCCAGCCCACGCAGATACTGGTCGCGCTTCTCGACTGTCTCCACGTTATGGATGACGAGGTCGAACTCGCTGTCGCTGAGGACAGCCTCGACGCCCCGCAAGCGCTCAGCCGCCTGGGGCCTGGTGAGGAACGAGGTGACCACGCTGATGGTCAACGTCCGGCCGAAGCTGAGTCTCCGCGCGGCACTGCTGGGCGTGTACTCGAGCTCGTCCATGGCCTTGAGAACCCGCTCGCGCGTGTCTGGGTCGACCTGACTGCTGCCGTTGAGGACCCGCGACGCCGTTGCCTTGCTGACTCCGGCATGCATGGCGACGTCCCGAAGCGTCCGACTCGACACCCTTCCTCCGCCCTCCGGGTTGGGACCGGTTCCATGGAACCGGTCCCACGGACGATATCACGTGGGACGACGGTGGACCAGCACCTGGTTCAACGAGAGAGCGGACCTCGGCTGCTGCGAAGCCATCCCGATCCGTTGCCACTTCGTGGAAGCGCGTTCGGGAGTAGCCCTCTTCGGAGCTGGCCGTCAGCCTCATCGTAGGCTCGAGGCGCGGTTCGCCTGCCGATGTTCGATAGACCTACTCGACTTGCCGAGCCGCCTCCACGATCCGCTTGAGCCGCATCAGGTCCCTGCGGACCGTGCGGCGGAGGCGCCACTGGAGCAACGGCGCGAGCAGCGCCACCGGACCGCGGAGTTCGACTTCGGCGGCGTACGTGAAGCGTGCTCCATCAGCGTGTGCTTCGACGAGGCGGTGGCCGGTCGCCACGAGAGGCCCACCGACGGTCCTGAAGGCCGTCTTGCGGCCTGGCTCGAACGCAACGATCTCGGCGACGTTGACCATCCGCAGGCGGGCGAACGTCATCCGTTCGTGCGTCTTCGAGCCCAGGTGGATCGTGCCGGGCGGGTCATGGCGCATCTCGGACACACCGGTCCGCCACGTCGGGTCCCTTGTGTAGTCCGAGACGTACGCGAACGCCTCGGCCGTGGCTCGACGTATCAGGATGCTGCTGTCGACGGCGACGGTCATCTCAGGGCGTCCCGCGGTCGTCGTCGGCTCGCCTGTCCACGAGCGCATCGACCAGCGCGTCCACCCCGTAGCGATAGGACCCGTCGAGGTCGCCACCGAGTCGGAACGCGCCGGCGAGCTCCATCGCGATGAAGCCGTTGGCGAAGGCCGTGATCAGGCGAGCGGCCTGCAGTGCCTGCTCCTGTCCGACGAGCCGCTCGGCGAGGGTCAGCACCGGGGCCGTAGCCCGCGCCGTGTCTTCGACCGACGGACGCCAGTCGAGCGGCAGGTTCATCGATAGCAGCTCGAAGGCGCGGGGATTGGTCCAGGCGAAGGCTCGATATGCCAGGGCCAGCTCACGGAGTCCGGCTGCCGCATCGGGTTCGTGACTCAGTGGTGCGAGCTGCTCGCCGAGTTCCTCGAGTGTCGCGGTCGCGATCGCGGCGATCAGCGCGCCACGGCTGGGGAACCGTTTGTACAGCGATGGCGCCTGGACGCCGACCTGGGACGCCACCGCCTGCATCGTGACCGCGCCGTGGCCGCCAGCCTCGAGCAACGCTCGGCCGGCGGCCACGATCTCGGCGTTGGATGTGCGAGCGTGTGCGGGGCTCACGCAGGCCTCTTGCCGATGTGACCGAGGTGGGTGTCCCCGAAGGCGGTCGGCAGCTTAAGGCCGTAGCCGAGGGTCCGATCCATGCCGACGTGGGCGATGAGCACCCCGGCGAGGAGCAGGATGGCCGGCGAGTCCAGCCACATCCCGACCAGGAGCGCCCCGAAGCCGAGCGCCCAGTTGTGGACGAGGTTGTACGTGGCCGCTCCGGTGCGAGGCCCGGCCAGGTAGCCGAGCATCGAGACGTCCGGCAGGAGCAGCAGCGGCACGAAGAAGAGCCAGTTCCCGCCGCTCAGCCAGAACAGGACGAGCCCTGCTCCGAACGCAGCGAGGCCCTCCAGGCGGAGCCACCAGCGGACCTGGCCCTCGACCATCCCTCTCCTGGAGGCCTCGTCGACCCCAGCGGTGACCTGGTCTAATGATGCGTGGATAGCGGTCATGCTGTCGCTCCTGTGACTGGTCTCGTCCCCCGATGGCTACACTATATAGCCTTCATGGATAATGTCCATAGCCTTCTTGGGGTTCGTCGCATCGTCCCTCCCCTTGGGTGGCGGCTCCACGCGATGAACCCGATGTCGGCCCTGCCGGTGTCGCCATCCTCTGCCGAAGATGACGAGTGACATGCGGCGATCGGCGATACGCTAGGACACGCGAATCCAGCGGGGGGAAGACGATGAGATCGATGCGAGCGCTCGCGCCGGCGCTGAGCGTGGCCATGGCCGTGACAGCCGTCGCGCCGGCCGCGATGGCCCAGGCGGACGAGAACGCCGATACCGCCTTCGACGGGTTCCGGACTGCGCTCGTCGAGGACCTCGTCGAGACCCGCACGCGGCTCGCGACCGCTGCTCGCTGGGTCGACGACCCCGACTGGTATCTGGTGCAGACGCCTGATGTCGGCATGGTCGGTGTCGAGCTCTCGCGGCTCGGCGACCATGCCGCGCTGCTCGCGGACCCTGCCTTCGCCGCGCGGGCCGACGTGCTCGATGATCCGGTCCACGCCTGGGACGAGAGCTTCACGATGTCACTCGGGCTCATCCGCGACGAGGCCGGCCCGGACGGTGACCCGGTCGCGGCCGCCGAGAGACTGGCGGCTGCGCTCTCGCAGAGCGAGGCGGAGAAGAAGGCCATGCTGCGCCGGGAACGCCGGTACCTGCGTACCGACCGCGACGAGCTCGCCGCCGCCATCGATGCCTTCGATGCCTTCGCCGCCGGCCTGGGCCTCGAGCCGTCGGTGGTCGATGACACGGCGCCGTCGCCGGAGCGACCGAGTGAGCCACTCGACCTGGTCATCGCCTTCCGCGACGAGCTCGTCGCCGACCGCGAGGACCTGCAGACGCGGATGGCCGACTGCCGCTCGGCCATCGACGAGGAGGACGTCGTCGCGTTCGGCCCGCAAGAGGTCTTCAAGTTCCGCGATCAGCTCCGCCTGTCGGACGTGGTGGTCTTCGACCTGCCCACCCTGCCCGACTACGTCGACTTCCCGGCCCACCTGCGCGACGATCTCGATTCCTGGGACTACTTCGACACGGTCTTCGCGCCCGATACGGCACGACGCAGCTCCCTGCTGGCCGCGATGCTCCTCTTCTCGTTCTGGCAGGACTGGCCGCCGGACATGCGCGCCTCCGCCGAACGCGCGTGGCCCATCGAGCGGCGCTCGGCGAAGGAGGACCGCGCGATCTGCCGGCCACGGCTCGAGTTGCTGCGGCCCGAGCGGGACCGGCTAGACGCAGCCGTCGCTGCGCTTGACGAGTACCTCGTGCTGGCCGCGCTCGACGCAGAGCCCGAGCCGACCGATCCGACCGAGATGCCCGAGATGCCCGATCCCTTCGCCGACCTGTAAGGGGACTCGCTGAAGCGACCGCACCGCACGCTGTTCTGGTCCCGGCTCCCTGGGTTCCGGGCACTGCCGGTTTCCGGCCCCATGCGACAATCTCGACGCGCCGGCATGTTGCGCCACGCTCCGATGGGGCGGGTGCCTCCCCTTGAGGCGAAAGGAGACCCTCATGTCCTACGTCGTGGATTTCAGCCACGTCTCGACCACGGGCCTGGAGTCTTCACCGGTGGCGCCCGCGCTCGCCGGTCTCCGGGCGAACGAGGCCCGCTACTTCAAGAACAAGTACGGCCACGACTTCACGGTGGAACCGGCGAGCGAGGCCCAGGAGTGGATCGACTACGTCCACCGCATCCTCGAGGATGAGCGCGGGATCGTCATCGCGTCCCGCCCGCTCGAGGCCACGGCCTTCGAGGTCGAGAACACCCGCTGGACCTACGTCTTCTACGAGAGCGGCCTGTCGATCAACGTGCTCTACGCGCTCGACGGCGGCGGGAAGCGGGCGGTCGGGTTCAAGCTCTCCGACGGCATGGAGATCCCGGCCGAGCTCGCCTCGCGGTTCAAGTTCGCTCGCCAGAAGTCGAAGCTGGCCGGAACGATCCGCGGTTCGTTCTTCGTGATCAAGGGCGAGCACTGATTCCCGCAGGCAGTCGGCGCGTGTGACAGCGCCGTCAAGGAACGGGGGCATGGGCAGACAGGTCATCATGTCGAGGGAGCGAGACCCCAGGCTCGTCACCGTGCGCCGTGGAGGCACCCTGCAGGCCGCCGATCACCACCTCCTCGCGGTGTGGGCAGCCGATTGCGCCGGGCACGTGCTGCACCACTTCGAGCAGGCGAGACCCGGGGACGACCGTCCGCGACAGGCCCTCGAGCTTGCACGCGCCTGGGCGCGCGGTGAGATCACGGTGGCGCAGGCCCGCACTGCCGCCTTCGCTGCGAACGCCGCCGCCCGGGAGGTGTCCGGTGCCGCCAGGGGAGCGGCTCATGCTGCGGGCCAGGCCGTGGCGGTAGCACATGTGGCCGCCCACGAGCTGGGTGCCGCGGCCTACGCCATCAGGGCCGCCCGCGCAGCCGCGCCGGCAGACGAGCGCGAAGAGGCCGCTCGACGAGAGCGCCAGTGGCAGCGTGATCAGCTTCCCGACCAGATCCGGGAGCTCGTGCTCAGCGATCAGCGTTTGCGCAACGAGAAGTGCTGGTCCGTCTTCGACCCCTGACCGACTGACAGGCACCGACGGGACGCGCCTCGCTGCCGTCGCATCAGTCTTGGCTGCGGTGCTGTACGTCGCGTCGCTCGACGTCCTCTGCCTCCGCCCTCGCATGGGAGGTCGCGATCCCAGTCTGGCAGCGTGGTAGCGTCGCGAAGTCATGCGCGATGCACCGCACGCCCCCGGCTTCACCCTGACGGCCGACGCCTACATCGAGCCGGGCGAGCCGATCGGGTTCTTCACCTCGCACCATCCCTCGAACATCTTCGAGCACTTCCACGACTTCTACGAACTGGCCCTGGTCCTGCAGGGCTCCGGCGTCCACATCACATCCGCGGGCCAGCAGCCCATCTCACGTGGGACAGCCATCTTCGTGGGGCCCGGCGTGAGCCATGGCTTCGGCATGTGTGACGACGTGGTGATGCACAACTGCTTCATCCGAGTCGAGACCGCCGAGTTCGACATGCCTTGGGCAGCCCACGACGACCGGCTGAACCGATTGTTCCAGCCCGCCAGCGTGGCCAATCGGCCGCCGCTGGTGGCGACCCTGGGCGAGGACGAGTTGAGGGCATGCATGACGCATCTCGACGCCATCCGGGACTGCGCATCAGGCGACCGGAGCCTGGCCCACGATCTGGGCCACCTCCTGCTGGCTCTTGACGTATTCGCGAACCGCCTCGGGCAGGACGTGACCGATCATCCGGTCGTCGACCCTCGCGCCCCGGCCCTGAATCAGGGCCGCCTTCGAGCTGCTTGACGGGGACCTGCGTCGGCACTGGACCCTCGCTGAGCTGGCCGACGCCCTGTGCGTTGGCCGCCACCACCTTGTGCGCTCATTCAGAGCCGACCCCGATCATCGACGCCCAAGGCCGCTACAACGGCTGCCTGGCAGGCCTTCCCACAAGTCCGGGGGGCTCATGGCCCATCGGTACCAACCGATTGGGCGGAGCGTCATGGTCCGGAGGGGATGCGATGACTACCGCTGGTGGTCGCGCCCTGCTACAAGTGAGGGTGCGAGCTCACACCACCGTGGTGCGTTCCGAGTCTCGTGCCTTGCAGAAGGGGAATATGGTGCGCGCCGAAGCAACCGACCAGGGGAGCCACGCCCCGGGCACTCCAACCAGCGCCGGGGTCGAACCGAGCCTCGTCGAGTTGATCGCCGAGCTCGCGAGCGCGGGCCTGGTTTCGGTCGACGTTAGCGACGACGGGGACATCGGCTACGCGCTCACCTCACAGGGTCAGCTCGCGGCCCGGCTGATGGCGATGAGCCAGGACGCCCACGCGCTCGTACTGCTCGGTGCGCTGATGGGTGCGAGCGAGGAGCCCAACTAGCAGGCTCGCGAACGCGAGGGACAGTCACGGCCTGGCTCAGCATGGTCACCGTGGCGGAGCCGCTCCGGTGAGGCGTATGCTCACGGCCCCCGCACGAGAGGCTGGTGTCCCCGCTGTCAGGCGTCGGACACGCTGGCCGAAGGAGCCGACATGCCGAAGATGATCATCACCCATGCCGTCGTGGATATCGAGCGCTGGCTGAAAGGCAAGGACGAGCGGGCCGCCGCCATCTCGCAGTACGCGACCGATGTGACCGATCATGTCGCAGCGGACGGGAGCAGCAACATCGCGGTCAGCGCTGATGTCCACGACATGGCCGGCCTCGAAGCGATGCTGGCCTCTCCGCCGGCAGATATCGCAGCCCAGATGGAGCGCCACGGCGTCATCCCGCCGTTCACGGCCTACTTCGAGAAGTAGTCGCTGGGCAACCTGCCCGGCCGGCCCGACGCTCAGTTCATGCGCATCGAGCCGATCCCGAAGGCCGCCCCCGAGGCATCGAGCGGCGCTGCCGGCCCGCTGGCCGGTCCGGTCCGGATGTTCGTGGCATCGCCCAACATGAGTCCGCGGAGCGACGCGAGGACGCGCCGCCGGGTCGCGATGTCGAGTCCGGACAGGCGCCCGAAGACCAGCGTCCCCGCGGTCATCGCGAGCGCACACAGCACCAGGCCGCCCGAGGCGTCGAGGACCCCGGCGCTGATCGGCGCCATGACCACGAAGGGGATGACCAGGCCCCGCAGGCTCATGATCGCGTCGAGGCCCGCGGCCGCGGCGGCCTGGTCGTCATCGGGTGCGTGCTCGCCGATCAGCAGCGGCCAGGCGACCGCGATCGCGGCGCCGCTCGTACCGAGCATGGTCGAGGCCACGAGCACTGCGATGAAGCTGGAAGCGACCGCGAGGAGCAGGATGGCCAGGACGCCGGCGAGTGCCCCGAGGGCGATGGTCGGCAGGCTGCCACGCGTCGAGGAGAAGCGCCCCCACAGGCTGAACGCCACCGCTGTCGCCGCGTAGCCCGCGAGCCCGGCCAGGGCGATGGCCCCGACATCGAGTCCCAGACGATCGACGTACACCATGGCGATGAGCGCCGGCGTGGCGACGAGGCCGGCTCCGAAGAGGACCTGCGCGACCACGAGGTGGCGCAGGACCGGGGATCCGAGGGCGGTACGGATGCTGTCCCGGGCGCCGAAACGCCGCCCGCTCGCGACGCCAGGCACCTCCATGCGCACCATCGCCAGGGACAGCACTGCTCCGGTGAGCGCGACGAGGAGAAGGATCGCGCCAGCACCGACGGGGATCGCGAGCAGGCTGATGACGATGAGGGCGGCCGTCCCTGCCGCCGAGCGTGCAGTGCCCACCCGGCCGATCTTCCGGCCCCGTTCGTCGGCCGAGTAGATCGTGGCCCAGATGCGCTGCTGCAGCGGCGAGCCCAGGGAGAATGAGGCCCAGAACCCGAGGGTGGCCAGAGCGATGAAGAGCGGGTCAGGCGCGATGACCACGAGCAGCAGCCCCAGCGCACCCGCGGCGCGCATGAGCGCCATGCGGGCTGGCCCCCGCGGGCCGATATGCCCCGCGACGAGCGTCATCAGGCCCGCCAGATAGGGCAGGGCCGCGAGCGCAGCCAGACCCAGGGCATCGAGTCCGCGGGCGCGGGCGATCGAGGGTAGGAGGGCACTGACGACGGCCATGGTGGCACCGAGGCCGGCTCCAGAGACAAGGTCGAGCGTGTGGTTCTGCTGCTGGGACGAGAGCCGACCGAACGCGGCGGCAGGCGACGAAGCCAGCGCGCGAATCATGGACACAGGCACGGAACACACCTACTTGTCGGACTGGTATCGCGGGCCTGCGAGGTCAGCTGTCGGGCTCAGGCGAGATGCCTGCGCGGTCGTGCCGCGTTGGCCCCAAGAAGGGAGTTGGTGTTCCGTTCGGAGTTCGGGTCCCCCGTTCCCTGTCACCAGGGACTCGGCCTTGTGAGATGAAATATAGACGAACTGTGAGGCTGTCAATCCGGACGTTCGGCGAGGGCTCCCGGCATTTGGCTGAACCGCCGGACCATGCCCTCGAACGCACCTCGTGGGATGCCGCCCTCGCCTCATACTTGGGCCACTCGGCTTCGGGTCGGAGAACGGCACCTGGCGAAGCGCATACCTCGCCGGCGCGATGGAGCTGCGGAAAGGCAACTTCGGCACCCCCGCCGCGACCGCATCGGCTGACATGTACGCCGCGCTGACTCCGCAGCAGATCTTCGACGCGATCGCCATCCGGGTCGATGGCCCCAGGGCCTGGGATGAATCGCTCTCGATCGGCGTCGAGCTGACCGACGTTGGCGAGACCTACCGCCTCGACCTGCGCAACGGGGTCCTCGTGCAGCACGCCGCGGCGGTCGACGGTGCGGACCTCATCCTGCGCGTGCCGAAGGCCGGGCTTGTCGGACTCCTGACCAACAAGATCGACGAGATGACGATCGAGGGCGACACCCGCGTGCTCGCCCGGCTGATGGAGTTGCTGCAGGCACCCGACCCGGCGTTCGCCATCGTCACCCCCTGACAACATCGGTAACGTCGAACCCGGATCGAAGGGAGGACTCCAGGCATGCTCAAGCTCATCCCCGGACTGCCGGGTTCCGTCATCGGCATCGAGGCCGTCGGCAAGGTGGAGGCCGACGACCATCGGCAGGTCCTGGACCCAGCGGCGGCGGACCAGATGAAGGCCCACCACAAGGTGCGGCTGCTGTACGTGTTGGGCGAGCAGTACGAGGGCTACACGGCGGCGGCCATGTGGGAAGACACCAAGCTCGGCTTCCACGACATCTCGGCCTGGGAGCGGATCGCCGTGGTCACCGACCACCGCGCCCTCGGCGACACGGTCAAGGTCTTCGCCTGGATGATCCTGGTGGCGTCCGGACGTACACCCTGGACCAGCGCGAAGAGGCCATCACCTGAATGAGCGAGAACGCCACCTAGACCGGCGGCGCTCCCGCGCGTCCGTCAGCGCCTGAGCCGGTTCACCGTTCGGCCTTGAGCTCCTTGAGTCGCGCGTCGCTGATGCCGAGATGGTGCGCGACCTCGTGAACGAGCGTCTCTCGGACCCCAGCGGTGAGCGCATCATGCCCGCGGTAGGCGCGCATGAGCGGCCCCCGGAACAGGGTGATCTTGCTGGCCACAGGCATGCGGTCGGCGCCGTAGGCCGTGCGCGGCACGCCCTGGTACAAGCCGAACAGGCCGCGCGCATGAACGCTCGCGAGCTGTGCGGCACTTGGTTCGTCCTCGATGACGATCGCGACGCTCGCGAGCTCGCGCCGATATGGATCGGGTAGCGCCTCGATGGCGGCGGCCAGCGCCACCTCGAAGGGATCGTCGTCCGTGGTCGGCATGGGTACCTCGTGCGGGGTCAGCGACAGACGCACGTTGAGAGAGTCCGCTGGTACACGGCAGTATCGGGGATTCTGGGCCCGGAGGCGAAAAACGGATCGTCGCTCAGACCCAGCCGATGCGGCGCAGGACGGCGAGCACGACCCCGGCGATGACGACGGTCGCCAGGGTGACCGCCCAGAACCCGAACCCCTCCCGGCCGTCGAGCGCTGAGGACGCCTCGCTCATCCCGAACAGACCGGCGACCGCGGCGATCCCGGCCAGGACCACGGTCGCCCCGGTCAGTCGCTTCATGATCACGTTGAGGTCGTTGTTGACCGTCGAGAGGTAGAGCTCGATGGTCGCCGCGGTCAGCTCGCGGAAGTTGTCGAACTCGTCGGTCAGGCGGACGAGGTGATCGTAGATGTCGCGGAAGTAGAGGACCTGCGGCTCCCCGATCAGCTCGTGCTCGCGAGTCGTGAGCTGGTTGAACACCTCCCGGCCCGGGGCCAGGACGTGCCGGACCCTGATGAGCTCCCGTTTCATCTCCAGGACCTGCTGAAGCGTCTCCCGGTCCGCGTGCTCCAGGGTCCGATCCTCGAGTCCATCGATCGCGTCGGCGAGCTCATCGAAGACCGGGAAGTATCCGTCCACGATGGCGTCGCTGAGGGCCCACAGGAGGGCATCGGGTCCGCGCTCCATGACCGACCCGAGGCCGGCCCTGAGATGATGCGCGGCGCGCACGTCCCACGCGGCCGGATGGACCGACAGCAGGAAGCTGCGTCCCAGGATGAAGTCGATCTCGTGCAGTCGCGTGGCGTCATCGCGCGTCAGGGCGAAGAGGACGATGTGCAGGACATCGCCGACTTCCTCCAGCTTGGCACGTCCGTCGCTCTCGACGATGTCCTCGACCACGAGGGCGTGGACACCAAGCTCCTCCGCGACCGCGCTCACTCGTGCCGGAGAGGGGTCGGTCAGGTCGATCCAGACGACGGCCTGCTCATCCTGGAGGAGCGTCGGCAGGTCCTCGAGCGAGGCTGACCGGGACAGCGTCTGGTCCTTGGCGCTCACGATCGAGACGAGAGCGGTCTCCCGAGCTGGGTCGTCCGGGGCGGGGCCGTGACTCGTGCTTGCCGGCCCCTCCCCGTCCATCACGGTCTTCAACGCTTCACCTCTCTGGCTGCCATCTTGCAGCATCGCGCCATCGAGGGTGGCCCTTTCTGGTCAGGACATCGGCGGTGTCGCGGCCGCTTCCGGCTCGCGAGGATCCAGCATGCGCGATGCCGCGTCTCAGGCAACAGGAAGCTGAAGCCGAGGCCCAGCAGGATGAACCCGAAGGCCACGAAGCCGGTCAGCCTGGCCGCATCTGCGAAGGCCTGGTCGAGCAGCGGCACGATGGCCTCCGAACCGGGTTGCTCCTTGATACCGGTGAGCGCCTGACCGGCCGATGACTCCATGGCCACCGCGATGCCCTCGGCGGCCCCTGGAGGCAGCCCCGGCGCATCGGCCAGGCTGCTGCGCACGCCCGCCCCCAGGCTGACCAGCAGGATCGTGCCCAGGATGGCGATGCCCAGGGCCGACCCGACCTGCCGCAAGGTGGAGTTGGCACCCGATGCCAGGCCCGACTTCTCGACGGGGATATCGGAGAGCGTCACGCTCGTCAGCTGCGCGGTGGCGAGTCCCACGCCGAGACCGTAGACGAAGAGCGGCAGCACCAGCTGCAGACCGGTGACGCTCGGGCTCAGCTGGAGTGCCACGAACAGGATGCCGATCGCCTCGAGGGCCATACCCACGCTCACGGTGCGTCGTGGACCATAGCGATTGGCCAGCTTGGCGGCGATGGGTGCGGCGACGAAGGCCCCGATCGCGAGCGACAGGAAGATGACGCCGGTGTCGAAGGCAGACAGGCCGAGTGCCGCCTGGAGGAACAGCGGCAGCACGAACAGCAGCCCGAACTCGCCCAGGGACACGATCGTGCCCGCCAGGTTGCCGTAGCGGAAGGCCGGGAAGCGCCACAGGTCGAAGTCGAACAGGAAGAACTTGCCCGCCCGCGCGCGGCGCAGCTCGACCCAGGCGAACAACCCGAGCGCCACGATGCCGAAGCCGATGGCGAAGGGGACGATGGAGACACCCTCGAGCGGCCATGTCCAGCCCAGGACCTCGAACGACTGCTTGGGCGCCCACCAGCCGTAGGTGTTGCCCTCGATGAGACCGAAGATGAAGGCACCCAGGCCGAAGGTGATGAGCAGGAAGCCGGGCAGGTCGAAGCCGGCCTGGGCGTGCTCGTCCCGCGACTCGCGGATGAAGTAGAGCGTGCCCACGATGGCCACGATGCCGACGGGGACGTTGATGAAGAACGACCAGTGCCACGAGAGGTTGGTGGTGAACCAGCCGCCCAGCAGCGGACCCAGCGCGGCCATGCCGCCGATGACGGCACCCCAGATGCCGAAGGCGATGGCGCGGTCATGACCGCGGAAGTTGGCGTTGAGGATCGACTGCGTCGAGGGCACGATCATGGCGCCACCGACGCCCTGGAGCAGTCGCGCAGCGATGAGCATCTGGCCGCTGTTGGCGAACCCGGCGATGACCGATGCGACCATGAAGACCACCAGGCCCAGCAGGTACATCCGGCGCCGACCGCGCTGGTCGCCCAGGCGGCCGAGCGTGATGAGCAGGGCGGCGAACACCAGCGCGTAGGTGGTGTTGATCCACTCGGCTTCGGTGCCCTTGATGTCGAGGTCGCGGATGATGACCGGGCACCGAGACGTTGACGATGGTGGCGTCGACGATGATCATCGCCACGCCCAGGCTGAGCATCGCGAGTCCCAGCCAGCGCCCTCGTCCGGACTCGTCCATGGAAGCTGGCATGGACGCGTGCTCGCTCGTCATCGATGGCCCCCAGGTGCGGCGTCCAGTTGCTTGGTCAGATGTGATGCTATCGAGGCGCGAGCAAGCCTGCTGCGCGGTCGAGATCGGCGGCATCAGGGTGCGATGGTCGAACGGCTCGACGCCGGAAGTGGCTGAGCTCGACCCTATACTCAGTCCGTGAACCCAGTGCGCATCGTGCTCGCGGATGACCATGCCTTGGTCCGGGCTGGCATCTACAGAGCGCTCGCAGGACTACCTGGCTACGAGATCGTCGCCGAGGCCAGCGACGGGCCGTCTGTCGAGGCAGCGTTGGCGCGTTCACAGCCGGACCTGTTGTTGATCGATGTCGCCATGCCTGCGTTCGAGCCGCTGGCCGCGATCCAGGGGATCCGCGACGAGTACCCGGAGATGAAGATCCTCGTGATCAGCGCCCACGACGACAACGTGTACGTGCGGGGCCTGCTTGCGGCCGGCGTCGATGGGTACCACCTGAAGGACGAGTCGCTGTCGGAGCTCCAGCTGGCGGTCGGGCGCATCATGGCCGGCCAGAAGTGGGTGACGGGCCGGCTCCTGGACCGGCTGGCCAGCGTCCCGGAAGCCTCGAGCGCGAGCGGTGGTGGCCTCTCGACTCGCAAGCGCGACATCATCTCGCTGCTCCAGGCCGGCTTCGACAACCAGACCATCGCTCACCGCATGGGGCTGAGCGTGAAGACCGTCGAGAAGCACCTCACGGGCATCTACCGCCACCTCGGCGTCCAGAGTCGCCTCGAGGTCGTCAGCTATGTCTCCCAGCACCCCGAAGTCCTGAGTCCCGAAGGCCAGCTGCTCGAGCCCGAGCACTCCGACGAGACATCGACGGTGCGACCCATCTCGATCCTGCTGGTGGACGACAACCTCCGCTACCGCCATCGCCTGCGCAAGATCCTCGACAGGATCCGTCCTGGGGCTACGGTCAACGAGGCCGGCAGCGTCGAGGAGACCGTCGATGCTGCTGGGCAGCATCTCTCCGGACCTTGCGGTCGTCGACGTCGTGCTCGGCGACGAGGACGGGATCGAGTGCACACGGCAGATCAAGGCACGTTCTCCCCAGACCCGGGTGATGCTCATCAGTGCCTATCGGGACCGTGCCTTCCGCGACCAGGGCCTGCAAGCCGGGGCGGTCGCGCTCCTCGACAAGAAGGACCTCGACGTCGCCTCATTGCGGCTGGTGATCGACGATCTCGACGACTGACGTCTCGCGGCCGCGGCCCGTCAGTGCAGACCGGTCGGCGCCACCGCATCGACTCGGGGATGCGGGACCTCCACCTCGAGCAACAGGCCGCCACCGGGGCGGTTCTCGAGTCTGAGGCGCCCATCGAGCAGGGCCACGCGTTCGCTCAGGCCGAGCAGCCCGTAGTGGCCCTCCATCGCGAGCCTGGACAGGTTGAAGTCCGCCGGCAGACCTCGACCGTCGTCGGCCACCGAGACCACCAGCCGACGAGGCGAGGCATGTCCCAGCCGGACATCGACCGATGTCGCATGGGCGTGCTTGTGCACGTTCCGCAGCCCTTCCTGGATGATGCGGAAGACCGAGAGCTCGATGGCCTCCGGGAGGCGTCGCAGGTTCGGTGACGGATCGAAATCGACCGAGATCCCGGTGCGCTCGCTCCACAGCTGGCTGTACGACTGGAGCGCGGCAGCCATCCCCAGGCTGTCGATGGTGGGTGGGCGAAGATCGCCGCAGATGCGCCGCAGGTCGACCACCAGCTCGCGGATGCTCTCGCTGATGTCGGAGAGGTCGGTCCTGAGGGCGACGCTGGCGCCGGGATCCTCGGTGATGTCCCCGAGCTCGTAGTTCACGCTCAAGAGGTCCTGGATGACCTCGTCGTGCAGCTCTCGCGCGAGATGCTTGCGCTCCTCTTCGCGTTCGGTCAGCAGTCGCCGCTGTGCTTCCTGCAGCGCGATGTTCGCCTGGTCGAGCGCCTTGACCTGTCGTCCGAGCTGCTCGATGAGCTGCTGATTGAAGGTGCCCTGCGCCTCCAGGCTCCGCTCCAGCAACTCCTGCTGCTGACTCAGGCCATCGGCCTGATCGCGCGCGCTACGGAAACTGTCGAGTGCCCACAGGGCCGGGGTCGGCTGTCCGTGATCACCCGTGCCCAGCAGATCGGACACGACCTGGTGGCGAGTGACCTCGTCGGTACGATGGGTCGCCACGCAGGAGCCTTCGCGTAGCACCAGGATCCGATCCGTGACCGCGAACAGGTGCTCCAGCTCCTTGCTCGCGAAGACGACGGCGACACCTTGCTGTCGCCACGTTTGGATCAGCGCCATGAGCCGCTGCTGGGATCGAAACGAGAGCTGCTCGGTCGGCTCGTCGACGATGACGAACCGCGGCGATCGGCACATCACCTTGGCGATGGCCAGCAGCTGACGCTGCTCACTCGAGAGATTGGCGGCCTGCTCACCCAGTGAAGTCACGGCCAAGCCGAGCTCTTCCAGGATCCTCGAGGCTTCCGCGTCCATGCGCGCGCGATCAGGAACGGAGAGCCAGCGCCCGCCCCGCGACCAAGCCGCCTCGTGGCCCAGGAAGATGTTGCTGGTGATGTCCATCGTCTCCACCAGCTCCGGCCGTTGGGTGATGACCTCGATGCCCAAGTCCTGTCCGGAGAACGGCCAGGCGAGGCGCTTCCCATCGAAGCTGACGTCGCCTGCATCGGGTGCCAGGAGGCCGGCCAGGAGCATGGCCAGCACCGACTTGCCCGAACCACTCTGACCGGCCAGTCCAAGCACCTCGCCGGGATACACATCGAAGGTCACGTCGTTGATGACGCTGAGGTCCCCGAACCGTCTCGAGAGCCCTCGTACGGCCATCAGCGGCCGCGTGGTGATAGTGGTCACGTCTCCGGCCCTTTGCTGTCGTTGAGCGCCAGGTGCGCCCGTGGACGCCGCCATTGTAGGCACGGACCGGCACGCCCCTTCGGTCAGAGGGGGGAATCCCCTATGGGGGGAGGCGGGTTATCCGTCTGCGGGTCCGCGGGTCCAGAGGGTGGATGCATTCGAATGCTCTCCCTATGGTGCTCGGAGTAGCTGGCCACGTGTGCCTCCCGGGCAGACGAGCGAGCGCCTGCAGTCCAAGGAGCCGCGGATCCGTGCTGGAGTTCCGATCGATCTCGAAGTCGTTCCCCGGAGTGCAAGCGCTGCAGGGGTTCTCACTGACGATCCAGACCGGAACCGTGCATGGCCTGGTGGGTGAGAACGGCGCCGGCAAGTCGACCCTCGGCAAGGTCCTCGGCGGCGTCTATGCCGAATACGAGGGCGAGGTGCTCCTCGACGGCAAGGCGCTCAGGTTCCGCGATCCACGTGACGCCCAGCACGCCGGCATCGCCCTGATCCACCAGGAGCTGCAGCTCATTCCCGAGCTGAGCATCGCAGAGAACATCTTTCTGGGCCGCGAGATCCATACCAAGTTCGGGCCGCTGGACAAGGCGGCGATGCAGCGGCAGGCGGCCTCCTATCTCGAGCGCCTCCACCTGGATATCTCGCCGAAGCGAGCCATCAAGAACCTTCGCGTCGGTGAGCAGCAGCTCGTCGAGATCGCCAAGGCCCTTTCGCTCGACGCCAAGCTCCTGATCTTCGACGAGCCGACGGCGGCGCTCAACGAGACCGAGATCGCCCACCTCTTCGAAGTGATCGAGCGGCTGAAGGCAGCGGACCACACGATCATCTACATCTCCCACAAGCTCGGCGAGATCTTCGAGATCACCGATGAGGTCACGGTCCTGCGCGACGGCGAGTACGTCGACAGCCGTCCGACCGCTGACTGGACCGAGCGTGGGCTGGTCGACAGCATGGTCGGGCGAGCGCTCACGGACATGTACCCCAAGTCGGAGATCGAGCTCGGCCCGGTCATGATCGAGGTCGATGGCCTGAGCCTCGAGTCGCCAGAGGTCGGACGGCGTGGGCTCAAGAGCGTCTCATTCGTCGTACGCGCGGGCGAGATCGTCGGTGTCGCAGGCCTGCTCGGCGCCGGTCGCACCGAGTTGCTCGAGACGCTCTACGGCGTCTATCCATCGAGTCGCATCCGTGGTGAGATCACCGTTGGCGACGAGCCCGGCCGGTTCCAGTCGCCGGCTCATGCGATCGCCGCCGGCGTGGCGCTCGTGACCGAGGA
Source organism: uncultured Chloroflexia bacterium (assembly GCA_963714675.1). Taxonomy (GTDB): domain Bacteria; phylum Chloroflexota; class Limnocylindria; order Limnocylindrales; family CSP1-4; genus JAFMJV01. Next base: position 58,509 of record CAVQPG010000019.1, on the reverse strand, counting down.
TCGCAAGAACCTCAGCCTCGTGATGACGAGTTCGGTGGCGCACAACATCACGCTCGCAGCGTTGGGGCAGTACATGAAGGGCGGCGTGATCCGCCGCCAGCCGGAGCGTGCAGCGGTAAGCGCATCGATCGACGAGCTGCGCATCAAGACCCCCAGCGCGGATGCCAACGTGTCCACGCTGTCGGGCGGCAACCAGCAGAAGGTGGTACTGGCGAAATGCCTGCTGACGAAGCCGCGTGTGCTGCTGCTCGACGAGCCGACTCGAGGGATCGACGTCGGTGCAAAGGCGGAGATCTACACGCTCATCGGGCAGATCGTCCAGGACGGTACCGCCGTTGTGATGGCGTCGTCGGAGCTCCCCGAGCTGCTGGCGATCTGCGACCGCATCCTCGTCCTGTCAGATGGCGAGCTGGTCGCGGAACTGAGCCAGGCTGATGCGACGGAGGAGAACATCATGGAGGCAGCTACTCGGGCCCATCGCACGCGTCCGACAGCTGTGACCCACTGAGGCCGAGACGATGACGACACCCACAAGCACAGCAAGCACGCAAGGCAGCACTCGAGCGCGGGACCTGGGCCGCTTCGCACTACGTCACCAAGGTTGGCTCATCCTCCTGATCATCCTGGCCCTGGCAGCAGTGGCCTCGCCCACGCGCGACGGGAACATCGTCTTCCTGCAGCCCGCGAACCTGCTCAATATCGTTCGGTTCGCGTCCGTGAACGGCATCATCGCCATCGGCATGACCATGGTCATCCTGATCGGGGGCATCGACCTCTCGGTCGGCGCGGTCATGGCCCTCGGAGCGGTGGTGGTCGCCAAGGGCATGATGCAGCTTGGCCTTGACACGCTCCCGGCGGTGGCGCTGACGCTCGCCGTCACGGGCGCCGTGGGTCTCACCAACGGCTGGGTGACCACTCGCTTCAACCTCCAGTCCTTCATCACCACGTTGGCCATGCTCAGCATCGCTCGCGGCATCGCTTCGCTGCTGGCAGGGGGGTATGCGATACCGCTCGCCTTCGGCGACCGTGTCGATGCGGCGCCCGCGAGCTTCAAGGCCATCTTCGCGGGCACGTTCGAGGTCATGGGGGTGTCGGTCCCCACATCGATGTTCTTCTTCATCGGAGTGGGCATCGTGGTGACCCTGCTCCTCAACCACACGGGCTTCGGCCGGCATGTCTATGCCATCGGAGGCAACAAGACTGCCGCGCGGCTCTCAGGCGTCAACGTCAAGCGCGTGACGATCCTGGTCTTCGGTGCCTGCAGTCTGCTAGCGGGGCTGGCGGCGCTGCTCCATGCCGGGCTCGTGAGCCAGGGAAGCCACGTGGACGGCATCGGCTACGAGCTGAACGCGATCGCGGCCGTCGTGATCGGAGGCACCCTCCTATCCGGCGGTGTCGGCACCGTCGTCGGGACCATGATCGGCGCAGTCATCCTCAGCATCCTCGACAACATCCTGGGTCTCAACAACGTCTCGTCCGAATTCCAGCTGATCCTGAAGGGCGTGATCATCGTGGCCGCCGTGGCCATCCAGCGCCAACAGGGTCAGAACCGCACCGAATGATCACCGATCCAACCAGCCCACAGGAGAAGGGAGGCATACCGACCATCGCGCATCACGCGTAGTGCCGGCAGCGCCGGCGACGCGGAACTCCGTCCAGTCAATGGATTTCGAAGAGGTGGAAACTCGATGATCAGGAAGAACACAACGAGCACACGCATCGCGATCGCCGCGGCGGTCACGACGCTGATGGTCTCCTCATTTGCTGCAGCTGCAGTCGCTCAGGATGAAGAGACGTACGTCATCGGCATGTCGCAGGCGAACAAGGGTGAGCCGTGGCGCCAGGCCATGAACGACCAGATCCAGGCGGCCGCCGACCAGTACCCGCAGATCGAGGTGGTCTTCGCGGACGCCGCCCAGAACAACGCCAAGCAGGTGGCAGACGTCGAGAACTTCATCCAGCAGGGCATCGACCTGCTGATCATCTCGCCGAACGAAGCGGCCCCCCTGACCGATGTCGTGAAGAAGGTCAACGACATGGGCATCCCCAACATCCTGCTCGATCGCCGCGTCCTCGGCGAGGACTACATGATGTTCATCGGCGCTGACAACGTGCTCCTCGGCCGGGAGGCCGGCAAGTACGTCGCGCAGTGGTGCGCGGACCAGGGCCTCGAGCCCTGCAACGTCGGTGAGATCCGCGGCCTCGAGGGCACCTCGGGCACCCTGGAGCGTGGCGATGGCCTGCGCGAGGGCATGGCGGAGAACCCCAACATCGAGATCGTCGCGGAGCTCAACGCCGACTGGCTGCGCGAGAAGGCGATCCCCGTGTCGCAGCAGATGCTGCAGGCAAACCCGGACATCAACGTCTGCGTCGGCCAGAACGATCCCATGGCCGAGGCCTGCATCATCTCCGCTGAGGCCCAGGGCATGGACCTCTCCAAGATGTTGTTCGTCGGCTACGACGGGCTGCCTACGCCTGATGGCGGCATCCAGTCGGTCATCGACGGCCGGCTCGGCGTCACGCTGCTCTACCCGACCGGTGGCGCGGAGGCCATCGACTACGCGGTCCAGATCCTCGAAGAGGGCCTGGTCCCGGAGAAGGAAGTCACGCTCGGCACCGCGGTCATCACCGCGGAGAACGCCGAAGAGATGATGGCGCAGTTCTCGGGCGAATAGCACAGCCCGACCACGTCGGGAGCGACACGCCCTGAGGGCCGGCCGCTCCTGATACCTGGCCATACACGATCAAGCCCCCGGCTTCGGCTGGGGGCTTGATCGTTTCGCGATGCTGGTGATGTGGCCTCGCAGGCCGCAGACTCGATGGCGACGTGGGGTCCGGTCAGGAGGAGCGAGTGGCACACCGACGGGAGGTGATCGTGCGAGGTAGGCACGTGCTGCTGGCCCTGACCATCGTCCATCCCGTCCCGAGCGCGATCAACGCCGGGCTCGTCGCGGTGGTCGCCGGCATCGCCGGTGCGGAGCCGCGAACGGCGGCACTGCTCGCGGCCGCGATGCTTGGCTTCCAGTCCTCCATCGGTGCGCTGAACGACGTCGTCGACGCTGATACCGATCGCCTGCACAAGCCTCGCAAGCCCATCCCGGCCGGCCTCGTCCCGGTCTGGCTGGCCCTCGCGCTCGTGGGCCTCGGAGCTGCGGTCGGGCTGGGCATCTCGGCAAGCCTGGGCATGGCGGTCTTCGTGCTGGGCGTGCTGGGCTACGCCACGGGCGTGGCCTACGATCTCGTGCTGCGCCGACTCGGGCTCGGCTGGCTGGGTTTCGCCGCAGCCTTCCCACTGCTGCTGGCCTGGACATGGGTCGGAGCCGCAGGGGTCGCGCCGCCTGGCTGGCCCCTGCTGCTGTCTGTCGCCGCGCTGGCGGGCCCCACCATCCACCTCGCCAACAGCCTCGCGGACGTGGACGCCGATGAGCACGTGGGTCGACGCAGCCTCGCCACGCGACTTGGGCCACGACGTTCCGAGTGGGTCCTGGCAGCCCTGATGGCGACCGTGCTCGTGCTCGCGATGGATCACGATGCTCTGGGCTGCCCCGGCCTCGAACCTGGCCATCGGAGTCGCGTCCATCGCGAGCGTCACCGCGATCGTGGGCGTCGCGCTCTCGTGGCGGCTCGACCCTCGAGCCCGAGAAGCCGGCTGGCTGTTGCAGGCCGTGGGGCTCGCAGGCATGGCCGCCGCGTGGCTGGCCTCGACGACGGGCGCCTAGCGGCGCCGGGGAAGCGCTCAGAGGTCTAGTTCACGACGACCGTGGCCCGCATCCGAGGGTGGTAGACGCAGAAGTAGCCGAACTCGCCGGGCGTATCGAAGGTGTGGCTGTAGCGGTCACCCTGGGCCAGGTACCCGCTGTCGAAGCCGCCCTTCGTGGCCGTGACGGTGTGCGGCAGGAGGTCCTCGTCGGTCCACGTCACGGTGGTGCCGACCGCGACCTCCAGTGGCGACGGCAGGTACTGCGACTTGCTGATGGCCACCTGGACCTCGTCGCCCTCGGCAGCGGCGGTCCCAGGCTCGATCGCGGGTGCCACCAGGATGGACACCGCGGTGGTGCCATCACCGTTGTCGTGCAGCCAGGCCACGCCGTGCGCACCTGAGCCGTCACGAGCCACGAGACCAGCCTGCAGGTCGGGCGCCCCGAGCTCGAAGCCACCGAACTGACCGCAGATCGCGGGCTCCGCCGATCCTCCGGCCCCATCGTCGACGCCGATGACCAGGTCGCCCGAGACGATGTCCGCGAGGGCCATGGGCACCGTTGCGTGTTCAGCCGTGACCGCGGAGCCCAGCGCCTGTTCGACCGCCTCCATCGCCGTCGGTTCCGCGGTGGCCGAGGCGCCAGGGGTCACCTCGGTCAGCGAGGCCACGACCTCGCCCGGGGCATCGCAGGTGCCGTCGTACAGGCGCACCGGATAGGTGGCGTCTTCGGCCACGACGGCCGTGGCAGGGGCAGCCAGGGCGACGGCGGCGATCAAGGAGACGAGGGCGGATCGCGGGTTCAGGCGTGTTCCTCCGAGGGTGTGGTGGCCGGCGCGTAGTCTGTCGTCTTCGACCGCTCGACGCAAGCGCCTGACTGCTGCGCTCAGTCTTGCGCCATCATCGCGAGCAGCCTGGTGGTGGTGGTCCAATTGCGGATGGTCATGCGCTTGTAGGCCGGGTGCGAGACGATCTTCGAGATGCCGCTCTTGGAGGCGAGTGCGACCGCGCGCGTGGTGTACACGACCGCGGGCCCGGGCCAGGCAGCGTCGACCCCATCCCTGAGGGTCAGCGCCTCGAGCGCCTCGTCCGCGCGTCAGCGGCGGCAGCAGGAAGATCACCTCGCAACGGTACGTGCCAAGGTCGGAGCCGAACCCGGCCGGTGCCTGCTCGATGACGGCCTGCAGCTCCGCTCGGTCGCGCAGCTCTACCGTGGCGTCGTAGTCGAAGGTCCGAGCCAGCGTCTGCTCGAGCCCGTGCCGCAGTCGCTCGCGGTCCGGCTCATCGGACCGGAACACGACGTTGCCGCTCTGGATGTAGGTGCGCACATCCGCGAAGCCGGCGTCGACGAGGCAGGCTCGCAGGTCGGCCATGCGGATGGGATTCCGGCCACCGACGTTGATGCCCCGGAGCAACGCTACGAAGGTCCGTCCCATGTGTCGAGCATACGGGGCAACGCGAACGGATGGCGCAGGGTGGTCGCCGGATGCCAGACTGTCGCGATCACACCCGCCCGAGGCACGGATGGACGCGGACGAGCGACACGAGACCCGAACGACAGACGTGAACCGCCCATGGTCGGCGCTCGCCTTCGGAGCCATCCTCGCGGTCGTCGCGGTCCTCTTCCTCATCCCGCTCCTCAGCCACGACTGGCCGGTCGGGGACGGCGGGCTCTTCTACGCGATGATCGGCGACATCATCGCCGCCGGCTTCAGCCTGCCCGAGTCGACCTCCTACCAGCACGGCGTGATCCCCTTCGCCTACCCGCCACTGGGGTTCTACCTCGCGGCCGGCATCGAGGAGGTCACTGGGCTGGCCCGCTCGGACCTCCTGCGCCTCCTGCCATCCACCTTCGCCTTGACAGCGATCGGCGCGATGTTCCTGCTGGCCGACGAGATCGGCCCGACGCCGCCGTCACGCACTCCTGTCGATGGGCTTCTTCGGGGCCCTGCTCAGCGTCTCCCCGGCCGTCACGGCCCTCATCGGCGGCGGTGGGTTGACCCGGTCGATGGGCCTGGCCCTCGCGGTCCTCGCCACCTGGCAGGGCCTGCGCATGCTGCGGACCGGCCGCTGGCTGGACGTGGTCTTCACGTCCGTTGCTGGCTGGCCTCGCAGTCATGACCCATCCCCAGGCGGGCGTGTTCCTGGCAGTGGCCCTGGGGGCGGCCGTGCTCACGCGTTGGCGCACGTCCGGGGGCTGACGCTGCTGGTGGCCTCGGCGGTCGGCGCCCTGATCGTGATCTCGCCCTGGCTCGCGACGGTCGCGACGCGGCACGGGATCGAGCCGTTCCTTTCCGCCTCCGGCGTGCCCGACCGCGACCTGGTGGCCTCGCTCCTGGCCTACGTCTTCCTGTTCCTGGCCATCGCGCCGGTCGGTGGGGGTCCTCGACATCATCGGCCAGATCCAGCAGTCCAAGGCCCGGCACCCGCAGCTGCTGGTCTGGCGGGTCGGGGTCTTCGTGCTCGACATCCGCTTCTCTCCGGTGGCAGCGGCCGCACCGGTGAGCATGCTCGCGGCCCATGGCGTGCTCGATGTGATCGTGCCGCTGACGTGGGGGCTGCGGAGCCGGCGCGGCGGCGGGCTCACAGCGGTCCAGCGGCTGCGCTGGCAGCGCGTCATCGTGCTCGTGGCGCTGGCCCTGGCCTTCCTCCCGGCGGCCTGGCAGGCGCTCGATGCCACGCGCCCGTCGGCGGCCCTCACCGACGACCAGCGGGCCGCGATGGCATGGGTCAGGGACAACACGCCGGACGAGACGATGGTCGCCTCGCTCGCGACCGCAGCGTGGGGCGATGACATCGTCAGCGAGTGGTTCCCGGCGTTGTCGGAGCGTCGTACCGCCACAGCCGCCCAGGGCCTCGAATGGGTCGCTGATCTCCGGGACGCGCGTCTTGTGGCAGAGGACGAGCTGGCCGCCTGCCAAGACCATGAAGACCGCGCCGGCTGCGTGGCTGGCTGGATCGATCGGCACCTGGCCGGGGAAACCGCGGTCGTCTTCATCGACGATGACAGCGACCCCACCCTCGGTCCTGCCCTCATCGCGGAGCATGGCTATCGGACCCTATGGTCGAGCGACTCGGGGACCCTGCTCGAACCGGCGTGACCGCGAAGCAGACCGGCTTACCCTTCCGGAACCCACGGGATGACCATCGACGGGTGTCCTGAAGACGGCCGCGCGCGTAGCGTTGGAGCCATGGATACGCGCAACCTCGGCTACCTCGGTCTGGGCGTCCTGGCCGCGACCGTCGTGGCCACCCTCATCGCACGCAGGCGCCAGGCGGCCAGTCGCGCTCGGCGCCGGAGCTCGGCAGCCGACCACGCGATGTCGAGGCCGCGATCGGTTCGGAGGCTGAGAGCGGCGCGGTCATGCGGGTACCGCTCGGCGGCGTCGTCGAGCAGCTCGATCAGAGACTGGAAGGCTGAAGGATCGGGATAGGTCTCGGCATCCATGGCTGGACCGTAGAGGTCAGCAGGCGTGGTGCCATCGGGCCGCGCCTTAGACCTCGCCTCATCCTCTATTCGCACCCGTCTTGTCAGCGACTGCCCACGTGGTCACCATGGACCGATGGCAGCCTCGAAGCGTGTATCGAGCGCGACACTCGTCGGCCGCCGGGAGGAGCTGGGCTCCATCCGCTCGGTCATCGATGACATCGGGCGCGGGCGGCCGCAGGTCATCGTCATCGGTGGCGAAGGCGGCATCGGCAAGACTCGCCTCGTCGATGAGGCCATGGCTGGACTGGGCGAGCGTGTGAGGGTCCTCCGTGGCCAGTGCCTGATGTATGGGGCCGAGCTGCCGTATCTGCCGTTCGCAGAGATCATCCGTGATCTCGTGGGCCAGCTCCGACCGGGCGAGATCAAGACCCTGCTTGGACCGGCCGGCTGGGAGGTGGCGCAGTTCGCGCCCGAGATCGGCGATATCGTGGGCGTATCACCGACCGATGCCCGCGGCGGGAGCGAGATGCAGCGGCTTCGGCTCTTCGAGTCCCTGCTGCGCCTCGCTGAGCGGGTCGCCGCGGACCGACCCACCGTGTTCATCTTCGAAGACGTGCAGTGGATCGATCCGGCCAGCCTGCAGCTGCTCGCGTTCCTGAGTCAGAGCATCCGCAAGGCTGACCTCGTGCTCGTGGTCACCGTGCGCACCGAAGCACTGGCGGCCGGGAGCCAGGTGCTGCCGTTCCTCGTCGAGCTCGAACGCGGGCTGGGCGTCCTGCGCATCGAGCTCGAGCGGCTGGACCGTGAAGCGACCCGGCGGCAGATCGCGGCCATCCTCGAAGACAGCGTGGACGGATCGCTGGCCGAGCGCATCTGGGAGCAGGGCGACGGCAATCCGCTCTTCACCGAAGAGCTCGTGGCCGCCGCGGTCGACGGGAATAACCAGGGATCACCCCGCCTGCGCGATCTCCTCGGCGCGCGCACCGGGCGCCTGCCGGCAGAGGCGCTGAAGGTCCTGCGTGTGGCCGCGGTACTTGGCCGGAGCATCGACATCGAGATGCTGACCGCGGCGTCCGGGCTGGAGCGAGAGGCCGTCGACCGAGCCATGGACGTGGGCCTCCAGGAGCAGGTGCTGGTCCGGGCCGGCGAGCGCGACGCGAGCTTCCGTTTTCGCCACGAACTGGTGCGCGCGGTCGTGGCCGAGCACTTGTCCGCGCCCGAGGCTCGGATCATCCACACGGCCTATGCACAGGCGCTGGAGTCACGCCCAGGTGCCGACCCATCGACGATCGCCTATCACTGGGACGCGGCTGGCGATACGCGACGATCGATGCGCTGGCATGCGACGGCGGGGTTCAGCACCGAGGCTCGCTACGCCTACGCCACCGCCCTGCGCCACTTCGAGCGTGTGCTCGAGCTGTGGCCGCAGACGTCCGAGAGTGAAGAGCTGACCGGAACGACCCGCCCACACATCATGCAGCGCGCTTCGACCGCGGCGGCCCGAGCGGGGCAGCACGACCGAGCCATCGAACTGGCGCGGCGGTTCCTCCAAGACTCCCCTGATGACGACGATCTCACGGAGCTCGTGCGCTCGAGTCTGCGCTGGTACCTGTGGGAAACCGGGCGACTGGCGGAGGCGCTTACGGAGGCGCACGAAGCGGTAGCACGCTTGTCGCCTGGGACCAGCCTTCGCTGGCGTGCCAACGCGACAGCGCACCTGGCCGGGCTCCAACTCGTCAACGACGAGATCAGCGACGCCAGAGGCAATGCCGAGGAAGCGCTCGGCCTGGCACGTGCGGCCAACGCCGTCGAAGAGGAGGTGCTGGCCAACGCCGTCATCGGCGGCTGTCTCTTGCTCGAGGGGGACGCCGATGCCGGCATCGTGCGCACCGCCGAAGCCCTGGAGGCCGCGCGGCGCATCGAGGAAGCGGACGCCAGCCTGCCGGGCGATCGGCTCGACGATCGTCGCTATCCCGTCGATGTGCTGCTGGCGTCCACCCAGCTGGCAGCGGCCTACGAGGTGGCCGACCGCCCCGATGACGTGGTTCGCGTCGCGGAGGCCGGCTATGCCCGCGCGGTCGGACAGGGCGTCGCCCGGACCTACGGGGCCACCCTGCGCGCCGCGAGCGCCAGGGGCATGTATCGCTCGGGCCACTGGGACAGCGCACTGGAGATCATCGATGAGACGCTGCGCGAGGGCGCCTCGGTCTCCGGTCGTGTCGGCCTGCTCGCGATCAGTGCCCTGATCCACGCGGCACGCGCGGACGACGACGAGGCGGATGAGGCCCTGCGGCTGGCCGGGGACGAGGCTGAGGCGACGACCGCGGTAGACGCCATCCGCTGGCTGGCGGTGGCACGTGCCGAGCGGCTCGCGTGGGCGGGGCGACCGCTCGAGGTCGTGGCCGTCGTCGCCGGCGCCTACGAGGAGGGCAGCGAGGCCACGCGCGGAGCCAGCCTCACCCAGGCGGTGGGACTCGATGCCAGCCTGCCGCAACTGTTGACCTTGGCCGCTCGCGCGGGCGCCGACCTGGCGCTCATCGAGCGGGCCGAGGGCGTGGAAGCGGTCGCGTCGACGCTGGCGGTCGAGCGAGTGCGGTCCGCCCTCGAGCGCATTCGAAGGCGACCCGGCCTGACCGCGTCATGGGCGCCCGAGCTGGCTCTCGCACAAGCCGAGCTGGCGCGTGCTGAGCATGGTCCTGGCCGGCGCGCGGTGGCTCGGTGGCGGAAGGCCGCGGAGGCCGCGGAGGGCCGGCCGTACGTCGAAGCGTATGCACGATGGCGGCTCGCCTCGGCATTGCTGGGCGACCGACGACGCACCGAGGAAGCTGGCAGCGAGATCGAGCAGGCCCTGGCACTGACCGAGATCCTGGGGGCGTCACGGCTTGGCGATGCCATCCGCGAGCTGGCCAGCCGAGCCGGGCTGCGCCGTGACGTCAGCGCTCGCGTTTCGGAGCGCCCGTTCGGGCTCACCGAGCGTGAGCTCGAGGTGCTCGGCCTGCTGGCCGCCGGACTGGGCAACCGCGAGATCGCCGACCGTCTCTTCATCAGCCCCAAGACCGCCAGCGTCCACGTCTCCAACATCTACGGGAAGCTCGGCGTGGAGTCGCGTGTGGCTGCGGCGACGGTGGCCCACGACCTCGGGCTCGTGGCCGTCACGGACGAGGCAGAGGCGCCACGACACGAATGAGGCCCTGCCTAAGGAGCGGCCCGATGGCATCGGCGCTCCTGACCCCAAGACTTCGTGGCGTGAACCACGCCGGACGGAGCCTTGAGCACGATGGAGCAGCACGCCGCGACCACTGACGGCTGCGGCCGGAGGCGCTCGCTCCCCCTTGGCTCCCGCGCGGTAGCACCAGGAAGGCGAGCACAGGAGTGACGACATGACCGGCATCGACGCCATCACCGGACGGCCGACCGAGCACCTGCCTGCGTCGCAACTGGTGCGCATCTCGTTCTACTGGCTGGGCCTGTCGGCCATCTGGGGTGGCCTCACCATCATCCTCGGCGGGCGGCTGCTCTTCGATGGGCTCCTGGCCGACGAGGGCGCGGTCGGCGAAGCGCTGGTGCGTCTGACGATCCTGGGCTCGGTCATCGCCATCGTCGTGCAGCCGACGGTCGGCGCGATCAGCGACTACACGGTCTCGCGCTGGGGGCGACGCAAGCCGTACATCCTCGTCGGCACCGTCTTCGACGTCATCTTCCTCGTCGGTATCGCGCTCTCGAACGAGCTCATCACCATCGCCGCCTTCATCACCTTGCTGCAGTTCAGCTCGAACGCGGCGCAGGGTCCGTTCCAGGGCTACGTCCCTGACCTGGTGCCGGAGCAGCAGGTCGGCACCGCCAGTGCCCTTGTCGGGATGATGCAGGTGTTCGGCAACGTCACCGGTTTCGTCATCGCCTCGATCGCGGTCGCGACCGATCAGTTCGCGCTCGGGCTTGTCGCGCTCGGGCTCGTGGAGCTCATCACCATGCTGTCGGTGGTCATCCGCGTGCGGGACGGACGGGCGCCCCGACGGCGGGAGGGACGCTCCTGGTTCGCGATCGCCCGAAGCGCCTGGGCCACGGACATCCTCCGCGAGCGCAGCCTGCTATGGCTGCTGGGCTCACGCCTGGCCATCCTGATGGCCGGCGGCATCCTGACGGGCCTGGGCATCTTCTACATCGCCCAGTCGTTGCGCTATGACCAGGACCTTGCCGGACTCGCGCTCATCCCGGTGGTCGGGCTGATCGCGATAGGCACGGTCGTGTCGGTGGTCCCGGCAGCCCGGCTCTCGGACCGGATCGGGCGCAAGAAGGTCATCTGGGGATCGTGCGTGCTGGGCGTCATCGGGCTCGGACTCGTGGCCCTGGCACCGTCGGTGGCGGATGTACCCGTGGAGATCCTGACACCCAACGAGGGTGACGGCGCGGCGGTCGCAGCGATGCTTGCCGATGCTCGCTACTACGTGGCGCTGGTCGGCGCCGTCATCTACGGGCTCTCGACCGGTGCCTTCCTTGCCGTCGACTGGGCTCTCATCACCGACATCATCCCCAAGGCCTCGTCCGGTCGCTACATGGGCATCAGCAACGTGGCCACCGCGTCGGCCGGCATCCTCGCTCTGGCCCTCGGGGGCCTGGTGCTCGACCGCGTAGCGGCGGCGCACGGTGATGCCGCCGGCCCGGTCGCCGCGATGTGGCTCGCGGTGGCGCTCGTCGTCCTGGGCGCGGTGCTGCTGGTGCCGGTGAGGGAGAGGTCGCGAACCGAGGCGGGGAGCAGGGGCGACTCCGCGAGCGTCTCCAGCGCCGCCGACGATGTCCTGTCCGATGTGCCCGAAGGGGCACTGGCGGTGGTCATCCACGAGCCCTGAGGCAGGGGCTCGACAGGCGAGGCCCTGGTACCCGATATTCGCTGTATTCCAATCCGTCCCGGGAGTGACCCCTGGACCTCGTTCTCGCCGCGGCGGTCGCGATGGCCCTCGCCTTCGCCTTCACCAACGGCTTCCACGACGCCGCCAACGCCATCGCCACGCTCGTGGCCACGCGCGCGGCACGGCCGCTGCCGGCCATCCTCATGGCCTCGCTGGCGAACCTCCTCGGTCCGTTGCTGCTCGGTGCGGCGGTCGCGAACACCGTGGCCAAGATCGTCGAGGTGCCCCCGGAGCTCGTGGTGCCGATCGTGGGTGCCGGGCTCACCGGGGCCGTGCTGTGGAACCTCTTCACCTGGTACCGGGGCATCCCGAGCTCATCGAGCCATGCCCTCGTGGGCGGGCTCGTCGGCGCCGCGGTCGTGGCCGAGGGGCTCGACGCGGTCGGCTGGGGTCCCATCGAGGATGGTCACCTCGCGGGCGTCTTCGGCATCCTCATCGGCATCATCGTGGCCACGGCCCTCGGCTTCGGCACCTCCTGGCTGCTCGAGCGGGTCGCGCTACGTATCGCCTCGCGGGCCACGAACCGGGCCAGCGGGCCGGTGCGCGCGGCGCAGTGGGCGACCTCGGCCTGGCTCGCCTTCAGCCATGGCGCGAACGACTCGCAGAAGGTGGTCGGGGTCATCGCTGGCATGCTCGTGGCGACCGGCTACATGAGCTCGGTCACCGACCCGGGCCTGGGCGTGGTCTTCGCCTCCTCGCTGGCCGTGACCCTCGGAACCGCGCTCGGCGGCTGGCGCATCGTCAAGACCATCGGCCAGCGCATCTACCCGCTGCACAGCGTGGATGGGCTCGTGTCCCAGACGAGCTCTGCGGGCGTCATCTTCGCCTCTTCGATCGCCGGCCTGCCGGTGTCCACCTCCCAGGTGGTCTCATCCTCGGTGGTGGGCATCGGTGCCGGGCGTCGCCGCTGGCGCCACGTGAGCTGGGGCATCGTTCGTGAGATCGGCGTGGCCTGGTTGACGACCATGCCCGGCGCAGCCATCGTGGCGGTCCTGGCCCTGCCCTTCTGGCGCTTCCTCGCGGGCGCCTCGTGATCGGAGACCACCGACATGCCTAGCCCCAGACACTGGCTCCTGCCCAAGGACACCGACCCGCTCGCCGCCCTTCGCGACCAGATGGCCATCACGGTGCAGGGCATGGCCGCATTCGCGGCCTGGGCCGGTGGCGATGCCGGAGCTGCTGAACGAGTGCGGGCCTGTGAGCACGACGCCGACGAGGCCAAGACCCAGGTGCGCGACACCGTACGCGACGCGTTCATCACGCCGATCAGCCCCGAAGACATCTTCGTGCTCTCGGGCCACCTCGACAAGGTCCTCAACTGGTCGAAGGACACCGTCCGCGAGAGCGAGGTCATGGCCATGCCGCCCGACGCGGCCATGGCCGTGATGGCCGACTGCATCCACGAGGGCATCCTGCACCTCTCGCGCGCCTTCGGGGCGATCGACGTCAACCATGGGGGCGACGGCGGCCGGACTGCGACCGAGGCCGCGGACGCGGCCACGAAATCGGCACGCAAGCTCGAGAAGGTCTACCGCCACGCCATGAGCGACCTGCTCCCGCTGGAGGAACGCGAGACGCTGCGCCCCGCAGAGGTACGCGAGCTCATCGGTCGACGCGAGCTGTACCGCCGCATGTCGCGCATCGCCGAGGCGCTCGTCGATGTCGCCGACCGGGTCTGGTATGCCTCGGTCAAGGAGCTCTGAGCGCGCGGGCGTCGCCCTGGCCCCTCGACTCGGTGCGAGACTGGAGGTTCACCGCACGACCGAGGGGAAGCATGGCCTACCAGACGATCATCGAGCCGTTTCGTGTCCACACCGTACAGGCCATCGACCTGCCCGATCGCGAGGCCCGGGAGGCCGCGCTCGTCCGGGCCGGCTACAACCTCTTCGGCCTCCATGCGGACGAGGTCATCATCGACCTCCTGACCGACTCGGGCACCGGAGCCATGTCCTCGAAGCAGTGGGCCGGGATGATGCTCGGCGACGAGTCGTATGCGGGCTCACGGTCCTTCTACCGCTTCGAGGAGGTCGTCAAGGACCTCACCGGCTACGCCGAGATCATCCCCACGCACCAGGGTCGAGCGGCCGAGAAGATCCTCTTCACCGTGGCCGTGAACGAAGGCGACGCGGTACCCAACAACACCCACTTCGACACGACCCGCGCGAACGTCGAGTACCGGGGCGCGACCGCGGTCGACTGCGTCTGTGCCGAGGGCCGGGACCCATCGCTCGAGGCACCCTTCAAGGGCGACGTCGACATCGAGGCCCTGCGCGCGACCATCGAGCGGCACGGGGTCGAGCACGTGCCGCTGGTGATGGTCACCGTCACCAACAACTCGGGCGGCGGCCAGCCGGTGTCGATGGCCAACCTGCGGGCGGTACGAGCGGTCTGCGACGAGTACGGCATCCCCATGTTCCTCGATGCCTGCCGCTTCGCCGAGAACGCCTGGTTCATCAAGATGCGCGAGGAAGGCTATGCGGACAAGTCGCCCAAGGCCATCGCGCAGGAGATGTTCTCGATCGCCGACGGCTGCACCATGAGCGCCAAGAAGGACGGCCTCGCCAACATCGGCGGCTTCCTCGCGCTCAACGAGCGTGGTTGGGCGCTGCAGGCACGCAACCTGCTCATCCTCACCGAGGGCTTCCCGACCTACGGCGGCCTGGCCGGCTACGACCTCGAAGCCATCGCCACGGGCCTCGAGGAGGTGCTCGACGAGCAGTACCTGCACTACCGCATCCGCTCGACCGAGTACCTTGCCGACACCGTCCACCGAGCCGGTATCCCCACCGTGCGGCCCGCTGGCGGCCACGCGGTGTATCTCGACGCGGCCGCGCTGCTGCCCCACATCCCGGCGCACGAGTACCCGGCACAGGCCCTGGCTATCGAGCTCTATCGCGCCGGTGGCGTGCGTGGCGTCGAGATCGGCACGGTCATGTTCGGACGAGTCCGCGACGGCCAGCCCGATGAACCCGCGGCCATGGAGCTGGTGCGCCTGGCCATCCCGCGACGCTTGTACACCCAGAGCCACATCGACTACGTCGGTGAGGTCGTCATCGACGTGGCCTCGCGCGCGTCCGAGATGCGCGGCTACCGCATCGTCGAGCAGGCGGCGTGGCTACGCCACTTCACCGCCCGCCTGGAGCCGCTCGGCTAGGGCAGCGCCGCGATCGCCTCTTCGACCAGGTCACGCTCACCGAGCGGGTCGCTGACGACCCAGATCGTGTCGGCGCCGCCGAAGATGTACTGGAGCGACCCACCGTAGTCGAGCACGGTGACGGCCTTTCCGCCGATCTCCTCGTCGCTGAAGGTGACGCCCTCCAGCAGCGAGGCCATGGGGTCGAGGCCGAACCCGGGATCGCCCGAGGCCTCCGGGGGGCGGACGAGGAAGACCTCATCGAGCAGTCGCTGGGTCAGCTCCTCGCCACCCTCGGGCAGTCGGTAGCCCTCGATCTGGATGCCATCCTGGGCAGCCTCGAGCCCCCACCAGGCGATGACGCCCAGCATCTGCGCCGGTGCGATGCCGGCCTCGAGGTAGAGGTCCAGCAGCCACGCCTCGATGTCGTCGCCAAGGCGCTCGCCGAGCGTCGGCAGGAAGAGCGGCTCGGTCGACTCGTAGAGACCGATGCGACGCTGACCTCCGAGCGCGAGAGGCACATCGGTGTACAGCGAGTCGGCGGAGCTCAGCCCCACCGGATCGGCGTCGGGCAGCTGGCCGAGGGCGTCCCAGACGTAGTCGTTGTCGCCCTGGATGAACCAGGCCGTGTCGTCCTTGAGGTAGACCGTGCGGGGATAGACACCGGGCATCGTGGCGTCGGTCACGCGCAGCGTCCACTTCGTGCCCAGCGGGCGCATGACCAGTCCGGGCTCCACGACGTCGGCCACGAGCACGTCCACCGCGTCCCCGACCCACTCACGGGCATCGGTGCCGGCGATGCGCAGCGCCAGCACGACAGCGGCTTCACCCTCGACCGGTTCGTAGAGCGCGGACTTGACGGTCACGTCGTCGAGGCTGGCCCCGACGGTGTCGAGCAGTTCCCCCGTAGCCTCGACGAAGTCGGGGTCGTCGGCTGAGAACTGATCGAGCCACTCGGCGCCGCTGTAGGTCTGGGCCGACAGCAGCTGACCGCCGAGCATCACCGGGAAGGCGATGCCCTCTTCCTCTACCTGGGCGACCTCCGAGGCGGCCATCGTCTCCTCGGCAGTGGGACTCTGCTCGGCATCCTGGGCGGTGGCCGGAAGCGGCAGCACCAGCGCCGACGCGGCGACGAGCGCGATGACCAGGGGCCGGCCGCGAACGCTGCGCGTGGTGTTCGAGATCTGCAAGATGTCCTCCTCGGGGCGACCGGTCCAAGCACGGCGAACCAGCTCGCGATGTGGTCAATGTACCCCTGCTGGGTCATTCGTGGCGCGCCGGGGGTCAGGGCGACGTACTGGTCCCGATCACCAGGAGGCCGGCGAGGTCGCGCGATAGGGTCGCGGGAGACTCGGGGCGCCGTTGCTGGCCCGGCCGAGCCGCGCCAGGAGCATCGTGGGATCGCACTCCTCCCCGGGTTCCGCGTCGGGGCAGAGCTCGAAGGCTTCGTAGTCCTCCCACGTGGCCGTGGGGTACTTGAGCGTCTTGCTCGGCTTGGGCTTGGGCGTGGGCTTGGGCGTCGGTGTCGCCTTGGCCTCCTCGAGCGCGCGCTCCTTCTCGGCCTGGCCGTCCTTGGTCGTGGTCTTGTCGACCCGGATCACGCCGGCAGGCAGGTAGCTCTCGGGATTGACATCGCTACCGTTCCGCAGCAGCTCGAAGTGCAGATGGGTGCCCGTGGACTTGCCGGTGCTGCCCATCTTGCCGATCACCATGCCGGTGTGGACGAGGTCGCCGGCCCGCACGTGGTTGGTGGCGATGAGGTGACCGTAGCGCGAGACGAAACCGTCGGGATGGACGACGTCGACGACGTACGCGCGTCCCTCCTTGTCGTACGGGTTCCAGCCGCTGTAGGCCACCACGCCGACCGCGACCGCGCGGATCGGCGTGCCGTAGGCGCTGACCACGTCGATGCCGTCGTGGAAGTGCTTGCACGATCCCTTGCGCGGATTGAGATGGAAGCCGGTGCAGCCGTAGCCCTGCACGATCCGCCCGGTGGTGGGCCACGAGAAGGCCTCCGAGTTGCCGCTCAGGCCGACCGTGGCTTGCTCTTCAGCCTTGATACGCGCCAGCTCCGTCATCTGCTTGATGAGCACGGAGACCGAGCCCTCGGCCCCACTTCGCCGGGAGATGATCGCCTGGCGCTGGCGGTCGAGGTTCTTGACCTGGGACTCGCTTGGAGCGGAGCACTCGAGTCTGGGCCTGCATCTGCTTGATGAGGTTCGCCCGGCGGGCCTCAGCGACGCGGACCTCGCCGCGCACCGTCCGGAGTCGCTCCCGGTAGATGTCGGGGTAGGGGGCGTCATTCGGGCTGGCGTACTGGGCCTCGAGACGCGCCAGGCGGGAGGTACGTTCGATGAGCACGGCCTTGGCCGAGGTGACGGCAGCCTTCATCTTGTTGCGTTCCCGCTCGGCGCTCTTGGCCGCCTGGTTGAGTGACTTGCGCTGGGCCGAAAGACGTTCGACCTGGGCGTCGAGCGCGCGCATCGAGCGCTCTGCGCTGGCCTGGGCAGCGCGGATGCTGGCGATCCGGGCGGTGACGTCCTGGGCGAAGGCTGGCTCAGCCGTCACCGCGATGGATGCCGACGCCAGCGCCAGGGCGCACAGCAGCACGACCAGACGCACCGACGTCTTGGTCCACGCCATGGGATCGGCCAGGGGCACCGCTCTCCGTTCCATCGTGACTGCTTCGGGGACGACCGCCGCCATGGGCAGTGGCAGGCGCACGGACTCATCCCAGGGAGAACGAATGGTAGCGGTCGCTCTGGAACTTGTGGACTAGTCATTCGTGCAGCGTCACAGGTACTGACGAGCTAAGCACTTCTGCTAGGTCAGAACCTGCAGCAACCAGACGCTTGCCATGCCCGCGAGCAACGTCCATCCGAACGACCTGGTGCGCCACGCCACCACCGCTGCGATGGCTCCGGCGAGGTACCAGGTACCGATGGGCCGGAACTGCCCAGCGTCGAGGAAGAGCGTCTGGGCCACGAGGCCGGCCAACACCGCCGGAGCCACCAGGCTGAGTGCCTGCTCCACGCGTGGCGAGATGGTGACATCGGCGAGGAGCGTGACCATCGAGGCGCGCATCGCGAGCGTGCCCACGGCCACGGCCAGCACGATGCGCGAGATCAGCCGTCATCGCGCACGTCTGACTCGCCGTCCGGGACGGCCACGACCGAGGTGGCCGGGGCGCGGGTCTTGGCCAACATGCCGAAGGCGATACCGGCGGCGGCCCCGATGAGCAGGCCGCTGTTCATGGGGGCGTCCTTGGCGATCAGCGTCACCGAGAAGCCCACCGCCGCGGCGATGAGCGCCGCTCGGTCTCGGACCGAGGGCACGGCCAGGGCGATGAACATCAGGGGCGCCGCGAAGCCGACCTGGAGCTGCGCCGGGATGGTGGCGCCGATGACCACGCCGATGGTCGTGCCGATCCACCACGAGATAGCGAAGCTGGCCCCGGCTCCGAGGTAGTAGGCGAAGCGCTTCGGTGGCTGCCGCTCGGCCTGGTTGTAGAGCAGCGAGGTGACCGTGGCCTGGTCGGTCATGAAGTGCGCGAGCGGGATCCGCCAACGCCTGGGGAACTCCGAGAAGGATGGCGCCAGGGCGCCCGAATACATCATGAAGCGGGCGTTGATGACGAGCGCCGTGCCGACCACGATGAACCACGGCGCACCCTGGTCGATGAGGTCGCTGACGGCCAGCTGGGCCGCGCCCGCGAGCACGATGAACGAGGCCAGCCAGCCCACGAAGTCGTTCATCGAGGACTGGACCACGGTCACGCCGTAGGCGAGGCCGAAGGGGAAGGCGCCGATCGAGAGCGGCAGGATGGCCCGTGCGCCATGGCGCATGGAGGCGACGGGGAACCAGCTGCGGCTCATGGCAGCGGCCGATGTGTCAGGTCGAAGCTCACGGTCCTGCCATCTGGTGGTCGGTGGGTCTGGCAGGGGCGACGGCCGGCATCGGCGATCACCCCCACCTCGCTAATGGAGTAGGTGGGGACCCATGTCGGAGGTGTGCTCGGGCGAGTCCTGGTCGAAGTCATGGCCGATGCGCTCAGCGGTGCGATGGATGGCCTCGTCGATCTCCAGGAACTCGGCGAGGCCGCCGAAGTTCGCGTGCCAGTCGAGAAGCTCGTGGAAGGCCTCGTGGGTGACCGCATCGCGAAGCCCGGCCACCTGCAGCTCGACGAGTACGTCCTCGTCCACCCCCTCGCCGGTCAGGACCAGTGAGATAGCCGATTCGAGCGGCTCACCCTGGTCGAGGCGGCGGATGATCTCGCGGGCCAGCTCGCTCACCGTCTTGGCCATGCGCCACCTCCGTTGATGTCCCCTCCGGAGCACGTTCGTCGTGCTCATCACGTCATGCGGCTAGCCTAGACTACCTACCGGATCGGCTTGTTCAGCCGTCCGCACCATCGGCCTCGTCGTCCTGGCGGCGAGTATCGATCGTCTGTGGGCTACCGTGCGCGACCTCCGCCACGGTGAAGCGACCGGCGTGCTCCTCGTGCGGGTCGGAGATGACGATACCGAAGGTCTCCATCAGCTGATCGGGCGTGAGCACGTCGCGACCGGCTCCCAGCGCCACCACCCGTCGGGCCAGCAGCAGGACCTGGTCGTACTCGACGGCCTCCGCGATATCGTGGGTGGCGGTGACCATGGCCGCGCCCCGCCGCAGCTCGGCCGCGAAGGCGTCCAGGTAGAGCTCCCGGCCGCCGGCATCGATGCCCGCTGTGGGCTCGTCGACCACGATGAGGTCAGCCTCGCGCGCGAGCACCTGGGCCAGGTACACACGCTGGAGCTGGCCGCCGGAAAGGCTGCGCATCGGCGCCCGTGCGAGGTGGCTGATGCCCATGCGTGCCATGCCCGCCTCCACCAGCTCGTTGTCGCGTCCGCCCGTGCGGCCGAACAACCCGAGCGACGGGTATCTGGCCATGCGCACCACGTCGATGACGCGGATCGGCAGGATGTAGCCGGTGGCATGGAACTGGGAGTGATAGGCGATGCGGCGAGGCGCCTTGCCGGGCGGCCTACCCAGGACCTGCAGCGTGCCTCCGGCCGGCGGCAGCAGGCCGACCAGCGTCTTGATCAGCGTGGACTTGCCGGAGCCGTTGGTGCCGACCAACGCGAGCGAACCCCCGGGTCGCAGGGCGACGTCGATGCCGCGCACCACGACGTCGCCGCCGTAACCCACGTCAAGCCCGCGTGCGCTGATGGCCAGGTCGCTCGTATCGACCGCCTCGCTGACGGCAGCCGGGGCAACGCGGCCGGCGAGTCGAGCCGTCACGTGAGCGTCTCTCCGGCCGGGTCGGTGGTGCTGCGGTGGCCGGTCGCATCGCGCAGGTTGGTGATGGCGAACACGATGAAGAAGGCGGTCACCGCCACGAGCACGATCATGGCGCCCGCGGCGTAATCGAACCAGTACGAGATGAGCAGACCGAGATAGGTGCTGGCGGAGCCGATGACCGCAGCGATGACCATCATCGATCCGATGCGCGTGGCCAGCAGCGCGCCCGTGGCAGCGGGCGCGAGCAACATCCCGAAGACGAGCAGGGTACCCACCGTCTGGAAGGCCACCACCACCGTCAGCGCCACCAGCAGCAGCATGAGCAGGTGATAGCGCCGCGAGGAGAAGCCGGCCACGTCGGCCTGCTCCGGATCGAAGCTGAGCAGCAGGAACGGCCGGGCCGCGAGCACGGAGACGACGACGACCATCACGGTCGCGACCGCCATGATCGCGATCTGCTCAGGGCTGGTGCCCAGGATCTGGCCGAAGAGGATGGCCACGAGGTCACCCTGGAAGGCATCGCTGGCGCTGATCATGACCACACCCAGCGCGAGCATGGCCACGAAGAGCAGGCCGATGGCGGTATCACTCGAAAGCCGTGACCGGCGCTGCACGAGCGAGACGCCGCCGATCATGACCACGGCCCCCACGGCCGCCCCGAGCATGCCCGGCAGGCCCAGGAGGAGCGCACCGGCGATACCAGGCAGGACGCCGTGCGCGAGAGCATCTCCGATGAAGGCCAGGCCGCGCAGCACCACGAACGTCCCGACCACCGCGCAGGCGATCGACACCAGCACGCCGGCCACCAGGGCTCGGGTCATGAAGGCGTTGTCCAGGAACGGAGCGAGGAGGTAGTCCAAGGGGTCTCCAGGAGGATCGACGGGCCGCCATGGGCCGCTTGCGGCGATCAGCCGAGCATATCAGCGCACCTGCGGCGCCAAGGCGTCAGCCACGCTGGTGGCGAGGTCGCGGATGAGGTCCTGGTAGGTGCCACCTTCGGGCAGCTGCGAGGTCGAGAGCGAGACCAGCGCGGCACCACTGTCGGATGCCACTGCCTGCGCCACCGACTGTGGGGTACCGACCTCGGTGAAGACGGCCGCAACGCCACTGGCCTTGATGTCATCGATGAGCTGCGCCATCTCGCGGGCGGTGGGCTCGCCGCTGGTCGAGAGGCTGGGGATGACGGTGCCGATGAGCTCGAAGTCGTAGCGTTCGGCGAAGTAGCCCAGCGAGCGGTGGCCGGTGACCAGCTTGCGGTCCTCGGCGGGCACGACCGAGAGGATGGTGGCCACCTCTGCGTCGAGCGCCTCGAGCTCGGCGGCCAGCGTGGCGGCCCTGGCACTCACGTCCATGCCGGCATCTGCCAGCACGGGCTCGAGCGCGAAGACGACGTCACGCATCGCCAGCGGGTCGGTCCAGAAGTGCGGCGATCTCCGGCGAGGTCGATCGTGCGCGTCTTGGTGGCTCGTCCGCTGGCTGGTCCTCGGCGCTGCTGTCGAACTCACGCACGACGATGTGCTCGGCCGCCTGGAACCAGGTGGCTCCCTCGGACGCGGCGGTCTCGAGCACGGCCAGCAGGGCCTCCTCCAGGTCCAGGCCGTTGGACACGAGCACATCCGCGCCAAGCATCCGTTCGGCATCGCGAGCGGAGGGTTCGTAGCTATGCGGGTTGGCGCCGCTGGGCATGATCACGCTGACCTCGCCGGCGTCACCCACGAGCTGGCTCACGACCGAACCGAGCACCTCGGTGGTGACCACGACGCTGCCGCCGTCCTCGCTCGCCGACGTCAGGGCCACACCGGACAGCGCCAGGGACGTCGCCAGCGCGACCGTGCCGAGCGTGGTCAGGAACCAGCCGCGGACGGCGTGGATCGGAACGTTGGCGCTGGGCATCGAGGGTTGCTCCTGGGGACGTCGGGACTCTTATTGATACTTCGTATCAATAGTACACACCGACCGGAGGCGGCGCAAGACCACCGTCAGCGGCCGGTGGTAGGCTCGAAGAACGTGATGAGGAAGCATCGAGCAGAGGTACCCGCAGCGTTGGCGATGCTCGGCCTGCTGGCCATGGCCTGTGGCGGAGCTGAAGCGGCAGCACCGGCCACGACCGCCCCGGCGGAGTCGATCGCACCGGTGAGCCTGGCCCCCCTGGTCTCCGCTACACCGGCTTTGCCGTCTGCGTCCGGCGGCCACCGCGGCCGCAGCGAGCACCTCGACAGCCGGCCAGATCGGCGACCCGCGGCCGGCACCGGAGCTGGCCGGCCTCGTCCTTCCGGACCGCTCGCCCTTCGACCTGGCCAGCCTGCGGGGAGAGCCGGTGCTCGTGTACTTCGGCTACACCCACTGCCCGGACGTCTGCCCTGCGACCCTGGGTGAACTCTTCGGGGTCTTCGAGGAGGAGCCTGACACGCAGGCGCTGTTCGTCTCGGTCGACCCCGAGCGCGACACGCCCGAGTTCCTCGACGAGTGGACCAAGTACCTGCCTGACAACCTGTACGCCGTGACCGGCAGCCCCGGAGCCGTCCGCCGCGCGGCTGACAACTACGGCGTCAAGTACGCTCGCGTGGAGACGAGCTCGACGTCCGGCTACACGATGTCGCACACCGCTGAGCTCTATCTCATCGACGCCAACGGCCAGCTGCCGGCTGGCCTATCCGTTCGGGACGCCCGCGGCCGAGATCGTGGAGGATCTGCGGGCCCTCGACGCGAGCTGAGCCACCAACAGGAGGGGGATCCATGAACCATTCGACCCGCATGCTGCTCATCACCGGCGCCTCGGTCGCAGCCGTCATCAGCCTGACCTTCGCCTCGGTCGTGGCCCAGGACGACGACGCGTCTGCCGATGACCTGGACACGATGGCGCCCATGGAGGAGATGGAGCCGGGGCTCCACGTGATGGACCCGTGGACCCGCGAGTCGCCCATGCTGGACCTCGCCGGCGCTGCCTACATGGTCATCCACAACAGCACCGACGCCGACGATGCGCTGGTCGGCGTGTCCAGCCCGGCCGCCGAGTTCGTCGAGCTGCACCTCTCGTCGATGGACGACGAAGGCATGATGTCGATGAACCAGGTCGACGAGATCCCGATCCCGGCCCACGCCGACGCTGTCCTGGAGCCCGGCAGCTACCACATCATGCTCATCAACCTCGCGGCGCCGCTTGCAGAGGGCGCCGAGGTCGAGCTGGACCTCGAATTCATGACGGCCGATCCCCAGACGGTCACCGCACCGGTGATGGCAGGCGCGCCGATGACCGCCGACATGGAGATGGACCACGAGATGGACCAGGGCATGGGATCGGACGACATGTCCGACGACCAGGGCATGGACACCGATGATGAGGCGATGGAGGAGGACGAGAGCTAGGTTCCCGCCGCCACAGGCCACTCGTGAGGCTCCGGGACCGAACTTCCGGGGCCTCCACTATGCTGGGCGCACCCCTTCCCAGCCGAGGACACCGATGCTCCATACCTCTCGCGCCCGCTTCGCCGCATCCGCCCTTCATAGCCTGCTGCTGAGCACGCTGCTCGTGGCAGCCTCGTGGTCCATCGCGGCCGCACAGGAACGCGACGACGGGCTGACCTGGGCGCCGCTGGTGACCCCGCCGCCGGTCGCCACACCGCCGATCTCATCGCCCACCGACCAGGTCGACGGCTATTCCATGGGCTCGCCCGATGCTCCGGTGGTCATCGAGGTCTGGGAAGACTTCCAGTGCCCCTACTGTCAGCGCTTCACCTACGAGGTCGAGCCCAGCATCGTCGAGCAGTACGTGAAGACCGGCGACGTCCGGCTCGTCTTCCGCAACCTCGCCTTCCTGGGCGATGAGTCGCACTGGGCCGCGGTGGCAGGTGCCCTCGCCGCCGACCAGAACATGTTCTGGCCCTTCCATGACTACCTCTTCGCCAACTTCGGCGGCAACCAGAGCGGCAGCTTCCACATCGACCGTCTACTCGACATGGGTGAGGCGGTCGGGCTCGACATGGACGCGTTCCGCGAGGGCCTCGAGCTCGAGAACGCCCGCGAGCGCTTCGCCGAGATCGAGGCCATCTACCGCGCCGAGGCCTACGCGCAGGGCATCAACGCCACCCCCACCGTGATCGTGAACGGGGTCGCCGTCACTACGCCCGACTTCGCCACCATCGCCGACGCGGTGGACATCGAGCTGGCCAAGGCCGCCACCGCATCGAGTGACAGCGAACCGAGCGCCACCGACGACGCTGCTGCCGCCGAAGAGGACGCGCCGGCAGCCGAGGGCTAGGCACAGCTCTCGGGGTTGCCGGCCACCCACCTGGCCGCCCCCGGCCGGTCGGGGCTGCTCGCGGCCGGGGCCCATCGCCTGCTCGCGGGGTGGACGATCGTGACGTGGTGGGCGGCGAACGCGCAGTTCCTGCTCACATCGCGTCCGACGGTGTCAGCGCTGTTGGTGGCAGGAACCAAGCCTGCTGATCGGGACCCAGCGTGGTCGAGATCGCACCTGGGGTGAGCAGCCGGCGCCGCGACCCGTCCTTCCCCGTCACCCGAGCTGCGGTGCAGCTGGTCTCCGCTCGTCCCTTCGCCGGGGGTCGGCGAGGCGCTACGATGCAGGCATCCGGGCGCGTCGCAGGGAGACCACCATGACCTCGTCACAACCACCGACTGACAGCCGTACCGCAGACATCGACCGCGTGTCGGCGATGGCCGAAGACCTCATCGACCGCGGCGCTCCGTGGGACAAGCGCACCTCCTGGACCATCGTCCTGGTCGAGGGCATCATCGCCGCGCTCGTCGGCCTGATGTTCATCTTCAAGCCGCTGGGCGGATCGAGCACCACGCTGCAGATCGTGGGCCTCATCCTGCTCGTCGGTTCGCTCATCACCGCCTTCCAGCTGTGGCGTCGCACATTGCGCCCAGAGATCGAGCTGCTGGCGTCCTTCCGCGCGGGCTCGGGTGTGACGGTCGGCCTGGTGGTCCTGGTGGCCACCCTCTTCACGCCGGTCACGGACACCGTCGTGGCCTCCCTCGCGGTGGTCGTCGGCATCGGCTTCGTCATCTTCGGGCTCACCGGCATCGGCAGCAGCTTCGTGCGACGGCAGCTCGATGCCCCGCTGCCGATGGCGACGTTGGTAGCCAATTCCGTGCTGGCGCTGGTCGGTGCCTTGCTCGTCTTCGCTGGAGCCGCCGGTGCCGACTCCGTGGACGGCATCTTCAACCTGCTGGGCGTGCTCCTGATCGCGGCCGGGCTGGCACTCGCCGGCTACTCGTACATGCTGCGCCAGCAGAGCGAGCCAGGCTGAACCAGGTCGTGTCCGGTTCGACGACCAGGACGTATACCTTCGTCTTCACGGACATCGAGGGCTCGACCCGCCTGTTGCGTGCGCTCGGTAGCGAGTATCAGCAGGTCCTGCGCAGGCACGACACGATCGTGGTGCAAGCCGCGGAGCGTGCGGGCGGCGAAGCCTTCGGCTCCGAGGGTGACGCCCAGGCACTCGTCTTCGACGATGCGACGTCCGCGATCGATGCAGCCATCGCGTCACAACGTGCCCTTGAGGCCGAGGCCTGGCCGAATGGCGAACGGGTTCGCGTGCGGATGGGTATCCATACCGGGGAGGCTCAGCGTGATGAGGCCGGCTTCGTCGGCCTGACGCTGCACGAGACCGCCCGCATCAGTGCTGCTGCGCACGGAGGACAAGTGCTCCTCTCCCCCGCCACCGCCGAGCTGGTGCGGGGCAGGCTCCCTGCGGACATCGAGCTACGCGACCTCGGTGAACACGAGCTGCGGGACATCGAGGCCCCGATCCGGCTGCACCAACTGTGCGTCGAGGGGCTGCCGCAGGCGTTCCCGCCCTTGCGTGCGCGTACCCTCGCGCGCACATCGCTGCCAGCGATGTTGACCTCGTTCATCGAGCGCGATGAGGTGGAGTCCGTGGCAGTGCTGGCAGAGGACGCGCGCCTGCTGACGCTCACCGGCCCGGGCGGCACGGGCAAGACGCGCCTCGCCATCGCGGTGGCCGAACGGATCGCAGGCCGCTTCGACGGTGGCACCTACTTCGTCGCCCTCGACGCGATCAGGGAGGCGAGCCTGGTGGTCCCGGAGATCATCTCCACGCTCGGGATGGGCAGCTACGCGAACGCACCGCTCCAGCGCCTGACCGAGTACCTGGAGGACCGGGCGGTCCTGCTCGTGCTGGACAACCTCGAGCAGGTGGTCGATGCCGGGGCGGCCATCAGCCAACTCGTCGCGAAGTGCCCACGGTTGACCGTCCTTGCCACCAGTCGCATCCCGCTGCGGGTCTACGGCGAGCAGGAGTTCCCGGTGCCGGCGTTGCCCTTGCCGACACCGAACGGCATCACCGATACGGCCGTCCTTGGCGAGGTGGCTTCGGTGCGCCTATTCGTCGAACGTGCTCGTGCCGCAAAGCCATCGTTCTCGCTGGACGACAGCACTGCTGCCGACGTAGCCGGGATCGTCGCCCGCCTCGATGGCCTGCCACTGGCCATCGAGCTGGCTGCCGCGCGAGCCCGCATGTTGGCGCCGGCGGCACTGCGAGCTCGGCTCAGCGATCGGCTGGGCACTCTCACCGGTGGGACACGGGACCGGACCGGCCGCCAGCAGACGTTGCGTGGCGCCATCACCTGGAGCCACGACCTCCTCGATGCGCCGGATCGTCGACTGTTCGCACGCTTCGGCACCATCGCCGGTGCCGCTGCCCTGGCCCAGATCGAGGCCATCTGCGGACCAGCAGACGAGATCGGTCGAGACGTGTTCCAGGGGATCGGATCGCTCGTGGACCAGAGCCTCGTGCAAGCCGTCGAGAGCGACGACGACGAGCCCCGCTTCGCGATGCTGTCAACGATCAGCGAGTACGCCCGGGAGCGACTCGCGCAGAGCGGCGAAGCGGAGCGTATCGAGCGCCGGCATGCAGAGGTCTACCTGGCCCTCGCCGAAGAGGCCGCGCCGAGGTTGCTCGGGCCGGACGCCGCGACGTGGAACGATCGCCTAGAGGCCGATCACGACGACCTGCGTGCTGCGCTCGACTGGGTCGTGGCGACGAGGGAGGCGGAGCTGGGCCTGCGCCTGATCGTCGCACTCTGGCGCTTCTGGCAGGTGCGTGGCCACCTGTACGAGGCCGACGATCGAGTACACGCGGTCCTTGCGATGCCGACGGTGGCAGGTCAATCGGCCGTGCTGCAGGCACGCGGTCACCTCGCCGCGGGCGGGGTGACCTACTGGCGACTCGAGGAGGAACCGACCAGGCGACACTACGAGGCCGCGCTCGAGCTGGCACGCGGGACCGACGACCGCGCCCTGCTGGCGGAGTGCCTCTACAACGCCGGCTTCATGCCGGTCATCGACGGGCTGCGAGCCCGCCACGAGGGCCTGCTTGGGAGCACGCCCTACTTCGAGGAGGCCCTGGCCATCTACCGGGAGCTGGAGGACCAGGGCGGGATCGGCCGAACGTCATGGTCGATGGCCATCCAGGCTGCCGCCCGTGGCGACGTGGAGGCAGCGCGGCAGCTCCTGGCTGCCAGCCTGGACGCGGCCCGCTCGGTCGATGACACGTATCAGGTCGGGTGGGCCTTGCACCTGCTTGGCCAGAGCGACGTGGTCGTGGGCGATCTGGAAGCCGCCTCCCGGCATCTGCGCGAGTCCCTCGACATCTGGGCGGGGTCGGGAGACATGAGCGCGCTGACCCTGCTCCTCATCGACGCCGTCATCGTCGCTCGCGCACGGGGCGACTTGGCCTGCTCGTGGCGACTGGTGGGCGCGGAGGAGCGCCTGCGGCTGGCAACCGGCGTTGGCATGAGCGAAGCCATCGTCGAGTTCGCGGATCTCGAACCACGTCGGACGCCGGAGACGGAGGAGGAGCGAGCCTGGTTCGCGGAGGGTCACGAGCTCACCACCGATGGTGCGATCGCGATGGCTCGAGAGGTCGCGCTGCGGGTGCCCGGCGGCTAGCCGATCAGCCCAGGCCGCCCTTGCCCTCCCGGTCGGAGCTGTGCTTGGGCAAGCCGGTGATGAGTCGGCTGCCACGGCCCCGCGAGATGAACGACCACGCCCAGCGGACCATCACCAGCAATCGGTTCTGCAGGCCGATGAGCCAGAAGATGTGGATCCCCAGCCACATGAACCAGGCGATGAAGCCGCTGAAACGAACCATCCGGAAGTCGGCCACGGCCCGCAGCCGGCCGATCGTAGCCAGCTCCCCGAGGTCCTTGAACTCGAAGTCGGGGATGACCACGCCGTCGCGTTTGGCGACGATCGAGCGAGCCGCGTATTTGCCGCCCTGGATGCCACCCTGGGCCACGCCCGGCACCATCTGGCCCGGGGACCACTCGGCCGCGGCAAGGTCGCCCACGACCCAGATATCGGGGTAGCCGGGCACGGTCAGGTCTTGGTTCACGAGGATGCGTCCGACCCGGTCTACCGGGGCATCGGTGGCCTCGGCCACGGCCCTGCCGAACCTGCCTACGGCGACGCCGGCCGCCCACAGCACCGTGCGGGCAGGGATGCGGCTGGTCTCGGTGCCGTCGGTGCCGCGCACGGTCACACCGTCGCCGTCGATCTCGGTGACCAACGTCCGCGTGCGGATGGTCACGCCCAGCTGCGCGAGTTGGCGCGAGGCGGCCTTGGAGAGCGAACGTGGATAGGTCGGCAGCACGCGGTCGGCGCCCTCCACGAGGTAGACCAGCGCCTCCTCGGTGTTGATGGCCCGGAAGTCGCGCGGCAGCGCGTCGCGGGCGATCTCGCAGAGTGAGCCGGCCAGCTCCACACCGGTAGGCCCGGCGCCCACGATGACGAAGGTCATCCAGTGGTGCTGCCTCGCGGAGTCGGTCTCAAGCTCCGCGTTCTCGAAGGCATCGAGGATGCGAGCGCGCATCTGCAGCGCGTCCTCGAGCGTCTTGATGCCAGGCGCGTACTCGGACCACTGGTCGTTGCCGAAATAGGAATGCTTGGTGCCAGTGGCCACCACGAGGGAGTCGTACTCGAGGTCGGTACCGTCATCGATGCGCACGGTCCTGGCCTCTGGGTCGAGGCCCATGGCCTCGGCCAGCAGGACACGCACATTCTGCTGCTTGCGCAGGATGAGGCGGAGCGGCTGTGCGATATCGGACGGGGTCAGGGCGCCGGTCGCGACCTGGTAGAGCAAGGGGCTGAAGAGGTGGTGGTTGCGGCGATCGACGAGAGTGATGTCGACGTCGTGCCTGGCCAGCGCTCGCGCCGCGTACAGGCCGCCATAGCCGCCGCCGATGATCAGTACGCGATGTCGCTCAGCCATCTCCGACTCCTTCCGCTCGCAGGCCCGCTCGCCACCCATGCCTGTGACGCAGAGCATGCCACGTGTCGGCTACAGCTCAGCAGTTGACCATAGCGTTATACTTTGCTGCACAAACTACTTTGGGGAACGCAATGGACGGTCGAACCGATCTGGGGATCATGGAGCGCGAGGCGTACCACGCGTACTGGTCCGACGGCATCGTCGACATCTACCTCGGCCTCTCGCTGCTGTTCATGGGCGTGCTGTGGACGTGGCCCAACGGCCTCTCCGGGATCGCGGGTGTGTTGCCGGCGATCTTCGTGGCACCGATGCTCGCCGGTCGCAGGCGGTTCGTCGAGGCCCGGCTGGGCCACGTCGAATGGCGGCCCACCAGGCGGCGCTGGGAACACCGCAACCAGCTACTACTGCTGGCAGCCGGGGTCGTGCTCTTCCTGCTGGCTGTGGTGGTCTACGCCACCGTCGTTCCCGATGGCTCAGGCGACCGGCGCATCGCGCCGGGGATCCTCGCCTGGCTGCTGGCGCTTCTGTCGCTTGGGCTCGCGATCCTGCTCGACGCACGACGGATGCTCTCGTACGCGGCCGTCCTGGCAGTGGGTGGCCTCGTAGCCGTGGCGCTGCAGGCCGAGCCGGGCTGGCCGATCCTGTCAGCCGGCGTCTTGGCCACCATCGTGGGCCTGGTCATGCTGCGGCGTTTCGTCGCGCGCTACCCGGTCATCGACCAGCCGTGAGCGAGACCGCACCCGGATACGGACATCCACCGCCGTTCGATCTGGACCGGCTCATCCATGAGCCGGCGCGGCTGCTGCTCGTCTCCAACCTCGCCATCGTCGAGGAAGCCGACTTCGTCTACCTCTCAGCGAGGACCGGGCTGACGGCCGGCAACATCAGCTCGCACATGACGCGTCTCGAGGATGCCGGATACGTGCACATCGAGAAGTCATTCGCCGGCAAGCGACCGAGGACGACCTACGCTCTGACCCCGATCGGTCGAGCTGCCTTCGAGCGATATCGGCGACAGGTAGACGGTCTGCTCAGGCAGGGCGACTAGCGCGGGTCTGCTCGACGAGCCACATCGCGGCGGCGTCGCGGGTCGTGTGCATCCCCGACCTCTGGCGGCGCGGCGTCGTGGCCATCCAGCGCGAGCCGAACTGTCCGGCGCCCATCTGGGACCGGCCGACTCTGCCGATGACGACATCCTCGTAGAGCACCTCGTACTGACCCGCGCCAGGAGGCGACGTGCGGCGGTACCTGACGTGCTTGGGCTTCGGTGTGGCGACCATGGCGTCGCCGAGCATAGCGTCGCGCCCCGGTCGGCGGCGAGACGGGCCGACGCAGCGCGGCGGGGCGTCCCTGCGAGAAAAGGGTCAGCTGCCCGCCGTCCGTGGGACCGGCAATGAGGGACCCGGGCCGGAGGGGGAGGCCGACCCGGGTCCGAGGAAGACTGAGGTGAGATGTGGCCTACCGGCGCTCGAGCACGACCCCGGATATGTAGGACCGCCGGGTCTTTCGCTGGTACGCAGCGAAGATGGGGTTGGTGGCCTTCTGCCTGGTCCAGATGGACTCGTACTCGTGACCCCTGCCTCGTGCGCGCGCACGGGTACCGATACAGTAATGATTGCGATTGCAACAATAGCGATTGACAGCGGCACCGG
The DNA here is from genome assembly GCA_963714675.1 of uncultured Chloroflexia bacterium. Classification (GTDB taxonomy): domain Bacteria; phylum Chloroflexota; class Limnocylindria; order Limnocylindrales; family CSP1-4; genus JAFMJV01. Next base: position 27,153 of record CAVQPG010000019.1, on the reverse strand, counting down.
TCAAGTCCCACCATCTGGGGATAGGGACCGACATCGGGGAGGAGACGTGATCGAGACCGTCGACATCGAGGCTGCCAGCAGCGACGAAGGGCTGTTCCCCGACGAGCGGCTGGTGACCACGGGCGTGCTGCACGAGACCCAGGCCGCGGTCGGGGCGGCGATCGAGAAGCTGGCCGTCGAGCCCTCCGGCCTCGACCCGGCCACCGCCGACCTGCTGGTGCGCCTCACCAAGTCCTCGAGCTGCGGCATCCGCGGCGTGGAGATCGGCGAGCAGTGCCGGATGACGGCCACGCGTGTCTCCCGCTTGCTCGACCGCGCGGAGGCTGACGGCCTCGTTCGGCGTACACCGGACCCGACCGACCGTCGTGCCCAGCACGTGGTGCTCACAGAGAAGGGTCGGGGGGCGGCGCAACGGCTCGCGCCGCTGATGGACGAGTTGCTCGACGATCTCGTCTTCGACACGCTCTCAGTGGACGAGCGTGCCACCCTCACCGAGCTCCTCGCGCGGTTGCGTGACCGCGCGAGGGAGCTGCTCAACGACAGCTGAGAGGAGGTCGCGGTGAACCTGATCGAACGCGCGGTCCTGGCATCCCTGGGCGCGCTCGCGCTGGCGATCCCGGTCGTGGCCCAGGATGAGGAGGTGGCCACGACCACCATCTCGGCCATCGAACGCGGCGAGGCCCAGGCCATGGTCTACCTCGAAGGCGCCGCCCTCGAACAGACCGCCGATGAGGGCGCCTATCTCTTCAGTGACGGCACGGGCGTCATCGAGATCGACGTCGACACCAGCAGCGCCGATGCGGAGCTGCCCCTCTTCGCGCTCATCGGCATCGAAGGCACGACCGCAGGCGACGCCATCGACGTCGCGCGCTGGGCCCCGCTGCGCATCATGACCCCGGCCGTGATCGTCGAAGAGCCACAGGTCATCGAGGCCTTCCGGGGCTGGATCATCGCCTACGATAGTCAGGCTCCCGAGCCCACCGAGTAGCGGGTCCGGGTCGGGCTAGGCCTCCGGCGCGCGGCGAGCCAGACGTTCGAACCACTCACGTGCGCGGCGGGGCGACGACGTCGATTCGGTCATGTGCCGGCGCTGCATGCGGTGCCGCAACCAGATGGGGGTCGGTTCGGCCGCGAGCGGGCGCGTGCGATCCTCGAGCATCGAGGCGGACATGATCGGGACGCGTTGTGCGCCAAGTCGGACGGGGATGTGCTGTGCCACGTTCGGTCTCCCTCTGCCAGGAACGTTCCTGTTGGCCTGACCGGGCACGTGGGCAGACACCGCGCGAGCGGCTTCCCAAGGATACGGGTCGATGCAAGCGGTCCACGGCGGAGAGGTGGCCAGCCCCTCCCCGACCGCTGCGTTCCGACCGTCGAGGTCGACCACGCGGGTCCCGACGGGATCGCTCCCTACGAGTCGGCGAGACCGCGCAGGAGCCGCCTCACGTCGCGCGGGCCAGACAGCCGGAAGCGCGCGGCGGTCGAGCCCGTGCCCACGCGGATCGTCCAGGCACTGCGAGGCAGGCTGGTGAAGAGGTCCTCATCGGTCCGGTCATCGCCGACCGCGAGCACGAACGACTTGCGTCGGAAGCGGGCCGCCAGGTGCGCCGCCGCCTCGCCCTTGTTGGCCCAGGCGTAGCGCACCTCCACGACCTTGTTGCCGTGGATGACGGCCAGCTCGGTACCGCCGAGCAGGTTCTCGAGGGTGGTCACCAGCTCGTTGGCCAGCCAGGCGCCGAACTCGGCATCGACCAGGCGATAATGCCAGGCCAGCGCGTACTCCTTGTCCTCCACCAGCGATCCGGGCGCGCTCGCGGCGAACTGCTCGAGCAAGGGCCGCACGTGGTCCTTCCACGAGAGGTCCATGCCACCGCGCAGCATCTCCCAGCCATCAGCACCGGGCATGCGCATCAGGGCACCGTGTTCGACCGCCAGGCCGAGCTCCGGGATGTCGCCGAACCAGCCCTCGATATCGGCCTTCGAGCGGCCACTGATGATGGCCGTCGTGGTGTTGGGCAGTGCGCTCAGATCGCGCAGCAGCGTCAGCAGCCGTGCGGTCGGCTCCGCGTCCTGCGGGCGGGGCTTGATGTCCACCAGGGTGCCGTCGTAGTCGAGCAGCAGCAGGCGCCGTTCGGCCTCGACGAACGCGTCCCGAACCGCATCGAGCTTGGGCGCCGGTCGGTCCTTGCGCATCATCTGTCCCGAGGCGGCGGTCGCTGACCGCAGTCCTTCGATGAAGCGCTCGGCCCAGACGACGGCGTCGTTGCGGTGGACCCGCTCGTGGAGCGCGGCCATGCGCTCGGCCCGTGACTCGACGTCCATCTCCAGCGCGCGCACGATCGTAGCTGCGGTCCCGACCTCGTCGTAGGGATTGATACGCAGGGCCTCGCCCAGCTCGTGCGCCGCACCGGCGAACTCGCTGAGCACGAGCACGCCGTCGCCATCGTGCTGGCAGGCCACGTACTCCTTGGCCACCAGGTTCATGCCGTCACGCAAGGGGCCGACCCAGGCCACATCGGCTGCCGAGTAGAGCGCCGCCAGCTCCTGCTTGTTGACCGAGCGACGCAGGTACACGACCGGCTGCCACTCGGGCGTGCCGAAGTCGCCGTTGACCTCACCGACCAGCTCGCTGACCTCGCGACGCAGCTCGGCGTAGGCCGGCACGCGTTCGCGCGAGGGCACCGCCACCTGCACCAGCGTGGCCTTGCCGCGCCAGGCCGGCGACGAGCGCAGCAGCCGGCGGAAGGTGCGCAAGCGCTCCGGGATGCCCTTGGTGTAGTCAAGGCGATCGACCGAGATGATGAGTTTGCGCCCATGGTGGCGGGCGTTGAGCTCAGCCCGACGCTTGGCGACCTTGGGGTCGCTGCGGATGAGGTCCCTCCACTCGTCCGACTGGATCCCGATGGGCAGGGCCGAGAGCTGGACCGTGCGGCCATCGACCTGGACGCTGTCCATCAGGCTCTCGAGGCCCAGCACCTGCAGCAGCGAACGACGGAAGTTGTGGAGGTGGCCGTGCGTCTGGAAGGCCAACGAGTCCGCGCCCAGCAGGCCGCGCAACAGCTCCTCGCGCTCAGGCAGGATGCGGAAGACCTCGGACGAGGGAAAGGGGATGTGCAGGAAGAAGCCGATGCGAGCGTCAGGTTCGCGTTCCCTGATCAGCTGTGGCACGAGCATCAGCTGGTAGTCGTGAGCCCAGATGAGGTCGTCCTTGCGCGTTCGCGAGAGCACAGCTTCCGCGAAACGCTCGTTGGCGTCGCGATAGGCCATCCAGCTCTCGGGCGCGAAGACGACGCGCGTGGGGAAGCCGTGGAGCAAGGGCCAGAGCGTGTCGTTGGCATAGCCCTCGTAGAAGGAGCGAGAGACCTTGGCCGGGATCTCCACGGCCACATAGCCGTGCTGCTCTTCCCACTCCCGCATGAGGCGGGCCCGCCCCTCGGGCTCGCCGGGTAGCGTGTCGCCGGGCCAGCCCAGCCACAGTCCGCGTGTCTGCTCCATCAGCGGAGCCATGGCCGCCACGAGCCCGCCCGCGGACCGCTCGCCGCGCCAGCGGCCGGAGACTCGCTTGGCTGTCAGAGGCAGTCGGTTCGAGACGACCAGCAACCGCTCTTTGGTGCTCATCGGTCCAGCATAGGCCGAACGGCAGCATAGGGACGGACCGCGGTCCACTAGCCAGCACCGCACCGCTCCCCTACCGTGGGTGCAGCCTCGGTTCGCCTGTCATGGAGGGTCCGGATGAAGCCACTCGAAGAGCCCTTCGCGTCCATCGTCGCTGGGCGCCCCGCGGAGATCGACCTGCGGGGCTTCAAGCTGCTGGGTGCGCGCCTCTTCACCAAGGACCTCGCCTTCCGCGACGACGAACGTGATGCCTTCGGCCTGCGGGGCATGCTGCCCGATCGCGTCCAGACCATCGAGGAACAGGTCCAGCTCGAATGGGAGCACGTCTCGCGCAAGGAGGACGCGCTCGAGAAGTACATCGGCCTGGCGGCCCTGCAGGACCGCAATGCGACCCTCTTCTACCGTCTCCTGGCCGAGCACCTCGACGAGCTCATGCCGGTGGTCTACACGCCGACCGTGGGCCAGGCCTGCCAGCAGTTCAGCCACATCCTCAGGCGCACCCGCGGCATCTGGATCACGCCCGACGACATCGACCGCATCCCCCGGTTGCTGCGCAACTCGCCCTATGCGGACGTACGGCTCATCGTGGTCACCGACAACGAACGCATCCTCGGACTCGGCGACCAGGGCGCCGGCGGCATGGGCATCCCCATCGGCAAGCTCGCGCTCTACTCCGCGGGTGGCGGCCTCCATCCCAGCCTGACGCTACCGGTCTCGCTCGACGTGGGTACCGATAACCGCACGCTGCTCAAGGACCCGCTGTACATGGGCTACCGCGCGCGTCGCCTGCGCGGCACCGCCTATCGTGAGCTCATCTCGGCCTTCGTCCAGGGCGTCGAGGAGGTCTGGCCCGGCTGCATCATCCAGTGGGAGGACTTCAAGGGACCCAACGCCCTGCGCATCCTCGAGCGCTTCCGCAACCACGCGCCCAGCTTCAACGACGACATCCAGGGCACTGCCAGCGTCACCGTGGCCGGCGTCTATGCCGCGGCCAGGCGCCTCGGGCGACCTGTCACCGACCTGCGCTTCGTGCTCGCCGGCGCAGGCGCCGCGGGCGTCGGCATCGCTCGCCTGCTGCGCCGCGCGCTCCGACAAGAGGGCCTTACCGACGCCGAGATCGATCTGCGCCTGGCTCTGCTCGATTCGAAGGGACTGGTCCACAGCGGACGCTCCGATCTCGATGAGTTCAAGCAGGAGGTGGCGGTCTCGGTCGAGCGCGTGCACGAGTTGGGCATGTCGCTCGAGGGCGACGGGCACGCGCGCCTGTGCGAGGTCATCAAGGCCGTGAAGCCGGACGTCCTCATCGGCACCACCGGCCAGCCGGGCTCCTTCGACCAGTGCGTCATCCACGAGATGGCCGAGACCACCGACGAGCCGGTGATCTTCGCCCTGTCCAATCCCTCGAGCCGGGTCGAGGCCACGCCGGCCGACATCCTCGCCTGGTCGGACGGCCGCGCCCTGATCGCCACCGGCAGTCCCTTCACGCCGGTCTCGTGGAAGGGCGCGCCGCGGCCCGTGGGTCAGGCCAACAACGTCTTCATCTTCCCGGGTGTCGGCCTGGGGGCCGTGGTGGCCGAAGCCACGCGCATCACCGAAGAGATGTTCCTGGTGGCGGCTCGTGCGCTGGCCGAGCAGGTCGACGACGAGCGCCTGGCGTCCGGCGCCCTCTACCCGCCGATCGAGTCGCTCAGCCACATCTCGCGCGAGGTGGCCCTCGCCGTGGCCCGAGAGGCAGTCGCTTCGGGCGTGGCTCGCGTGCGGGAGGGCACGGACCTCGAGGTCGTGCTCGACGAGGCCATGTGGTGGCCTTCGTACGTGCCCTACATCAAGTCACGCGCGGCGGTCCACCGGGACGCGATCTACGCTGCACACGAGGCCCTGAACGTCCCTTGACCGGCCGATGCTAGGGGCACTGGTCGAGGTCGCGCCATTTCTCGATGGTGTCGGCGACCTCCATGGTGCCGGAGGCGCTGTACTCGACCGTCACCGTGCGGTTGGGGATCTCACCGCAGCCGGCGTCCTTCTCGACGGCCTCCCATGAGCCGCGGGTGTACTTGTACTCCAGGTTGGTGGCGTCCTCGAACGGGAGCGTGATCGTCCAGGTGCCGTCGTCCAGGCGCGTCATGGGATCGCTGCCGGGGCTCCAACCCTGGAAACCGCCGGCGATGTAGACGGTGTCGTCCGGCGTGGAGTGCTCGGGCACGGTCGCGGTGAAGGTGACCTCGACCATCCGCTCCTCGGCGATGACCTCCAGCGGATCCGACGGGGGCGAGAGGTTGTAGCCCGTGTCCTGGGCCACGATGGTATAGACGTAGGGCACGCCCGACTCGACCGAGGCGTCGAGGTAGACCTCGACGTCGGAGCTGGCGATCATCTCGGCTTCCTCGCCTGGCGTACTGCGATAGACGAGATAGCGGTAGAGGTCATCGGCATCCGGTGCGGCCCAGCGGAAACGCGTGCGCTCGCCGGACACGTCGAGCAGCTCCGGCGTCCCCGGCGCCGGCGGGGCCAGCTGGTCCGGGCCGGGAACGATCTCGAGGCTCCCGATGCCGAGCGCGCTTTGCCAGGTCTCGCCGCCGTCGGTGGAGGCACGCGCGGTGGCGGACCATCGACCGGCCTCCTCGGGTTGCACACGGCCCCGGAACACGGCGCCGGACCCGCTCCTCCCGACAGCCTCGGCCGGGGTCCAGCGCCAGGCATCCCCGCTGGTAGCGCTGATGGAGGCGGGGGCGATGCCGACCTCGACGATGACGCCCTGCGCCACACGTTCGGCGTCCGCGCTGGCCTGCACCAGGGCCTCGACCTCGACCGCCCCGTCGATGGCCGAGAGTTCACGCTCGACATGGTCGGTCACGGCACCGGCATCGTCCACGACGCCGGTCAGCTCGAAGGCCTCGATGGTCAGCTGCGGCACGGCCGATACCTCGTCGGAGCGCGCCGAGACATTGCCTCGCTCATCGAGCGCGACCACGACGTAGTGGTAGGGCACGCCGTCGCGCACGGACTCGTCGGCGAAGGCGGCATCGATCGCCTCGCCCACCGCTCCGTAGCCGCCGCCGCTCACGACCGAGCGCAGCACGCGGTACCGCACTGCGTCCTCGACCGGCTCCCAGGCCAGCTCGACCGCGCCCGGGCCGGCCACAGCCTCGAGGCCTGCTGGGGCCACGGGAGCCGACAGGTCGGCCTCGGGTCCCGACACCAGCACGGCCACCGAGTCGGGCTCGGTGGGCAGCACGAGTGTCCCGTCGGTCACGGTCGCGGCCCCTCCATCGCCGAGGGCATCGACCAGGACGGTGCCGTCGGGGATGCGGTCGGCCACCGGGATCTCGAGCTCACGCGGTCGATCGGAGAGGTTGAGCGCGACCACCGCGGCCGCGTTCGGCGAGCGTCGCAGGTAGGCCAGCGTGCGCGCGGCATCGTCGGCGAGCAGGAACTCGAGATCGCCCTCGCGCACGGCCTCGTGTGAGGCTCGCAGCCTCGCCAGCGTGCGGTACCACTCGCGCAGCTCGAGGTCCTCGGCAGCCCATGGGTAGGGGCGCCGGTCGTCGGGGTCATCGAAGCCGGTGAGTCCGACCTCGTCGCCGTAGTAGATCGCGGCCATGCCCGGGAACGTCAGCTGGATGGCCGCCACCAGCCGCTGCGCGGCCAGGCCCTGCGCGAGCGCCTCGGGATCGGTCTTGGCGGTGTCGTTGTCCTCGCCCGGGGTCAGCGTCCACAGGATGCGCGCGGTGTCGTGGCTGTCGACGAGGTTCATCAGTGCCTGGTAGGCCGGCTCGGGATAGTCCTCGCGCACGGCCTGCATGGCGTTGGCGAAGCCGCGTGGCGTGAGCGCCTCGAGCGACCCGTCCGGATCGGGCGTGGCGCCGTTGACCAGGGCGATGACCGCTCGACGGAAGCGGTAATTCATGGTCGAGTCGGCCTGGTCGCCGAGGAGCCAGGGCGTGCTGTCGCCCCACTGCTCGGCGATGACGATGGCCTCGGGGTCGGCAGCCTTGGCCGCGTCGCGGATGGACGCCTGGAACTCGTGGCTCATGGAATCGGCCACGTCCAGCCGCCAGCCGGCGGTGCCGCGCTCGATCCACGTCGGCACCACGCCGTCCTCAGCCACGAACATGTCCGTGACCGGCTCGATCTCGTTGAGCTCGGGGATGGAGTCGAAGTTCCACCAGCTCGCGTAGTAGGTGTCATCGCCTCCGGGCACGCTCGGCGCGCAGGGCTCGGGCTGACCAGGGCCCGGCGGGCGGAACGTGAACCAGTCCCGGTACTCGGAGTCGGCTGACTCGCAGGCGCCCACCGACTCGTAGCGGCCGAAGCGGTCGAACCACGGCGAGTCAGCGGAGACGTGGTTGAAGACGCCGTCGAGCACGACCCGGATACCTCGCGCCCGGGCCTCTTCGATGAGGGTCTCGAACTCCTCGGCCGTGCCCAGGTCGGGATCCACGTAGAAGTAGTCAGAGGTGTCGTAGCGGTGGTTCGACGGCGACGCGAAGATGGGATTGAGGTAGAGCACGGTCACGCCCAGGTCGGCCAAGCCGTCGAGCGACTCGGTCACCCCCACGAGGTCACCGCCGAAGAAGTCGCGGTTGTAGGCCTGCTCGTCACAAGGCTCGGGGCGATAGTCCCGGCAGTAGGCCTCCGGCAGCTCGTCCCAGGCCTTGTTCGTGATGGGCACGCCGTGGACCTCGCCCTGTCGGTAGACCTCGGCGCCGGACGGTCCGGGCGTGGCCTCCGGCGAAGGGTCGTTGGTGGGATCGGCATTGCGGAAACGGTCGGGGAAGATCTGATAGACGACCGAGCCCGGAGCCCAGGCCGGCGTCTCGAAGTCGGGATCGTAGACGGTGATCTGCCAGGCCTGTCCGGGCATGGACGAACGACTGAGCTGGCCGGTACCGCCATCGAGAGCCGGGTCATCCGCGAGCTGACGGGACGCTGGACCGTCGTGGGCGACGAAGTGGTAGTCCAGGATGACCGGCTCCGGGCCTGTCGCGACCTCGGCCTCCCAGTAGTCGTAGCCGTACGTGCCCAGCTCCGGGTCACTGGCGACGCGCTCCATGGGCATGCGACCACGACGTCATTCGCGAGGCGATCGGAGAGGCGCAGCTCGGCCCCGCCAAGGTCGCCCATGGCCGAGCGCAGGCGCAGACGCACCGTCGTCCCAGCGGGCACGGCCCCGGTCGGACGCCCGATAGAGGTCGTTCCGGCTGTCGTGCTGCAGGTCGGCTTCGCGGATGGAACCGTCGAAGCTGGGGCTGCTCAACGCTGGCAAGGGCCGAGCCCAGCGATGGGGCCTAGGACGACAGCAGCAGCACGGCTCGAAGCCACCAGCTCGCCCGAGGCGCCAGTCGACCGACAGGACACGGTCAGCCCTTGACGCCTCCGAGCGTCAGACCGGAAACGAGGTACTTCGAGATCCAGATGAAGAGCAAGACGATGGGGATGCTGACGAGGATGGCGGCAGCCGAAAGCGTCGGACCACTGCGTCTGGTACTGGCCCTGGAAGCGCTACACGAGCCCCACCGGCCAGGTCTGCAGCGCCTTGTTCGACACCGATGATGACGTTGGCGAAGAAGAACTCACCCCAGGCCGCGAGGAAGTTGAAGCAGGAAGACGATGGCCAGCGCCGGCACCGAGAGCGGCAGCAGCACCTTGTAGAAGGCCTGCAGCTCCGAGCAGCCGTCGATCTGGGCCGCCTCCTCGAGGTCCGGCGGAACCGTGTCGAAGTAGCCCTTTAGGATCCAGGCGCTGAAGGGCACCGCGGTGACCGCGTAGGCCAGCACCAGGCCCCGGGTAGAGCCCACGATGCCGATGAACACGAAGACCACGAAGATGGGCACGATGAGCATGACGCCCGGGGATCATCTGCGTCGCGAAGAGGGAGGTCAGCGTCGTGTTCGCGACCTCGGAATTGATAGCGCGAGAAGCGCGTACGCCGCAGAGGCCGCGAGCAACACGCCGACCGTGGCCGTGCCCATCGCCACCATCAGGCTGTTGAAGATCCAGTTCGGGAAGCTCGAATTCGAAGAGCACCTTGTTGAACGCGTCCAGCGTCGCTCCTTCCGGGATGATGTCCAGCGACGTGCTGAGCATCATGTTGCCGGGACGAAGTGCGGTGCTGAAGACTCGGAGGACAGGGAAGAGGACGACCAGGCAGCTGACGATAAGGATGAGGTGAATGAACGCGCGCTTGAGCGGCGAGTCCTGTCCACGGCCCGGCGGCCGGGTCGCACGCGACCACAGGCCGGCGTTACGGCGCGACCGCTCGGCGTCCACCAACTCACGGATTTGCATGCCGTCACTCGTATGCCCCTTTCAGCGCCTTGGTTTGGCGTACGTACCAGATCGTGAACACCATCAGGATGCCGAAGACGACGAACGCAAAGGCGGCAGAGAACCCGAAGCGGGAGAAGTTGAAGGCCGCACGGTACAGCCCGGTCACCAGGATCTCGCTGGTCTCGAGTTCCTGGGCGTTGATGAAGTACGGCACCGAGATGTTGTTGAAGGTGAGGAACGTGCCCAACAGCACCGCCGGGACCAGGACCGGCTTCAGCAGCGGCAGCGTGATCTTGCGGAAGGACTGACGAGCCGTGGCACCGTCGATCTCGGCAGCCTCGTAGTACTCACTGGAAATGGCCTGCAGTCCGCCGAGCGTGATCACCATCATGAAGGGCACGCCCAGCCAGACATTGGTGATGATCATGGCCGTGAAGTTCCAGAAGGCATCTGATCGTCCAGGGCACAGGGCCCAGACCGATGATCCCGAGCATCTGATTGATGGCACCGAACTCGAAGTTGAACTCCGTTCGCCAGACCTGCAGCGAGGCCACGATCGGGATGGCCCAGGGCAGGATGAGCACGCCCGGTAGAACGTTCGGCCACGCATCTTGCGATTGAGCAGGAGCGCCAGGCCGACCCCAAGCACGACATGGAAAAAGACGTTGACCACCGTCCAAACGAGCGTCTGCGAAGAAGAGCTGGTAGAAGCTGGTCTGCTTCAGGACGGGCTTGGTGAAGACGTCGATGTAGTTCTGGAACCCGACGAAGATGTCTCTTCTCCGCCGCCAGGGGCGTGCCCGCCAGAGGCGTGCCCTCCCAGGTGAGACCGAGTAGACCTGGCTGGATGAAGTTCCGGATGTTCATCTTCGTGAACGACATGTTCAGCTCGTACAGGAGCGGATAGCCGTACAGCAGGATGACCGCCACGAAACCTGGCGCCAGCAGCATCAGCGGCACGGCCAGGCGCGACCGGCGCCAGCGGATGAGGACCAGGTAGAGGACAACCTCGAGCACCACGACCGCGATGAGCAGCGCGATGAGTGTTATCGCAACGTCAGTGAATGCGGTCAGGCCGTCTTCGAAGTCGAACATGGGCGATGTCTACTCCTGCCGAGTCTGGGGCCCAGTATGGCGTCGGGCCCCGGCGTTTGCCGGGGCCCGACGCTTCACTCGATCAAGCCGTCGATCACTCAGGCGCGCATTCGCCACCCGGTGCCACGCCAGCTTCGGCAGCGGACTGCATGTCAGCAGCGATCTGCGCTTGGTCGGCGTCAGCGCTGGCGGCATTCAGTCGCACACCAGTGGTCATGGCGTCGAAGACGCAGCGCATCTCGAGGTTGGTAGGCTGCGGGACGCCCTTCTGGACGGCTGCCGCGGACGCTGCCAGGAAGGGATCCTCGGAGAGGCTCGGATCATTGAGCGCCTCGACGTTGGAGGGAAGACGCTTCAGCGTGGCCAGCTGCTCCAGCTGGATCTCCGGACTGGTGGCGTAGTCGATGAAGTCGATGACCGCCGCTTGGAGCGCCTCATCGTCGGCCACGGACTTGGAGACCATGAAGAAGTTCCCGCCGATGAACGGCTTGGGATCTTCGCCACCGGTCATGGGCGGGAGCGGGCACAGGCCCAACTTGTCGCCGAACAGGTCAGCGTATGAACCCAGCGTCCAGTCGCCGTTGATGGTCATCGCGGCCTTGCCCTGCTTGAACAGGTCGTCCGCGATCTGGTAGTCGGCCTCAGCCGGCATCACGCCGTCGACGAACTCCAGGTCGTTCATGAACGTGAGAGCACTGACCATGGCCTCGGTGTCGAGGGTCGGCGTGACGTTATCGTCAGCGAAGACTCGGCCGCCATAGCCGCCCAGGAAGGGCACCAGCCAGAACGACTCATCCTGACGGTAGACGATGCCGTACGTACCGGCAGCTGCATCGGTGTTGGCCTTCGCGGCTTCGACCAGGGCGTCGCTGTCCGCGGGGCACTCCGAGACCATGTCCTTGTTGTAATAGAGCATCAGTTGGTTGCCGACGTTGATGGGCACACCGTAGAGCGTCCCGTCGGGCGTGCGCATGGCATCACCGTTGGCCACGAGCTGCGATGAGTCGATGAGTCCATCAAGCGGCAGCAACAGGTCGGCTGCGGTGAAGGGACCGAGATGGTCCGCGACCGTCCATAGCAGCGCCGGCGGGTTGCCGGCAAAGGACTGGATCTGGAAGTCCTGGCGCAGTGACTCGCTGCCGCCGACCTCTTTCTGGACGACCGAGATGGAAACGTTCGGATTGGCAGCCATGTAGTCGTCGGCGAGCTTCTGGTTCCAAGCCAGCGAGCCGTCGGCCTCGCCTTCCTTCGTCCACATCTCGAACGAAACATCGTCTTGCGCCACCACCGGCGCGACGGCGCTCAACGCGAGCACGACAGCGGCACCCAGTGCCGCGTACTTGAACTTGTTCGACATGGTCGAGCAGTTCCTCCTCCTTGTGGCCACCACGAGCGAGAGTGGCCGATTCGGGTCACCAGTCGCAGGGAGTCGCTACCACCTCCTCGGGTTCGGTGTGCCCGCAGGTCGAACTCATGAGCCTTCTCCAGGGCGTGGATCCCGGGGGTGTCGTCCCCTAGTCGATGACTGGCGGAGCGCATTCTACGCCCGCTCCACGCAGTCGGCCACTCCGATGCATGCGGGGTCGAGCGGCGGCCCCCACGCTGTCGGGGCTAGGATGGGCGGCGCCATGACCGACCGACGTATCTCGCTCACCCTCGTGCTCCACAACCACCAGCCGGTGGGCAACTTCGGCTTCGTCTTCGAGGACAACTACCAGAAGGCCTACGGGCCCCTGCTCGACGCCCTCGACCGGCACCCGGGCGTGCGTCTGGGCCTGCACTACACCGGTCCCCTGCTCGACTGGTTCAAGGCCGAGCGGCCCGAGGTCATCGAGCGCCTGCGGGCGCTGGTCGAGCGTGACCAGGTCGAGGTCCTCGGCGGCGGCTACTACGAGCCGGTGCTGGCGTCGCTGCGGGAGGACGACCGCGTGGGGCAGCTGACCAGGATGGCTGACGAGGTCGAGTCGCTGGTGGGCCATCGGCCCCGCGGGGCCTGGCTCGCCGAGCGCGTATGGGAGCCGGACGTGCCCCGCGCGCTCGCGAAGGCCGGCTACGAGTACACCATCGTGGACGACGCCCATTTCCGGGCCGCGGCCATCCCCCAGCGGCTGCATTGGGGCCCCTACTCCACCGACGACCAGGGCTTCCGCGTCATCGTCTATGGCTCCGAGCAGGGCTTGCGCTACCGCATCCCCTTCCGTCCCGTAGAGGAGGTCATCGACTACCTCCGCGAGCACGCCACCGAGGACGGCCGGCTGGTGGGCATGATGGGCGACGACGGCGAGAAGTTCGGCACCTGGCCCGGCACCTGGGACCTCTGCTACGGCGAGGAGCAGTGGGTCGAGCGCTTCTTCAGCGCGCTCGAGCAGAACAGCGAGTGGCTCGATGTGCTCAAGCCCGCCGAGGCGCTCGAGTCGCATCCGCCCATCGGCCGCGTATACCTGCCGACCGGCTCCTATGCCGAGATGGGTGAATGGTCGCTGCCGGTCGAGGCGCGCCGCGAGTTCACGACGCTGCTGCACGAGGCGGTCGAGCGCGGGGCCCCGGAGGCTCGCTGGATGCGCGGCGGGTTCTGGCGCTCGTTCCAGATCAACTACCGCGAGATCAACGACCTCCACAAGCAGATGCTGCGCGTCTCCCGCAAGGTCGAGGCGCTGGAGGCTGCCGCTGTCGATGCGGCCGTGCTTGCGACCATCCGCGACCACCTCTACCAGGGCCAGTCCAACGACTGCTACTGGCATGGGCTGTTCGGCGGCATCTACCTCCCGCACATGCGCCTGGCCACGCTCGAACACCTCATCGCCGCCGAGGACGCGGCCGACCGCACAGCCGGGCTCACCGAGGTCGCCATCGAAGCGGCTGACCTCGACGCGGACGGCTTCGACGAGCTGCTCGTCAGCGCACCGGGCCAGGTCGTGACGCTCAAGCCCAACGCGGGTGGCGGGATCGGCTCCTGGGATGCACGCGCCGCACGGCATGCGCTGGCCTCGGTCATGCGCCGTCGGCCCGAGGCCTACCACGACGCGCTTCGAGCGGCCGACAGCGGCGAGCTCGAGCAGCAGGAGGCCGGCGAGGGTGCGGTCTCGATCCACGACCTGATCAAAGTCAACGAGCCCGGCATGAGCAAGCGGCTCTGGTACGACGGCTACGAGCGGCGTTCGGGCCTCGTGCACCTCATGCCGCCGGGCACCTCGGCGGAGGCGTTCGAGGAGGCCTCCTTCGAGGAGCTCGGTGACTTCGTCTTGGGTACGTTCAGCGTGGTCCGGGCAGAGGACGGCCAGGTGGTCCTCGAGCGCGACGGCGGGATCCTCCGCGCCGACGGCTCGTGCGCGCCGCTTCGGGTACGTAAGGTGCACACCTTCGGAGCTGACCGCCGGGTGCCCACGCTGGACCTGCGCGTGGAGGTCGCCAACACCGGCGCTCAGCCCATCGAAGCGCTGCTGGGTGTCGAATGGAGCCTGAACATGCTCGGTGGCGGCGGGAACCCGTCAGCCTGGTACAAGGTCAGCGGCGAGACCGACAGCTTCGACAGCAGGAAGATCGTCGACGCCACCGACCACGTGGGCATGGGCAACGACTACATCGGGATCGAGCTGGAATCGCGTCCCAGCCCGCCAGCGGCTGCGTGGTGGTGGTCGATCGACACGATGTCGCTCTCGGAGGCCGGCTTCGAGGCCAACCACCAGGGCGGCTCGCTGATGTTCACGTGGCCCGTGACGCTCGCGCCGGGCGAGCAGACCTCGGTCACGCTCCAGAACCTGCTCCGCTCGAGTGTGGACCGGGCCGAGGAGGAGGGCCTCTAGAGGTGTACCCGGTCACGACGTTGGCGCCAGCCGGCTGACCGGAGGTCGGCCCCCGATGGCCGAGTGGTGTCGCAGAGGCGGCGGTCCATGCATGTCTGTTGAGGTCTAGATCTGGGCAAGCTCGGCGAAGGTGTCCTTCAGCATGGGGTAGAGCGAGCGGTAGACCCCGTAGGAGGCGTCGTAGGCACCGGCATTCTCGCCGGGTGCGGTGGTGTCGGTGACCTCGACCATGGCCTCGCAAGCCTCCTGCACCGTCTCGTACCAGCCGGCCGCGACGGCCGCGAGGATGGCGCCGCCAGTGGCCACGCCTTCGGTGGTGCGTGTCAGCGACAGGGGCACGCCCAGCACATCAGCGATGATCTGACGCCACAGCGGCGAGTTGGTGCCACCACCCGAGGCACGCAGCTCCAGCAGCGGATCGGGCGCCGTCTCGCTGACCAGCTCGAACACGTCGCGCAGCGAGAAAGCCACGCCTTCGAGCACCGCCCGCACCATGTGCCCCAGGCCGTGACGCACGGTCAGGCCGATGAAGGCGCCGCGTGCGAGCGGGTCGGGATAGGGCGCACGCTCGCCCGAGAGGTAGGGCAGGAAGACCAGCCCCTCCGAGCCGGGCGGCACCACGGCTGCGGCCGAGGTCAGCTCATCCCAGCTGGCGTCGGGCGCGATCTCGTCGCGCAGCCACTTGAGTGAACCGGCCGCGGACATGGTCACGCCCATCAGGTGCCAGGCGCCGGGGACGGCATGGCAGAACGCCTGGAGTCGGCCGTCCGGCTCGATCGCCGGTCCTGCGGTAGGCACGAAGATGACGCCGCTGGTACCGACCGACATGGCCGCGATGCCGGGCACCACCGCACCCATGCCCACGGCGTTGGCGGCCTGGTCACCGGCACCACCGACGACCGGGGTGCCGGCGCGCAGGCCCGTGGCCGCGGCAGCCCTCTCGGTCACGAGCCCCACGATGTCGGGGCCCTCGACGGTGCGAGGCAGCATCGCGGGGTCGATCCCGAGCGCGGCTACGACCTCGTCGGACCAGGTGCGGGCCTTGAGATCGAAGAGCACGGTGCCGGCACCGTCGTTGACGTCGAGGGCGTACTCGCCGGTGAGCATGAAACGGACATAGTCCTTGGGCAGCAGCAGGTGACGCGCGCGGGCCCAGTGCTCGGGCTCGTGCTCGCGCACCCAGAGCATCTTGGTGGCCGTGAAGCTGACCAGCGCGTCGTTGCCGGTGACCGCGATGAAGCGCTCGCGCCCGACCGCCTCGAGCATGGCCTGGCCCTGGGCCGCAGTGCGGCTGTCGTTCCAGAGGATGGCCGGTCGGATGACCTGGTCATCTTCGTCGAGCAGGACCATGCCGTGCATCTGGCCGCCGGCGCCGACCGCCGCGATCTCGTCAGCGGATCGCCCGGTGGTGGCCAGCACCTCGCGGATCGTCTGCTGGGCCGCCTCCCACCACAGCCCGGGATCCTGTTCCGCCCACAGCGGGAAGGGCGTCTCGAAGTCGTACTCGGCAGCCGCGACGCCCACGACCGTGCCGTCGCGTTGCATGAGCAGGGCCTTGGTCCCGGTAGTGGAGACGTCGAGGCCGAGAACGAGAGAGGCTGCGGTCACGGTGTTCCTTTCATGGCGGGGTCCGGGTCAGCTAGCGATCGAGCTCGGTCGACAGGACGAGGCGCTCAGCCTCGGTCTCGTCAAGAAGATGGACGGCCCAATCCTCGTGATGCTCAGCGGCATCGCCGGGGTCCAGGTCCGTCAGCGGGCCCAGCGTCTCGAGCTCGGTGAACTCGCCGTGGGAGTAGACCTGACCGGAGGCGCCGATGTCAGCATAGTCGCGGGTCTCGTCGTGTCCGGCGTACTTCACCAGCAGCAGGCCGTCACGGTAGTGCCCGACCCAGCCCCGGCGCAGGGCCGTGCCGATCTTGAAGGGCACGTCGAGGGGGCGGTCGGCCAAGACCGCCGAGCGGACCTCCAGGGCGCCGTCATGGACCACGTAGCGGGGATCGTCGTTGCGCGAGTAGGCCCAGAGCACGATGTTGCGCTGGCCCTGGAAGCCACCCTCGTCGAAGTCCTCCGTGAGCACGGGCAGGAAGGCCCGACCCAGGGGCTGCATCATCGTGATGGCCCAGGCCGCGAGCCGTTGCGGACGCTCGGCGCGGTTGACCACGCGGTAGTCGAAGGAGAAGCGTTCGGGGCCGGTCTCGCGGATCTCGATCTCGCGGTGTGTCTCGGAGACCGGGTCGGGCCGAGTCACGAGGCGCACGCCATCGACGATCTCCTCCACACCGACGGGATCGTCGTCCGGCCGGTAGGTGAAACGAGGGTCCTCCGGCGCCGCCCACAGTCGAGAGCCACCGCGCAGGTGGATCACGTCCGAGCCTGGACAGTCGAGCGTCATCTCCGGCAGCTCGGCGAAGTGATTGCGCCCATCCTCGGTGAGCAGTCCCAGTACCCGCGGACCAACGGACGTGGTGACCGCCAGCCGGATGCGGCCGGCTGCGATCTGGATGGCCTCGTGGCCGGCGTATCGGGTGGTGGTGATGGGCATCGGCTTCTGGTCCTCTCCTCCGCTGTTGGAGTCCGATGCTAGCGAACACTCGACCCCGCAAGGTAGCGGCTGCGCGAATCGATGTCGGTAGGACACGATCCGGCGAGCCCGCCGCCCGACGAACGTCGCTACACCAGCGTCGACTCCAGCCCATTGCGGCCGATGACGCCGCGATACCAGTAGGCGCTGTCACGCGGCGTGCGCTCGAGCGTCTCGTAGTCGACATGCACGAGGCCGAAGCGCTTGTGGTAGCCGTGCGACCACTCGAAGTTGTCCATCAGCGACCAACAGAAGTAGCCGCGCACATCGACCCCTTCCGCAATGGCCGCGTGGAGGGCACGGAGGTGGGCGTCGAGGTACCTGATGCGTCGAGGATCGTGGCAGACACCGCCGACCACGGGGTCATCGTAGGCGCAGCCGTTCTCCGTGATGTAGATCGGCGGCAGGTCGGCATAGGTGTCCTTCAGGCCGACCAGGAGAGCACGCAGGCCATCTGGGGTGACGGGCCAGCCCATGTCGGTGTGCTCGTCTCGGGGTGTGAACCCGGCCGCGTCCTTCAGGCCGGGAGTAGCGGACCAGCGCGCGCCGGGCTGGGCTTGCAGGAACTCGTCCTTGTAGTAGTTGATGCCCAGCCAGTCGAGCGGCTGCGCGATGACCTCCAGGTCCCCGTCCTCGATGGGCAAGCCGTCGAAGGCCTCGAGATCCGTGACGGCATCCTCGGGGTAGCGGCCCAGGAGCATAGGCTCCAGCCAAACACGGTTGCGCAGCGCGTCGTAGCGCCTGGCACCATCGGCTGCGGCACCATCAGGGTCGCCACCGACGACGTGGATGGGCGTGAGGTTGAGCACCACGCCCTGTCGCGGCCCTGGGTCGATCTCGCGCATGGCCTTGACCGCGAGGCCGTGGGCGAGGTTGAGATGGTGGATGGCTCGGGTGGCCTCGATCGGATCCTCGTGTCCGGGCGCGTGCGAGGGCTCGGCGTAGCCCAACAGCGAGGCGCACCAGGGCTCGTTGTGCGTGATCCACAGGGGCACGCGATCGTGCAGTGCCCCGAAGACGATCGCGGCGTAGTCGGCGAAGCGGTGGGCAGTGTCGCGCGCGGGCCAGCCACCCGCGTCCTGGAGGGCCTGTGGCAGGTCCCAGTGATAGAGCGTCAGGGCCGGCGTGATGCCCTTCTCGAGCAGGCGGTCCACGAGGCGCGAGTAGAAGTCGATGCCGGCCTGGTTGACCGGACCGGAGCCGGTCGGTTGGATCCGCGGCCAGGCCACGCTGAAGCGATAGGCCCCGAGGCCCAGCTCCACCATCAGCTCGACGTCGTCAGCCCACCGGTTGTAGTGGTCAGCGGCAACGTCACCGGTGTGCCGGTCCCTCACCAGGTCGGTCTGGTGGCACTGCGTGTCCCAGATGCTAGGCCCGCGTCCATCCTGGTGCACCGCGCCCTCGATCTGGAAGGCGCTGGTGGCGGCGCCCCAGAGGAAGCCATCGGGGAAGCGCAGTGCGCCGGCGTCAGACATGGATGGTGCCTCCCTTTGGTCAGCTGGCGTCGACGGGCTGATTCTGCACGCAACCGCCCGGCTCGTCGACGGTGGCGCAGGTCACGAAGTGGCCGGGCTCGACCTCGGCCATGAGCGGGTTCTGGTCAGTCGCGGGCGCGACAGCATTGGCCTCGGGAAAGATCTCGTGGTAGGTGCAGGTGCCCTTCGCGCGTCCAGCAGCTACGTCGCGCCAGTGATCGAGATCGCGCGCGTCATGGAGCGCCGGCACCGACTCGAGCAGCATCTGCGTGTAGGGGTGCGCGGGCCGGTCGAAGACGGCCTGGGTGGGTCCCTGCTCGACGATACGGCCCTTGCGCAGGATGACGGCGTTGTCGCTGATGTAGTTGCCCAGCGACAGGTCGTGCGTCACGAAGAGCACGCCCAGACCGCCGGCCTTGAGGTCGCCGAGGAGGTTGAGCACATCGACGCGGGTCGAGGCGTCGAGCATGGAGATGATCTCGTCGGCCACGAGGAAGTCCACCTCGATCAGGAGCGCACGGGCGACGAGCATGCGCTGGAGCTGGCCGCCGGACAGCTGATGGGGGTACTTGTTGAGGCAGGCGTCGGGGTCGAGGGCAACGCCCTGCAGCGCAGCCTCCACGCGCCCCTCCCACTCGCTCTGGGCAAGGTCACCGTAGAACGAGTCCTTGACCATGTGGAAGATGCGATCGGCCTTGAAGATCGGGTTGTATGAGCTGAAGGGGTCCTGGAACACTCCCTGCACCTTGGCCTGGTAGGGCTTGAGCCCGGAGCCCTTGAGCGACGCGACGTCGGTGCCGTCGTAGAGGATGTGGCCGCTGGTGATGCTGGTCAGGCGCAGGATCATCTTGCCGATGGTCGACTTACCGGAGCCCGACTCGCCGATGAGCGAGATGATCTGGCCCGGCTCCGCCGTGATCGAGACGTCCTTGACCGCGTGCAGGGTGTCACCCCCGAAGGTGCCCACCCGGTAGACCTTGTTGACGTTCTGGAGCTCGAGCTTGCCCATCAGCTGACCTTCCAGCAGGCCACCTGGTGGCCCTCTGCGATCTCCACGAACGGTGGCCGCTCGAGGCACTGCTCGTCGGCGAGCGGACAGCGTGCGCGGAAACGGCAGCCGACCGGCGGTTCGAGCAGGGACGGGGGCTTGCCGGGGATGCCCTCCAGGCGCTTCTCCTCGAAGCGCACCCCGACCTCCGGCAACGAGTCGATGAGCATCCTCGTATAGGGGTGGCGTGGCCCCTTGATGACGACCTCGGTGGCCGCCTTCTCGGCGAGGTGCCCGGCATACATGACCATGATGGTGTCGGCCACCTCGTGGAGGATCGAGAGGTCGTGGGTGATGACGATCATCGATCTTCACGAACCCGTTGTCACGCAGTCCCACGAGCGACTCGGCCACGGCCTTTTGGGTGGAGACATCGAGTGCGGAGGTGATCTCGTCGGCGATGAGCAGCGACGGGTCCAGCAGCGTGGAGAGCACCATCACCACGCGCTGCTTCATGCCGCCCGACAGCTCCATGGGGTAGAGGTCGAGGACGCCTTCGCGCAGGCCCACCATGGTCAGCCGGCGCTGGTACTCGTCCGCGATGGTGTCGTACCTGGTGCCGCGCGATTCGATCAGCTCGCGCGACATGACGCCGATCTTGCGCGTGGGGTTCATGGCGCTCATGGCGTACTGAGGCACGACCGAGATGCTGTGGTAGCGGAACCTGTCCATGGCCTGCGAGTCGGCGATGGGCAGCTGCTGTCCGTCGAGCTCGACGCTGCCACCGACGTGTCGCATACGGCCATCGAGGCGGATGAGGCTGTTGCCCAGCGTGGTCTTGCCACACCCGGACTCGCCCGCCAGACCCATGATCTCGCCATCGGCGACCTCGAACGTGACGCCGTCGAGCGCCCGCACGTCCCCCGCCAGGGTGTTGTAGTAGACCTTGAGGTCATCGACCTTGAGCGTCATCGGCTAGAGCTTCCGCAAGCGGGGGTTGAAGACCTGGTCGAGCCCGACGTTCATGACGTAGAGCGAGCCGACGATGAGCACGATGCCCAGGCCGGGCGGGATGAACCACCACCACATGCCCAGCTGCAGCGCTGACCAGAGCACGGCGTTGTTCATCATCAGGCCCAGTGAGATGCCGTCGGTGGGGCCGAGGCCGATGAAGTCGAGGGTGGCCGCGATGAGCACGGCGTTGCCGAAGAGCAGGATGAAGGTCAGCATCAGGTACGAGCTCATGTTGGGGGCGATCTCGCCGGTGATGATGCGGCGCGTGCCCATGCCGGTCAGCCGCGCGAGGTCCACGAAGTCACGGTTGCGCAGCGATAGCGTCTGGGCGCGGATGGCGCGAGCGGCCCAGGGCCAGGCGGTGAAGCCGATGAAGATCGCCTCCACCAACAGACCCCGAGCGTTGACGTAGGCCACGATGACGATGAGCACCATCAAGGTGGGGATGACGAGCACGACGTTGGTGAGCATGTTCAGCAGCTCGTCGATCCAGCCGCCGCGGTAGCCGGCCACGAAGCCGACGGTCATGCCGATGATCGAAGCCAGGCCACCGCCCACGATGCCCACGAAGAAGGTGGCCCCGAGGCCGTGGACGAACTGGATGAAGACGTCCTGCCCGAAGGTGGTGGTGCCGAACCAGTACTCCGAGGAGGGCGGCTGCATGCCCGGACCGATGTACTCGTTGGGGCCGTAGTCGCGTAGCGAGGGGCCCACGAGCGCGACGATGAGCAGCCCGAAGACGATCACCAGGCTGACGAAGATCTTGCGGTCGCGCGCGGCGAAGTAGAGGAACTCACGCAGGCGGCCGATGCGCCTGGGCGGCGGAGGCGCGTCCGGCGCCGGCGGGAGCGTGGTATCGGGGTGGATCTCGGGCACGTCGCGCGGCCGCGGCAGCTCGGTCAGGTGGTCGTGGGGCTGGTTCCTGGTCATGTCAGCCGCTCTCCATGCCCAAGCGCACGCGCGGGTCGACGATGACATACACGATGTCGATGACGAAGTTGGCCAGCAGCACGCCCACGACCACGAACAGGAAGATGCCCTGGAGCAGGAAGTAGTCCTGGTTGATGATGGCCTGGTAGCTGTACCAGCCGAGGCCCGGATAGCTGAACACGACCTCGGTGACGAGGGCGCCGGTCACGATGACGCCGAGCTGCAGGGCCAGGCCCGTGAGCTGCGGCAGGCGTGCGTTCTTGTAGGCGTAGCTGCGGATGAGCTTGTCGGGCGCACCAAGCGAGCTGAGGTAGCGGCTGTAGTCCGCATCGAGCTCGTAGATGATGAGGTTGCGCATCCCGATGGCCCAGCCGCCGAAACCGACGAGGAAGAGCGACAGGAACGGCAGGAACCAGTGGTGGAGCAGGCTGCCCGCGAACTGGGGCGTCAACGCGGGCGCCAGGTTGAAGCCGTACGCACCGGCGATGGGGAAGATCTGGAAGACCGAGCCCAGCACCCAGGCCAGCAGGATCGCCAGCCACATGTAGGGCGTCGCGGTGAGGATGTAGCCCAGCGGTAGCACGGCCCCATCGAGCCAACGCTTGCGCGCCGCGAAGGCGCCGAACTTGTTGCCCGCCCAGAAGGCGAGCGTGACGGCGGGAATGAGCAGCGCCAGCGTGTATGGCAGGGCGTCCCTGATCACGCGCGTGACCGGTTGCGGGAACAGCCAGATGCTGACGCCCAGGTCGCCCTGCAGGAGCGAGGTCCAGAAGTTGAGGTACTGCTGCCAGACAGGCAGGTCCAGCCCGAAGGCGCCGTTGAAGTAGTCCATCATCGCCGCGGCCGCCTCCGGCTGGGCGGCCACGCGCGAGATCATGCTGGTCACCGGATCGCCCGGAGCGAAGCGCGGGATGAGCCAGTCGATCGTCACGGCCACGAAGAAGGTGACGACGTAGAAGAGCAGCTTGCGGGCGAAGTAGCGGCGCAAGGAACCTCCGAATCGGGCTCAAGCGCTGCCCCTCCCCTGGCTCGGGCCAGGAGAGGGGCAGCGGGTCTCGGGTCGGTCCTACTCGGCGGCCGCCGGCTCGAGTGCGTCGAGCCAGCGCATGCCGCCCATCTGCCAGTAGCCGCCCCACGTGACGGGGATGTAGTGGTTGCCGTCGGCGGAGGGCCAGTTGGTCCAGACGGCATCGCTCATCTGCGCCCATGCTCCGTTGTACCAGAGCGGGATGATGGGCAGGTCGGTGAGGCTGATGGTCTGGAGCTGTGAGGTGATGGCCTGCATGCCCTCGATGTCGTCCACCGGGGTCTGGTCGAGCTGCTGTACGAGCTCGAAGGCCGCCTCGTTCTCGTAGCGAGCGAAGTTGTCCGTGTTCTGGCTATCGAGGATCGGCAGCCGGAACATGTAGTTGTAGTAGTCCCAGGGTGTGTTGCTGAGCTGCTTGTCGTTGACGATGGCGAGGTCGAAGTTGCCGCTGTGGATCTGCGTCCGTGCGGGCGTTGTAGTCGGGGAACGCGGTGTGGACGTTGATGCCCGCAGCACCGGCGCTGTCGGCGACGACACGGATCGACTCCATCCAGTCGGTCCAGCCGTTGGGCACGATGATCTCGAGGTCGATGGGCGAGCCATCCTTGTTCTCGACGAAGCCGTCGCCGTCGACGTCGACATAGCCGGCGTCAGCGAGCATCTGCTTGGCCGCGTCGGTGTCATAGCTGAAGCCGAGCTCGTCGACGACATCCTGATCGACGAACTGCTCCCAGGTCGGAAGCAGGCCCGTGGGGCTGGCAGCCTTGACGATGTTGCCGTAGACGACGTTGACGATGGTGGGCACGTCGATGGAGGCGGCCAGGGCCTGGCGGAAGGCCGGGTCGTCGAGCGGCTGCTCGGTGGTGTCCATGGCCAGCCAGGCCGTGTTGGCCGAGAGCATGTACGGCGCTTCGGGATAGTAGGTATGGATGCCATACCCACCGTCGACGAGGGTGGCCACGCCGGGCAGGAAGTTGTTCGACAGGTCGAGGCCGCCCTGCAGCACGAGGCCGAGCGCTACGTTGTTGCTGCCGTTGACGATGTCCACGATGTAGGTCGGCTTGGGATCGAGGCCGAGGACGTCGGTGCCCCACCAGCCGTCACGCTTCTGCCAGACCATGCGGCTGGGGTCATGCGTCAGGTACTGGTACGGGCCAGTGCCGATGGGCGCGGGATCGGGGCCGTTGGCGCCCATGATCTCTTCCTCGGACTTCTGCGACCAGATGTGCTCCGGCAGGACCGGGCGGTTGTAGATGAAGTTGCCCCATTGCTGGTGCTGTGGGGAGGCGAAGCTCACCTTCACGGTGAGGTCGTCGACAGCCTCGACCGAGTCGAGGAAGTTCCAGATGCCGCTGTATGGCACCTGCGGCAGCTTGCCCAGCTCGATGGTATAGACCACGTCCTCGCTGGTCAGCGGCTCGCCGTCAGCCCACGTGATGCCATCTCGCAGCTTGATGGTGTACTCGGTGTCACTGGTCCACTCGCCGGACTCAGCCAGCCAGGGGAGGTACTCGTTGGTCAGCGGGTCGTAGTCGAAGAGCGGTTCGTAAACCAACCCGAACGTGCCCATGGCGTAGTTCCAATCGGTGATCGGATTCCAGTCGCTGGGCGCGCCCCACTGGGTGCCGCTGGTGTAGAGCGTCTCGTTACGCGGGTACTCGGTCGGCTGGGCCGCCGCAGGGGCCACCGCGGCGAGCGTGAGTGCCGCGGCGGCGGCAAGGCTCACGAACCGTGTGCGGTTCTTCATTTGCTGATCACTCCTCCTGATCGGTCGCATGCACGAAAGTGGCTACGTCCATGGTTCGACTCTTCCTGTGGGCAGTCCTCCTTCTCCGTCCGTCCTCGATCGCTTGACCGCTGGGCTTCTGGTCATGGAACCGACCGTGGACTGGCGGATGAGCAGCTCGGTCGGCAGGATCACGCGCTGGGGCAGCGCGTCGGGATCGCTGAGCAGCCGGAACAGCGTGTGTGCAGCCTCCAGGCCGAGCAGACGCGTGTCCTGGCGCATGGTGGTGAGTGGAGGATCGGACTCGCTCGCCTCGACCACGTCGTCGAAGCCGGCCACGGCGACGTCCTGGGGCACACGGATGCCGCGCCGCCGGAGCTCCTGGAGGCTGCCCAGCGCCATCGTGTCGCTGGCCGCGAAGATGGCATCGACGCCGGCCTCAAGCAACACGGCTGCTCCGTCGACTCCCGACTGGGTCAGATAGTCGCCGCGATGGACGAGCCCATCGGTGCTGAGGCCCGCCCGGTGCATGGCGCGGAGGTAGCCGGTCAGGCGCTCCTCCGCAGAGGTGCCTCCGGGACGCCCAGCGATGTGGCCGATGCGCCTGCGCCCCAGGGAGATGAGGTGATCCACGACCTGCTCCGCGGCGCGCTCGTTGTGGATGTCCACGTAGCTCGCCGAGCGGTCCTTGTGGCGGTGGCCGATGAGCACGGTGGGCAGGTCGGAGGCGACGAGACCATCGACCAGCGGATCATCGAGCGTATCGGCGGTCACCAGCAGGCCGTCGAAGAGGCGCATGCCCAGGATGCGCTCGAGCGTCTGCTCCTTCGAGAGGTTGGCCAGCCAGAGCATCATGCCCGCCTCGCGCTCGGCGAGGCCTTCGCTGAGGCCGTGGAACAGGCCCGAGAAGAAGATGTCCTGGTAGAGGACCTCAGGCGGAACGTGGATGACCACGCCGACCACGCCCGATCGGCCCGAGGCGAGGGTACGGGCCGCGAGGTTGGGCCGGTAGCCGGTCTCTTCCATGGCCGCGAGGACACGCTGGCGGGTGTCTTCCGAGACCGAGCCGCCGTTGAGCACACGGGAGACCGTGGAGCGCGACACGCCGCTGACCGCAGCCACATCCTCCAGCTTTCCGGCCATACCCCGGTCGCCCTCCTCGCTGTCGACCCTCGGCGCCCCGGCGCCTCCTTTGTGGGAGCGCTCCCACTATGCACCACCAGTCAAGCGTGTGCAAGCGTGCCAACGGCGGTTGTTCCGTGCCAGAATACGCGGGAGCGCTCCCAGTACACGCATGAGCAAGGAGGCCGCAAGCGTGCTTCCGAGGAGGACCTGAGACCATGACAGTGCAGGCGCCGATGCCCTGGGAGGACCGCCCCGAAGGCGCGAGCGGCCCGATGTGGCGCAACAGCGGCAATCCCATCATCAGGCGGGATCTGCTGCCCCGGTCGAACAGCATCTTCAACTCCGCGGTCGTGCCCTTCGACGGTGCCTTCGCCGGCGTGTTCCGCGTCGATGACATGACGCGCACCATGAACATCCATGCGGGCCGCTCGACGGATGGAGTGACCTGGCAGATCGACGAGGAGCCCATCGCCTTCAAGGCGGCGGACGAGAAGACGAAGCACATCCAGGAGCGCTTCGTGCACGCGTACGATCCGCGCGTGACCCCGCTCGAGGACCGCTATTGGGTCAGCTGGTGCAACAGCTACAACTGCCACGGCCCTACCATCGGCCTCGGCTGGACGAACGACTTCCGGGAGTTCACCCAGGTCGAGAATGCGTTCCTGCCCTTCAACCGCAACGGTGTGCTCTTCCCACGCAGGATCGATGGGAAGCTTGCGATGTACAGCCGACCGTCCGACGATGGACACACGCCCTTCGGCGACATCTACTACTCCGAGAGCCCGGACATGATCCACTGGGGCCGCCATCGTCACGTGATGTCGCCGATCAGCTGGACCTGGCAGGGCACCAAGATCGGCGCGGGGCCGACGCCCATCGAGACCGAGGAGGGCTGGCTGCTGCTGTACCACGGTGTGCTCACGAGCTGCAATGGCTTCGTCTACTCCATGGGCGTGGCGCTGATGGATCTCGACGAGCCCTGGAGAGTCATCGCCCGTTCCGACGATTACGTGCTCGCGCCGCACGCGCCCTATGAGCAGGTTGGTGACGTGCCGAACGTCTTCTTCCCCTGCGCCGCGCTGACCGAGGGCGACCGCATCAGCGTCTACTACGGTGCGGCCGACACGGTCACCGGCCTGGCCCACGGCCACATCAGCGACCTCATCGCCTTCGCCCGCGAACGCTGAGCAGCCCGCCCGCGCGAGCGCTGTCCAGCCGGCGAGTCAGCTCGCTCGGGGGCCACCGACGATAGGTCGACCACGGGCCGACGGGAGCACTTGGTCAGATGGCCTACCAGGTGGCCTTAGCCAGACGCCGGCACCTCTCTCGGTGCCCGTCGGACCAACGGCACGCCCTCGCGCGAGTGGACCATGCCCATGACACATGGTTCCCGTGCCAGTTTGGCGGGCGGGCAGCCGTGCCCTCCCGTCCACTTCCACGTGCGGGGCCATCTGACCAAGTGGGTGGGCGTGGTACGGAGAGGTGAGGCCGCTGGCGACCGCGATGC
>CAVQPG010000018.1:0-86008 GCA_963714675.1 uncultured Chloroflexia bacterium | reverse complement strand
GGCGAGCCTGGAGCGCTGCCTGTGCTCGCTGCAGGCGCAGACCGGCGTAGAGCTCACGACGCTCGTCATGTTCCAGGGCAGCGATGAGCAAGCGCTCGGCCATGGTCGAGCGCACGCTCGAGCGCGTGTGGCTGTCTGGGCTGCCGCCACGGCTGGTCAGCGTGCCCAACCCGGAGCACGCCGACCTGCGCACCATGATGCTCAACCGAGCGCTCGACATCCACTACGAGGAGACCGCGAACGACTTCTTCTACGTCCTCGACCACGACGACGTCGTGTTCTCCCACGCGCTTGCCACCATGGCCGGGCCCGTCGTCGGCACCTCCGCAGCCGTATCGTTCGGCAAGGTGCTGGTGGCGCGCTATCTGAGCCTGGACGGATACGACGTCCTCTACCGGATGGACGATCACTTCAAGGCCGAGGAGCGCGACATCAGCGAGATCACCATCGACAACTTCTGCCCCTTCCACTCGTACGTCTACCACACGCGTGCCATGGCGCCGGCCCGGCTGCGGTTCAACGAGTCGATGGATCGCCTGGAGGACTACGAGGCGCTGCTCCGCGTGGCGACCACGTATCCGGTCTACACCGGCGCGATGGCTTCTTTGGTGGGCCTGTACTGCTGGAGGGGAGCACGCGCCATCGCCGGGCCGATCGAAGGCTCGGCGGCAGGCGAGCAGATGGCCTGGGAACGCAATCGGCTGTTGCTGGCGCAGACCATCCGCGAGGTCGTGGCGCAGCCGGCAGAGAGCCGCTAGATGCGACGACCGAAGAGCCTCGTGTCACGCCTCAGCCGGGCCGCTCATCGCGCGGCTCGGCGATGTCACGACCCCGGCTGAAGCGATGCGGACCTCGAAGCTCTTCGACGCCGACTTCGCCCGCGCACGACTGCAGCGCCGCGGACTGCAGTTCGATGATGCAGTCGGCCATCTGTCGAGTCGCTGGCGGTCGAGCCAGACCTCTTCGACATCGACCCGGGACCGCTGTTCGACGCCGAGTTCTACGTCGCGAAGTACGCGGACGTCGCGGGCTATCGGGCACATCCATTCGTCCACTTCGTCAGCCATGGGTTCTACGAGGGACGCCAGCCGCATCCGCTGGTCGACCTGCGGTACCTCGCTTGGGCGATGCGTGGCACACAGACACGACTCGAGACACCCGATGACCTGCCGGGCGCGGTCGGTAGGGCAGATCCGCATCCGCTCTTCAGCAATCGGCTCGTCCGCAGCCGGTACGGTGCCCGCGTCGACGACTACCGCAGTCCACTCGAGTTCTACCTCGTTGACCCCGAGCCGCCCGTGAAGCAGGCCTCTGTCTGGTTCTCGCCGGACGAGTACCTTCGCGAACATCCGTGACGTGACCGAGTGACCGTCGCGACCCACTGGTGCAGTTTGCCGCCAGCGGCAGCGAGGCCATGGGTACGGCCTCCAGGGCTCACGGCCGACGGACGACTCGTCGCGGGCGTCCTGTCGGCACACGGGATACGGCCGGAGAGGCACACTGGCCCGCTCCCGTGGCCGACCGATGCGTCGGGCTACGCGGCGATCGCCCGAACCTCGAACCCGGACCTGTCGGGTCCGCTGCCGACGCACGTGCGCCTGGCCATCGGCGTGGTCCTCTATCACACCGACGCCGGAGAGCTCGAACGGCTCGTGACGGCGATCGAGCGCGAGGCCGCTGAGCTGGCGGCGGCGACCAAGCTGACGCTGCAGCTCGCACTCGCGGTGAACGACGATCGCGGGGAAGCGTACCGAGCGCTCGTCGGCGGGAACCGGAGCGGCCATCTGATCGACATCGTGGACTCCGGCGGCAACGTCGGGTTCGGAGTAGCACACAACCGACTCATGGCCGAGGCGTTCTCAGGCGGCGCGAGCACTACCTGGGCCTCAACCCCGACGGCTTCCCGATGCGTGGCTGCCTCGGTGCCCTGATGCGCTGCACCACCGCACAGTCGGATCAACGCGCTCATCGAGGCAGACGCCTTCCCCGTCGGCCACCCCAAGTGGTTCGACCCGGTGAGCCTCGACAGCGAGTGGGTGTCTGGCGCCGCGTTCCTCATGCCGCGGAAGATCTACGAAGCGGTCGGTGGGTTCGACGAGCGCTTCCACATGTACTGCGAAGACGTGGACCTCTCGTGGCGCGTCCGAGACGCCGGCTTCCGCACGGTCGTCTGCCCGACCGCGCAGTTCTATCACGATGTCGCCCCACGTCTCGACGTCTTCGACCCAGCGGCCACACGGGCGATGTTCCTGAGCGCCCGACTGCTCGGTCACAAGTGGGGCAACGCCGCCTTCGTCGAACGCATGGAGAGCCTGCTGGTCGAACGCGGCCTCATGACCAGGGCCGAACTACCCCCACTGCCGGAGCTGGAGCCCATCGACTCGGCCATCCCGAACTTCGACTACGACCTGCGATTCGCCCGCAGTCGCTTCTGGTGAGTTCGGGGTCACCCGCCTCGCGTCCCCCGCCTCGCGTCACCCCGCCTCGGTCTCGATGTCCAGCAGCCTGTGGCGAGCCATCTTGTAGAACCGCAGGTCCCACTCGTTGAGCTCCGCGATGCGCTCAGCCGTGGCTGGATCGACATCGGCGAGCCGTGGACGCCTGGGATTGACGTTCTCGCGCCCGAGTGGCGACAGCGGGCGGTCAAGGAGCTGCTCGAGGAAGGCGAGGCTCTGTCGCATCTCCTCGGTGACGAGCACTCCCGCGAAGTCCCGCTCGACGTTCTCCATGGCCTGGTCGAACACGGCCTGCGTGCAGCCACCGAAGGGCAGGTCGACTACGCCCGCCACGTTCCGCACCATGAGGTTGTCGGCCGTGACGCGCTGCTCACCGAACACCCAGTCCTCGAGCGAGACGCGTCGGAGGCGCAGCCGCCAGCGTTCCCGGTAGTTGCGGCTGAGGAAGCGGACCCCCGGCAGGTTGACGTAGTGGTAGTAGAGCGAAACGACCCTGTCGACTGGCTGGCGCACGAGGGTGGCATATCGGTACGGCCGCTCGAACCGCTGGTGGATACCGTAGCGGAAGTGACCCATCACGAGACGGAGCTCGTCACAGTTCGGCTGCTGACAAGTGCTCGAACGCGGACCGGGAGATCGATCCGTCGAGGTCGCCCTTGCCGTAGACGAAGGCGCTTCGGGACGGCTCGAAGGCATCCTGGAGGGCGCTGCGCAACGCGGTGCCACCGGTCTTGGGCAGATGGATGAAGAGGAGCGTCTGATCGTCCAGTCGCCGCGGCTCCCGGTTCACCGACGGCCTCGAGGAACCGCTGCTCGGCTCACGGCAATCGGTCGAGCATGGCTCGGTAGAAGGCAAGGTCGAGCCGGTTCAGCTCGCGCAGTCGTCCCACCACCCCCGCGTCCATGTCGTCGACCGAGGTCCGCCGCTCGTTGACGTTCACGAAACCTGGGCTCGGGATGTGCCTTCCCAAGTCAGTGTCGAGCGCGCGCATCGAGCGGTCGAGATCCTCCAACACGATGACGCGCACGAACCGGCGCTCCACGTGCTCGAGGGCCTCATCGAGCATGTCATCCGGGCACTGGCCGAACTCGATGGCCGGCCTGCCGGTCACGCGGCGCAGGATCTCGTTGTCGATCTCCACGCGCTCGAGGCCGAAGCCCCAGTCTTCGAGCGACATCCCCTGCTCGACGATGCTCCGTCCTTCCCTACCGGCTCGACTCTCGGGACGGATCTCGGCCACCCGCCGGTAGTGGTCGTAGAGCGACGCCACACGGTCGATGGGGTCGCGGATGATCGTCAGATAGCGCGAGGGTCCGGGGACGTGTTGATGAAGTCCGTAGTAGAAGTGCCCCAGGATGAGCCGCGGGCGGGCGCGTTCGACCTCTGGCAGGTCCGGGAAGTCGTCGGCATGGATGATGTCCTTGTCCGGCGAGTCGTAGAGGTGCAGCTGCTCGCGCCTGGGGTAGACCTGGTCGAGCGAATCGCGAAGCGAGGAACCGCCGGTCTTTGGAATGTGCATGAACAGCATCGCCCAGTCGTGAGACGGACGTCGAAGGTATCTTCTCCAGAGCAGGCGCGGCATGGCCTCAGGATAGGGAGGCCACGATGGAGACGTCGACCGTCTATGCTTCGGTCGATGTCGTCATCTGCCCCACCAAGGCGCCCGATGCCCTCGCGTCTCGTCCATGGCCTCCCCGGCCGAATCGACCCGGCGGTGATGGCGCACGGTCTGATCCGATTCCCGAGATGACCGCCCCTGCAACCGACGTGAAACCCACGGTCATCCAGCCTGCCGACAAGTGGCCGGTCATCGGCGCCGGCGAGCTCTGGAAGACCCGCCGGATCCTGTGGGTGCTATCCCAGCGCGTCATCAAGGTGCGCTATTCGTCGACGGTCCTGGGCATCACCTGGGTCGTCCTGCAACCGCTCTTTCTTGTCCTCATCGTCAGCGTCTTCATGGGGCTCATCCTCGAACGCGGCGCGCGACAGGACTTGCCGTTCGCGGTCTTCCTCTTCCCTGCATGGGTCGTCTGGCGGATCTTCAGCAAGAACATCGGTGAAGGAGGCAGCAGCGTGCTGGCCAACGGCGCGCTCGTGCAGCGGATCTACCTGCCCCGGCTGTACTTCCCGCTATCGATCAACCTTGCCAGCCTTGTCGACCTCGTGTTCATGGTCGTCGCGCTGTTGGTGCTGCTGATCGTCTACGGGATCGCCCCAGGTATCGGGCTGCTCTCGCTCCCGTTCGCCGTGCTCATCATGTACGCCGCCTCCGTCGGTGTCTCGATGCTCTTCGCTGCCACGTCGGTGCAGTATCGCGACATGGACATCCTGGTGCCGCTCATCACCCAGACTTGGTTCTGGGTGTCGCCGATCATCTACCCCACGGCGTTGATACCGGCCGACGTCCGCATGTTCTACTACCTCAATCCCCTGGCCGTCTGCATCGATTCGGTCAGGTGGGCCTTCACGCGGACGCCGGCCCCGCCGCTCGAGGCATGGTTCCTCGGGGGGTCAGTCGCCATCATCCTGCTCGTGGTGGGCTTCGTATTCTTCCGTCGACGGGAGCCGCTATTCGCCGACTGGATGGGAGAGTGACGTGAGCGCAGACAACGTCGCGGTCGAGGCGGAAGGCCTAGGCAAATCCTTCCACCTGGCACGGCGACCGGCGCATGGCGCCCTCATGGACAAGATGGGCGGCGTGCTATCGCGCAAGCCCAGGAACGCGCCCAAGGAAGAACAGATCGTGTGGGCTGTTCGCGGCGTGGACCTGAAGGTCGATCGCGGTCAGATCTTCGGCATCGTGGGACGCAACGGCTCTGGCAAGACCACGCTGCTGAAGCTTCTGGCCCGAGTGACAGCGCCCACCGAGGGCAACGCGCTGATCCACGGCCGCGTAGCTCCCCTGCTCCAGGTCGGCGCTGGCTTCCACCCCATGCTGACCGGTCGTGACAACGTCGCCCTCAGCGGCGCCATCCTGGGCATGAGCGCGGCGGAGGTGCAGGAACGCTTCGATGACATCGTGGACTTCGCCGAGGTCGGCCGCTACCTCGACCAGCCGGTGCGCAACTACTCGAGCGGCATGTACGCTCGCCTTGCGTTCAGCGTGGCGGCGTTCCTGCCGGCGGAGATCATGCTCATCGACGAAGTCCTCTCGGTCGGCGACGCAGCGTTCCAGGCCAAGGCCACCAAGTTCATGAAGGACCGGCTCAAGGACGGCCGCACCGTGGTCTACGTGGGCCATGGCCTCCATATCGTTCGCGAGCTGTGCGACAACGCCATCGTCCTCGACGGGGGCAGGGTCCAGTATTCGGGCACGGCCGACGATGCGGTGGACTTCTACGAGAGTGAGATCGTGAAAGGCGTGCCAGAGCCGGAGCCTGAAGAGGTGAAGCGAAAGGCGAGACGCGGAGTCGGGCGACGCTGGAGCGGCTAGCGCCCGGCTCGCTTGAACAGACGCGACCAATCGAGGTCGCAGTCGACCCGATCCTCGGAGAGGTTGGGGTTGTAGTAGCGATCGCCCGATCCCAGCAGGTCGCCCCAACGCTCCCACAACCGGCCTTCATCACCGAGGTAGTCCACCCCTCGTCGTGACCGTCCCTCTTCGTGGTAGAGCACGCTCTGCGGCGTCCACAGGACTCGGCGGCCGGATGCATCGAGGCGGAGACAGAGGTCGACGTCGTTGCCACTGACCCGGAAGCGCTCGTCGAAGCCGCCGACCTCTTCGAACGCCTCGCGACGTACCAGCAGGCAGGCGCCGGTCACCGCGCTCACCTCGCGTGTCAGGTGCTGGAGGTCGAGATAGAGATCGTCCGCCGGATCGAGACCCTGCAGAAGGTGAGCGGCACCACCCCCGTGCCCCACGAGGAAGATGCCGGCGTGCTGGACCGTGCCATCCGGATACAGGAGCAGCGGCCCCACGACGCCGACGTCCGGCTCGAGTGCCAGCTGCACCAGCGGGTCGAGCCAGCCGGGATCGTCGGCGTGCATGTCGTCGTTGAGGAACAGCAGCAGCTCGCCGCTCGCCCGTGCGGCACCGATATTGCTGAGGCGAGCCCAGTTGAACGGCTCATCACACTCCACCAGCGTCACGCCCGCTTCCCCGAGCAGCGCGATGCCGTCAGGGTTCCGGCCGCGGCTGTTGTCGAGGACCACGACCTCCTTCGGCTCGTAGGCCGTCCGCTCGTAGAGCAGGTCGAGGAGATCGGCCGCCAGCTCGCGGCGGCCGGTGGTCGGCACGATGATCGAGACGGTGGGCCTGGTGTCGGGCATCGCGCGCAGAATCGAGCGGACCGGCCCACTGTGGCCATCTCGCGTGGTGATCTCGGGCACGGGCACCCCTCGCCGGTTCAGCTCAGCTCGAACGACCTGGGCCTCGGCCACCGCATCCCGCATGTCTCCCCTTGGGCGCGACCAGAGCACCCGAGGGACGTGACGCACCTCGCTCGCCCTCGTGCCCGCCGCGAGCAGCAATCCGTACCGCCAGGCTTCGCTCCCTGAGTCGACCGCTGATCGCGTCAAGGCAGCGCGGAGGTCCGCTCCATCCCGAACGAGAAACGCGCCGCCGATGTAGTCCTGGGCCAGCAGCCGCTCCGGGGACCAGTCGGGCACGAACCACGGATCGCCGTGGACCCCATCGCTATCCACCGAGTCGTGGTCGGCATAGACGATCCCGGCGTCCACCCCGGCGACGGCTGTCAGCTCGGCGAGCGCGGACGGGGCGAGGGTCTCACCTGCCCGCAGGAACCCCACCAGGTCAAGTGATCCCACCGTCTCTGGAAGCACCCGAGACCGGTCCGTGGCCACCGACCAGCGATCGTCGACCCCGGATCCCAGGGCTTCGCGCCCCACCGCCTGGGCGGCTTCTGCGGACGCCTCAGCCGCGACGATGACGCAACGCCAGAACTGGGCGGTCTGTCGGGCGATGGACCGCAGCGTCGCTTGCAGATCGCCGTCCTCACGGTCGAACACGACCAAGTGGACCACACGGTCGGCGGCCGACCGCCCAGCCGGAGCGACGACCGCGCCAGAAGCCCCTACCGCCTCAGCACGCTCGGCGATGCGTGCGTACTCGGCCACCGCATCGAGGCGCCGGAACCGGCGACTGAGGATTCGCACGTGTCCGGCACCGTCGCGGATCACGACCGAGACCAGTCGGGGGCCTGCCGCGACCCCGTCGAGCCCGATCACCGCGCTGAAACCCTCGATCTCGGCCTCGTCCAGGTGCTTCCAGGCCGAGGTGACATCCGGGCGCGCTCGGCCGATCGTCGCCGCACCGACCCGCTGGCCATCGAGATAGACGTCCACGGAGGCGATCCGATCCCTGGCATACGCCCAGCCCAGCAGGCCCAGGAACGGCGAGCCCTCGTAGCCATCGAAGCGTGGACGGTCGAGCCGGGCTGAGATCGCGCCTGCCCCGTTCTGGTGGATGCCGTCGACCGCACCAGAACCATGGCGAGCGACCCAGATCTGCTCGCGCAGCTCGTCGATGACACGCTCGACGGTGGCGCGGGGCCCCCGCCGGCGCAGGTGTGCGGTCGCCCGTCCGATATTCGTGACCCGCAGCCGCGACGCCAGCCTCACCGACGACGTGGCACTGCGCTGGCGCGCTCCGGGCGCGCCCGTCCCGAGCGACCGAGCCGACCAGCACGCGACGCTTGCGCCTCGCGGCAGGCAGTCCCCGCAGGAGCTCGGGGACCGCCGCCAGGCGGCGCGGGTCAGCCACCAGCATGAAGATCCACGCCTGCAGCTCACGCCGGGCGATCCAGGGCAGGTCGCGCAGGAACGCCTCCGGCTCCTCGTTCTTCAGCTGCATCAGGCGATGGTTGCGCCACGAGAGCGCCCGCACATGGGGCGGATTGGACATGTTGGCCCGGACGACGGCGCGCCAGCCGGTCGCGCCCGTATCGCCTCCACCGCGGGCATGCCAGGCGATCGCCGCGGGCTCGTACCAGGCAGTCCAGCCCAGACGTCGTAGCCGCCACGCGAGGTCGACGTCCTCCTTGTAGCTGAAGAAATCCTCGTCGAGCACCTCCTGGCCGCCCGAGGTCCGCGGCAGGCGAGCCGACTCGAGCGCGGCACGTCGGTAGACCGGGGCGGCGCCATCGACACCCCAGACCGGACCGGCTGTGTCCCACCGTCCAGGGGTGTCCTGCGTCAGCTGCCCGCGGCTCACCACCCGGCGATCGCGCTGCATCTCGAGGCCGGTCGTGTCGATGACATCGGTGCGCTCGCCCTCGGCGGACAACCGGCGCAGCCGGGCCTGCACGGAGCCGGCCGCGGGGTGATCGGCGAGGGCGGAGACGGTCGCGGCCAGGAACCCTGGCTCCAGTTCCACATCCTGGTTCAGGAGCAGCACCGACTCGCCACGGGCAGCCTCGATGTTGCGGTTGTGGCCCCGGGCAAACCCGAGGTTGGCGGCGGAGCGGACGAACCTGATGCGCTCGTCGGTGGCGGCCCGCTCCTCGAGCCAGTCGCTGCTGCCGTCGTCCGAGCCGTTGTCCAGCACGAGCATCTCGTAGTCACCCAGCGTCTGGGCGGCGACCGAGTCGAAGCACCCGGGCAGCCAGCGCAAGCCGTTCCAGGTGACCAGCGAGATGGTCACCGCGGGCGCCGGTCGGTCGCTCATCGCACCCGCTCTGCGGCCCGACGCTGCAGGGCGAACATCGCTTCCACCAGCGGTCGCAGGGGACGCGCGGTGTCGGCCTCGAGATGCTCGTGGTAGAAGCGCTGATGCGACTCCACGATCGCGCGTTGCACCCGTCGTCGCGTCTCGCGCTGCTCCTCGTCGAGCTCGCTGTCGCGCCGGCGCAGGTGGCTCGAGGCGCCCTTCAGGTGGACGGCCGAGGCCGTGCCGACATAGCGCACGCGCCAGCCGGCCTGGGTCACGCGGAGGCACAGGTCGAGATCCTCCGCGTAGAACCAGTAGCGCTCGTCCCAGCCACCGACCGCCTCGAAGCGCCTCACGCCGGATGAGCAGGAACGCGCCCGTGCAGGCCTCGACGTCGTGCACGCCGCCCGGATCGAGCCACGTCATGCGGTAGTGGCCGAACCGCCTCGATCCTGGCCGCAGCCGGTCGATCCGGGCCTTGTACCAGAGCGAGTCGAGCGGGGTCGGGATGCCTCGATGACAGGCGTGGTCGAGGCTGCCGTCGGGTCGCTCGAGGCGCGGGGTGACGATGCCGACCGTCGGATCGTCGGCCACCTCCGCGAGGACCTGTCCCAGCGTCTCCCGCTCCAGCAAGACGTCAGAGTTGAGGAAGAGGATCCATTCGGTCTCGACGCCCACCGCCCCGCGATTACAGACCGCCGCGTAGCCGGGGTTGTCCGTCGTTGTGGTGACCTGCAGCCGCGGCCCATCGACGTCATCGGTCAGTGACGCTGGCAGTCGGAGCTCCGTGACCGGGTCGACGTTGACGACCACCACGTCTGACGGCGTCGCATCGGACGCGAACAGGTGTGCCAGGCAGCGGCCGAGGAGCTCGGGGTTGCGGTAATCGACCACGACGATGGTGACATCGACCTGGGAACGCCCTGGCCTGGTGGGCTCCAGCAGCGTCCTGGACGTGGCACTCATCGAACGGCGGTCCGGCCTCCCTGTCACTTCCACGGTGATACGGCTGCAGCCGACAGTATGGCGCCTGCGCTTGGTAAGGTTCGCAGGCACATCCACCAGGGAGGAAGGTCCGGCACATGAAAGGGGTCGTCCTGGCCGGCGGAACGGGCTCACGCCTGCATCCGCTGACGCTGGTCACCAACAAGCATCTGCTGCCGGTCCACGACCGGCCGATCGATCTACTTCCCGCTGCAGACGCTGGCCGGGATGGGCATCGACGAGGTCATGGTCATCCTGGGAGGGCGCAGCATCGGCGACATCGTGGAGTTGCTCTCCGATGGGCAGGACTTCGGGCTGGACCTGAGCTACCGCTACCAGCGCGACTCGCTGGGCATCGCCCATGCCATCGGCCTGGTCCGTGAGTTCGTCGGCGACGAGGCCTTCTGCGTGGTCCTCGGCGACAACATCCTGCGAGGTGACGCGCTCGCTGACGTCGCCTCCGAGTTCGAGACCGGACCATGGGGTGCGGGCACCTTGCTCTACCACGTGGATGACCCGACGCGCTTCGGCGTCGCGGAGTTCGACGAACATGGCCAGGTCGTCGGGTTCGAGGAGAAGCCCGAGAGCGCCCAAGAGCGACTCCATCCCGATCGGGGTCTACTTCCTCCGACCCGACGCCTTCGGCGTGATCAAGCACCTCAGCCCCTCGGGCCGAGGGGAGTTCGAGATCACCGACGTGCTCAACCACTACATCGGCGACGGTGGGCTCTTCACCCGCCACTACGAGGGTCGGTGGCACGATGCGGGCACGATCGAGTCACTGCTCGAGGCCGCCACCATGGCCGCCGACGAAGACTAGTCCCGGACCAGAGCGGGCCTAGGTGGCATCCGCGAGCTGGTACAGCACTCGCAGCTCGATGTCCTCGCCCAGGTCGGCTTCGTAGCGCACGCGGTCGTCGTCCACGATCGCCCCGTCGGTGGCTTCGATGACGGCCGCCCCATCGGGCAGGTTGATACGAACCGACGCGGGAAACGGACGAGCGCCGGGCTGCTTCTGGATCACCAGCCGGTACTCCCAGCCCGCATCGGTCTCCATGGCGACGCCTGGCGCCGACCACAGGTAGCTCAGCGTGGACTCGCCCGGGGTCATCAGCAAGTAGTTGCCGTAGCTCTGTCGGCCAGCCTCTTCTCCCTCCCGATCGGCCCAGCCGATGGAGCCGAACTCTGTCTCGCCGCGCACGGTCTGCAGCTCACTGCCGGTCGGCACCAGCACGCGGGTGTACGCGCCGTACCACCCATCCTCGTTCTGCGAGGACTCGCGCAGGGTTTGATACGGCTCACCTTCTTCGTCCGCGCGATTCTCCCAATCGAGACGCAGACTGTTGATTGCATTCCCGTCCTCGTCGAGCTGAACCACGAGCGAGTCGGAGCGGTCGACAGCCAGGTTGTACTTGGATGTCGGCGCGACGTTCGACTCCACCACGTAGAGGTAGTCCCCCGGATCCTGGCGCACCTCACCAGCGAAACCACTCTCGACGACCACTTCCTGCGCGTCCGGATCCGCCAGCCAGACCAGCGCCGACCGCTCCTCCGCGACTCGCTCGAGCGCGTCGAGCATCGCGCCCCAATCCTCGGGCGGGAGCGACATCAGTCGTTGCATCATCTCCGACGCCAACACATCGAGGACCTCCTTGCGGCCCGCGCAGGTCTCCGTCGTCGCCGCGAGTCGCGCGGAGCAGGGTCAACGTCACGTCGCCGGGCTCCACGACGACATCGTGCTGCGGGATGTCCACTGGTCCCAGCGCTTCAAGGAGACGGTCCAGCGCGTAGGTCGTTACGGATATCACGCCATCGATGCCA
Source organism: uncultured Chloroflexia bacterium (assembly GCA_963714675.1). GTDB lineage: Bacteria > Chloroflexota > Limnocylindria > Limnocylindrales > CSP1-4 > JAFMJV01. The sequence continues at coordinate 74,139 of CAVQPG010000018.1, read as the reverse complement.
GCCTCGTCGCCAGTCTGTATCGCGTAGAGCTCCGCGGCCTTTGCGCGCCCCTGTCGGGTAGTCCGCTGACCACGTGGCGTCTGCGAGCCTCCAGGATTGCGGGTTGCCCTTCTCGTCCGGTGCGAGCAGATACTCGGTGAGCGCCTTCGGTGGCTTGACGAACGGCAGCTCGCCGTCGGGATCATTGTCGTAGGTGTAGATGTTGCGGAACTCCTGGAAGACGATCTTCGCGTCACGCAGGACGATGCGGCCGACCGTGCCGGTGTAGCCGCCGGCCGGCCGCAACTCCGCCGGGTTCTGAGCGAGCACCAGGTAGCGCTTCTCACCTCCCCAGCCCATGAGGCCGGGGATGATGTCGTCGAGCTCGCGGTACTGCTCGAGCAGCGGTCGGTAGGTCTCGAGCGGGCTGACCATGAGATCGCGCGCCTCGCGGATCTGCGCTGCGGCGTCGTCGCCGATGGCGTCGAGGTGTCCCTCTGCGTCAGTAACGAGCTGCTCCAGCCGATCGACCTCGTCGCCGGACGTGGCGATGAGTTCGACCAGTCCGGCCATGAGCTCGTAGTCCTCGGTGGCGGCGTTGGCCTCGCGCATGGTCACGACCTCGCTAGCCATGCCCAGCCCGATGTCGGCTGCCTCGACCAGGGCATCGGCGGCGGAGATCAGCGAATCCGCGGCATCGAGCTGGGTGGCCACCTGGGGCACGACACTGACGGCCGCGGCCAAAGGGTCGTCGAGCGCTGCCCGTAACGGCTCAAGATGCCGCTCCAGCCCATCGACGTCTGCCTGCAGGTCATCGACCGCCGTCCGGTCCAGGTCCGCGGGCTCGAGCTGCTTGAAGCGGTCGGAAAGGTCACGCGCACTGTCGCGGACCATCCGGACGTCGTCGACCAGCGGCAGGTACCGAGCAGCACCGACCGTGCCGACGAGCCCGACGAACACGGCCAGGACGAAGGCCGTGATGAGCGCCGTCGGCAGACAGCCCAGACCACGACGACGACGGCCTCCGCTGGAGCCCGTCGCCGATCGTGGTGGAGACGGCGGTGGCGGGGGGTAGCCCGTCACGCGCCGATCACGTTGCCGGGATTCGTTCCGCGATCACCACGAAGCGGGGAGAGGTCTCCGCATAGTCCAGGCACGTCTGGAGCGTGAGGATCTCGGTGTCGGTCGGCGCCACGTACTCGAGCGCATCCCATTCGACGACGGGATGGATCTCCGTCACGCGGTAGTCGATCGAGGTGCCGTCGACCATGTCCATCTCGACGAGGTCACCGGTGCGCACGTCCCATAGCTCGAGGAAGTGGCCCTCGCGGGCGTGACCGTAGATGAAGGTATTCGAGCCGTCGCCGGGCCAGGCGGTGTCAGGGAAGTGCGCGACCGCGTCGTCGGGGGCACGGTAGCCATCACCCTCGAGCACCGGTAGATCGATGCCCAGACGAGGCATCCGGATGGTGCCCATCGGCAGCGCCGGCCCGGTGAGCTCGGGCGGCGGTTCGACGTAGTCTTGGATCAGGACGGCAGGCGCTTGCTCCTCGAAGCCGAGGGGCGGCACCGTCGAGGTCACCGGCAGTCCGCCAGCACAGCGGATGCGGATGACCGGCGTGGCGTTGCCGCTGTTGGCCTTGATGACACGCTGGCCAGCCTTGGGTCCGAAGAACAGCCGGGTGCTGGCGACACCGCTCGCGTTGGTAGTGGACACGTTCGGACTGAGACGGTCCTTGCCGCTCTGACGGGCAGCCAGGGACCACTTCACCCGCGCACCGCGTACGGCTCGCTTGGTGCGAGCGTCGATGACTCGTGCGGTGATCTTGGCTGACTGATCGCACCTCACGACCGATGGTCCGGACAGGAAGACCCGCACGGTCCCCTGCTTGATGTAGCCCATCGCGGGCAGGGCACCCATGATGACCAGCAGACCACTGAGGAACACGGCCACGAGGATGCCTGGGGCTCGAGTGCGCATCTGCTATTCCTCCTCGGCGCTGGTGGCGGCTGGATTGGCAGGCAACCCCCACCACGTCTGCGCGCGTTGCACGGCGCTCGGGTCGACCAGCGCACTGATGTCAACATCGCCGCCGATCTCCTCGACCGCGAACGCTTGCATCTCGGCAAGGCCCGCACCTTCATCGACGTTGCCGAAGCCGCCGTCGAAGGGCCCGAAGACACCGACTTCGGTCGAGCTTTCGATGTCGCGCAAGGCCCGGACATACGCGGTCAGGAATGCGCTGACGGTCGCTCCCTCCAGCTCCAGGAAGTCGCTGGAGACGGCCAGCACGTCGTCGCCGTACTCGCCGTCTTCGGTGTAGTTGCGATGACCCGCTACCGCCACCAGTGGCAGACCCTGGTCCGCGCCCTCGAGCGCGTCGACCAGATCGACCACGGCCATGTCGAGATCGCCCTGGAGCACGCCCAGGAGCGGTGACTCGACGTCGACGATATCCACGTTCTTGATCCCGGCCGACTCGAAGTAGCCATTGTTGTCCGCGAGGACGATGGGGCTCGGACCGCCGCCCGGGAGGGCCACGGTGACGCTCGAGACCGCCGGCACGCCGGCCAGGTTGGTGACCGGGTTGGGCGAGATGTCGAGCGACGCCTGGCTCAGGTTGAGCGTGTGTTCCGAGACCAGTGCCTCCATGTCGACATCGAGGCCCGCCTCGCTGAGGTACGTCGAGAGCTGGCCGAGGCCACCCTCATCAGAACGCGAGCCGAAGCCGCCGTTGAAGGGCGCGAAGGGCGTGACCAATGCCGACAGCTCCTTGCCGGCGGCCTTGGCCGTCTGCTTGAGCCCGCGGATGTACCCCTGCGTGAAGGCCGCGACGGTGGCGGGCTCCTCGGCCACGAGACCGGGCGCGGCGACAAGCACCGTCCCACCATAGGCGCCGTCCTCGCCGCCATAGTTCTGGTAGCCGGCGACGACCTGGAGCGTGGGGTCGTCAACGAATGCGTTCGCGGCATCGACAGCATCGACCACCGCGAACTGCAGGTCGCCCGCCTGCAGGTCCCCGATCGGATCGTCGGTCTCGACCAGGCTCACAGCAGTCGAAGCCGGCCTTCTCGAAGTAGTCGTTGTCGAGGGCGACCCGAAGCGGTGCCCGGACGGCAGGGTCACCCGTCGACCCCGATGGCCAGCGTCGTGGTCGACGGGACGAGCGCGGCAGCCACCGGAGAGGTGGCCCAGATGGGCTTGGGCGTGGGCTTGGGCGTGGGCTTCGCTGTGCGACTGGGCTGCCTGCTCGGTGCCTTCGTCGGCTTGGGCGTGGGCCTGGGCGTCGGGTCGGCCGAGCCGGATCCCGAGTCCGGCCTCTCGGTGGGCTTGGGCTTGGGTGTGTCGTAGGTGGCGACAGCTCCGTCTTCGGTCCCGGGATCGATGACTGCGCCCGCCGAGACGGGGACCACCAGCGCCACCAGCAGGCCCAGCGCGATGAGCGGACGAAGGCTGCGCCTCAATGTCCCGGCTTCCGCAGGACGGCCGGGATGGTCTTGAGCACGATCGACACGTCGAGCCAGATCGACCATCGGTCGATGTAGGCCAGGTCGAGCTCTGCCCGGTGATCGAAGTCCTCGTCGAGCCTGGATGTGATCTGCCAGAGGCCGGTGATGCCCGGCTTCATCGAGAGGCGGCGTCGGTGCCATATGTCGTACTCCTCAACCTCGCGAGGCGGTGCGGGCCTGGGACCCACGATGCTCATCTCGCCCTTCAGGACGTTCAGGAACTGGGGCAACTCGTCGAGACTATACCGTCGGAGCCACTTCCCTACCGGGGTGACCCGTGGGTCATCCACCAGTTTGAAGGCGGCGCCGCTGGTGTGGCTGCGGCCAGCGACCTCCGAATACCGCTCCTCGGCGTCCGCGACCATCGTGCGGTACTTGTAGATGGTGAACGGCCGTCCGTGCAGGCCGATCCGCTGCTGCTGGAAGATCACCCCGGGTCCCTGCCGGACCCGCAGCACGGCCGCGATGCCCAGGATGAGCGGCGAGAGCAGCACCAGGGCAGTAGCGGAAGCAGCGATGTCGAATGCGCGCTTGAGCGCGGGACCCACGAGCTCGTCGGGGCCGTTGGCGTATGACAGTACCGCCTGTCCATCGAGATCCTCGAGCGTGCGATCGGACGAGAGCAGTCGCGGCACCTGCAGCGGCACCCGGATCAGCTTCCCCTGCTCGTGCGCCAGCTGGGCGAGCGGCTCGACGTCCGCCCATTCGTCTTCGCGGACACAAAGCGCCACCTCGTCCACGACGCGGTCCTGGAGGACATGGGGCAGGTCGGAGAACGAGCCCCAGTACTGGCTCCGCGGCACGCCGGCCGGCGTCTCGTCCCCGAGGTAGCCCACGACCTGCACGCCGAGAACGCTGTGCTCGCGCACCAGTTGCCCGAAGTCGGTGGCCTCGGTCCCGGTCCCGAGGATGAGCAGGTTGCGAACGTTGTAGCCCTGGCGGCGCATGTACATGAACGTCGACCGCACCGCCGCTCGGATGATGATGGCCAGCACGCCCTGCAACGGGAAGAGGAGCAGGACCCAGCCGCTGGCAGCGCGATCGGCGGCCGAGAGCCAGAGCACGCTGACGCCGAGCAGCGACAGCCAGAACGTGGCCCGGACCACCGAGCGGACTTCGGATGCCAGGGTCCAGTGGGCACGCAACCGGTAGGCGCCGTTGATATAGAGGAGGCCGACCCAGGCGAGGCCGTACACCAGGGCCCGTGCCCAGAATGCGTCGAGGAAGGGGCCCAACGAGGTGTCGGGGTGCGCCAGGCCCTGGTAGAGGGCCAGGCTCATGGCCACCGCCAGCGCGCCGTCAGTCAGCATGAGCAGGGCCCGCAACATGCCGCCGTGACGCCGGATCATGCGGCCATCCTGCCTGCGTCAGGACTCAGCCCGAAGGCATGAGCCACGCGGGTCCACTCAGTGTCGCGCACGCGAACCCCTTCGTCTCCATCCCGCTTTGTTCAGCACGCGCGGCGTCCGCGACCCCCCATGCACGGGCGACGCACGCGAAGCCTACCATCGGTGGCACCGCTCGGCGAGCGCTTGTGAAAAGGGTTGCCCGCAGCGAAGACCGGTGCAGGAATGCCCTGTGGCTGAAAGACCAAGGGCGTGGTAGCTTTCGGCGGTCGTCGTCGCGCGAGGGCTGGATCATCGCGTCCACCCGGCCGGCGGCGGAGAGATCGGGTATGGACATACGACAAGTTGTCGTAGTAGCATCCCGCCGTAGCCAGCGGCCTTCGCGTCTTGCGACGGTGGTGCCGTGACCATCGCAACAGGAGGGAGCACAAGCCTTGCGCCGCTCATTCACCACCATCTCGCTGCTCGTCGCGCTCGCGGTCCTCTTCACCGCCGTGCCGACGACGGCTCGTACCAAGATCGCCGTGGGTGCCTCGGATCCCAAGCGGACCGTCGAACAGCACATGGCAGAGGTCGGGCAGTACCTCCCGGGCTACAAGCCCGCGATGTGGTCGCTGTGGAGCAACTGGGGCAGCCGCAATGGCACGGGCATCAACAACTGCGTCGAAGGCCAGGGCAACTGCTTCTTCCCCCGGGCAGAGGCTGACCGGCTCATGAAGATGGGCATCACGCCCGTCGTCTGGTGGCAGCCGACCGACGCCACCACGTCGAGCCGCAAGATCTGGTCCAGCTATCCGACCATCGCGTCCGGCAAGCACGACAAGTACATCCGGCAGTGGGCCCGGACCCTGCGAGAGGTGTCCAGGGCCAACAACAATCGCCCCATCGTCGTGCGCTTCGCCCACGAGGCCACAGGCCGGTGGTTCCCGTGGTCGCTCCAGAACTGGGACAACTCCGCGGGCAGCTTCAAGCGGGCCTGGCGACACATCGTCAACCAGTTCAAGGCCGTCGGCGCCCGCAAGAACGTCAAGTTCGTGTGGAGCAACTACGTGCCGCGGAAGGGCTCGTACCCGGGCGACAAGTGGGTCGACTACGTCGGTGTGACCATCCTCAACTTCGGCAAGGAGCCCGGCAAGAAGGATCGGTGGCGCAACATGCCCGGCCTGGTCAATCGGTCGGTCAAGCTGGCGAAGGCGTTCAGCAAGCGTCCGATCATGCTCTCCGAGGTCGCGTCGAACGACCGCGGTGGCAACAAGGCGGCGTGGATCAAGGACGGCTACCTCAAGACTTACCAGAACCAGCCGCGGGTCCAGGCCATCCTGTACCTCGACACGGACGCGGTCATCGCACAACGGCACCCCAGCTGGCGCTTGAACCTGCCGTCCAACGGCTCGGCGCTCAGGGCCTACGCCAACATCGTCAAGCGGGCGCCCTTCAAGGGGAACATCCCCAAGTAGCCCGAGGAACCAGCGTCGGCCACCGTTTCGTGGGGTCTTCGGGCCCCGCGAACGGATTCGGGGTGGCCGCGCAGATCGCCGTTGTGGCCCGTGATGCGCTGAAGACCGAGGTGGCGAAGATTTGAAACTGATCATCCGCCGCACTGCCATCCCGGAGGTACTCGTCGTCGAGCACGAGACGTTCCAGGACGAGCGCGGCTTCTTCATGGAGGTCTTTCGGGCCGATCTGTTCGCCGAGTACGCCGATCTCGGGCTGCCCAGCACATTCGTGCAGCTCAACCACAGCCGCAGCGCGAAGGGCGTCACGCGCGGGCTCCACTTCCAGTGGGACCCGCCGATGGGCAAGCTCATGCGTGTGGCCCGTGGTGAAGCGTTCATCGTGGCCGTCGATATCCGTCCCGGCTCGCCCACGCTCGGGCGCTACGTCTCGCTCGTGGCCACTGACGAGAACCACCTCGCACTGTGGGCGCCGGCCTGCTTCGCGCGCGGGTTCGCCACGCTTTCGGACATCGCCGACGTCGAATACCTCACCACCGGTTCGTACGGCCCGGACGCAGAATCGGGCATCGCCTGGGATGACCCGGAGATCGGCATCGAGTGGCCGGTGAAGGAGCCCATCCTGTCCGCTCGAGACAGCCACGCCCAGTCGCTCGCGCAGTGGCTCGCCCAGCCGCAAGCCCGGCACTTCCGATACGAAGACTGGAGCTGACAGCGGGAGCCATGATCGACCTGTCGGGACCTGGGATCTGGATCTCCGGCGACAAGGGGCGCCTGGGACGAGCGCTGGTTGCCGCGGCCCCGGGACCCGTCGACGGCTGGGACCAGCCTGACCTGGACCTCGACGAGCCCGCCACCGGGGCCGTGCTGGTGCGCCGTCACGAGCCGCGATTGGTCATCCATACGGCGGCCATGACCGCGGTCGACCAGGCTGCGCGTGAGCCGGAGACCGCGCTCCGCCGCAACGCCGAAGCGGCCGGTGCGATCGCGCGCGCTTGCCGTGAGGTCGGGGCCGCACTGCTGCTGGTCTCGACCAACGAGGTGTTCGATGGGACACGCACCGACGGCCAGCCCTACCGCGAGGACGAACCCACGAACCCAGGCAACGCATACGCACGGAGCAAGCTCGCCGGTGAGCAGGCGGCGCTCGAAGCCTTCGATGGCGCACGCGGCCTGTGGATCACCCGGACGGCCTGGCTGTTCGGGCCACCCGGGGCGGACTTCCCCGACAAGATCACCGCGGCCGCAGACAAGGCGGCAGGCCCGCTACCGGTCGTGGACGATGAGTTCGGCTGCCCCACCTACAGCCTGGACCTTGCCCGTGCCATCTATCAGCTCGTGGAGCGGACCGATGGCGGCATCTACCACCTGGTCAACGCCGGCTTCGCCTCACGCTTCGAGTGGGCAGAGACCGTGCTCGGCATCAGGCGACCCGGCCGAGAGCTCAGGCCCATCGCCATGGCCGACTTCGAGCGCGCATCGCAGCCGCCAGCGTGGGGCGTGCTCGACACGACCAAGGCACGCTCCGCCGGCGTCGTGCTGCGGCCGTGGGCCGACGCGCTGGCCGAGTACCTCCGGAGCTGACGCATGGCGAGAGAGTACGGTGGCTGCGCAGACCCATCGTCCCGGATGCCGATAGTCGGTTGGTCTGCCACTATCCGAACCTCAGGCCACCCAACCATCCTGCGCTGCACACGCTGCACACGCTGAAATCGAGGGCCCATCGTTGCCATCCAGATCCCTTCTCATCCCCATCCTCATCGTCACGGCGCTGCTGGTCGCGGCCGCCCCGGTCGCGGCACGCGACCGGATGACGATCGGCATCTCCGACCCGCGAGGCTCGGACCTCACCGTACTCCAGGAACACATCGACATGATGGGTGGACAGCGGCCCGGACTGTGGGGTTTGTGGAGCAACTGGGGCAGCCGGGGCAGCCGTGCCGGCTGCTATCGAGATCAGGGTAACTGCGCGTTCCCGTTGGAGGTCGCCAAGGCTCTGCTCGCGAAGCGCATCACTCCGGTCATCTGGTGGCAGCCGCTCGATCCGGCACACCCCGCGAGCCCGAAATACACGAGCTACAAGCGCATCGCGGTCGGGAAGCACGACGCCTACATCCGGCAGTGGGCCCGAGACCTCAGGAGTGCGGCCAGGGCGAACGGCGGGCGCAAGGTCGTCGTGCGCTTCGCGCATGAGGCGACCGGCCACTGGTTTCCCTGGTCCATCGGTAACAATGGCAATTCGGTCAAGACCTACAAGAAGGCCTGGCGACACATCGACAAGCTCTTTCGCCAGGAGGGAGCGCGCCAGTACACGCTCTTCCTGTGGAGCAACTTCCTGCCCAAGAGCAAGTCGTACCCGGGCGACAAGATCGTGGACTATGTCGGCGCGACGATCATGAACTATGGGATCTCGGGTTCCGAAGGAAAGCGAGATTGGACGGCTCTGCCCACCAAGGTCAGCCGGGTCGTGTCCCTGGCGCGGAAGTTCACCAACAAGCCGATCTTCCTCGCCGAGGTCGGCTCCAACCACAAGGGCGGTAACAAGGCGAGGTGGATCAAGAGCGGCTACAACAACGTGTACAAGCGGTTCCCCATGGTCAAGGCCATCCTGTACCTCGACACCGACGAGCCCCACCGCGCCGTCGCGCACCCCGATTGGAGCCTGATCGAAGCCGCGCAACGGCTCTGCCGTGCGGGCGTACCGCATCGTGGCCAACTCGGCGAGGTTCAAGGGTCGCCTCAGGTAGCAGGCGAAGGGACGCCGGATATCAGAAGCCCTCGCTGTATCGACGGAAGAGGGCGACGTCCAGGGCATTCAGCTGACGCAGTCGGCCGCGCACGGGCTTGGGCGGGTCGAACGCGTCCTCCCCGGCAGGGTCGGCGTTGACGATCGGCAGTGTCGGCAGTGTCAGCCCCATGGCCCGACCGAGCACGACCGCGCTTCGACTCATGTTGCTGCGCATCGAGCACCGCGTCGAAGTCGGCCTCGATGTGGGCGATGGCCTCCTCGAGCATGTCATCGGGGCAGGTCGCCGAAGGCCACGCCGGACCGCCCCGAGATGGCGCGCACCATGGCGTTGTCCGCCTCGACCCGTCGGTCGTCGAAGACCCACGCCTCGAGCGATGGACCCGGCATACCGGCCGCGCGGTAGAGCGAGAGGATGCGGCCGATCGGGTGGCGCAGCATCACCGCGTAGCGTGCCGGTCCGGGGATGTGCTCGTGGAAGCCATAGGCGAAGTCGCCCACCACGACCGAGAGCGCGGCCCGCTGCGCCTCCGGCAGCTGGGCGAACGTGCGCGCATCGAGTGCCGACCCTCGATAGACCGATGCTCGCTCCGCCTCCGGTATCACCTGCTCCAGCACCTCCCGAACGGCACCGCCGCCCGAGCGCGGCAGGTGGATGAAGAGCAGTGTCGGCCGATCCGCGTCGACGCGCCTTCGGACGCACGGCATTACGTGCTCGCAGCGGCTCGAGGCGGGTGGACGCCTCATCGACGAGGTGCGCCAGGCCAGCGTCAGCCAGCCCCTCGAGGATGGACTCGGCCGAACCGACGCCGAGGTGCCCGGGCTCCTCGGCCTGCGTCTCTACCCAGCGCAACACGTCGGCGTCGCGGGCCGCCTCCCAGGCGCCTGCGTCCCACTCGGGCGCGCAGGTCCACCCCGCGGCGGGCGAAGGCCTCGAGCAGCCGATCCGGATCGGCCACCGACAGGCCCTTCGGCAGCGCCGGTCGGCCGGTCGGCAGGATCCCGTGGAGGAGCCTGCGTGGCGACCTCCTCGTAGGTGAGGTCGCGTACGCGGGGACGGAGGCTGGCTTCGGCGAGGCGGGTGCCCGGTCGCCGTTCGAGCACGCCGACATCGGCCCCGACGTGCCCCAGCAGCTGGAGCGCGTGCAGCGCCGACCCTTCCGCGAAGACGATGTCGGCCGCCGCTCGGTAGTCCTGCAGCTGCGCGGTGAGCGGCAGCGACTCGGGTCGCAGGACACGGACACCGGCGGCGCCCAGCACCGTCTCGAGGTACGGCTCGCCGGCGAAGCGCGCCTCCATCGCGGCGCGCGAGACGTAGAGCATGCGCGGGTCGCGACCCGCAGGGCCGAGACGCTCATCCGCGAGCGCATCGAGGGCGTCGAGGTAGCCGGCCTCCGGACCAGGGCCACCCAGCTGCTCCGCCTGTGGCGCCACGAACAGCTCGGTGGCACGGGTCGGTGTCGTGATGATCCGGACACGGTCGGGCGTCACGCCGAACCACTCGAGGATCGATCGGAAGTAGCCTGGTGCGCTCGCGAGGTCGACGTAGCCGAGGTCCGGCCGCGAGGCGAAGGCGATCGGCAGGTCGGGTCGTGCCTGCACGGTCGCGAGGAGTCGCGCGGAGAAGTCGGCCACCTGGTGCCCGAAGGCGTCCACGATGGCTCCGCCCCAGGCCATCGGCCCGGCGACGCTGATCGGCCCCTCGGGGTCGGCTGGACGCACATCGATCGGCCGTCCGCCGCGCCCGTGGCGCGCGGCGACCTGCGCCTCCCAGTCGGGCCAGATGGGGCCACCCCGGTGGATCTCGCCGTCGCGCCAGCGGTCGAGCAGATCGGAATACGGCACGACCACCACGTCGCGGAAGGTCTCGCCGGCAGGTGACCAGTCACTCACGACGACGAGTGTCGCACGACCGGCGATGAGCCGGCCCGACCTAGCCCTTGATACCGCTCGCGGCGATCGACTCCACGAATTGACGCTGGAGCAGCAGGAAGAGCAGCAGGACCGGCAGTGCCGCCATCGTCAGCAACGCCAGGCTGGGGCCGCTCAGGCCATAGCCGGCGAAGTACGAGACGCCGATCATGATCGGCCGGGCCTGCTCGGTCTGGACCGATATCAGCGGCCACAGGTACGAGTTCCAGATGGGCAGGAAGGTGAGGATGGTCACGGTCGCCACCACCGGGCCCGACAGCGGCAGCACGACGCGCCGGTAGATGGCGAAGGGGCCGGCACCGTCGATGCGCGCGGCTTCGTCGAGCTCGAGCGGCAGCGAGCGGAAGTACTGCGCGAAGAGGAAGATGGCCAGGACGTTGGCGATGAAGGGGAAAGCCTGCACGTGGAGCGTGTTGAGCCAGCCTCGCTCGATCACTGGCACCCCGTCTTCGAAGCCGATCATGGGCAGCTCGGCCGCGACCCACAGCAACGGCACAGCCACGGTCTCGAAGGGCAGGATGAGGAGGGCGATGACAAGGCTCAGGACGAGCCCGCGACCGCGCCACTCCAGGCGGGAGATCGCGAAGCCGGCCATGGAGTTGACCACCAGCCCGAGTCCCACGGTCACGCCCGAGATAAGCAGCGAGTTCAGCATCATCCGCTGCACGGGCATGACCTCGAACACAAACCGGTAATTGTCGAGGCTCAGGTCACCAATCGGCAGGAGGGCCCGCACCGAACCCATGTCGGCCACCAGCTGGTCGTGCGGCTTGAGCGAACCCGCGAACAGAAAGGCCAGCGGGAAGATGAAGACGAAGGCGAAGAAGGCGAGCACGACATAGCGACTGGCCAGCCCCCAGTCGAGCCGACCGTGCCGCGGTTCCATGCGTTACCTCAGAGCAGTCCCAGATCCTTGAATGGCACCGGATCGATGAGCTCGCCGACGAACTCGTCGTGCTCACTACCGTCGATGAAACCGATGACCTGCCACTCCCCGGAGCGGTCGCGGATAAGCCGCGCGGAGTAGAGGTCCTTCACAGGCATGACGCGGGCACCCGCGATGTCCCACGGGCCCAGCGGCGACTCGCCGATGGCCACGAAGGTGCCCGTCTGCTCACCCGGGAGTCGCTCCTTGCGGACCGCGCCCGTGTGCACCCGAGCCGCCGAGAACAACAGCACCGGGGTGCCCTCGACGACCTCCACCTGGGGCACCTCGAGGTGGCCGAACTCACCCGGCTCCGACAGCGGCGGCCGGCACTCCCAACGCTCGAGATCAGGCGACCAGGCATGCCCGATGACGCCGCGAGCGTCGTCGGGGGCGCCATCGCGTACCCGTGCGCAGACCAGCGCGTGGAAACCATCACCGTCCGGGTCCGCCAGCACCCACGGATCGCGCCAGGCCTGATCGTGCCAGGCGCTGAGGTCGAGTTGCTCGTACCAGCGAGCGTCGGCTTCGATGATGGGGTTGCGCGAGTGCTTCGTCCACGTCATCAGGTCGGGCGATGTGGCCAGGCCCAGGCGCTGGACCAGCCCCTTCTCCCCCGAGGAGACGCCCGTGTAAAACATGTACCAGGTGTCGCCGTGGCGGATGGTCGAGCCGGTCCAGGTGGCGATGTCGTCCCAGGCGCCGCTTGGACCAGGCTGGAGGGCATCAGGCAACACGCGCCACTCGCGCAGGTCGGTCGAGACGGCGTGACCGACGGTGGCGTTGCGATGCCTCAGCACCTGGTCGCCGAGCGAGCGCGGTGCGTGCAGGTAGAACAGGTGGAACTCGTGACCGTCGTCGGCGAACCACGAGTCCCAGACCCAGTCAGCTTCGAGGCGGAACGCCACCTTCTAGCCCTTCACGCCGCTGGCGGCGATCGATTCCACGAACGTCCGCTGAAGCGCCAGGAAGAGGATGAGCACCGGTACCGTGAGCATCGTGAGATACGCCATCAGCTCACCCCAGGCGGGGTCGAGCTGGAAGAAGTAGGAGATGCCGATGACGGCCGGCCGAACATCCTCCGACTGGACGGTCATGAGCGGCCAAACGTACTGGTTCCAGATGGGCAGGAACGTCAGGATGGCCACTGTCGCGATCACCGGCCCGCTGATGGGCATGATGATCTTGCGATAGATGGTGAACCACCCGGCACCGTCGATCTTGGCCGCCTCGTCCAACTCTACCGGTAGCGACTTGAAGTACTGCACGAAGAGGAAGAGCGAGAAGGCGTTGGCGATGAAAGGGAAGATCTGCACGTGATAGGTGTTCAGCCAACCGGTCTCGAGCACCGGCAGACCGTTCTCGAAACCGAGGCTGGGCAGTCGAGAGACCACGAAGAGCAGCGGCACCGCGATGGTCTCGAAGGGCAGGATGAACGTGGCCAGGATGATCGAGAGGACCAGCCCGCTGCCACGCCACCGCATCCGTGCGATGGCAAAGCCGGCCATGGAGTTGACGACCAGCCCGACGGTGACCGTGATGGCCGAGATCAGGACGCTGTTGAAGATGAACAGCCCGGCCGGCACTCGCTCGAAGACCCCGAAGTAGTTGTCGAGCGATGGGTTCTCGCCCGGCAGGAAGGCTCGGAACGAGGTCGTGTCCCGCAGTAGCTCGTCGTCTGGCTTGAGCGAGGACATGAACATGAAGATGATGGGGAAGATGAAGAGGGCGCCCAGGAAGATGAGTGCGGCGTAGCGGCCCACCAGGCCCCAGTCGAAGCCCGTCTTGGCGGGCGAGGATGCTGAGGCCATCTACCGGTCCCTCATGAGATATCGCTGGATCAGCGAGACGACGAGGACCAGGATGAAGAAGACGACGCTGATGGCGGAGCCCATCGCGATGTCCGACTTCTCGTAGCCACGCTGGACGGCCTGGAAGATGACCGACTGGGTCGCGTCGAGCGGCCCTCCTCGCGTCATCTCGTTCACCTGGATGAACAAGCCGAAGGCCTGGATGGTGATGACGATGACGACGAAGACGATCGTGTTGCGCAGGCCCGGGACGGTGACGTTGCGGAACTGGGCCCAGCGCCCGGCCCCATCGATCTGGGCAGCCTCGTAGAGGACATACGGGATCGTCTGCAATCCCGCCAGCCAGATGACCATGTGGAAACCGACGCCCTGCCAGATCGAGGTCACGATGATGGAGCCCAGGGCCGTGTCGGTATTGCCCAACCAGTCGACCGGCTGGAATCCCCCCAGGGTGACCGTACCCAACATCGAGTTGATGAGGCCGTCGTCTGCGCTGTACATGAAGCGCCACAGGAGCGAGACCACGACCATCGACATGACCACGGGGATGAAGTAGATGGTGCGGAAGAGGTTGACGCCCCGGATGCGCTTGTTGATGAGCAGGGCCAGGATGAGACCCAGGCCCGCCTGGAGCGGCACGATGAGCAGCGCGAAGAGCAGCGTGTTGACCAGTGCCTTCATGAAGACCACGTCGCGAGCCATCAACACGATGGCGTCATCGCCGACTTGCCAGCGCATCCATTCCTGCATGCGGAAGTACTGCGGGTAGTTCTCTTCGTCGCGGGTGTAGTCCCGCAGAGCCGGGTAGGTCGGATTGCCGGCCTCGTCGACGACGAGAGCGCCGGCTTCATCGACGATGGGTTCGAGCGTCACCACGTCGAGAGCTAGGAGCTCCTGGTAGTTGTCCAGGCCCACGAACTCGGCGGGGTTGGGCGAGATCAAGCGCTGGTCGGTCAAGCCGAGCCAGAACCCGAGCAGGAACGGCGTGACGAGGAAGATGGCCAGCAGGATCAGGGCAGGTCCGGCCATGAACCAGGCCAGCACACCCTCACGCCGGGCGCCGGGGCGCCCAGACGGTCCATGCACGGGCTTCTTCGGCCCCGGCGAGGTGGTTGCGGTCATCGCGTCACTCGGCTCACTCGTGCGGTGGGGTCGGCTGGAAGATGCGCCACCGGCGAGGCGCTCCCTGGCACCTCGCTGGTGACGCATGCGGCAAGGCTAGAAGCCGTAGCCGCCGTTGGACTCGATGTCGGTGTCGATCTCGTCGACAGCGGCATCGAGGACGGTCTGGACGTCGCCGCCGTTGGCGATGTCAGCCATGGCCTTCTCGAAGACGAGGGCCGCGTTGGTGTAGGCCGGCGTGGGCGGGCGGATCAGCGCCTGCGCGTTGCTCAGGCCGTAGAACACCTCCAGCGGGCCACCCTCGCTGTAGAACTGGGAGATGGCGGCCGAGCCCGGAGTCGCCGGGGCCAGACCGAGGAAATCGGAGAAGGCTGCCAGGTACTTGTCCTGGGTCGCGAACTCGATCCAGGCGTTTGCGCCCTCGGGGTTCTCGCACGAAGCCGAGACTGCCCACTGCCAGGAACCAGCCCCGATCTTGGGGCCGTTGCCGAAGTCGGGAGCCGGCAGGAAGATCACGTCGTCGCCGAGGGCGTCGATCGCAGCGCGTCCGGCCCAGTTGCCGTTCCACTGCAGGCCGTACATGCCGTCGATGAAGCCGTTGTCACGCTCCGCGGCCTGCTGGCTGGTGCCGGGGGCATAGCCCTCACTGAAGAGCATCTGCCACCACTCGCCGAAAGCCACGGCCTCGGGACCGTTGAGTGCGCCCTCAGCGGTGAGCATGGTGCTGCGGTCGATGATGTCGCCACCGAACGACTGCAGGAAGGGCGAGAAGGCGTAGGGATACCACTCGCCGGTCCAGTTCATGCCGGGATCGAAGGCGTAGTCGTAGTCGGCAGCGTATGTCGCGAGGATCTCGTTGAACTCGTCACCGGTCCACGGCTCTTCGAGCGTGGGCACGCGGATGCCGTAATTGTCGAGGTCGGACTGGCGGGCGTAGATGGCCACCGCCGCATCCCAAAGGCCGACCGAGTAGAGCTGGTCATCCCAGTATCCGAGAGCACCCGGCAGGAAGTCCTCCGTCACCGCGGGGTCGAGATCCAGCGGCACGATGTAGCCGGACCAGGCCCAGTCGGGCATGATCGGACCGTCGACGTCGACCAGGCAGGCCAGATCGCCGGCTAGGGCTGCGCCCACGACGGCGTCGTTGTAGGCGATCTGCGGGAACGCCTCCATGGCGATCACGTATTCGTCTTGCGAAGCGTTGAAGTCCGCGTTGATGCCCTCGAGGACTGCCAGCTCCTCGGGGTTGCCGGCCCCGTGATAGAACATCGAGACTCTCAGTGGGCCCATCCTGGGCCGTGGCGACCGCCGGAACGACGAGCGCCGCAGACAAGGCGAGCGTTGCCAGCGCGGTAACACGCTGACCTGAAGCGAAGGTCATTAGCCTCCTCCTTTCCCCGTTCATTCATCCACGCTCGACACGGGGTCTTCGAACGCGGACCTCTCCCGCCTAGGGCGGGGCGGCTGTCCCGCCCCGTTGCGGGGCGGTGCGACCGAGTCACGGACCACGAGCGGACATTCCAGCCGCTGCTGACGTGGCCCTTCGGCCTCACCGCTGAGGACACGAAGTAGGTGCTCGACGGCCCACCGACCCATGGCTTCATGGGGCAGCTGCATGGTCGTGAGCGGCGGGTCGAGCCAGGGCGCGATCTGGTCCTGGTTGTCGAACCCGATGACGGAGATGTCGTTCGGAACTGAGAGGCCAGCACGGCGGATGGCGCGATAGGCGCCCATGGCCATGCGGTCGGTGTAGCACTGGATGGCGGTCGGCGGCTGGGCGCGGTCGAGGAGACGTGCCGCGGCGGCGGTCCCGCCGAAGGGATCGTTCATGTCCGCGGCCACGAGTCCCGGGTCGAACTCGAGACCGTGCTCCGCGAGAGCACGGCGGTAACCGGCGAAGCGCTCTGGATGCGCGGGATAGGGGTTCTCTTCGTGGATGTAGCCGATCCGTCGATGCCCGTGCTCGATGAGATGGCTCGTGGCCGTGTAGCCCCCGAGCTCCTCGTCCGGAACCACCCACGAGTCGAGCGGAGTCCTCGGAGCGAGCGTCGAGCAGGACCGACGGGATCTCCCTGAGCTCCGCCGGTGGAGCGACGATCTGATGCCACATGGTGGCGTAGATGAGCCCATCGACCTGACGCGCCAGCAGCGAATCGATGGCGCGAGCCTCGACATCCGGATCGCGTTCGGTGTTGATGATCATCAGCGTCATGCCTGCGGCAGCCGCGACCTGGTCGGCGCCACGGACCATGAGCCCGCCATAGGGCGTGGAGGCGATGGTGTCGCTGATCAGCCCGATGGTCTCGCTCGACCGGCGGCGCAGGTTGCGCGCGACCGCGTTGGTGCGGTAGCCCAGGGCCCGGCTGGCCTCCAGGACGCGCTCCTTGGTGATGTCGGGAATGGAGCCGCCGGCCTTGCCGCTGAGCACGAGCGAGACCGTAGTGGTGGACACGCCGGCGGCCGTGGCCACGTCGGACATCAGCGCTCGGCGACGCCGTGGCGCTGTCAAGCCCGTGGCCTGCACCTCCTCCGGTGCGACCGAGCGATCCTCGGTCAAATCCCCGTCTCCTCCTCGCGATCGAGTCCGGCGCCGCCCTCCCTGTCCGCGACAGTCCCTGACTCAATCGTTTCAGTAAATCGATACATTGCATGGTGAATCGGGAATGTCAACCCCATTTCTTGCGCCAGGGACGACGATTTAGGAGTGGTAGCGCTCCCATTTCGGCGCCGGGACAGGGGCCGGCCACGTTCTACCTGGTCAGATGACCCGCTGGGTGGCGCTAGCCAGGTTCATCGACATCGCCGGCGTGTTCCCCCGTCACTTCGTGGGCGCCGGGGGCCGATCCATGCATGGCTAGGCATCCCTGACGGCCTCACACGAGCCGAACGACCTGGTTGGGCGCCTCACAGGTGGCTAAGGCCACCACACGGACCAATCGATCAGTTGCACGGGCCGACGGTGGCCCGGCGGTCCGCCAGCCGGGCGACCGCGATGCAGGCAGCTACCCGACGCCGCCGGGGACCAGGCACTCCGAGACACCGGCGCGAACACGGGTCGCCACCCGCAGCCGACAACGCGGCCGTACCCCTGCGCCCACGCTAGCGACCAGCCACCACCGATGTTTCACAAACCCCGGGGACTGCGTCCAGCCCCTCAGTCGAGGCCCATCTCCTCTCGGGTGGGAGGCTCCGCTCCGGCCCGCGTGCAGTTGATGGCCGCGGCCCGAGCGGCGAACGTCATCGCGTCCTCCAGCAGGTGAGCGTCGTCAAGCTCCCGGCGTCCCAATCCGTGCTCCAGCCAGTAGGCCAGGAACGAGCCACCGAAGGTGTCCCCAGCCCCGACCGTGTCTGACACCTGCACCGTCGGCACCGGCACCGAGACCTCGCCGCCGGCGCAGAAGCCACGCGCTGGGTCACCGCCCTGGGTCACCAGCACGGCACCCACGCCCTGCTCCAGCAACAGCCGCGCCGTCGCCTCCGGCGTCTCGGCGAGGGCGAGGTACTCGAAGTCCTCGTCGCTGCCCTTGACCAGGTCGGCGCGCTCGATGACCCGGCGCATGCGTCCCTGGTAGCGCTCGAAGTCAGGCGTCGCGGTGGGCCGGCAGTTGGGGTCGACCATCACGAACGTCGACTCGGGCACCTGCACCACGAGAGCTGCGAGCGAGTCGGCGATGGGCTCCATGGCCAGGCCCAGCGTGCCCACGTGAAGCGCATCGGGCGCCGGCGACAAGGCCGCCAGGGCGTCATCGAGTCGCAGGCCCGGCACGGTCGTCTGTTCGATGTACCAGTGGTAGTGCGCGACGCCGGCCTCGTCGATCTCCGCGAGCACGAGCGTGGTGGGGTCAGCGGTGTCGACGACCAGCGAGGTGCCGACGCCGTCCTCCTCCAGCTTCGAGCGGAGCAGCTTGCCGAACCAGTCGTCGCCGATCCGACCCAGGAACTCGACATCGCCACCAAGGCGGGCCAGGGCACGAGCGGCGTTGTACTGACCGCCGCCGGGTGCCGGTGTGACCGAACCGTCTCGCCCGATGATGAGATCGATCAGCGCCTCACCGGCGATGACCACCCGTGGTCGCGGCTCGCCCCACATCTACCAGCCCTCCCCTTCGAGGTACTCGGCCATCGCCCGGGCGGCCTTGCCGCGATGCGAAAGCTGATGCTTCTCCTCGCCCCTCATCTGCCCGACCGTCCGGCCGCCCGGCACCTCGCCGGCCGGCTCGAAGATGGGGTCGTAGCCGAAGCCACCGCTGCCTCGCCCTTCGGTCGCGATGCGGCCCTCGAAGGTCCCGGCCCGGCAGACCGGATCCCCCCCGACCGACGGATCGAGGAACGCCAGCACGCACTGGTAGCGGGCACCGCGCTGTTCCGCGGGCAACCCGTCGAGCTCCCCGAGCAGCTTGCTGTTGTTGTCCTCGTCGGTGGCCTCGGGCCCAGCGTAGCGCTTGGTGTAGACACCGGGTGCGCCACCGAGCGCGTCGACCTCCAGGCCGGAGTCATCGGCCAGCGTCGGCAGTCCCGAACGGTCCGCGTAGTAGCGGACCTTGATCAGGGCGTTGCCCTCGAAGGAGTCGGCGTCCTCGAGCGGCTCGCCCTCGACGCCCGACCTCATCGGGCGTGACCAGCACGACATCGTCGAGGCCGAGCAACTCCTGGAGCTCCGCCACCTTGTGGCGCGAACGCGAGGCCAGCAGCAGCCGCCGCGTCATGCCTTGGCCTTCGCCGCCTCTCCGGCGAGCACCGCGTCCTGGATGTCGAAGAGCTTCCTGAGCCCACCATCGGCGAGATCCAGCAGCTCGGTCGTCTGGGCCCGGCTGAAGGGCTTGCCCTCGGCGGTGCCCTGCAGCTCCACGTAGGTGCCGGCATCGGTGCCGATGACGTTGAAGTCGACCTCCGCGCTGCTGTCCTCGCGGTACTCGAGGTCGAGCAGGCCCTGGCCCTCCACGAGGCCGACCGAGATGGCCGCGATCTTGCTCACGATGGCGCGTTCAAGTCCGGCCTTGCGCAAAGCCAGCACCAGGGCCACGTAGCCGCCGGTGATCGAGGCACAGCGGGTGCCACCGTCGGCCTGGATGACGTCACAGTCGATGGTCACCGTGCGCTCACCCATGGCCGAGGTGTTCACCACGCCGCGCAGGGAGCGGCCGATGAGCCGCTGGATCTCGTAGGTGCGGCCCCCGAGCTTGCCCTTCACCGACTCGCGCTGCATGCGCTCGGAGGTCGCCGTCGGCAACATCGCGTACTCGGCGGTGACCCAGCCGACGCCCTTGCCGCGCAGGAACGGCGGGATGCGGTCCTCGACCGTGGCCGAGCAGAGCACGTGCGTGTCGCCCTGTCGCCAGATGAGCGATGCGGTCGCCCACTTCTGCACGTCCATCTGCACGTTCACCGGGCGCATCTGGCCCGGCGTCCGTCCGTCGAGGCGGAAGCGCGCCCCACCTGTGATGCTCATCGACTCTCCTTCTCGATCGTCTCTTCTCGTTTGGCCAGCTGCCACAGGTCATCGAGCGCGTCGAGTCCCAGTGCCTTGAGCTCTACCCCTTGTCCCTCGGCAAGTCGTTCGACCCGCGCGAACCGCGAGGCGAACTTGCGACTCGCGGACCGTAGCGCAGCCTCGGGGTCGACACCGAGCTTGCGGCCCATGTTGACGAGCACGAACAGGAGGTCGCCGTACTCTTCGGCCCGTTCCTCGTCGCTACCGGCGGCGAGCAGCTCGGTAGCCTCCTCGGCCACCTTGTCGATGACCCCCTCGAGGTCCGGCCAGTCATAGCCCAGCGCGGCGGCCCGACCCTGCATCTCGTCGGCGTAGGCCAGCGAGGGCAGCGACTTCGAGAGCCCCTTGAAGGCGTCGGGCATGTCGGGGTCGCGGACCTTCTTGCCGTTGGCCAGCCGCTCGGCAGCCTTGAGCTGCTCCCAGTTGCGGATGACCTCGTCGGGCGTGTCGGCCACCACCTCGCCGAAGACGTGCGGGTGGCGGCTGATGATCTTGGTCGTCACTGCGCGCTGCACGTCCGACATGTCGAAGATCCCCTCCTCCGCCGCGTACTGGGCATGGAGCACGACCTGCAGCAGGAGGTCGCCAAGCTCTTCGGCCAGATCCGGCCCGGCGCCGAGGTCGAGCGCGTCGTAGACCTCGTAGGCCTCCTCGATGAGGAAAGGCTTGAGGGACTGGTGGTCCTGTTCCCGATCCCAGGGGCAGCCGTCGGGCTGGCGCAGCCGATGCACGAGCCAGGGCAGGCCGAAGGCCGAGGCCGGATTGGACTGGGCCTCGAGCGCCGGCAGCAGATGCGGTCCCGCGGCCAGCGCCAGGGCGGTCACCTCCGACACCGTGGTGTCGCTCTCGGTGCCCATGACCGGGTGTGCCGGTGGATACAGCCGGTGCAGCAGCGACACCGGCTCAGCGCCGTGGCCGTGACGGCCCGGCAGGGTGGCGTAGGCATCGGCAGGGTCGGGCTCGTCACCGACCGGCGGCAGCACCACCAGCGCCATCCCGGCGTCGAACGGGCGCGCCACCAGGCGGTCGAATGCGATCAGCTGCAGGCCCTCGGCGGGATCGATGCCAGCGCGCACAAGCAGCGTGGCAAAGGCAGGATCGCTCAGCGGGGACATGCGGGTGTCGGCCTAGGCGGGGTCGAGGATGCCACGTGACTCCAGGTACTCGATGACCAGCTGTGCGTTGGACTCGGGCGTGGTGTCGGTGGTGAGCAGCCTCATCTCCGGATCGAACGGCGGCTCGTAGGGATCGGAGACGCCGGTGAAGTCCTTGACCTCACCCGCACGCGCCTTGGCGTACCAGCCCTTCACGTCGCGGGCCTCCACGACCTCGAGCGGCGTGTCCACGAAGACCTCCACGTAGCCCTCGCCCACCATCTCGCGCACCTCGGCACGCGTCTCGCGATAGGGGCTCACCAGCGCGCAGACGACGAGGCCTCCGTGGCGCACGATCTCCGAGGCCACGTAGCCGACGCGGCGGACGTTGGTGTCGCGGTCCTGCCTGTCGAAGCCGAGACCAGCGGTCAGGTGCGTGCGGACCACGTCGCCGTCGAGCACGGTCACCACCCGACCGCGAGCCTCGAGCAGTGGCACCAGCGCCTCGGCCGTGGTCGACTTGCCCGAGCCCGACAGGCCGGTGAACCAGATGCAGGCACCGGTGCTCACCGACTAGTTCCCGTAGAGGGAGTCGTCGATGCTGATGCGACCCTCGTCCTCGGCGTCGTAGTAGAGCAGGTCGTACCAGTCGAAGAAGGCGTTCTCGGCGACCAGCGCCGCATCCTCTGCATCGAGGGGACGGACCGCCTCGTCCTGGAGCTGGTAGAAGCGGTAGCCGTCACCCTCGTCGATGCCGCCGGTCGTCTCACCGATCTCCATCGACATCAGCTCGAGCGCGAGGCTCTCGGAAAGCTGATCGAGCACCTTCCACGCGCTGACCGGGCCATCAGCGTCGGCCGGATCGTCGGAGTACTCGGCTGCGACCGCGTCAAAGTCGGCACCCTCGGCGGCCAGCGCCTGCTCGACCTCGACGACACGCACGTCGAGCGAGGAGCGGAACCCCTGGAACTCGATGACATGCCAGCCGAACTCGGTGCGAACCGGGCCCAGGATGTCGCCTGGCTGCGGATCGACGTTCTCCCAGATGGGGTCGGTGAACTCGCTGATCATCACGCCCTCGCGCGGGAACCAGCCGAGGTCCCCACCCTGCGGGGCACTGGGGCCGTCGCTCTCGGCGATGGCGCGCTCGACGAAGGCAGCGGAGCGCTCATCAGGATCCTCGATCGCGGAGAGCTCGTCGAAGGCGGCTTGCGCCTCGGCCTCGGCGGCATCCCAGGCCGGATCGTCGGCCGGCAGATCGGCAACGGCGGTGGGATTGCCGTCCGCGTCGAGCGGAGTCTCGGGCTGGTACAGGATGTGGCTGGCGCGGGCCTCACCGGCGCTGTCGTCGCTGGTGACGGGGTTGCGCTCGACGAAGATCTCGCCCAGCAGCACCTGGTCGTATTCCTTGGCCAGGGCCTCGTCGGTGATCTGCTGCTCGAGCTTGTCCGCGAGCGTCTCGAGCTCGACGTTGCGACGGTGGACATCCTCGCCGACGGCGCTGTTGACGGCCTCGATGAAGCCGGGGTCGGGTGTCGCGGGGACCACCTGTGAGACCAGCGCCACGAGCTGCTCACCGGTGGGAACCTCGACGATCTCGGCCACGCTGCCCTCGTCGGCCGCGTAGATGGCGGCGGCCCACTCCGCACTGCCGATGTCGGCCTCGGCGGTGATCCAGGCGGAGTCGGTACTGGCGGGGCCGTAGGTCTCGGCGAGCTGTGCGGGATCACCGCCGGCGGCGAGCTCCTCGGCCACGCGCGTGGCGCGCTCGCGGGCGTCGGCGATGCCCTCGTCGGTCGCGGTGCCACCGGCTTCCTGCTCGGCGGTGATGACGAAGACCGCGTCGACATGGCGTGACTCGGAGACGGTGCCGTCAGCTGCGACAGCGGCTTCGAGCTCCTCGCTGCTCAGTTCCACACCTTCCTGTGCTGCGAGCTGCTCCTTGAAGGTGAGGCCGACCAGCTCCGCGGCCACCACGTCATCGGTGCCGGCGCGCAGGGAGTCTGCGAGCGCCAGACGGGTGCTCGCGAGGTCGGCGTCGATTTCGCCGGCGGCCAGAGCGGTCGTCGTCTGGGCCTGGAGGCGGGATGCCCGGAAGTCCTCGAGCTTCTTGCGATCATCCAGCTGGCTGCGCGTGATATCCGTGCCGTCGACCGAGGCGACCGGCTTCAGGTTGCTCTCCCAGAAGCCGTAGAGGAGCCCACCCACGATGACCACCACGATGACCACGATGAGCCCGTAGAAGATCCAGTTGATGTTCCGGGTGTGCTGGGCCTCAGGGTCGATGTGGCGACCGTCCTTGCCCGTCGAAAGGCGATGGGAGATGCGGTCGCGGAGGGACGCCTTCGGTGGCGGTGTCTTCGAGGTCATGCGTAGACGGTTCTCCGGTGGTGGTCGTATCGGGGCGCGTCCGCAAGCGGTGCCGCGGGGGCATCCCGGCCCATGCTGCGCGCTGCCGAAGTCTAGCGCTTCACGGCCGAGTCACGCGTGAACGCCGGCACGCTCAGGCGTCCTTCGACTGCTCCAGGCGCCAGGCGTATTGCTCCCGGTAGTAGTCATCCCAGTCCCCGGACTTGATGGGTTCCCACCACTCGCGGTTGGCCGCGTACCAGTCGATGGTCTGCGCGATGCCCGCTTCGAAGGTCGTCGCCGGTGCCCAACCGAGGGCTCGCAGCCGTGAACCATCGAGCGCATAGCGGCGATCGTGGCCGGGTCGGTCGGGCACCGTGCGCACCAGCGACCAGGGCTTGCCCAGGTGTTCGAGGATGGCCTCGGTGACCGCACGATTGGGCCGCTCCACGCCGTCGCCGGAGACGTTGTAGGCCGCACCCGCCTGCCCGCGGTCGAGCGCGACGCTGATGCCCTCGGCGTGGTCGGACACGTAGAGCCAGTCCCGCCGCTGCATGCCGTCGCCATACATCGGCAGCGGCTCGTCGTCGAGGGCGTTGGTCACGAACAGCGGGATGAGCTTCTCGGGGTACTGGTTGGGGCCGTAGGTGTTGGCCCCGCGGGTGATGACCGTGTCGAGCCCATGCGTCTCGTGGTAGGCCGCCACGAGGTGCTCGCCGGCGGCCTTGGCCGCACTGTAGGGCGAGGTCGGACGGATGGGGTCGGACTCCACCGAGAGTCCTTCGGGCACCGGGCCGTAGACCTCATCGGTCGAGACCTGCAGCAGGCGGAAGGCCCCGTCCCGTACCCGCGACTGCTCCAGGGCCGCCTCGAGCAGGGCGTACACGCCCATGACACCGGTGTGCAGGAAGGCGGTCGGCTCGAGGATGGAACGATCGACATGCGATTCGGCGGCGAAGTTGACGATGGCGTCGGAGTCGGCGGCCAGCTCCGACATGCGGGGACCGTCAGCGATGTCCGCCTGCACGAAGCGGTACCGATCGCGCGTGGCCGGGTCCTCGGCCAGGCCGGCCAGGTTGGCGGGATTGCCGGCGTAGGTCAGCTTGTCCACGACGATGATGCTGTCGTCGGTGTCGGCCAGGCGCCGACGGACGAAGGTCGAGCCGATGAACCCGGCTCCGCCGGTGACAAGGATCCTCATGGCGCGAGTCTAGCCGCTCGGTCGCGGTAGGCCGGGAAGGCTCCGCTGCCGGTCGCCTCCACGACCGCCGTCAGCTGCTCGTAGGCGACACGGTCGATGACCCGACCGCAGCCGAACGAGGGCCGGGAGATCTCGGTCCAGCCGTCCATGAAGGCCGGGTCGGCATCGGCGCTGCCAAGGTCGAGGAAGCGCAGCCCACGACCGGCCATGTCCTCGACCATCGTCTGTACCAGCGCATAGCGAGCGCCCAGCTGCTCCCCCAGCGCCGAGCTGGTCATCGCGTGCAGGCTGGCGTCGTCACCGCTGACGTAGACCACCGCCATCGCGACCGGGCCGTCCTCGGCGAGCGCGCTGAAGGCGACACAGCCGGGCACGGCCAGCATGCGTGCGAGCGCCTCGGCCGAGAGGCCCAGCTCGGCTCCGGGCAGCGGGACATCCGACAGGGCCGCCCAGCGCGGCGGCAGGGCGGCCGGCGCATCCTCGACATCGACATCGACCCGGCGCAGCGCGTCACGAACGGCGCGCCGGTGACCGCGTGCCGGCCAGAACGAGACGAGGTCGGCCACGTAATGCTGCGCATCCACGCGCACGAGGTCCGGGAAGGAGGGCCGCAGCAGCTCCTCGTCAAGGGCGGCCAGCGGGTCGGTCCGGGCGCTGACGGTGACGACGTCGGCCAGCGCCGCGGTCTCCCGCAGATCCTCCGAGAGCGCGCGTGGGTCGCGGCTCACCAGCAGCGGATAGCCGACCACGGCGTCGCGCCGATCGCTGCCGGGGATGTCACAGGTGAGCAGCCAGCTGCCGCTGCGACGCAGGTGGCGGACCTCACCGGCCTCGACGAACGCCTCTGCGTAGCCCGGATGCAGGTAGCCGTAGCGACCGGCGGCCGCGAACAGGTCCTCGTTGCCGAGGGTGCTATCCACGATGGTCCACGCGGACATCCACGAGCGCCGGCACGTCCTCGATCGAGACCTCGCGTGCCAGGACGCGGAAGAGCGGCGCCAGCGAACGCTCGACCGGATCGCGGGAGCGCTTGGGCCGGAGCGTGTTGCGCCGCAGCCAGAGCAGCGGCCGGCCCTGGAGTCGCCGCACCACCAGCCCGGTGGCCGTCACGGCCGCGGCGAAGACCCTCCGGGGCACGGTCTCGACCCCGGCTGGGGTCGAGCTGTCCGTGCGTCCCGAGGTAGACCAGCCGTCGCTGGGCGTGGGCCTCGTGGAGCTCGAGTCAAGCCGGTCGGCGACGGCCGCTGCACGACCATGCCGCGACGCGCCAGCTCCAGCAGCAGCTGCTCGTTGTGCGGCCCCACGCCGGCACCGACCGGTACCAGCGCGATCTCGCGGCGGGGGTCCTCGGCGCCCTCGTAGCCGTGGTGGCGCAGGTAGTCAGCGAGGTGGAGACCGGCGAAGCGACGGGCATCGGCGGACATCTCCTCGCGCCAGCGCCCGATGCTCGAGGTCTCGAGCGGCCCCGACACCGACGCCTTCCACCACTCGTGCTCGGCGGCCACGCCGCTGCTGACCCACGGGAGTCGAGCATCGAGGGCGCGTACTCCTCCCCGATGAAGTCGCACAAGCGGCGCAGCTCGCGCTCGGGCTCGGTCACCAGGTCCTCGTAGCGCAGGGTCATCGCTCGCGGGTCGTTCTCGATCCGGTCGCGCGAGGCCCGGTCGTCCGCGTCGATACGCACGAGGTTGCCGACCACCGAGTCCTTGGCGAAGGGCATGCGTGCCAGCGACAGCGCGACATCTCGGGGATCGCGCACGATGCGCACGATGCGGGCCTCGGGCCAGCCGTCCCGGAGGATGTCGGTCATGAGCAGGTGTCGCGGGGTCTTCTCGACCCAGCGGGCTTTGCCCGCGCGCTGGGCGTGGAGGACCGTCAGCGACTCGAGCAGAGCCTCGGTCGAGGGCGCGCAGCCCGCGAGATAGGTGCCGATCTCCGCGGTCGTCAGCCCGAACAGCTCGGTGACGGGATGACCCTGGTTGCGCAGCGAGGCCACGAAGTCGACGGCCGGCCGGGGCCAGGTCGCGGGGTCCAGGATGCGAGCCCGGGCCCGGTCGTCGAGATGGCGGTAGCGCGCGAAGAAACGTGATTCCGGTCCGCAATCGAGCCGTGGATGCGCCGAGAGCATGGCCGAGAGCAGGGTCGTGCCAGAGCGCGCCACGCCGACCACGAAGACCGGGGCGTCAGGCCTCCGCATCGACGGCCTCGTCAGCGTCAGCACCCACGAGGCCCGGCAGGTCCTCGGCCTCGGCGGGCGTGGCCAGCACCTGCAGCAGGCGTGCGATGAAGCGCTCACCGCCGTCGTTGGGGTGCCGCCGGATGAGGCTGAGCCGGCGCACCCACACCACCGGCCGGCCCTGCGCACGCCGGGTCAGCAACAGCAGGCCCAGGCGCACGATATCGAGCACCCGTCGTGAGGCGGGACGGCTGCGGTCGGGATCGAGCTGCCCGACCACACCGAAGAAGACCAGTGGCTCCTGCAGGTGCAGCTCATCGATGGTGCTCGGGATCGGCCGGCGCACCGCCACGTCGGCCCGGGCCAGCCGCAGCAACACGTCGTCGTACCTCGCGTTGAGGGCATCGCCGGCAGGCACGATGGCCAGCTTCCGCTTGGCCGGCACGGCCTGCGCCGTAGCCGTGCTCCTCGAGCATGGGGCCGAGGTTGAGCGCAGCGTAGTGCTGGACGGCCGGTGGCATCTCCGCTGCCCAGCGGCCGGAACGGGATGGGTCGAGCGGGCCGGTGGCGTCGCCCTTCCACCACTCGTGGGCGGCAGCCACGCCGGTGGCGCCGCTGCGGTCCTCGAGCATGGCCGGCTCGTAGTCCACCGCGACGAACTCGCAGATGCGGCGAAGCTCGCGCTCGGGCGTGGCCACGAGATCCTCGTAGCGCACGGTCACCGCGGCATCGGAGCTCGCGATAGAAGTCGGCCGCGGCCTCGTTCATGCGCGCCAGCAGGGACAGATTGGTCAGCAACGAAGGCGTGCCGAAGGGCACCTTGGTGAGCGAGACGGCGGCGTCCCGCGGGTCGCGCACGATGCGCACGATGCGGGCGTGCGGCCAGGTCCCGGTGATGAGCTCAGGCACCTCGAGATGGCGGGGCGTCTTCTCCACCCAGCGGGGAGCGCCGTCGCGGCCGGCACGCTGCGCGGTGAGCGATTCGAGCATGGTCGCCAACGATGGCGGCCGGATCGCCATCCAGGCCCGGATCTCCTCGCGCTCGAGCTGGTACATGGGGTAGATCGGTTGCTGGCCCAGCGACAGGCTGCAGACGTAGGCCGTGGCTCGCTCGGGCCAGTCGGCCGGATCGAGGATGCGCTCGCGCTCGCTGCGGGCCACGTGTGACCAGCGGCTGAGGAAGTGGGTCTCGGGACCGCAGTAGAAGGCCGAGTGAGCGGCCAGCATGGCCGACAGCAGGGTCGTCCCTGAGCGGGGGCCGCCGACCACGAAGACCGGCGCGCTGGAGGGCTTGATCACGAGGCCGATTCTATCCGGCCGGGGTCCCGGGGCCGAGATACTCCGGATCGACGGCCGAGCGGTGGCTCCTTCGCCGCCGGCCGCATGGGAATCCGCGCTCGCCTGTTACCCTTTCCACCGTCCATGGGAGTCGTCAACGAGGCACCTGCTGCGTTCCGCAGCAGCAACGATCGGCCAGGTCCGGTCGCCCTCATCCGCAACGCGATCACCGACGTCTGGTCACGCCGCCGGTTGATTCGCTATATGGTCCGCGCCGACATCAAGAAGCGCGGCGTCAACACCGTGCTCGGCAACATCTGGTGGGTGCTCGACCCGCTCATCACGATGATGGTCTACGTCCTGGTCATGACCGTCATCTTCCAGCGCTCCACCCCGGACTTCCCGCTCTTCCTGCTCAGCGCGATGGTGCCCTTCAAGTGGTTCACCGCCACCATCGGCAGCTCCACCAATGCCATCACCGGCAAGGAGTCGCTGATCAAGCAGATCCTCTTCCCCAAGATCATCCTGCCCGTCACGATCACCCTCAGCCAGATCGTCAGCTTCCTGTTCGGCATGGTCGTGCTGTTCACGTTGTGGTTCACGGTCTATCACGACCACGTCACCTGGCAGGTCGTGTGGGTTCCGCTCATCGCCGTCGTGCAGTACGTCTTCGTGCTGGGCTGGGCCTTCATGATCTCGGCGGTGACCGTGTTCTACCGGGATGTCGGCATCGTCATCGGCCATTTCATGCGACTGCTCTTCTGGGTCTCGCCCATCCTCTGGTCGTTCATGGAGGTGGCCGGTCGTGGCGCGATGCTGCAGAAGGGCCTGGCCGGCATCGAGCGGCAGCTGGGCATACCGGAGGGCGTCCTGTTCGGGGCCATCTCCCTCAATCCGACCTCGCAGTTGATCGAGTCGTATCGCAAGGTCATCTACGGCAGCCTCGAGCGCACGGAGATCCTCAACGACAAGGGCCGGGTCATCGATGAGACGCTGTCCTGGACCAAGGCCGTGCCTCCCGACTTCGAGGCTCTCTTCATCATCTTCGCGGTCGGCGTGGTCATCACGATCCTGGGCACGTTCATCTTCAAGCGGCTCGAGCCCTCCTTCACGAAGGTGCTGTGATGGACGCGAACAGCGGGTCCACAGCGACGCCAAAGCCCACGTCCAAGCGCATCCCCAAGGGGTACGAGGAGACGGTCGATTCGCGGCTCGACGATCGCATGGACGAGGGGGCCCTGGCGGCCATCGCCGCTGCCGAGCACGAGGCCCCGGACCCCGCCGAGTTCGGACTCCGCGTGGCTGCTCCCACTGGCGAGATCGCGATCCGCGCCGAGAACCTGGGCGTGCGCTACAACCTCAACCTCACCAAGAAGACGAAGCTGCGCACGACATTCGCCAACCTGCTCGATCCGCGACGGCGCAACGCGGGCCACTTCTGGGCCCTGCGCGGGGTCGACTTCACGGTCCATCGCGGCGAGGCCGTGGGCATCGTCGGGCCCAACGGGTCAGGCAAGTCGACGATGCTCCTGGCCCTGGCCGGCATCCTTCAGCCCACCGAGGGCGTGGTCGAGATCAACGGCCATGTCTCCACGCTGCTCAGCCTCAACGCGGGGTTCGATGCGGAGCTCACCGGCCGCGAGAACATCGCGCTCGCGGGCGCCCTCATGGGCATCGAAGAGCACGTCATGGAGGAGATCACGCCCGGCATCATCCAGTTCGCCAACATCGGCGCCTTCATCAACGCTCCGCTCAAGACCTATTCATCGGGCATGCGCGCTCGCGTCGGCTTCGCCATCGCCACCGCGGTCGATCCCGACATCCTGCTGCTCGACGAGGTCCTCCAGACCGGCGACAACCAGTTCAAGCAGAAATCGCGCCGCCGCATCGCCGAGGTGCTGCGGACCGCCAAGGCCGTCGTCATGGTCACGCACGACATGAGCTGGATCACCGCCTTCTGCACCCGCGCCATCCTCATGGACAAGGGCAAGATCGTGGCAGACGGCGACCCCGAAGAGATCGCCGACATGCACGAGAAGGATGCCGACAAGCGCGCCAGGACCAAGCGCAAGGCCAAGCAGCTGCTCAAGCACGGCAAGGTCGAGCTGGTCGACATCAAGAAGGCCCGCAAGGAAGGCAGCCTCGAGGAGCTGGTCGAGGGTCGCGACGAGGAGATCGCCGAGCTCAAGGCTGAGAAGAAGCTCGAGCTCGATGTCACGCGGGCGAAACGGAAGGCCAAGCGCCTGGCCCGTGAGGCCAAGGAGGCTGAAGCCGCGGCCAAGGCTGCCGAAGCGGCCCTGGCGGCGGGGCCCGACCAGCCGCAGGGCGATGAGTCCGCCGAGCTGGTCACCACCGCCGCTTCCGACGAGTCCGCCCGATCCGATGACCGGGCCGGGCCGGGCGCCTAGCCGATGCCCATCGGCGGGCGACTCCGCGGCCTGCGCAAGTCCCTGACGCCGGCAGCGGTCGAGAGCAGCGCGGCCGTGCCGCCGCCGCTCGTCGACCTGCCACAGCGTGTGGTCACGGTCCTGGGCATGCACCGCAGCGGCACCAGCAGCCTCGTGGGCAGCCTCGAGGAAGCGGGCCTGCCGCTGGGCGAGGTTCGCACGGTCGGTGGCGATTCCAACGAGAAGGGGCACCGTGAGCCAGGCGAGCTGATCAGCCTCCACGACGACGTGCTCATCACCAGCGGCGGTGCCTGGCATCTCCCCCCGGCGACCGTGACCTGGACGCCGAGCCAGCGCGAGCGCCGAGATGCGTTCATCGCGTCGCGGGCAGAGATGCCGCTGTGGGGCTGGAAGGAGCCACGCACGCTGCTGGTCATCGACGGCTGGCTCGAGGTCCTGCCCGACCTGGGCATGGTCGGCACCTTCCGACACCCCGCGGTCGTGGCCCGCTCGCTCCAGCGCCGCCACGGCAACGAGACGGCCGACATGTGGCTGGAGGTCTGGCTCGCCTACAACGCGAGCCTGCTGCGTCTCGCCGAAGACCGCGGCTTCCCGCTCATCGACTTCGACCTGCCGGCCGAGGCCTATCAGGCGCGGCTGCGCGCCATCATCGCGGAGCTCGGCCTCGGGACTCCGGGCACGGACGGCGAGTTCTTCGAGGCCTCGCTGCGCACATCCGGGAAGCAGGCGCCACCGAAGATGGCCCTGCCGGCGGAGGTCGGGCGCACCTACGCCCGCCTGGTCGAGATGGCCGCGAGCCAGGCTGCCGACTACTCTCGGTAGAGCGCCGCCGTCTGCTCGCGCGATCGGAGCCCAGTCGATGGTCTCGGCGTAGGCCCGCGCCCGTCGTCCCATGGCTGCGAGGTCGGCCGCCTTCGCCGCGCGCATGGCCTCGGCCAGGGCGCCGTCGGCGTCGGGGTCGTAGAGGAACGTGGCGTCCGCCGGCAGCGTGCCCGGCAGACAGCCCATGGCCGGCGCGATGACCGGACGGCCGTGGCTCAACGCGAGGATGGCGCTGCCCGAGGTGAGGATGTCGCGGAACGGCAGCACCACCGCGTCCGAGGCTCGCAGCACGCGCGTGAGCTCGTCCTCCGGCAGCCGGTCCAGCTCGAGCACGATGCGCTTGTCCTCCAGCGGCCAGCTTCTCCAGCTTGCGCCCGAACTTCCTGGGCAGCGGCTTGCCCGCGATGAGCAGACGGTCCTCGGGTGCCAGCTCGTCCACGCGCATGAAGGCGTCGAGCAGCTCACCCACGTTCTTGTAGCCGCGGATGGAGCCGACGAAGGCGAAGACCGTGCCGGCCTCGGCCAGGCCCAGGGCCCGGCGCGCCGCGGCCTGGTCGAGGTCGACGTCGTACTGGCGCACGTAGGAGCCATGCGCGAGGACGTGCATGCGTGCCCTGTGCCGCCGGGCTGGGCCGATACATCTCGACGAGCGCCTCGCGCGCGTACTCGCAGTGGAGGATGATCGCGTCCGCGCGCTCGATGATGGTGCGGTGAGCGGCGGCGTCGTTGGGGTCGTCGCCCGCGGATTCGTGGCCCTTCAGGTTGTGCACGGTCCACACGATGTGCACGCCGCGAGCCTTGAGCAGGCGCAGCTGCCAGTCGAACCAGCGCACGGTGCGCGCCGAGGGCCGGCCCTTGCTGCCGCCGAGGAACTCGTGGATCCAGTGGATGTGCACGACGTCGGGCCGGCCCTGCTTGAGCCACGCGCCCAGGAGCGGCGCTCGCCTGGGCCACTCGTGGACCGCGGATGCCTCCACGCCGGCCTCGCGCAGCGCGCCCGCCAGCAGCCGCTGGTAGGGGTTCCACTTGTACGACGGCAGCAGGATGGCCCGTGTCGGCGCCGGCGTGGCGGTCATGCCTCGGCCAGACTCGGCGGCATGGCCGGCAGCGAGAGCAGGTGCGCGGCGATGCGCTCACCGGCGTGGCCGTCCCAGCCAGGGGGCCCGTCTCCGATGCGCCGCTGGGCGCCGGCCAGCGCGCCATCGAGCGCCGGCCCCAGCGACACGGGGCGTGACCAGTCGGTTCGTGCCGGCCGTGAGGGTGATGGGCCGCTCGGTGTTGGGCCGCAAGGTCAGGCAGGGTACGTCGAGCACCGTCGTCTCCTCCTGGATGCCGCCCGAGTCGGTGATGACCGCGGCTGC
The DNA here is from genome assembly GCA_963714675.1 of uncultured Chloroflexia bacterium. GTDB lineage: Bacteria > Chloroflexota > Limnocylindria > Limnocylindrales > CSP1-4 > JAFMJV01. The sequence goes on along the minus strand of CAVQPG010000018.1, from coordinate 41,134 downwards.
GCCGCGCACGAGCGAGATGAACTCGATGTAGCCCAGCGGCTCCACGATGAGCAGGTCCGGGACCTCGCCGAGACCGGCGGCCTCGAGCGTGGCGCGGCCTCGCGGATGCAGCGGCAGCACCAGCGGCAGCCGGGCCGTGGCCTCGCGCAGCGCGCCCACCAGTGCAGCCGCAGCCTGCCGGCGAGTCCACGTTGGCCGGCCGGTGCAGCGTGGCCACCGCGTAGCGTCCCTCGAGCCCCAGCCTCGCCTGTACCGGCGCCGGGTCGAAGCGATCGAGGTTGGCCAGCAGCGTGTCGATCATGGGGTTGCCCACGAAGACCACGCGACCGCCGCCGATGCCCTCACGCGCGAGGTTCTGCTCGCCCTCGGGCGCGGTCACGTAGAGCGGGTCGCTGAGGATGTCGGTGACCCGCCGGTTGACCTCCTCGGGCATGGTGTCGTCGAACGAGCGCAGCCCGGCTTCCACGTGCGCGACGGGGACCCGCAGCTTGGCGCAGGTCAGGGCCGCCGCCAGCGTGGAGTTGACGTCGCCGTAGACGATCACGCGCTCGGGCGCCTGCTCGCTGAAGACCTGCTCCAGGGCCACCAGCAGCGCCGCGGTCTGGGTCCCGTGTGTGCCGGAGCCCACGCCGAGGTTGAGGTCGGGCTCGGGCAGACCCAGCTCCTCGAAGAAGATCTCCGACATGCGCCGGTCGTAGTGCTGACCGGTGTGGATGACCTGCTGCTCGGCACCGGCCGCCTCGAGCGCGGCGATGACGGGCGCGGCCTTGATGAAGTTCGGCCGGGCGCCGACGATGTGGATGAGTCCGGGCATGGGGCAAGGATGCCATCCCCGCGACTCGGCCGCGCCCGATGCTAGAGTCGGGAGGCTTTGCAAGAGAACACCAACACGATCTCCACCGTCGGCATCATCGGTCTCGGCTACGTCGGGCTGCCGCTGGCCACCGCCTTCGCCGAAGCGGGGCTCCACGTCATCGGCTACGACCTCGCCGAGGACAAGGTCGCCGCGCTCGAGGAGGGCCGCTCCTACATCGAGGACGTGCCCTCGGCCGTGCTGGCTCGACTGGTCAGCGCCGGGGCCCTGGAGGCCACCACCGACCCGACCCGCCTGGCCGACTGCGGCGCGCAGCTCATCTGCGTGCCCACGCCGCTCGGTGAGCACCGCGAGCCGGACCTCAGCTACGTCCTGTCCGCCACCGAGACGGCCCTCGCCAACCTCGCCCCCGGCGCGCTCGTGGTGCTCGAGTCCACGACCTGGCCCGGCACCACCCGCGAGGTCCTGGCCCCGATGTTCGAGGCCGCCGGCCACCGGGTCGGCGAGGACGCCTATCTCGCCTTCAGCCCCGAGCGCGTCGACCCCGGCAACACCCGCTGGGGCATCAAGGAGACGCCCAAGGTCGTGGGCGGTCTGACGCCCGAGTGCTCGCGCCGCGCGGAAGCCCTCTACGCGACCATCTGCGACACGGTCCACCTGGTCTCGACGCCGGAGTCGGCAGAGATGTCGAAGATCATCGAGAACACCTTCCGTGCGGTGAACATCGCCCTCGTCAACGAGCTGGCCATCCTGGCTGACCGCATGGGCGTGGACATCTGGGAGGCCATCGAAGCATCTTCGACCAAGCCGTTCGGCTTCATGCCCTTCTGGCCCGGCCCCGGCCTCGGCGGCCACTGCATCCCCATCGACCCCTTCTACCTCGCCTGGCGGGCGAGGGCCTTCGACATGGACAGCGAGTTCGTGGAGCTGGCCGGGCGGGTCAACGTGAACATGCCCTACTACGCGGTCTCGCGCATCGCGCGCTCGCTCAACGACCGCGGCAAGGCCGTGCGAGGCGCGAAGGTGCTGCTCCTGGGCATGGCCTACAAGGCCGACGTCGGCGACCTGCGCGAGAGCCCCAGCCTCAAGCTGCTCGAGCTCCTGCGGGCCGAAGGCGCCGACCTCAGCTACCACGATCCGCACGTGCGCGACGCTCGCCGACGAAGGTCTCTCCTCGGTCGAGCTCAGCGGCGAACGCCTGGCCGAGACCGATTGCGTGGTCATCGCCACGGCCCACACGGCCATCGACCTCGCGGCCGTGGTCGAGCACGCCGACCTGGTGGTCGACCTGCGCAACGCGGTGCGACATCGCCTCGGCGGCAGGGTGGCGGGGGCGGTGCCGCCCAACGTCGACGTCCTCTAGCGTCGGTCCGCAGATGCCTGCGCGCGCACGCAAGGTCTGGATCGATCTGACCAACTCACCGCACGTGCTCTTCTTCCGGCCGGTCATCCGCCGCCTGGACGAGGCCGGCGTCGAGACGGTGGTGACCGCGCGCGACTTCGCCCAGACGCTGGGCCTGCTCGAGCGCTACCGCATCCCGCACACCGTCATCGGCAAGCACGGCGGCGCGTCGGTCAGGGGCAAGGCCTTCGGGCTCGTTCGGCGCTCGGGTGCGATGGTCGGCCTTCGGACGGGGCCGGGGCATCACCCAGGCCGTGAGCCACGGCTCCAACGACCTCGCCATCGCCGCCCGCACGCTGCGCATCCACAGCACGGTCATCCACGACTACGAGGGTGCTGCGGGCATGCACCGCATCAACTTCCGGCTGGCCTCGAAGGTCATGACCCCCGATGTCATCCCCTACTCGGCGCTCTCCGGCTACGGCCTCTCCGAGGCCCGCTTCCGGCCCTATCACGGGCTCAAGGAGCAGGTCGCACTGGCCGACTTCGCGCCTGACGACTCGGTCTACGAGGAGCTGGGGCTGGACCGTGAGCGACCCATCGTGGTGCTGCGCCCGCCGGCCACGATGAGCCTGTACCACCGGGGCATCGAGAACACCGTCTTCGACGACGTGCTCGCCCGCCTGCTCGGATCCGAGGCCCAGGTCGTGCTCCTGCCGCGCACGCCCGAGCAGGCGCGATCGTTCGCCGACGCACCCGGCGTGATCATCCCCGAGAAGCCGGTGGACGGGCCCGCACTGGTGTGGGCAGCCGATGCGGTGATCAGCGCCGGCGGCACCATGAACCGCGAGGCAGCCGTGCTGGGCGTGCCCACCTGGACCACGTTCGCAGGCGCGCTGGGCGCGGTCGACCGGGAGCTGGTGGCCCAGGGCCGCATGCGCGTGCTGGAGCGCGCCGAGGACATCGAGATCAGCAAGCGAACGCCCGGCTGAGCCGCACGTCGAGGCGGTGGCCGACGAGGTCACCGAGGAGATCCTGCGGACCTGACCTCCGAGCGGTGCGGCTACTTCGTCCTTGAGCAGCCGCTTGACCTGGGGCGTGATGCGCACCGCGAGGCGATCGCTCGAGTTCCCCCGCTTGCACAGGCCGTCGCCGTTGATGGCGCACTCGGTGACGATGCCCACCACGCACTGGGTACGACCGCAGGGCGAGTCCTCGTCGAACGTCCGCCACACCGGCCCACCGCTCATGCCCGCCGAGACGAAGCCGGTGAAGGGCAAGTGGCCTGGCTCCCGGCCGACCGGACGCACCTGGCCCTCGGTCCGCCACATGGTCAGCCCGTTCATGGCCCGGTAGCGCGGGTCGACCGGATAGCCCGCAGTCCGGACCTGCTTGCCCAGCGTGAGCGTGCCGTCACCCGGCTCGGTGGCCCACATGCGCAGCATCGCGTTCCGCGGGAAGCGTGCACGTTGGTGGTCAGCACCGCGTAGTCGTGGGGTCGGCTGCCGAAGTTCCCGTCACGCCGGCCTCGCTTCACGAACTTGGCATGGGCCCAGACCTTGGACACGCCGCAGGACTTGTAGGCCGAGCCGCCCGAAGGCTGGCTGAAGCCGCGATAGACACGGATGCCGCGGGGCAGGCCCGACTTGAGCTGGTAGTTGCCCTTGGCCGCGTTCCGGACCAGGCAGTGGGCCGCGGTCACGACCTTGTTGGGGGCGACCACGAAGCCGGTGCAGACCACCCGGTCGCCGACGGTCACGAGGGTGATGCCGCGGAAGGGCTTCTCGGTGAGCTTGCTGGCGGGCACCTTCGAGAAGTCGCCCTCAGGCGCGGCGGCCGGGCCGAAGCCGGCACCGAGCGCGAAGGTGGCCATGACGACGAGCGCCACGAAGCGGATGAGCGAACGACTCATGCGGCACCGCCCCGTGGCGAACCGCCATCACGGATGGAGCGACCCGGGCCTACCGGGGCATCCTCTCGAGCCAGCTTGCGATAGAGCTCCACGAGCCCCACCGCGGTGTGCTCCCAGGTGTACTTGCCGAGGGCCACCTCGCGGCAGTGGGCCCGCAGCGCCCGTCGCACTTCTGGCGGGGCTGTCAGCAGGTCCGCGCAGGCCGCGGCGATGGCGGCCGAGTCGTCGATGTCGACGCACACGCCGATGCCCTCGTCGGAGGTCAGGCGGCACTGCTCGTTGCCCTCGCTGACGACCACGGGCACGCCGGCCATGATCGATTCGAAGAGCTTGTTGGGCAGGTTCATCTTCTGGTTCAGCGTCCGCGGCGGCTGTCCCACGAAGGAGACGTCCGCGCTGGCGGTCCAGGGCATGAGGTCGTCGGGCCGTACTGCGGGCAGCAGGTAGATCCGCCCCGGATGCGCCGTGACGGCCTCGGCGATGAAGGTCTCCAGGCGTCCGTAGCCCATGAACACGACCGCCGCGCCGAGCTCCATCAGCCGTGGCTCCGTGGCCGCCGCCACCAGCTCCTCCACACCCCGATCGACCGAGAAGCCGCCCTGGTAGAGCACGACCGGCCGCTCGGGCTCGATGCCCGTAGCCGCGCGGATCTTGTCCGACTCGATGATGCCGGGCTCGTCCGGGCGCCAGGCGGGCGGGCAGTTCCAGAGGACGGTCGGGCGCGGTACGCCCCACTTGCGCACGACCAGGTCGGCCACGGGGTCGCTGACGGCCAGGAAGGCGGAGCCGTCACGGGCCCAGTCCCGCTCACGCCGGCGGACGAGCTCGCGCACGACCCAGGGCATGCGCGCCAGGCGGGCAGCTTCGGTGTGGTAGTCGGCCACGTCGTAGACGAAGCGGCCGCCCAGCCGCCTCGCCGACTCGCGCACGACCGGCAGGACGATGAGCGACTGCGCGTGGAAGACCTCCGTCTCCGGCGCAGCCTCCACGACGGCGTCGGCCCAGGGGCCGGTGCGGCGAGCGTTGGCGATCATCTCCAGCGTGCGTCGGAGAGGGTGCAGCAGGCGGTCGAAGCCCGACGGTGCATCGGGTGGCAGCACCTGTGCCTCGTCATCGAGCCGGACCAGCCGGCAGATGGCGCGGCGGACGCGTTCCGGCAGCGGCTTGAGGGCGTTGCTGATGCGCCGGTCGATGTCGAGCCGGGTGAGCCGCACACCAGGCGCCAGCTCCTCCTCCGCCGGCAGGCCGGGTGCAGCCCAGCCGAGGATGCGCAGCCGGTGCCCATCGGCCGCCAGCGAGGTCGCGGAACGAAGGAAGCGCGAATCGAACTCGAAGGGGTTGGCGGCGACGATGGTGATGTTCAGCCGTCCCGGCTGGGGTGCGTCGGCACTCACGGGTGCTGCGTCTCCACGGTGATCCCGGCCACGACGAGCCGGGAGGGATTGAGCATCCAGCCTAGCGCGGACGCGCACTTCTGGGCAGGAGTGCTCAGTCGGCCCCCGCGTCGCGGGCGATCACGGCTGTCGGGCCTCGGCCGCGCAGCTCATCCCAGCGCAGCTGCAGCACCACCGTGAGCGCCTCGCCGATGATCGACTTGGACATCTTGCTGGTGCCGACCTCCCGGTCCTTGAAGACGATGGGCACCTCGGTCACGACCGCGCCGGCGCGCGTGGCCAGGTAGGTGGTCTCGATCTGGAAGACGTAGCCACCCGAGTGCACCCGATCCCACTCCACAGCCTCGAGGGCTGCCCGTCGCCAGGCCTTGAAGCCGCCGGTCAGGTCGTGGGGACCGAGTCGCAGCACGACCTTGGCGAAGAGCGAGCCGCCGCGCGAGACGACCCGGCGCAGGAGCCCCCAATCGCGGACGCCACCACCGCGCGTGTAGCGGGAGCCGATGACGAGGTCGGCGCCTCGCTCGAGAGGTGCCACGAGCCCCGGCAGGTAGTCGGGCGAGTGTGACCAATCGGCATCCATCTGGACGATCCGACTGGCGCCCGCCTCGAGCGCCACCTTGAAGCCGTCGATGTAGGCCTTTCCGAGACCCTCCTTGCCGGCTCGGTGCAGGACCGAGATGCGCGGCTCGCGCGGCGGCCAGCCGATCGGCGATGTCGCCCGTACCGTCGGGCGAGGCATCATCGACCACCAGCAGCTGGCAGCCGGGCAGCGCGGCCAGGATGGCGGCGGCGATGCCCTCGATGTTCTCGGCCTCGTCGAAGGTCGGCAGCACCACCCAGGTGCCGGCGTAGTGGTCGGCGTCAGCCTGCTCGGTCATGGCTACCAGTCTATCGGGGCTCGGGGTTGCGGCTCGGGCCTGTGCTACCTGAGCCGAAGGTCGAAGACCTTGGTGTTCGTAGCGCCCCCCTTGTCGGTGCCCTGGACGCGCACCTTCATGATGCCCGGCTTGCCCGACCGCCTCGTCGTGATCACGACCTGGAACTGGTCGGCCGCGAGCCGGGTGATGCGCTTGGGCGGGACCGTGTACTTGGGGATGCCGCGCTGGTTGGCGGTAGACGACCGGCTTGCCCCGCAGCGGCTCGGCCGTGGTGATCCGGAGCGTGACGGTGTCGCCGCGCCGGCGGGTCCAGCTGGGCGTGTAGGCCTGGAAGGGCATGTGCCGGAGGACCACATCGTGGGCGTACGAGCCCATCGAGGTGGTGACCCGGACACGCGCGCTGTACCTGCCGTCGGGGGCCCACCGGCCCCGATCGTCCTGGCCGTTCCAGACGAAGCGCACCACGCCGGCCGGGCGCTGCTCGGGGGGCACCCCGCGGCGGACGACCTTGCCCTTCCGGTCGCGGATGATCCAGCTGACCGTGGCCGGCCGGATGAGCCGGGCCTTGAGCGTGCTCGAGGCCGCCATGGCGATCGCCGTCGCGCGCCCAGAAGAGCGTCCTGCTGACGGAGGGGTTCCTGACCGAGTTGAGGACCTTGGCCGAGATGGACTTCGAGACGCCCTTGTTGCCGGCCCGGTCGGTGGGTGTCAGGTAGACGTTGTAGCTTGCCTTCGGGAACGTACTTGGCGTTGTCGTTGAGGCCGTTCCAGGTGACGGTGCCCGGACCGGCTTGTGCCCAGGTGGAGGTGCGCCGGACGGCGCGGCCGGCACGCTTGACCTTGATCTCGAGGAAGGCGTCTTCGGAGAGCGTGTAGGAGATGCCGATGGTGTCCGAGAGGCCGTCCCCGTTGGGCGTGAAGATGGGTGCCTGGCGGTTGACCGCAGGCGATGGTCACCTTCTCCTGGCTGGCGCGGACGTTGCTCACCACCGGTGCGGTCGTGTCCGGCCGGCTGGGCCGGCGCGCCGCGCCAGGCGGTGGTGCTGAAGTCGAGATCGCCGGTGACCGCCCGCAGGTAGCCCTCGACCGGATCGCGGGTCGATATGGATGCGCGCGCCGGGGATCCGCACGGAGTCGTAGTAGCCCGGGTCGTGGCCGATCCAGCCGCTGCGCGGGTTGAGCGTGGTGCGGTATCGGGTCATGAAGACCGCGTCCATCGTGGCGTCCTCCTGGTGGAGGGCATCGACGATGTCCGCGCCCGGCTGCCAGCCAAGCGCCCACACCACGCGGGCGCCGATCGAGAGGAAGCCGTTGGCGAAGTTGTCGACGCGCTGGATGGCCACGCCGCGGCTGGGGATGGGCATGCCCGACGAAGCGTTGCCCGAGGCATACGAGAGGTGCGAGAGGATGACGACCGCGTCGGGCGCGAGCCTGAGGTTCTCGCGCAGCCAGTCGGCACCCTTGTAGACGACGGTGCTGGGCCAGCGCTTCTCGGGATCGGCAGCGTCGAGGCCGAGACCGTTCTTGGTGTCCTCCTGGAAGGTGCCGAAGTCGGCTGGGCCAGCCGTTGCCGTGCCCGACGTAGACGAAGAGGTCGGCGCCCTGGGCCAGGTTCTTCACGCGGTAGGCCGGCGCGTTCGGGTGGAAGATGCGGACGACCTCCATGCCCTGGCGCCTCGGCGGCGTCGGCGATGGCCGCGGCGTAGCCCTGGTACTTGTCGGTCAGGGAGTGCACCGGCCCGGCCACGATCACGGCTTTCTTGGGACCGCCCTCCGCGGCGGCCGCCTCCGTCACCCAGTTGAGCGCGGAGCTGGTGAGCACCAGTGCGATGATCGCGAGCACGACCGCGAGCGCGCGGGCGACGTCCTTGCGTCCGGCTCGATGCGGATCGCGGCGATGCGGTCTGGTGCTGTTCGGTCATGTACGGCCTAGGTTCGACGCGCGCGCGACGCGGGGCCATGCCGAAATGGTCACCGCGAGGGGGCCAGATGGTCCCAAGCGGAGCGTCACTCGCTCGCTCCCTCGCTCCCGGCGGAGCGCTTGGAGGCCTTGAGGTTGGTCTGCACGAGCACGGCCTCGATGTGCTGCAGGTCAGCCTCGGGCACGATCAGCGCGGTCTTCACCACCTGCTCGGGCTCATCGATGATGTCCACGACCCGGCCGATGGGGATGCCCTGCGGGTAGATCGAACGGAAGCCGCCGCCGAGCTTGATGCCGTAGGTGACCACCAGGTCGTTCACCGAGAGCTTCTCGGTCCGCTGGATGTCGGTCATGGACAGTGGGGCAGACAGGCGCCCGATGACCTCGCCGCTGGCCTTGGTGCGCCGGACCCAGCCGACCACGAGCGAGTTGGGGTCGCTGATGAGCATCACGTCAGCCCAGCCCTCCCCGCTGTCGGTCACTCGTCCGAGCAGCGCGCCGCCCTCCGAGTAGACCGGCGCGTCCTTGCGGATGCCGGCCTCGGTGCCACGGTCGAGCGTGATGAGGCGCTCGAACTGCGTGAACTGGCGCGAGGTCACCCCGGCCGCCACGGTCTTGACGTCCTTGTCGGTGAGGCTGCTCTGGGTGCCGAGCAGCTTGGTCAGCCGCTTGTTCTCTGCCTGCAGGCTCTCCATCACCGCCAGCTGATCGCCGAGACGCTCGACCTCCTCGGCCAGCTCGTCCTTCTCGCGGCGCAGCGTGTCGACCTCGCTGATGGCACCGAACACCGAGGTCACCGAGCGCGTGGCCTCGCCGAGCGTGTCCTGCACCGGCGTGATGGCGAAGCGGACGCCGTTGCGCAGCTCATCGACCGGCCGCGTGTCGCTGACCGCGATCATGCCCACCGACAGCACGACCAGCACTCCGAAGGCGACCAGGCGGCGACGGGCGAAGCGGTCCCTCAGCATCGGTCGCCTAGCGTGGTGGCCTCGAGTAGGTCTCGGCCACCAGCGCCCGCTCCATGGTCGGATCGTCGATCGTCTCGAGCACGATGCCCGTGCCGCGGGCCACGCAGGTGAGCGGATCGTCGGCGATGTGCACCGGCATCTGCGTGGCCTCGGCGATGCGGCGGTCGAGGCCCTGGAGCAGGGCCCCGCCACCGGCGAGCACGATGCCCTGGTCGACGATATCGGCCACGAGCTCCGGCGGCGTCTCCTCGATGGTGTCCTTGATGGTGCTCACGATCTGCGCCAGCGAGGCGTCGATGGCCTCGCGCACCTGCTCGGCGGTGATCTCCACGAAGCGCGGCAGTCCGGTCAGCAGGTCGCGGCCGCGCAGGCTCACGTGCTGCTTGTCGTGCGGGCCCGGGTAGGCCGAGCCGATGGCGATCTTGATGTCCTCGGCGGTGCGCTCACCCACGAGCAGGTTGTACTCGCGCCGGGCGTAGGCGATGACGTCCTCATCGAGCTCGTCGCCCCCGACACGCACCGAGCGCGAGACGACGATGCCGCCGAGCGAGATGACCGCCACCTCGGTGGTGCCGCCGCCGATATCGACGATGAGGTTGCCCGAGGGCTCGCCGACGGGCAGCCCGGCGCCGATGGCCGCGGCCATGGGCTCCTCGATGAGACGAGCCCAGCGGGCACCAGCATTGAGCGCCGCGTCGCGGACGGCGCGCCGTTCCACCTCGGTCACGCCGCTGGGGATGCCCAGCAGCATGCGCGGGCGGGGCACCAGGCCCACCCGGTCGTGCACGCGCTGGACGAAGTACTTGATCATCTGCTCGGTGACGTCGAAGTCGCTGACCACGCCGTCACGCAACGGGCGCACGATGCTGATGCTCGCGGGCGTCCGGCCGAGCATGCGCTTGGCCTCCGCGCCGATCTCGATGATCTTGCGCGACTTGGTGTCCACCGCCACGATGCTGGGCTCGCTGATGACGATGCCCCGACCGCGGACGTGCACGAGCGTGTTGGCGGTGCCGAGGTCCATCCCGATGTCGCGGGAGAACGCACCGAAGAACGCGTCGATCATCTCTGGCGAGGACGGCCTCCATGGGTGGCAGCTGCTCGCGGCCACGGGCGTGATGGCTCCTACGGTAGCGACACCGACACGGCAACGGTGGCGCACCGTCGTTTCAGGAGCGGGCCACGGCGACCCGAGCGAAAGCCCTCCACGACTTTCGGCTCCAGTGCCGGAAGTATACGCGGGCCTCCACCGATCCCGGTCGGTCGCGGCCGAGCCTGTCAGCTACGCTCGAAGGCCACGCCGCGATCGCGCAGGCTGACCCAGGTGCCGTGGCCGATGACGAGGTGGTCCAGCACCGCGATATCCAGCAGGCGGCCGGCGGCCACCGCCTCCGCGGTCATGTGCAGGTCGTCCGGACTGGGCGTGGGGTCACCCGACGGATGGTTGTGCACCAGGATCAGCCGCGAGGCGTAGAGCCGGACCGCATCGCCGAAGAGCTCCGCGATCCGCACCAGCGCGGCCGACACGTTGCCGCGGTAGACCGTGGGCATCGCCAGCACGCCGTTTCGCGTGTCCAGCAGCACGACCCGCAGCTCCTCGCGCGGCAGATGACCAAGGTCGGCAAGCAGCCGCGAGGCCAGGTCACGAGGACCGCGGATGGTCCAGCGACCCGTGGGCCAGTCGGTGACGGCCCGACGACCGAGCTCGAAGGCAGCCGTCAGCTGGGCCGCGCGCGCCGGACCCACCCCGGGCACTCGTTCCAGCTCGCGCGGGGAGGCCGCGGCCAGACCGGTGACGCCGTCGCAGGCCGACGAGCGCACCCTCAGCCACGGCCGAGACCGAGGAGCCCCGGGCGCCCGATGCCCACAGCAGGCCGATGAGCTCCGCCGACGACAGGCCGGCTGCGCCACGGGCGACCAGCCGCTCCCGCGGTCGCTCCGCTGCGGGCAGCTCCTGCACCGATGGCCGCGCCGGTGTGGCACGAGTGGCTGCCATGGATGGTCTCCCTCCGGCGGACGACGGGGCGAGGTGCTGGACGCTGGTGCCTCCGGGTCCGGACGACGGAGCCCGCCGATTCCCCCGCCATCCGGTCCCGAAGGCACGGCTGACTGTAGGGAGCGGCCCTTAGCCTCGGCTTCGTTCGGGCTTCGCTGCCGCTATGAGGACGATCAGAGCCCAGCCGGCTCGGGGATCTTGCTCGCGAGGAAGGCCAGCACCAGCAGCACGAGTTGTACGAGATGTGGCCGCTGATCGCCGCCACCAGGCCGTACCGCGCGAAGAGCCAACCCAGCACGTAGCCCACCGGCAGGATGACCACGAGCGTCAGGATCGCCTGGGCCAGGCCCTGGCCGAACGTGGGTGCGTCGATGTTGGCGATGTGCACGACCGCGAAGAAGACCGTGCTGCGCAGCAGCGCCGTCGCGTGTGCCCAGATCGCGGGTCCACGCCGTCTGCGCGAAGCCACGGAAGAAGACCTCCTCGCCGATGGGGATGAGGATGGCCGCGGCGAGCACGACGAAGACGCCGTCGAGGAACGTCTCCGACAGCGGCAGCACCTGCGGCGCATCGGTGCCCAGGAGCAGCCCCACGATCCCACCGACGATGAGCAGCGCGAAGGTCACCGGCAACATCACCAGCACGGCCGTGCCGGCGCTGCGAGCGACCTCGCCGGCGCCCGAGCCACCCCACGTGGGCCAGCCCATCTGTGGCCACGTCAGGGCATCGGTGCGCACGGCGAACAGCCAGACCACGAGCAGATAGCCGGCTGCCTGCACGACGCCGATGGCGAGGAAGTTGAACGGTCGTTCGGGATCGACGTCGAGGAGCGACAGCAGCACCAGGCCCACCAGCGACATGGCGAAGAAGTAGACGCCGAAGACGAGCAGGGGTGATGGGCCGCGGTAGCGCTCGGGGTCGCGCGTCGGCACGCTCCAGCACTTGCGATCCGGCGCCCGCCGCGAGACCCAGGGTCACCGCCACCGCTCCGAGGAAGATGAGGACCGTGCCCCAGCTCGGGATCGCTGGCCATGGGGCCCAGCACGAAGGTGACCGCCAAGCCGGCGACGGTCAGGATCCAGGCCACCAGGTAGAGGCCCGGGGCGCGACGGCCTTCGAGCGCGAAGATGCCTGCGCCGGGCGGGCCCTCGCTCGACGGATCCGTCGGCCTCGTGCGAAGTCGGCAGCTCGCCACCCTCCGACTCGAGCAGTGGTTCGAACGCGGGCCGAGGGTCCTCTGGCGGCAGTTGCCCGTCTACGTTCGGGCCGGTCACGAGTCCAGGGTCGCGCTAGATCCCGGTCGGGGACTGTGCGCTGTCGGCAGCTGGGGCCCGAGCCCGAGGCCGCGCTGGAGCTGCGCGGCGCGGGCGCCTGCGAACCTTGTGGCTGGGTCGGCGGGACCGGGTTGGACCCGGCGCTCGCAGGCGCCTCGGCCGGCTTGCCCGGCGGCGGCGGGGCCGGTCGGTTCTGGGCCGGAGGTGGCGGGGCCTGCATGCGCGGCGCGGGGCCTGTGGCTCCCTGGCGCTGTGGCGGTAGCGGCATGGGACGACCGGATGGCATGAACGCGGTGGTGCCTGCCGATTCGGCTCGCTCGAAGTCCTTGCCGCACCAGGCGCAGAGCGTCCAGTCCAGCTCGATCAGGTGCTCGCAGTTGGGACAGACGCGGCGCAGGCGGTTGCGACAGGAGGGGCAGATGATCCAGTCCTCATGGACCGGGCGCTCGCAGTTGGCGCACTGGGCGTGCGTGGCCACCTCGGCCAGCATGGCCTCTTCGGCGAGCACGCGTTCGTTGACCTCGGCGATGGTCTCCTTGGGCCGGACGATGCGGTAGAGCAGCAGTCCGAAGAGGAAGAAGATGGGCGTGAAGAGGATGATCGCGAGCGCGGCCACGTAGGGCGTGATGGCGCTGGCGGTGCGCAGTCGCATGTCGCGATAGGCCCAGAAGGCGCTGGCCAGCCAGATGAGCACGATGTACGCGGCGATGACGTAGATGACGGCCCGGAAGGCATCGCTCTCTACGATGTCGGTGAAGGTGCCTTCTACCGTCCCAAAAAGATCGTCAAACATGAACGACTGGTCTCAACCTCTGCGGAGATGTGACGGCACCCCTTCGCCGTCCACGGCGGCCCGAGTGTAGCAGCGTCCGCGGTATGGACCCTCCAGCCTCGGGCTCAGTCGAGCCGTCCAGGGGCTCCCGCCACGTCGATGGCTCGCCGGAACGCCCGCATCATCTCAGCCACCAGCTCGTTGTCGCGCATCGTCGAACGACGCACCGGATCCCAGCGCACGGCGGTCAGGATCATCAGGGGTCGGCCCCACGGGTCGGCCTCGTCCTCCACCTCGGCCATGCGCATGCGGATGAGCTGACGCCCGTCCTCCTGGTCGAGCAGGCCCATCAGCGAGTTGGCCAGGGTGGGCCCGATGACCTGCAGCGGCGCTGCGGGCGGTGGGCCAGAAGCCGGTGCCACGGTGCGGCACTCGAGCACACCGCCGTCATCCTCGACCCAGAGCGTGAAGACCCACCAGTCGTCGACCATCACCGTCGGCTTGGTCATGCCCAGGCGCACTCGCGGCCCCAGGCTGCCGCCGGGACCCTTGAGGCGGATGGGCTCGGCGCGGGCGAAGGACGGACCCGGCGAGGGCATGCGCTCGCTCATCGAAACCTGCCCGCGACGGCTACTCCCACTCGATGGTGGCCGGCGGCTTGCTGCTGATGTCGTAGACGACGCGGTTGACGCCCGGAACCTCGTTGACGATGCGGGCCGAGATCTTGCCCAGCACGTCGTAGGGCAGCTTGGCCCAGTCGGCGGTCATGCCGTCCTCGCTGGTGACGGCGCGGATGGCCACCACGTTGGCATAGGTCCGTCCGTCACCCATGACGCCGACGGAGCGGACCGGCGTGAGGATGGCGAACGACTGCCACACGTTGCGGTAGAGCCCGGCGGCCTTGATCTCGTCGATGACGATCCAGTCGGCCTCGCGCAGCGTGTCCAGTCGCTCCTTCGTGACCTCGCCGATGATGCGGATGGCCAGGCCGGGGCCCGGGAACGGCTGGCGCATGACCATCTGCTCGGGCAGCTCGAGGGCCATGCCCACCTTGCGCACCTCGTCCTTGAAGAGGTAGCGCAGCGGCTCGATCAGCTGGAAGCGCAGGTCGGACGGCAGGCCGCCGACGTTGTGGTGCGTCTTGATCTTCTGGGCTGCCTTCGTCTCGGGCGCGGTCGACTCGATGACGTCGGGATAGAGCGTGCCCTGGGTCAGGAAGTCGATCCGGCCCAGCTTGGCCGCCTCCTCCTCGAAGACGCGGATGAACTCGTCGCCGATGATGCGCCGCTTCTGCTCGGGGTCCTCGACGCCCTTGAGTCGCTCGAGGAACCGCTCGCGGGCATCGACCATCACCAGGTTCATGCCGAGGTTGGCCTCGAACGTCTCGCGCAGCAGCTCCGACTCGCGCTTGCGCATGAGCCCGTGGTCGACGTAGATGCAGGTCAGTCGGTCGCCCACGGCCCGATGCACGAGCGCGGCCGCGACCGAGGAGTCCACGCCGCCCGAGAGCCCGCAGATGACCTTGCCGTCCTCGCCGGTCGCGGCCGCGTGAGCATCGACGCGCTCGCGGATGCGCTCGACGGTCGACTCGATGAAGTTGGCGCTGGTCCAGTTCGACTCGGCACCGGCGATGCCGTGCACGAAGCTGGCGAGGACGTCCTTGCCTCGGGGGGTATGCACGACCTCGGGGTGGAACTGGATGCCGTAGAGGTTGCGGGAGGGATCGGCCAGGCCGGCGTACGGCGTGGAGTCGGTCTGGGCCGTGCTGTGAAGCCGTGCGGCAGGCGGGTGATGGAGTCGCCGTGGCTCATCCACACCGGCTGGTTCGAACCGAGGTCCCCGAGCAGCGCGTCATCGTCGGAGCTGATGGCGATCGAGGCCGGGCCGTACTCGCGATGGTCGGAGGGGAGCACGTCGCCGCCGAGCTCCAGGGCCATGAGCTGGGCGCCGTAGCAGATGCCCAGCACGGGGATGCGACCGGACCAGATGGCCGGGTCGGGCCGGGGGGCACCCTCGTCGTAGACCGACATGGGACCGCCCGAGAGGATCACGCCCTTGACCTCGCGCCGCTCCAGCTCCTCGAGCGGGGTGTCGAACGGCAGGAGCTCCGCGTAGACGTCCAGCTCACGCACGCGGCGTGCGATCAGCTGAGCGAACTGGCTGCCGAAGTCGAGCACGACCACGCTGTCGGGCGGCTCGGGCGGGCGGCTGATGGTGGGGCGGTCGTCCTCGGGCGGACGTTCCGGGGCGGGGGCGTCGAGCGCGACCTCGAGGTAGGCCTCGACCTCCGCGTCATCGGAGGTGAGCACGCGGTGGCCGGCGTTGGCCACCTCGCCGTGGACGGTCTTGCCGCGCTCCTTCTTCGGCTTGCCCGGATCGATGTCCTTCGGCTCGCCCCGATCATCGTTGCGGCCGGGGCGTCGCCCTCGTCCAGTCCTTGTCAGCCGCCTCTGTCAATGCGTACCCCTCGTCGTCTCGCCACCACTCCGTCGATGCCCCTGAGTCTATCGGAGTGTTGGGGCCCCTCCGCGCACGAGACGGGGGCGACAGCGATGCGGGGTGGTTCCAGGCTGCTTGTCGCTAGCCTGCCGGGAGTTGTCGAGCCGCCTCGCGGCCACCGACGAGTTCGTTCGCAGTCAATGCAGGCACGGGAGGACACGGACGAGCACGCACCGCTCGGCGGTCCTCGAGCAGACACTGCCGAGCTCGAGGCTGGACGTGGCCACGCTGCGGGATCAGGCGACTTCGGCTCCTGGCCGAGGACCGCATCGTTCCGCTGGGCCGGAGCGTGTGCAATGACTGCGAAGACGACGTTGCTCAGCGCCGGGCGCGTTGCAGCTCCTGCGCCGCCTCGGCGTATCCGCGCACGCGTGGCCGCACGCCCGAGAGCACGCGGTCCAGTCCCGACCGTCCGCGCCTGGCGGCCCTGCGCGAGCGGGTCGAGCAGCACGAAGGTGCTGCTGTTGCCGCGCACGGGCGGCTCGCCGCGCAACCACGACCGGAGGCGCTCGTCGGAGTCCGGGCAGAGCGCGAGGAACGAGGCACGACGCAGGCGCACCGCGTGGATGACCTCGGCTGACCAGAGGCCCGCCATCACGTGCGTCTGGGACAGGAAACGCGCGGATGCCCAGGTGGACCGCGAGTGCCCCGGCGAGGTACCGACGCTTGGCATTGAAGCTCCCGGCAGCCGACTGCAGGTCCGGGAACCGGGTGCGGTTCTCGATGTGCAGCATCGCGGGCGGCTCCGTGGTCCAGGCCAGGAGATCGGCTCGTCCGGCGAACTGGTAGTGCTGGTACGGGTAGTCGATCGCCAGCTCGAACCTCGACGCGCGAGCCAGCTGGCTTCGTGCTCTCCCATCGCGGCGTGGACGAGGTCGCTCGCCGGCCGTGCGACGCGCCGTCGCCTCGAGGCAACGCCACCTCGAGGTCCAGGCCGAGGGCGACGGCCAGCCGGGCGCAGGTCTCGAACGACGTCGTCCGGCCGGCCTCCACGCCCGACACGGTCCCCACGGACAGCCGGGCTCGCGCAGCCAGCTCCGTCAGCGACCAGCCCCGCCGCCGGCGCTCGTGCCCGACAGCGGCCCCGATCGCCACTGACGCTCGATCGCGCATCGCGGCGGCAGCCGGAGCCGGTGGCTGGACCGGGGCACGTGGCGACATCTCGCAGTCATTGGACAAGATGCCTCTTCGCGTCCACTTATGTCGCGACGGCGAGCCCGAATCCAGCTTCGTCGGAGACAGCGTCCACGCTCACCTGTGAGCGCAGTCGCCGCCGCGCTCCGATGCTCCTGGAGCTCGAACCGCGCGCGACCGCGCCGTCGATCGTCGAATGCGTCGCGAGGATCGCCGCGAGGGATCGCCGCGGCAGGCATCGCCGCGGGGCTCGCCGCGAGGGATCGCCGCAGGGCGACCGACACCCCACGAGCCGGCCGCCCTATGGCGCCGCTGCCACCGTCCAGACCTCCGCGGGGCGGTCGGCGTGCCAGGCGACCATGACCGTGGTGTCGCCATTGGCAGCGATCGCGCTCGGCGACGTCTCGTGCAAGGGACCCGGCACACCATCCTCGACGCCGAGGTGCGCGCCACTCGCGACCATCGTCGGAGGCGAGGATGCTGGCCGTCGGGCAGTAGCGGTCGGGTTCGATCGGGACAGCTGCTGGTGCTGCCACCGGCGAGGAAGCCAGGGCCTCCGACCGCGACCACATCGAGCCGCTCCTCGGTCTCCTTGCCGAGGGCGCGTTGTAGACGAGCTCCCAGGACCCGAGCTCGTCCGCGCGCCAGATCGCCGCGGTGAACGTGTCAGCCTGCTGGCCCACCGCGACGAAGCTGCCGTCATCGCCGATCGCGAGATCGTGCAGCGTGCCGTCCGCCGGGCCCTCGAACGTCTCCCACGAGACACCGTCGGCGGATCGCCAGTAGAGGTCGGTGTCGGGCGTGAACATCGGCCGCGCCACCGCGAAGTATTCGTCGTCGGTGGACTCGAGCGAGACGAAGATGCCGGGTGCCGTCGGGGACGGTGGCTCGATCTCCTCCCAGGCCTGGCCGTCGGGCGAGCCATAGAACCGCTGCTCGACGAGGTCCTGACCGACCACGCTGGCCACCGCGATGAGGCCGGCCGGGCCGTCGGTCAGGGCTTCCGGGAAGAGCTCGAGGTTCTTGCCGACCTTGTCGACGGTCGTCTTCTGCCAGGTGGCCCCGTCGGGCGAATACCAGCCCACCAGCTTGTGGCCCTGGTTGCCCAGCACCACGACGCCATCCCCGAACGGGGTCACGCGGCGAAGGATGGCGCCCTCGAAGATCGCGTCATCCTCGATCTCGTGACCAGGTCGCGCCATCGGGCGAGGTCCAGACCTTGCCGAGGGGCTTCTTGTCCCTGCCACCGACGAGGATGAAGCCATCGCCGAAGGCCGAGACGTCGATGGCATCGATCTTGACCGACGTGCCCCACATGGGTGCAGCGTCGGTGGTCATCGTCCTGGGCGAGCGCTGCTGCGGGCAGGCCGACCATCAGGATCGTTGACAGGAGTGACAGATACAGTCGCCGTGACACCGGGAATCCTCCACCTTCATCCACTTGGCCACGATCCCCCTTCGGGCCTGACGCCCGGATGCTGCGCCCCCGGACCGGCCGGGTCAACCGACGATCGGTACCGCCCGCGCGAGCAGGGTCAGCCGCGATGCTTGCGCCAGACCTCGACGAGGCGGTCGTGTGGCAAGCGGTAGGCGACGTGGCCGTTCGGCACCGGTCATCGTCTCGGCCGCGACGAGGGCGTTGACGATGGCCTCCTCGGTCGACTCGATCGCGGCCCAGAAGAGCGGGCTGATCCAGGCGTCCTCGAGCGCTCGCAGCTCGCGGATGAAGGCTCGGCCGGCGGCGCGGTCCGCGGTGGCCAGCCCGCGGTTGCCGGTGGCGAAGGCGATGAAGAGGTCACCCGACGAGTGCTCCCCGGCCCCGCCGCGTGCGGGCCACGCCCAAGCCCGGCTCGTTGCGCCAGCCGCTCGCACTGGTGCGGCAACAGCGGGGCGTCGGTGGCGAGGACGACGATGATCGAGCCGGCATCGGCGTCGGCGGCCGAGGCGCGCGGCCTCCTCGCGATCGGAGGGCACCTCGTCGAAACCGATCTCGCGGCCGACCGGCACGCCGTCGATGGCCAGCCGCTCCCGCCGCCCGTAGTTGGCCTGCACCAGCGCGCCCACGGTGAAGCCGCCCTCGTCCGGCCCGCAGCCGGCGCGAGGCCGTGCCGATGCCGCCCTTGAAGCGGTGGCAGATCATGCCCGTGCCGCCGCCGACGTTGCCCTCGATGACCGGCCCGTCGGAGGCGTCGCTCGAGGGCCTCGTCGAGGTGCTTCGGCCGCACGTGCTGGCCATCGATGTCGTTGAGCCAGCCATCCCAGGTCTCGCCCACCACCGGCAGTGACCAGGCCGATTCGGCAGTGGCGGACGAGCGCGAGGCCGCGGCCACGATGGCATCGCGCACGACGCCCACCGAATGGGTGTTGGTGATGCCGATGGGCCCGGCCAGCACGCCCGCCTCGCGGATCCACTCGAGGCCGGTCAGCTCGCCGTTGCCGTTGAGTCGATGGGCACCGGCGAAGACGCCCTCGCTGAAGGGATCACCATCGACGGGCACACGACCGTGACGCCGGTGCGCACGGGCCCCTGTCCGGCCACCAGCGGCCCCGCCTCGCCCGCGATGATGGTGGCGTGGCCCACGCGCACGCCGGCCACGTCGGTGATGGCGTTGAGCGGACCAGGCGCCAGGAGCCCGATGGAGATGCCGAGGTCACGTGCACGCATGCGCTCGACCGTAGCGCAGCCCTAGCGCAGGCGTGAGCGAAGATGTGGCGCGGCTGGCCGTCGAGCTGGCCCGACTGCACCACGATGGTGACGCGGCTCTGCTGTTGACGAGGTTGGGGGCCATGCGCAGCAGCTTGGCCTCCTGGGTCACCGGCTTGGGCTGGTTCCAGCTCGCGCCGTCGTCGGGGCTGCGGCGCGAGACGAGGCGCGGTCGAGACGAGCTTGCCGTTCTTGAGGCGCTCCTTGACGTAGGTGAGGAGCGCCTTCTTGCCGGGCAGGAGGGCGACATCGGCCGCGCTGAAGATGTGGCCCGTCGGCGGCTTGAAGCGTCTTCTCGCGCCAGTTGCGCCCGTTCTTCTCCGAGCGGGACACGACGAGGGCGCCGCCGGTGGCCTGGACCGTGGCGATGACGGTCTTGCCGCGCGCGTCGAGCTCGGGCCAGCCGAACGAGTCGCGCTCGGTGATGGTGCGGGCCGGGCTCCAGCTGGCGCCGCGATCGAGCGAGGTGCGGACCCTGATGTCGTCGGCGATAGCACTGGCGCCGGCCGGCGTCCGACCAGGCCACGTGGAGCGACCTGTCGTTGGCAGCGATGCCCACGAGCCCGTCGGTCAGCGTGGTCCTGGCAGTCGATCGACACCTTCGTCGTACCGAGCGTGCGCGCGCGCCTTGAAGGTTCGGCCGTCGTCGCGGCTGGTGCGGACCTTGATGCTCACCGTTGGCGCGGTTCGTCCAGGCCACGGCGACGACGTCGTCGCCCGACGGCCACGGCCGGCACGCCGATGCCATCGCTCGTCCCTGGTCGAGAAGAGCGCCAGCGCGCTTGCCGAAGGATCGTGCCACCGTCGCGGCTCACGCGCACGAACAACGTGTGGCCGCGAGGGCCCGCTCACGCGGAAGGCCACGGCCACGATGTCGTCGCGCGCTTCGATGGCCAGGTTGGGCACGACCTTGCGGTAGCGCGCGTTCGCCTTGAAGATCGGCCGCTCGCCCGACCAGCTGCGTGCCGTCGTTGGTGGAGCGCTGGTAGACGACCTTGTCGTCGGTCCGGCCCGGCCCGAGCGCGCGGATGCGACGAGGTGCAGCACGCCGCTGGCCGATGCCGCCTGGTGCAGCGAATCCAGGCGCGAGCCGCCGACCGCGGTGACGCGGTCGAGCCTGGTCCAGTCGGCACCGAGGGCCAGCGTCGGGAGCAGCAGCAGGGCCAGCACGGCGGCGAGCGAGGCTGCAGAGCGGCGCACGACGGCCGACCCTGCGATGGATGGTCATCACCACCCCATCGTGCGTGGCATGCCGACGCACCGGCCATGGTCACCGGGTCCTACGTAGGCATGTGACCTTCGGGTGCGATGGTCGGTGCGGTCCGGGGTGGTCGGGCGCCTCTGCTCGTGGCTAGCCGAGACCAGGGATGTCGGCGTAGGCCGACAGCGCCGGCTGACCACCGAGGTGGGCGTAGAGCACGCGCGAGCCGGGCGCGATCTCGCCCGTTGCGGATCAGGCCCATGAGGCCGGCCAGCGACTTGCCCTCGTACACCGGGTCGCTGAGCATGCCCTCGGTCCGCGCCGCCAGCTGGATGGCCTCGATGGTCGACTCGTCGGGGATGCCGTAGGCCGGCCCTTCGTAGCCGGGCAGGACCGTGATCTCGTCGTCACGCAGGGCGCGGCCCAGCCCGATGCGCTCGGCGGTGTCGCGCGCGATGCGCGTGACCTGGTCGACGGTCTGCTCGAGCGTGGCCGAGGCGTCGATGCCGATGACCCGCCGGTCGGGGCGGTCCTCGAGCGCGAAGCCGGCGATCATGCCGGCGTGCGTCGAGCCGGTCACGGTGCACACGATGATGGTGTCGAAGAAGATGTCCAGCTCGGCTTCCTGCGCCGCCACCTCGCGGGCCCAGTTGGCGAAGCCCATGCCACCGAGCGGGTGGTCCGAGGCGCCGGCCGGGATGGCGTAGGGCCTCCCGCCGGCGGCCTCGACCGATTCGAGGGCCGCCTTCCACGAGTCGCGGATGCCGATGTCGAAGCCGGCTGTCGTCGAGCCGGATGTCGCCGCCCATGATGCGGGTCAGCTGGATGTTGCCGACGACGCCGTAGACGGGGTTGTCGTCGTCGACCCAGTGCTCCTGCACGGTCACGGCCTTGAGCCCGAGGTAGTTGGCCACGCCGGTCACCTGGCGGGTGTGGTTCGACTGCACGCCGCCGATGGACACGAGCGTGTCGCAGCCCTGGGCCAGGGCGTCGGCCGCGAGGTACTCGAGCTTGCGCACCTTGTTGCCGCCGAGGGCGATGCCGCTGTTGCAGTCCTCGCGCTTGGCCCAGATCTCGACTTCGCCTCCCAGCGCCTCCGAGAGTCGCCTGCAGCGGATGGACCGGAGACGGACCGAAGAGCAGCGGTACGCGCGGATAGTCGTCGAGATGCATCGGGTCCCCTCGAGGCTTGCGTGTGTCGAGTGTCGGGCGCTAGCGGCGTTGCTGCCAGGACTTGCCCTCGACCGCCACGGCCGGGGCGTAGACCATCTCCACCTGCTGCATGGCCCGGATGTCTGCGCGCACCCAGGGCCGCCATCGACTGGCGCAGCGCGCCGACGAGGTTCTCCGTGCCGTCGGTGACCCGCGAGGGGCCGAAGAGGATGCGCTCCATGCGTGCCCACGGTGCCGACCTCGATGCGGGTGCCGCGCGGCAGCGTCGGCGAGGGCGCGGCCATGCCCCAGTTGGTGCCGTGACCGGGCGCCTCCTCCGCGCGTGCCAGCGGCGAGCCGATCATGAGCAGGTCCGCGCCGGCGGCGATGGCCTTGGCCATCTCGCCACCACGGCGCATGCCGCCGTCGCCGACGACCGGGATGTAGACGCCGGTGCGCTCGAAGTGGTCGTCGCGGGCGGCGGCCACGTCGGCGATGGCGGTCACCTGCGGTACGCCGATGCCCAGCACCTCACGCGTGGTGCAGGCGGCACCCGGCCCGACGCCCACGAAGATGGCCGCGATGCCCTGCTCCATGAGCGCTGCCGCCGCCTCGTACGAGGTGGTGTTGCCGGCCGCCACGGGGATGCCCATGAGCCGGGTGAACTCGGCCGAGCTCCAGCGGCTCGTAGCCGGAGGCCAGGTGCTGGGCGGATGAGACCTGCGACTGGACGAGGAAGACGTCGGCCCCGGCCTCGGCGCAGAACGGGCCCCAGCGGCGCGCCGCCGCCGGGCGTGGCCGAGATGACCGCCGGCGAGCCGGCCGCGTGCAGCTCGCGCGATGCGGCGCCGCCACGATCGCCTTCGGCGATGGGCGCCTCGTAGGCCGCCGAGAGGACCTCCTGGGCCTCGTCGGGCCGGCGCGCGGCGATGCGCTCGAGCACGGGCGCCGGGTCCTCGTAGCGCATCTGCACACCCTCGAGGTTCATCACCGCCAGGCCGCCCAGGCCGGCCAGCACGCCCGCGGAGCGGACGTCGACGACCGCGTCCATCGAGGCTGCCAGCACCGGGATGTCGAGCGTGAGGCCGGCGAACTCGACCGACGTGTCGACGTCGGCCGGCTCGACGGTCGTGGGTCCTGGGGCCAGCGAGACGTCATCGAATCCGTAGGCGTGTCGGAGGATCGTCGACCTTCGAGGCTCGGCGCCGCGGAGCGCTCGTGGCGTTGGCTGTTCCCGGCGTGCTCTCGACCCTGATGGTCACGTTCGATCGACCCCTCCTGCATGGGACTTCGTGCATGGTCCTGACGGTTGGCGGCAGTATACCGACGTGACCACTGCGCGAAACCTATCCCGACCAGGTGACGCTGGCCGACGTCCAGGCCGCGGCCGACTGCCTGACCGGCGTCGCCGTGCGCACCCCCCTGCTGGGCTTCGGGCCCTTCGACGACGAGCTCGGTGCGCCCCGTGTCTGGCTCAAGCCGGAGAACCTCCAGCCCATCGGCGCCTTCAAGATCCGCGGCGCCTACAACGCCCTGGCCACGCTCTCGCCCGAGGAGCGCGCCCGCGGCGTGGTCACGCACTCGAGCGGCAACCACGCGCAGGGCGTGGCCCGAGCGGCACGCATGCTGGGCCTGCGCGCCGTCATCGTGATGCCCGACGACGCGCCCGCCATCAAGGTCGCCGGCGTCCGTGCGGACGGCGCCGAGATCGACTTCGTGGGCCCGGACAACGAGGAGCGCATCGCCCGCGCCGACGAGCTCGCGGCGAACGCAGGGCCTGCGTGCTCATCCCCTCCTTCGACGACGCCCGCATCGTGGCCGGCCAGGGCACGGTCGGGCTCGAGATCGTCGAGCAGCTGGCCGAGCTGGGTCGCGCCAACGAGCCCCTGACGGTGTTCGTGCCCATCGGCGGTGGCGGACTCTCGGCGGGCGTCTGCGTGGCGGTCAAGTCGCTGCGGCCCGACGCCACGGTCATCGGCGTCGAGCCGGAGCTGGCGGCCGACGCCGCCGAGTCGGTGCGCGAGGACCGCATCGTGCGCTGGGCGCCGGAGCTGACCGGCCGCACCATCGCCGACGGCGTGCGCACCAGCGCCGTCGGCAGCATCCCCTTCGCCCAGCTGCGTCGGCTCATCGACGACGTCGTGACCGTCAGCGAGGACGACATCAAGCGCGCCATGCTCGAGGCCGCGACACCGGCGCACGGATCGTGGCCGAGCCGTCCGGCGCGGTCTCGATCGCCGGCTGGATGCGCTACGGGTCCGAGCTGCCCGACGCCGAGGAGAGCGACACCGTGATGGTCGTGAGCGGCGGCAACGTGGATCCCGAGACCTACCGCGCGCTGCTGGCAGAGGCCGCTGCCCTGGGCTGAGCGGCAGCGAATGCGGTGCACCGACGCGCCGACCGCCGGGCTCGGGAGAGGGCCTTCGGCGCGCGCCATTGCCCGACCGTCTATCATCGCGGACATGCCCGAGCGACCCGTGCCCTTCAGTCTCCTCGACGCCGCCCGTGTGGTGGCTCGCGGAGGCACCTTCGACTCCAAGCTGGCGGCGCTGTCCGAACAGGCCCGCCTGCGTCCGCCGACGCCGGCCCCGTGGCCTTCCTGCTCCACGACGCCGACGCCGACGTGCTGCTCTCCTTCGACGGCGAGCTGGTCCTGCCGGTCAGCGCCGCCGACGCCGACACCGCCCGCGCCGCTGGCCGATCGCCAGCCCGTGATCAGGAGTGGCGTGGCCGAGTCCCTGACCGGGCGTGCTTGCCCGGAGCGGCCTCCTGCCTGCTCGCGCCGCTCGTGGTCGAGGACG
Organism: uncultured Chloroflexia bacterium; assembly: GCA_963714675.1. Taxonomy (GTDB): domain Bacteria; phylum Chloroflexota; class Limnocylindria; order Limnocylindrales; family CSP1-4; genus JAFMJV01. The sequence continues at coordinate 16,372 of CAVQPG010000018.1, read as the reverse complement.
AGGACGGCGCCTTCATCGAGGGCCTGCTGGCGATCGGCTGGGAGGCCGCGGAGCCGCCCGTCGACGAGGTGCCCGATGCCATCCTCGCCATCGCCGACCTGGCCGCGGTCACCATCCGCCAGGCGCGCCTGCGCAACTCCGTCTGGGAGCAGTCCGACCACGCCGACCGCCTCTCGCACACCGACCGGCTGACCGGCCTCGCCAACCGCGTCACCTTCGAGCGCATGCTCGAGCTGGAGATCGCCCGCGCCACGCGCCAGGGCACGCCCGCTGGCGGTGGCCGTGCTCGACGTCGACGGCCTCAGCGACATCAGCGACGCAGCAGGGCGCCCGCGTGGCCGACGAGGTGCTGCGCCACGTGGCCAGCGCCATCGCCGATCGCGTGCGGCTGCTCGACACCGTGGCCCGCTTCGGTGAAGACGAGTTCGTGGTCATCGCACCCGGCGACGCCGGCGGCATCGTGGCCCTGCGGCTGCGCGACGCCATCGCCGAGCTGCCACCCGTGGGTGACACCGACATCAGCGTCAGCGCGGCGGTCGTGCACCATCCCGCGGACGGCGCCACCGGCGCCGAGCTGGTCGCCGCGTCAGAGGCCGCACTGGCCAGTGCCAAGTCAGAGGGACCCGGTTCCGTCTGGGGCGTGCAAGGAGGCGACGGCCTAGAGCGCCGGGCGCCTGGCCGCACGCTAGCGAACGTCGTTCCTCGCCGCGTCGTGGATGCCGGCACTGGAGGAGGACGGCGTCGACGACGCGGTCGACTTCCGCGGCCACCTCGTCGATGGAGCCGCTGCCGTCGAGCACGACCCAACGCTCGGGTTCGGCCGCGGCCATCTCCAGGTAGCCCTCGCGGACGCGCGTGTGGAAGGCCAGGTCGAAGCGTGACTCATCCTCCCAGCGCGTGAGCTCGTCGACATCCCCGGCCGCTCGCCGGTCCAGGCCGGTCTGGGGTCGCACGTCGAGCAGTACCACCAGGTCGGGCTGCAGGCCGCCGGTGACCCACTCGCCGATGCGAGCCGAGCAGGTCGCGGTCCATGCCGCTGCCGTAGCCCTGGTAGGCCATGGTCGAGGTGGCGTAGCGATCGCAGACCACGATGTGGCCGGCCTCGAGCGCCGGCTCGATGACCTCGTCCACGTGCTGGGCCCGGGCGGCGCTGTAGAGCAGCACGTCGGCCTTGGGTCCGCGAAGCGTGGGCCCGGGATCGTTGACGATGTGGCGCACCTGCTCACCCAGCTCGGTGCCGCCGGGCTCGCGCGAGAGCGTCACCGGCAGGCCGCGCTCGCGCAGGCGCTCGGTCAGGATCCGCGCCTGCACCGACTTGCCCGATCCGTCGGGCCCCTCGAGCACGATGAAGAGACCCCTGCCGGGCTCCGCGGTCGGCCATCGTCAGCGCCAGGTCCTCACCTTCTCAGGGTAGACGCGCACGCGCCGGAAGGGCTCTCGGCCACGCGAGCGAGAGACGAGGTTGGCCGCCTCGGCGGCCCGGTGCTGGAGCTTGCGCAGGTAGGCGTTCTGGGGCGAGAGCTCGACCGGCTTGGACTTGGAGCGCACCAGGTCGATGGCCTCCTCGAGCTCGCGCATGGCCACGTCCTGGGGGTCGGTGTCGAGCACGTACAGGCTGGTCAGGATGGCCTGCATCTGGACCACCGTGTTCGACTTCAGGACGTAGATGGGGATGCCCCGCGCCTCGGCCTCGCGGATGATCGGCGACTTCTGCTTGTAGCTGCTGCGCAGCGTGATGACCACGTCGGCCTCATCGGGCTCGCGCACCACCACCACCGGCAGCTGCAGGTCCTTGATGGCCTGCTCCAGGCGCTTCTTGCTGATGCCGTAGCCGAGCACGTTCATGGGCTCCAGGCGCACCGTGCGCATCGGTGATCTCGCCGAGGCGGATGAGCGACTCCTCCTCGTCGCGCGACGCGGTCGCGGCATCGGGCTCGAGGCCTGTGCCTGGGTCCGTGTCCGGTCCGGATCCGGCGTCGAGGGCATCGCTCATGCGGTCCTGCTCCCGGCCCGGGCCGTACTCCTCGGCCACCTCGGCCTCGTCCGCGATGAGCTCGGTCATGGCCCGGTTGGCAGACGCACGCCACTCGGCCTGGCGCTCGAGCTCGCGGGCATCCCGCGCACGCTGCTCGAGCTCGGCGGTGCCGCGTTCCATGGGGCCACGGTCGGCGATGGCGCCGGCCCGGAAGACCGCACCGCCGCCGGTGCGCCGGCGGCTCTCGTCGCCGGGCCACTCCATGCCTCGGCCGCGTCGGCCGCGGCTGCGTGGGGCCGCTCCGGCTCGTCCCGCAGCTTCGGCGCCGGGTCCACGTCGATCGCCACGCAGGCCGCTGTCGCCGAAGCTGCCCTGGCCTGGCGCCCACGAGGCCACCGAAGCGCTCACCGGGCATGCGGCTGCGAGGACCCGGTCGGGGTCGCGCCTGTGAGCGGTGCACGCCGGCCTCGTCGCGCCAGCGCATCTCGGGCGCGAGGGCGTCGCCGCGCAGCATGGCGTCGATGGTCTCGGCCACGTCGGCGTGGACGGCCACGCGGTCACGGTCCTGGATCTCGACCACCACGTCGAAGGTGGGCGGAGCCTTGCGCTCGAGCACCGACTTCTGCGTTCGCCGGCGGCGGGCCTCGTCGTCACCGAGCGTCACCGTCTGGATGCCGCCGATGAGATCCGAGAGCGTGGGGTTCAGCATCAGGTTGTCGAGGTTGTTGCCGTGCGCGGTGCCGATGAGCTGCACGCCGCGCTCGGCGATGGTGCGGGCGGCGATGGCCTCCAGCTCCGTGCCGATCTCGTCGATGACGATGACCTCGGGCATGTGGTTCTCGACGGCCTCGATCATGACCGCGTGCTGACGGTCGGGCGTCTTGACCTGCATGCGCCGGGCGCGGCCGATGCCGGGGTGCGGGATGTCGCCGTCGCCGGCGATCTCGTTGCTGGTGTCGACGATGACGACGCGCTTGTCGAGGTCGTCGGCCAGCACGCGGGCAGCCTCGCGCAGCATCGTCGTCTTGCCGATGCCGGGCCGTCCCATGATCAGGATCGACTGGCCGGATTCGACGAGGTCATCGATGATCTCGATGGTGCCGAAGACGGCTCGTCCCGACGCGGCAGGTGAGGCCCACGATCTTGCCGCTGCGGTTGCGGATGGCGCTGATGCGATGGAGGGTGCGCTCGATGCCGGCGCGGTTGTCGTCGCCGAACGAGCCCACGTGGTCGACCACGTACTGGATGTCGTCCGGCCCGACCTCGCGATCGAGCAGGACCTCCTCTCCGCCACCACCGAAGCGCGCCTCCGGGCGGCGGCCAAGGTCCATCACCACCTCGATGATGCTGCCCACGTCATCGAGCTCACGCATGCGCTGGCCGATCTCCGGCGGCAGGGCCTCGATGAGCGACTCGAGGTGATCGTGTTCGGCCTCGGGCGGGGGGCCTCGGCGGCGCGGCGGCAGGCTCGAGCCCGGTTCGGAGCCGGCCCGGGATCGCCCTCCGGCTCGGGCGCTGCAGCGTGCGGGGCAGGAGTCTCGGGGCGCGGCGACGACATGGGTTCCTCCGATGGCGGGGTGGACATCAGACGGCCGGCACCAGCGAGGGTTCCGCCACCCGCACCAATGCCTCCTTGACGAGCAGCGAGACCGTCGCGATGGCCTCCATGCCCTGCTCCTCGAGACGACGGTCGATCGGTGATTCGTAGGTTCGCACGCAGGCCATGACGCCATGCTGGTGGGACGGATTGGCCGAGCGCTGGTTGGCCCCGCTGCGCTCGCCGATGAGCCCGAGCCCGTAGTGGATGAGGGGCGTGCTGTCGTGCTCTGGCAGGGCCAGGACCCGCATGTAGTGAGGCTGCTGCTCCTTGGCCACGCCGACCTGGAGCATGGCCGCGAGGCCCTGCCCGTCGGCCGACTCCTGGACCAGGGCCTCGACGTCTGCGAACCGGAGCAGGGGCGTGAGCGAGGTGCGAGGCACGCTGGAGCGACCGGAGAGGTTCTCCCAGTCGGGCAGACGATAGCCCTCGAGACGTGCCACCGGTGAGGGCGTGACCCGCTTGTACAGCCGGGCCAGGTCGACCGAGTCGAGGTTGTTGGCCGGGCGGATGCGCAGCTTCTGCGCATCGACCACGCGCAGTGCCGGGAAGGCCGAGCGCGGCTCGCGGAAGAGGATGGTCTCCTCGCCGTAGCGCGCGAAGCCCGCCTGCATGAAGAGCTCGACGTTGCCATCGGTATCGGCGCAGGCCACGTGGAAGCGGCTGGCGCCCCGGCGCGAGCCATCGCGCATGAGGTGCTGCACGAGGCGGAAGCGGATGTCACCTGCGTCTCGCTGGCCCACCGCATCGAGCTCCACGATGGTCCACTCATCGCGGTTGGCGTCGCGCTCCACGCGTGCCAGCCCGGAGAGCCGTCCGCCCTCGTCGTAGACGTATAGCTGGTCGTTGGGCTGGAAGGCGCCGAGGGGCATGCGGAAGAGGCTGAAGACCGAGACGTGGCTGGCGGTCACCGGCAGGCCCAGCGAGCGCATCAGCCGCTGCGGTTCGTCGGCCCGAGTCCCATTGGCGGGATCGATCTCGATGGACGGGTGGGCCAGCCGGGACAGCTCCCCTACCGCCGCGAGGTCGGTGAGACGGGCTGCGCGGACGCGGCCCGAGCGAGTCGTCGCTGGCATCAGCGCCCCCTCGTCGTGCTGCGTCGACGGATCATCGTGGGGTCCCGAGCCCCCTGCGCGTCGGGTGGGGCCGCCGCCCGCTGCCCTCGGCCGGCTCCTCGTAGGCCGCGGCCATGGTCGTCAGCAAGCGGTGGAAGCGGACCTCTCCCGAGAGCTCGGGATGGAAGGCGGTGGCGATGACATTGCGCTGTCGCACGGCCACCACGCTACCGTCTTCGAGCCGCGCCAGCACGTCCACCTCGTCGCCGGTGCGCTCCACGCGCGGCGCCCGGATGAACACCGCATGGACCGGCGTGTCGCCGAGCACGGGGACGTCCAGGTCCGCCTCGAACGAATCGAGCTGGCGGCCGAAGGCATTGCGCTTGACCGAGATGTCGAGCAGCGGGAACACCGGCTCGTCGCCGTCGACGATGTCGACGGCCAGCAGGATCATGCCGGCGCAGGTACCCAGCACCGGTACCCCGGAACGGGCCAGCTCGAAGATGGGTGCACGCAGGCCCCAGCGCTCGATGAGCTTGCGCATGGTCGTCGATTCACCGCCGGGCAGGACCAGGCCGGCGAGGCCCGTCAAGGTGCTCGGGCAGGCGCACGGGCACGACCTCGACGCCGATGCCGCGAAGCACGGCCTCGTGTTCGGCGAAGGCTCCCTGGACGCGAAGGACTCCGATCTTCATCGATGGCGTAGCGCGGCGCTCGTGGCCTACCAGCCGCGAACGGCGAGGCGCTCCTCCTCGGGCACGCTGGCGGCGTTGATGCCGCGCATGGGCGCGCCGAGGCCGCTCGAGACCTCGGCGATGATCTTGGGGTCGTCGAAGTGCGTGGTGGCCTGCACGATGGCGTTGGCCGTGGTGGCGGGGTCCTCCGACTTGAAGATGCCCGAGCCCACGAAGACGCCCTCCGCACCGAGCTGCATGGCCAGGGCCGCGTCAGACGGGGTGGCGATGCCGCCGGCCACGAAGTTGACCACCGGCAGGCGGCCGGCCGCGGCCACGTCCCTGACGATCTCGTAGGGCGCGCCCAGCTCCTTGGCGGCCACGAAGAGCTCGTCCTCGCGCATGCTCTGCGAGGCGCCGGATGCCGGCCTTGACCGAGCGGATGTGGCGCACGGCCTCGACGATGTCGCCGGTGCCGGCCTCACCCTTGGTGCGCATCATGGCCGCGCCCTCGTTGATGCGACGGAGGGCCTCGCCCAGGTCGCGGGCACCGCACACGAAGGGCACCTTGAACTGGTGCTTGTCGATGTGGTTCTCGTCGTCGGCCGGGGTGAGCACCTCCGACTCGTCGATGTAGTCGACGCCCAGTGCCTCCAGCACCTGTGCTTCCACGAAGTGGCCGATGCGGGCCTTGGCCATGACCGGGATGGTCACCGCCTCCATGATCCCGCTGATGAGCGAGGGGTCGCTCATGCGCGCCACGCCGCCGGAAGCACGGATGTCGGCGGGTACGCGCTCCAGCGCCATGACCGCGACCGCGCCCGCCTCTTCGGCGATGCGCGCCTGGTCGGGGGTGACGACGTCCATGATGACGCCGCCCTTGAGCATCTGGGCCAGACCCTTCTTGGTCGCCCAGGTGGACGTCTCGACGTTCACGAATTGCCTCGCTGGGGAGTTGACTGCGCCGGACCGGGCTGGCCCTGCTGGGTGACCCGATTATCGCACGCAGCCGCCGAGGCCACTCCGGCGAGGCCTCGGCGTGGCGGTGCCGAGCGGTTCGGTGTCGGAGGGGGAGTGGTACCTATGGGCCCGGTGCCGGGGGGCACCACCGTACGGAGGGCCAGCAGGACTCGAGTTTGGTACCGTCACTCACATGCCGCAACGCCAACGGACGCAACGTCCACCGATCGATCTCGCCGTGGAGCTCGAGCGGGCCGTCGAACGCAACGAGTTCGGACTCGAGTACCAGCCGATCATCGACCTGGGCTCAGGCGCCATCGCTGCGGTCGAGGCACTCCTGCGCTGGCGGCACCCGCTGATGGGCACCATCGCCCCTGCCGAGTACCTGCCCCTGGCCGAGGAGACCGGGCACATCGTGCCCATCGGCGAGCGCGTGCTCGACGCTGCCACACGTCAGCTGCGCACCTGGCACCTCGGCTTCGCGCGCATGCAGGGCCTGAAGGTCAACGTCAACATCTCACCGCGCCAGCTGAGCGATGACGATCTCATCCCGCACATCACCACGGTGCTGCAGCGCTCCGACCTCGACCCCTCGTCGCTGACGCTGGAGCTGGGCACCGGCTGCAACGCGTATCCCGGAGCGCATCGCGGCGCTGGCCGACGTCGGCGTCGGCCTGGCGCTCGAGGACTTCGGCCAGGGCTCCTCGCTCGACGACGTGCGCGAGATGCCCCTGACCACGGTGAAGCTGGTGCCGACCTTCGCGACCATGGCTGCCGGCAACGACGACGACGTGGCCTTCGCCGAGAGCCGTGCTGGCGCTGTGTCGCGCACGTGGCCTGGCCACGGTCGGCAAGGGCGTGGAGACCCGCGAACAGGCTCGCCGCCTGGCGGTCCTCGGCTGCGACATGGCCCAGGGCTACCTGTACTCGAAGCCGCTCGGCTCGGAGGGCATCGGCACGCTGCTGGCGCGCGGTCGCGTCACGGCACCCGACCACACCGGCCGCTGATCGCGGCGGCTGCGACGGCCGCCGCACGCTCCCTCGGCGCAGGTCCACGCCGCGGTCGGGTCGCTCGAGGCCGCGACTTGCTGGCGGATCGCTCGGCCGGAGCTGGGCTTGCCGCGCTCGAACCCGCCAGCTCAGGCGGCACCACTGCACCCGGCCGAGACGCCATCTGCCCGTCGCGAGGGCACCGCTGGCCGGACCAGGGAGCCACGGCTGACGGCCCTGCAGCCGGTTCGTTGCGCTGGACGCCAGACATGACGAACGGCCGGGAGGTCCATGCCTACCCGGCCGTCGGGCTCCGAAGCGCAGAGGTCGGAGCGCGGGTCGCAGTGTGTCAAGACCGGCGACCGCGGTGGCCGGCCGCGCGGCGGCCGGCGAGAAGGTCTAGAAGATGCCCATGGCGCTCATGACGCCGCCGTAGAGGAAGACGCCGGCAACGAGGGCGACGAGGACGAAGACGCGGCCGCGGGAGACGCTGTGATCCTCCATCGTGGCCTGGCTGCTCCATGATGTCGAAGCCGGCGCCGCGGTAGCGCTCGGTCAGCGACATCTCGCGCTCCTCTTCCCGCTGGGAGACGACGGTGCGAGCGACCATCGGGTCCCAGCGGCAAGCGGGGCAGATACCGGTGGCGACGTCGAGCTCGGTCTCACATTCGGGGCAATACGCGTTCATCGTTCCGTGTCCTCGCTCTGCGGTGTTCCTGCGCTCGGTGTCCTTTGACGCCTCGAACAATAGCGACGCCCCGGTCCTGTCACCATCACCCGGTCGTCCCATGATTCGGGCGGCTAGGACCGGTTCGGTGCGGTCCGGTGCGCAAGACCACCATGGCCCCGCGTGGAGATTTGGTACTGCCTGCGGGAGGCCTCGCGTAGGGGCATCGGGCGTGGTGCGTTACGATGCCGAGGCAGCGTGTGAGCTACACGCCGACTCGAGGTATGCGTTGGATAGCGTCGTCCTTCTTCTGAACGCCGACTACGAGCCACTCAACGTCTGCGATCTGCGCAGGGCGTTCCGGCTCGTCTTCGGCGCGAAGGCGGAGGTCATCGAGTACGACCACACCGAGATCCGCACGCCCACGGAGGTGCTGCGCGCACCGTCGGTCATCAAGCTGCAGTACCGCATCAAGCGCCCCCGCCCGCGTGTTCGTCTGTCGCGCCGCGAGGTCTTCGCCCGCGACGGCCACATCTGTCAGTACTGCGGCGAACGCACCAACAAGCTGACCATCGACCACGTCCTGCCCCGCCATCGCGGCGGCAGCCACAGCTGGGACAACCTCGTGGCGGCCTGCAGCAGCTGCAATCACCGCAAGGGTGGGCGGCTGCCCGAGGAGGCCGGCATGCGCCTGCGCAAGCCGCCCTACGAGCCCAAGTGCGACGTCTACTCGATGTACTCGTCGTACCTGGCCGACCCGCGCAACGAGGCCTGGCGCGACTACCTCACGCTCAACCGCTGAGCGCGTCGTGGACGCCGAGCGTCCACCCGTTCCCTGTCCCGCCGAGGCGATGGCCGTGCTGGGCACGCTGTGGGACGCCGGGCACGGCGGCTACCTCGTGGGTGGCGGCGTCCGCGACGCGCTGCTGGGCCTGCCCGTCAGCGACTGGGACATCGCCACCGACGCGCGGCCCGAGCGGATCCTGCAGGTCTTCCCGGGCTCCAGCTACCAGAACCGCTTCGGCACGGTGCTGGCCCGCGGGCATGGAGATCACCACCTTCCGGCGCGACCACCGCTACGCCGACCACCGCCGGCCCGACACGGTCACCTTCAGCCAGGACATCTTCGAGGACCTCGCTCGCCGCGACCTGACCATCAACGCCATCGCCTGGGGCCGGCGCGGTCCGGAGACGGTGGCGCGCCTCGTCGACCCCGCCGACGGCCAGGGCGACCTCCGAGGCTCGGCTGGTGCGCGCCGTGGGCGACCCCGCCCGTCGCTTCGACGAGGACGCCCTGCGCCTGCTGCGAGCGGTGCGCATCGCGGCCCGGCTCGACTTCGCCATCGAGCCCATGACCCGCGCCGCCATGGTGGCCCACGCGGCGGACGTCGAGTGGGTCTCCGAGGAGCGCGTCGGCAGCGAGATCCGCCGCATGCTCGCGGCCCCGCGACCGTCGCGAGCCATCCGACTGATGGCCGATACGGGCATCCTGGCCACGACCCTGCCCGAGCTCGCCGCCCTGCCTGGGCCGAGCCTCGAGCGGGCGCTGGCGACGCTCGACATCGCCGTCGAGGCAGACCCCGGCGACGAGCGGCTGGCGCTCACGGCGCTGCTCGGCGAGCTCGAGCCCGAGGTCGCCGGAAGCACGCTCCGGCGCCTTCACGTGAGCAGTCGCGAAGCGGATGCAGTGGCCTCCGTCATCGCCGCCGCCGCGGTGCCCTACCGCGGCACCTGGGCCGACGCCGATGTCCGACGCTACATGGGTCGCATCCCCTCCGAGCTGCGCCCCGAGCTGCTGCGACTGCGCGCCGCGCGAGCCGGGGCCACCGATGGTACCGACCCGGATGCCACACCACGCGAATCCGAGCTCGCCGAGCGCGTGGCACGACAGGAGGCCGCAGCCTCGCCGCTGACGCTGGCGGCCCTGGCCGTCGATGGCCGCGACCTGCGCGAGACGCTGGGCCTGCCCGAAGGACCGGTCATCGGCACGATCCTCGAGCGGCTCCTCGCTGACGTCGTCGACGAGCCCTCGCTCAACACACGGATGACGCTCCTGACACGGGCCAGCCTCATCCTCGACGAGCTGATGCAGCGGGACCGAAGCACGATCGGGCCCGTACGGCCACCCATCAGGTAGGCTGCGGTTCGTGATCGAGCAGATCCTCCAAGCTGACCGATACCTGCAGGTCGACCAGGTCGAGCAGGCCCGCGGTGTCTACCAGAAGGTGGTGGACACGGACCCTGGCAACGCCATCGCCGTGGTGGGCCTCGCGCGCTGTGCTCTCGCCGACGGTGATGACCAGCAGGCCCATGCGCTCGCCTCGAAGGCGCTCGAGATCGACCCCGAGAACGACATGGCGCGGCGCATGGAGGCCCGGCTCTCCGAGATCCTGGTCACGCGTGGCGAGCCGGTCGACCGGCCCGGGGTCGCCGCCACCCCGAGCCCCCGAGAGATGCGCTCGGTCGTGACCGAGGAGCCCGCCCCGGCCGCCGCCTCGGCCGCCGCCACCGACCGGGCACGAGCCACCAGCCCGACACCGCCCCCATCCTCAGTCCCGCCCACCAAGGCAAAGGAGCCAGCTGTGCGCAAGTCCTTCTTCGACCGATTGATGGGCCGCTGATGCGAGTCCTCGTCACCGGCGGTGCCGGGTATATCGGCGGCATCACCGTCGAGCAGCTCGTCGCTGCCGGCCACGAGGTGGTCGTGCTGGACACGCTCGTGACCGGCCATCGCGAGTCGGTGGCAGCGGGCGCCGCGCTGGCCACGCACTCGGTCATGGACAAGGAGGCCGTCGTCGCGCTGCTTCGCGAGCACCGCATCGAGGCCGTGCTGCACTGCGCGGCTCGCTCGCTGGTGGGCCAGTCGATGCAGGATCCCGGGCTCTACTTCACCGAGAACGTGGTCGGCGGTATCGCCCTGCTCGACGCGCTGCGCGAGGCCGGCGTGAACCGCCTCGTCTTCAGCTAGCACCGCGGCCGTCTACGGCGAGCCCGAGCGCGTGCCCATCCGCGAGAGCGCGCCCACGCGCCCGGTGAACCCGTACGGCGCGTCCAAGCTGGCCTTCGAGAGCGCCATGGGCTGGTACTCCGCCTATGGACTGCGCTCGGTCTCGCTGCGCTACTTCAACGTGGCGGGCGCCAGCGAACACTACGGCGAGCGTCACGACCCCGAGACGCACCTCATCCCGAACGTGCTCGGGGCCGCCCAGGGTGGCCCGCCGCTGACGGTCTTCGGGGACGACTACCCCACCGCTGACGGCACGGCCATCCGTGACTACATCCACGTGCTCGACCTGGCCGATGCGCACATCGCTGCGCTGGAGCTGACGGGCCAGATGGAGCCTGGGCAGCACATCGCCAACCTCGGCTCGGGCAGCGGCTTCTCGGTCAAGAAGGTGCTCACCGCGGCGAGCAAGATCGTCGGTGCCGAGATCCCGCACAGCTTCGGCCCGCGCCGCGCCGGCGACCCGCCGGCGCTGATCGCCTCCAACGATCGAGCCGAGGAGCTGCTCGGCTGGCGCCCCAAGCGTGGCTCGCTCGAGGAGATGATCGGCTCGGCTTGGGCCCTGCTGCAGAAACGCGGAGCCGACTGAGCCCCGATGGCTGACCGCGAGCCGCTCCCGGTGCCCGACGATCCGCTGCGATGGACGCCCATGCGCGCCTACGCCGGAAGACGCTCGTTCGACATCACCGACCCGCTGCTCGAGCCACTCTGGAGCGGAACGCGCGCCCTGGCACACGTGACCGTCACGCCCGACGCCGATCCGCCCGTGGAGGTCAGGCTCATCGAGGAGCTGGGGACCGAGCTGAGCGAGGAGCTGCCGGCCGTGGTCGACGCACTCGTAGAGGGAGTGCTCGCGTTGGACGCGATCGTCGACGGCGTCATCACCCGCCAGCTGGCGCTCGACGGCGTGGGCGCCGCCGCCATCCCGGAGGTGCGCAGCCGGCCCACCGAGATGTTCGTGCGCAGCAACCTCGACTTCGACGTGGAGCCCCGCGGCCTCATCGAGGATCAGCTCGCCGCCAGCGCGGTCGATGGTTTCGTGGCCGTGGACCTGCTGCGTCTCGACGGCACGTCCCTGCTCGCGGTGCCACTGCTCGAGCGCAAACGCCTGCTCGAGAGCGTCATCGCACCTGGCCCCCTGCTGCGCGTCTCGGGACACGTCCGACCGCCGGTCGACCCGTGGATCGCGAGCTGGAAGTCGATGGGCTTCGCGGGCGGCATCGTGAAGGCCGCCAACAGCCGCTACCGGCCCTCGGACGACACGATCGAGTGGCGCATCGTGAGGCACCTCAACCGCCGGCGCTGAGGCCCGCGCGTCACCAGGCCGGAACGCCCCCGAGAATCGCTTCGGGCCCGAGTCGGCTAGGCTCAACAGATGCCAGAACGAGCCCTTCCCGAGGCCCTTGCCGAAGAGGTCAAGCGGCTAGGTCCAGCCGACATCATGGTCGGCATCCCCAGCTTCAAGAACGCCGCCACCATCGGCCACGTGACGCGGGCAGCGCAGGCGGGGCTCGTGCAGTACTTCCCCGACTCCAAGCCGGTGCTGGTCAACGCTGATGCCGGCTCCCCCGATGGCACCGGCCGCGTGGTCATCGAGACCCAGCCACCCGACTATGTCGAGCGCATCCTGCTGGTCCGGCCGCGCAACCGCCTGCAGCGCATGAGCCTGACCTACCCGGAGGTGGACGGCGTCGGCGGCAAGGGCGCGGCCCTGCGCACGATCTTCCAGATCGCCGAGGCCCTGAGCGTCGAGGCGCTGGTCGTGGTCGACTCCGACCTGCGCTCGATCGTGCCCGAATGGATCGAGCTGCTGGCTGGCCCCATCCTCAAGGGCGGCTTCGACTACGTGACCCCGCTCTACCAGCGCTACAAGTACGACGGCACCATCACCAACACCGTCACCTACCCGCTGACGCGGTCGCTCTACGGCCTGCGTATCCGCCAGCCCATCGGCGGTGACTTCGGGGTCAGCGGCGATCTCGTGAAGCACTACCTCGATCAGGACGACTGGACCCCGGACATCAGCAAGTTCGGCATCGACATCTGGATGACGACCAAGGCCATCACCGGTGGCTTCGCGGTCAGCCAGACGCGACTCGGGGCCAAGATCCACGACCCCAAGGACCCCGGCGCCGACCTTGGCCCCATGTTCAGCCAGGTCGTGTCCACGATGCTGCGCCTGACCGTCGAGCACGCCGACCACTGGCTCAAGGTGCAGGGCTCGCACGTGGTCCCCACCTACGGCTTCGAGCGCTACGCCGACCCGCCGCCGCTCGATGTCGATGTCACCCGCCTGCTCGGGGCCTTCGCCCGCGGTCGCGTCGCGGTGGGCGATGCCTGGCAACAGCTGGTGGCAGCGGACCGCATGGCCGCGCTCGACATCCTGGCCCAGGAAGCTGGAGCGGCCCTCGACGAGATCACGCGAGCGGATACGCCCACCACCGCCGATGATGCCCAGTTCCACTTCAGCGACGACCTGTGGGCCCGCATCATCTACGACCTCGCCCTCAGCGCTCGCGGTGACGTGATGGACATGGACCGCATGATCGCCGCGCTCGTGCCCATCTACTTCGGGCGCGTGGCCAGCCTCGTCATCGAGGCCCGCGACATGACCACCCAGCAGGCCGAGTCGCTCGTGGAGCGCCAGGCACGAGCGTACGAGCAGGCCAAGCCGAGCTTCGCAGAGCGCTGGCGTGCCGGCGAAGGCCTGACCGCCCGCAAGTCGAAGCGCAAGTCCGGGCGCAGCAGCAAGGCGAAGAAGGCATGACCGACGGCAAGCTCCCCAAGTCCATCGTCATCCCCCTCGCCAATCCGCGCACAGCCGCAGACCTCGTGCGCATCGGTGCCGGCGTGCTACAGGAAGGCGGCGCCATCACGGCGCTCTCGATCGTGGAGGTGCCCGAAGGCGTGCAGCTCTCCGAAGGCGCCACCCGCGCGCGCCAGGCCCGACGGCTGCTGCAGCGTGTGCTCGAATTCGCGCCCGAAGGCGTCGAGCTGCGCACCGTCGTACGTATCGGCCGGCGCGCCGACGAGGGCATCGTCGAGCTGGCCGCGGAGGAAGATGCCGACCTCATCCTCTTCGGCTGGGGTGGCCCCGACCGTGCCCGACGAAGCGTGGCCGAGCAGGACGACTTCCAGCCGGTCTTCAGCCCCACCATCGACGAGGTCATCCGCGAGCGGCCCTGCGACATCGCGGTCGTCAAGCAGCGTGGCATCGGCGAGGTCAGACGCATCCTCGCTCCCGTCCGCGGTGGCCCCCACGCGGAGCTGGCGCTGGCCTACGCCTCGGCCCTGCAGCGCAGCTTCGCAGCTGAGCTCGACGTGCTGCACGTGGTCTCGCCCGGCGTCGATCCCAAGATCAAGGCCAAGGCCCAGCGCAACCTCGGGCTCTTCGTCGAGCGGCACACGGGCGATGCCGCCGTGCCCAAGGTGGTCGAGGGCGAGGACGTCACCGCGGCCATCCTGAGCGAAGCCGCCGGTGCCCAGATCGTGATCATGGGCGCCACGGCCACGGCCATCGACAGCCCCGGTGCACCCCTCTTCGGCCAGCTCGTGGAGCACGTGGCCCAGGAGGCTGCGCCCACGGTCATCGTGGTCAAGACCCGCGATGTGCCCACCCGCGCCACCTTCGTCGAGCGTGCCAAGCAGGACGACTCCCTCGAGTCGGCCGAGGAAGCCGCCCAGGCCCTGCGCAGCCTGCCGGCCAAGGTCGATCGCTGGTTCGGTGAGTCCTCGTTCGACTATGCCGAGTTCAAGGACCTCAAGCGGCTGGTGGAGCTCAAGGAGAAGCACGGCCTGACGATCTCGGCGGTGCTGCCCACCCTCAACGAGGCCGCCACCATCGGGCCCATCGTGCGCAGCGCCCGGCGAGAGCTGATGAAGGTCGTGCCGCTCATCGACGAGCTGCTGGTCATCGACTCGAACTCGGAGGACGAGACGCGCAAGATCGCCGAGGACGAAGGCGCGCGCGTGGTCATCCACCAGGAGGTGCTGCCCAAGTACGGTGCCCACCGAGGGCAAGGGTGAGGCACTCTGGAAGAGCCTCTACGAGACCAGCGGCGACCTCGTGGCCTGGTGCGATACCGATATCAGCGAGTGGGACCCGCGGTTCATCTACGGCACGCTCGGGCCGCTGCTGACCGAGCCACGCTTGGGCTACGTCAAGGCCTACTACCAGCGACCCATCGTGCAGGGTGGCGTGCTCACCGAGGGTGGAGGCGGCCGCGTCACCGAGCTGGTGGCCCGCCCGCTCATCAACCTCTTCTTCCCCGAGCTGTCCGGCTACATCCAGCCGCTCTCGGGCGAGTACGCCGGCCGGCGCGAGATCCTCGAGGACATCCCCTTCTTCACCAGCTACGCGGTCGAGATCGGCCATCTCATCGACCTCGCCGACAAGCTCGGTATCGAGGGCCTGGGGCAGGTCGACCTCGAGGTGCGCCACCACCGCAACCAGGACCTCGAGGGACTCTCCAAGATGGCCTTCGTCATCATGCAGGCAGTGATGAAGCGGCTCGACGAGCGCGGACACAAGCCGCGCATCGGAGAGCTGGGCACGTCGATGAAGCTGCCGCGCTCGGCGGCCCATAAGCTCTCGCTCGATGTCATCGACCTCGCGGACATCGAACGCCCGCCGATGAACCGCATCCCCGAGTACCGGCGGGTGCGCGGCCTGCCCGAGAACCCCGCCGAGTAGCCGGAGGCGGCCGTGTCCCAGCGTCCCCTGCGTGTCCTCGTCGCGCCCGATTCCTTCAAGGGCACGTTCAGCTCGGTGGTGGTCGCGGCTGCGCTGGCCGAGGGCTGGTCGGCCGTCCGGCCTGCCGACGAGGTCTCGCTGACGCCCATGGCCGACGGCGGCGAGGGCACCCTCGACGCGGTCGCGGCCAGCGGTGGCTGGGACCGCCACGCGGTCGCGGCCAAGGACCCGCTGATGCGCACGCTCGCGGCCTCCTTCCTGTGCTCGGGAGACCGCGCGGTGGTGGAGATGGCCTCGGCGTCGGGCTTGTCGCGGCTGCCGGCCCCGAGCGCGATCCCATGGCCGCGAGCACCTTCGGCACCGGCCAAGATCCTGGCCGCGGCCATCGGCCTCGGTTGCCGTGAGATCGTCATCGGCTTCGGTGGCAGTGCCACCACCGACGGTGGGGCCGGCCTGCTCGAGGCGCTCGGCGCTCGACTGCGCAATGCGTCCGACTCGGATCCTCGCGCCCGGCGGCGGGGCTCTCGGAGGCCTCGCCTCGATCGACCTGACGGGGCTCTCGGAGGTGCTCTCGGAGGTGCATATCACGGTCGCCTCGGACGTCACCAACCCCCTGCTCGGGGAACACGGCGCAGCCGCGGTCTATGGCCCACAGAAGGGCGCCACGCCCGATCAGGTGGCCGAGCTCGACCGCAACCTCCGGCGCTACGCCGATGTCGTCGAGGGCACGGTCGGGCGACCGCTGCGCTACGAGCCG
>CAVQPG010000017.1:0-7821 GCA_963714675.1 uncultured Chloroflexia bacterium | reverse complement strand
ACAGGACGGCCGAGTCATCAACGCCACCGACCCGGAGCTGTTGGCCGAGGCGGAGATCCTCGGGCGACGCCAGGCCGTCGAGTACGCGCGCTTCCTGCACGACATGGTGCCGGGCTACGAGGAGGCCTCGCTGGTGGCGCTGTCGGCGCAGATCGGCGTGCGTGAGACACGCCGCGTCTATGGCGACTACCGCCTGACTCGTGACGACGTCCTCGGCGCTCGGCGGTTCGAGGACGAGATCGGGCTGTGCGGGGCGCCCATCGAGGATCATCATCCGGGCGCGGACACCAGGTGGCAGTACCTGCCCGACGGCGAGGTGGTGGGTATCCCCTACCGCTCGCTGCTGGTGCGCGACTCGGCCAACACGCTCGTGGCCGGCCGCTGCTTCAGCGCCACCCATGACGCTCACGCCTCCGTCCGCTCGATGGCCCAGACGATGGCCATGGGCCAGGCAGCCGGCACGGCCGCGGCGCTCGCGACAGAGGCCGGCATCGACCCGCGAGACCTCGACATCACGCAGCTGCGGGACCGACTCCGCCGCGACGGCGCGGTGCTCGAGCTCGCGGCCTAGGCGACCAGGCCGGCGGGGTATGGTCAAGCCGTGAACGAACGCGCATCCCACGCCGGCTGGTGGCTGGGCTTCGACATCGGCGGCACCCGTACCAAGTCGGGCGTGGTCAGCGATGACGGCACGGTCGGCCACGCCCGCGTCGAAGAGACCACCCACGAGACCTTCGAGCTCGTCTGGGAGCGCATGCTGGCCTACGCCGACCAGGCCATCGCCCGCGACGGCCGCGAGGGGCTCAGGGGTGTCGGTGTCGCCGCACCGGGCCTCGTCGATCCCGGGTTCGGCGTGCGCAACCTGCCGGGCAAGGTCCCGGGCATCGAAGACTTTCCCTTGCGCGAGCGGCTCGAGCAGTACCTCGGCGTGCCGGTCCGCTGCATCAACGACGGCGCCGCCGCGACGCTCGCGGAATGGCGCTTCGGAGCGGCCCGGGGCTACGAGGACGTAGTCGGTCTGACCATCGGTACCGGCATCGGCTCGGGCGCCATCATCGGGGGACGAGCGTTAGCCACACGCAACCTCGCCGGCGGCGTCAGCTTCGGCCACGCCACCATCCGCACCGGCGGCCGCACCTGCCTCTGCGGCAACGTCGGTTGTGCCGAGACGCTGGTCTCGGCCAATGCCGTGGTCGGCCGCATGCGTGACTACGTCGCGCGCAAGGTGCCCTCCACCATCACCGACGCCTACGAGCGCGACCCCGGCCGCATCACCTTCAGGACGCTGGTCGAGGGCGTCGACGCCGGAGACGACGTGGCCAAGGAGATCGATGCGCCACTTCTGTCGTGACCTCGGCGCCACCATCGTCACGGCCATCCACGCCTACGACCCAGAGGTCGTCGTGCTCGCCGGCGGGCCCATGGCCCAGGCCGACCACTTCCTGCCCCAAGTCCAGGCCTACGTCGATCGCTACGCCTTCCGCTACCCCAAGGAACGGCTCATCCCCATCCTGCGCGCCGAGCGCTCCGACCATGCCGGGGTGCTCGGTGCCGTCGCCCGCGTCATGCAGACCGTCGCCGACGCTGCCCCCGCGTCGCAGCCGTCCTCGTCCTGACCCAGCCCAAAGCCAGAGGAGTCTCCATGTCCTTCGCCCGTACCGTCCTCGGTGACATCGCGCCCGAAGACCTCGGCATCGTCTACGCCCACGAGCACCTCGTGATCCACGGCGGCCGGCCGATCCAGCTGTTCCCGGACTTCGACCTGGCCGACGTCGACAAGGCCGTGGCCGAGCTGGCGCCGGTACAGGAACTGGGCCTCAAAACCGTCGTCGACGCCATGCCCGCCGACTGCGGTCGTGACGTGCTCATGCTCGCCGACATCGCCCACGCCAGCGGTGTCAATGTCATCGCCCCCTCGGGGCTGCACCACGAGCGCTACTACCACGACCGCCACTGGTCGGTACGGCTGTCCGAGGAGGAGCTGGCGGGTCTCTTCGTGGCTGACATCGAGGAGGGCATCGATGAGCTCGACTACAACGGCCCCATCGTCAGGCGCACCGAACATCGGGCCGGCGTGCTGAAGATCGCTGGGTCGGCTGGTGGCTTGACGCCGCGGGACCAGAGGGTCTTCGCCGCGGCCGGCCTGGCCCAGCACCGGACCGGCTGCCCCATCCTCACCCATTGCGAGGGCGGCACCGGCGCGCTCGAGCAGGTGGAGTGGCTGGTGAAACACGGCGGCGACCCGGCCCACATCGTGCTCAGCCACGTGGACAAGGTCGTCGACCGTGCCTACATGCGCGAGATCGCCGCCACCGGCGCCCGTGTCGAGTACGACCAGGGGTTCCGCTGGGGCGACCAGGAGAACGGCACGCTGCAGCTGCTTGAGTGGGCCGCGGAGGACGGCCTCCTGGGCCACATCACGCTGGGCCTCGATGCGGCCCGCCAGGGATATTGGACGCAGTTCGGCGGCTCGCCGGGCTGGACATATCTACTGGCTGAGTTCAGCGACCTCATGCGAGAGCGAGGGCTGGGCGACGCCGAGCTGCATACGCTGTTCGTGGAGGCACCCGGCGGTGCCTACACCTTCGGCACTGCACACGCCTAGCGCAGCCAGGGGGAGATGACATGACACCACGCGAACGGATCCTCACCGCACTCGACCACAAGGAGCCCGACCGAGTGCCCATCGACCTGGGCTCATCGATCGTGACCTCCTGCACCAAGGCGGCCTACGTGCCCCTGCGCGAGCACCTGGGCCTGCCCCCCGAGGAGATCGTCGTCTACGACGAGGTGCAGCAGCTGCCCTACATCGGGGAGGACGTCCTCGAGCGCTTCGGCGTGGACACGCGCATGGTGCAGCTGCCGCCGACGCACGTGAAAGGCGTGGAGATCGTCGACGAGGGCGAGTATCTCGCGATGTGGGACCGCTGGGGCGCGAAGATGCGGATGCCCAAGGAGCAGCCGCTCTACTACGACTGGGTAGAGTTCCCGATCACGGAGATGACCTCCGAGGCGCTCGAGGCCAACGCCTGGCCGGAGCCCGATCCGCCCGAGCTCATCGCCGGCCTGCGCGAGCGCGCCGAGCAGCTGCGCGCCACGACCGACTTCGCGCTCGTCGGGTCGGGCGTCATCGGCGGGGGCATCTTCGAGCAGTCCTGCCGGGTCATGGGCATGGAGCCGTTCATGATGTCGATGCTGATGGCACCCGAGTTCAGCCGGGAGCTGGCCGATCGCATCACCGACATCTACATCGAGTCGGTCGACCGCTACCTCTCCCAGGTCGGCGAGCTCATCGACGTCTTCACCTTCTGGGACGACGTGGCCACCCAGCAGGGCTGGATGATCAACCCACAGTCCTACATCGAAGTCATCAAGCCGCGTCAGAAGCGCCTCTTCGAGGCCATCAAGGCCCGCACCGACGCCAAACTCTTCTACCACGGCTGCGGCGCGGTCTACGAGCTCATCCCGCACCTCATCGAGATCGGCGTAGACATCGTCAACCCGGTGCAGGTCAACGCCGAGGGCATGGATTCGGCGCGGCTCAAGGCGGCCTACGGCGATGACATCGTCTTCTGGGGCGGTGGGGTCGACACCCAGAAGGTGCTGCCCTTCGGCACGCCCGACGAGGTCCGTGACGAGGTCAAGCGCCGCATCGACGACCTCGCACCCGGGGGTGGCTTCGTGTTCGCCACGGTCCACAACATCCAGGCCTACGTGCCGCCGGAGAACATCGAGGCCGCCTTCGACACGGCCCTGACCTACGGCGCTGGCTAGGACGGCCGAACCACCGATCCGGAGGGCAGCGCGGGCCGCTACCCTCGGGTGGTGACCCCGACCGACGACCGCCCGTGAACCGCGCCTGGCTGCTGCTGGTCGGCCTGGTGGTGGTGTGGGGCAGCCACTGGGTCGTGGTCAAGGTCGGGCTGGAGACGATCCCGCCCTTCACCTATGGCGTGCTGCGGCTCGCGGGCGGCATCGCTGTGCTGGCGGTGCTGATGGCGGCGGCCGGACGGCTGCACCGGCCTGACCGGTCCGACTGGCCCATCATCGTCAGTTACGGGCTGCTCGCGGTCGGGCTGGGCATCACCATGATGAACCTGGCGCTGCCGCACATCCCCGCCGGACGATCCTCGATCCTGGCCTACACCATCCCGCTGTGGGTGGTGCCGGTGATGGCCCTGCTGGCGCGGACGTTACCCTCGCGCCCGGAGGTCATCGGGCTCGGGCTCGGGCTCGCCGGGCTGGTGCTGCTGCTCAACCCCGCGGCCATCGACTGGTCGGGCGAGGGGGCGCTGCTCGGCAGCATGCTGCTGGTAGTGGGTGCCATGGGTGCGGCGCTGGCGCTGGTCCACGTTCGCCTCCACCCCTGGCGAGGCACCCCCTTCGATACGCAGATCTGGCAGCTGCTGGTGGCGCTCGTGCCCATGATCGTGTTCGCGGTGCTCCTCGAGCGTGACCGCTTCGGCGAGGTCAGCTGGGACCTGCCGACCGCGCTGGCGGTGCTGTACTCGGGCCCACTGGCCACGGCTTTCGCCTTCTGGGCCTCGCAGATGATCGTCAAGTCGCTGGGACCGCTGACCACTGGGATCGGCTATCTCGGCGCGCCGGTAGTGGGCGTCATCGCCGGCATCATCGTGCTGGGTGAGCTCATCACACCCATCGACATCGCGGGTATCCTGGTGACCACTGCCGGCATCGTGGTAGTGCTCGTCGCGGGCCGCCGCCGCGGTCGTGACAGGGCCGAGAGGGGCGGTGAGTCGAGCACGGAGATCCCGCTGCCCGACGGCGCGGAGCTGCCCGAGCCGTAGCGCACGCCGCCGCCGCTGGTGTTGGCCAAGTCGTAGCGCGTGCCGCCGGCGCTGGTGCTGCCCGAGCCGTAGCGCGTGCCGCCGCCGCCGAGGTTAGGCGTGCGCTGTGGCGCTCGGCCGTGGGGCCTGCCGCCGGCGCTGGTGGTGAGGCGTGGGCTGTGGCGCTCGGCCGCGGGACCGATCTGCCTTCTTGTCTCCCCTTTTCCCCTCTTCCGGGCCAGTTGCGTGGGAGGCACGTAATGCCCCTTTGATGCCAGCCCGACGCGTGTCGTGTGCCTCGCAGGCACGTCGATGGGTCGACCCCAGCCGTTTGTGCCCCTGGGGCAAGTGTGGGACGTGGACAGTGTCCACAGCGCTGGATACGTGCGCACTATGCACGCAAAGTCAGCGGACCGCGGACTCCGCCATCCTCCGGCGATGCCATACAAGGAACGACATCGTGATCGCGGCGCTCGTCGGGCACGGTCGAGCCTGGTCGAGGTCGGGCGAGAGCTGCGCTTGGCTCGCCATGCTGCAGGACTTCGCCAGAGCGACGTCGCCCACGCGGCCGGCATCGATGCCTCTTGGGTGAGCCGGATCGAGCGCGGCCTCGCGAATGAAGCAGGTCTCCGACTGCTTTCGATCATGGCCGCCATCGTTGGGCTCGACCTGAGCGTTCGTGCCTTCCCCGGCGGACAACCGCTCAGGGACCAAGGTCACCGGCAGTTGCTGTCGCGCATCCGTGTAGTCCTGCCCCAAGGCGCTCCGTGGCAGACGGAGGTGCCGCTGCCGCAGCGTGGCGACAAGCGAGCCTGGGATGCGATGACCCGCTTGTGGACCCTCCGCGTCGGCATCGAGGCCGAGCTCCGACCTTCCGACCTCCAGGCGCTGGAACGCAAGGTCGCCCTCAAACGACGAGACGGAGGCGTGGAACGAGTGTTCCTCGTGCTCGCCGACACCCGGCACAACCGAGCCTTGCTCCGCCTGGTCGGCGATGAGCTGCGCGTGACCTTCCCGCTCCAGGGACCCGCCGCCAAAGCGGCTGTGACCGCCAAGACCGATCCCGGCTGCGACCTGCTGTTCCTGGCCTAGCTGCCTGAGCTCAACGACGTAGTGTCCCTCTTGCCTACTCCTCGGCAGGCAGGAACACGAACGTCTCGGCAACGAAGAGCCAGGCGTCGTCAGGAGGGTCAAACGGCGGCGCAGCGGATGAGGTAGAACCGGCTGCCGTCCGTCGCCAGGTAGAGGGAGAAGCCGGTGGGTGCCTGCACGCCTTACGTGACTTGGCGGCCGTCGATGCGCTTCGCCTTGCCCGCCGGGAGTGACAAGTCGGTCACCGTGGCACCAGCCGGGAAGGCGTCCGGATCGGACTCCATCCTGACGGCGAGGTCGGTGGCGATGGCATCGAGCGTGAGGCCCACCGGCTGGATGACGGCGACGCCACAGCCGCCGCCCTGGTCGAGACCACCCCCGAGGAGCGGCATGTCGGGGCCCACCTTCGTGAACCCGTCCTCGTGCTCGGCCACGAAACCAGGGCTCGTGGGACTCCCGAGCTGGGCCTCGACCGTGTCGAAATCCTCCGACGAGGAGCGAACCCACACCCGATCGTCGGGAACGTCAATGCGAAGGCGTATTCGGGCAGTACCACCCTGCCACCCACCCCCACGATGTCGGCGAGGGTGCGGGCGACTGCGCAGAGGCCACGCCCGCGATCGCGCTCGTGAGGCAGGCGCCCAGCTGTGCCACAGCCAGTCGTCGCATCACCATCCACCCTTGTGCGGATATGCCCACTCTCTGCCGGTCGTCCAGCGGGTCAAGGGCCGGACGGCTCGAGAGTCGTGGCTGGCCCCATTTCCGTCAGCCCACCTGGACCCCGAGGCAGTGGCTACCTGCGACGTGTCCGCCAACGACACCAACACCGAGCGCGGGCTTGACTGCCAGTCACGTATACGGCGCGTCCCACCAACGCTCGTCCTTCCCCGTGCCGGGAGGTCACAACAGTCGTTCGAGAGACACCGTAGGTGACTACCAGACACATCGAGGGCCCACGGCCCTGCGCGACGCCAGATACGTGACTCCCACGAAAACGTAGACGTGCAGCCCCGTGGTGGACCGGCGCGCCAGCGCCCGTGGTGGACCGGCGCGCCAGCGCCCGTGGTGGACCGGCGCGCCAGCGTTTAGGGACCGCCGGAGAGGTGAGCCTCGACGAGGTCGACGACGATCGCGACGATCTTGGGCAGCGCCGCCTCCACCGCCGGGCTCAGGCCCTCCCCCATCTCGAGGTCGGCGACACCCACGCCGATGGCCATCGCCTCCGGCCTGGCACCCGTCAACTGAGCTGCCAGCGCCACCAGCTCCCCGCCGCCGACGTGATGCGATGACGCGCCGGGCTCGCCTCGAGCATCGGCGTCACCGCGCGCTGCCGTCTCAGGGTCGATGGGGTGGATCTCGATGGAACCCGGCAAACCCCGCGTGTCAGCATCGACGAAGATCACCAGCGTGGACTCGCCGATGTCGAGCGCCATCTCCGGCAGCAGCTGATAGCGCTCCCAGATCTCGACCCCCTCGCGCTCCAGCCGGGGCTCGTCTGCCAGCAGGCGCGCGGCCACGGCTCCGGCACCATCGTCACGGCGGAGTGTGTTGCCGAAACCGATGATGAGCACGTGACGCGACAGAGCGCCGCTCCCTCCCTCGAGGGCAACGCTCTCCCGATCTGGACTCACGCCCGGGACGGCGAGCTAGCGCTTGACGCGATCGACGATCTCGCCGTCCGACGAGAGCAACTGGATGTCCAGCGCCATGTCGCCGAGCGAATGGGTCGAACAACTCAGGCAAGGGTCGTAGGACCGGATGACGGCCTCGACCCGGTTGAGCATGGGCTCCTCGATCTTGTCGCCCTTGACGTAGGCACGCGCGACCTGTGCGACCGAACGGTTCATGGCCATGTTGTTGTGGCCGGTGGCGATGACGAGGTTGGCCCACTCGACGAGCCCGTCGTCATCGACCTTGTAGTGATGCATCAGCGTGCCACGCG
>CAVQPG010000016.1:0-92364 GCA_963714675.1 uncultured Chloroflexia bacterium | reverse complement strand
CAGTCGCTCAACGTGCCGGCCATCCGCGCCCTGCACCGGACCGGCATCAAGACCGTGCGCAAGTACGCGGTCAAGGCCGGCTACGAGTTCCTGCCTGAGCCCGTCGGTTTCGGCAACAAGGCGCTCGACTACGCCGGGCTGGCCGGGGCCATCGGCACCGTCGAGGTACGGCCGCTGGACATGGTCAAGACCTTCGGTGCCTTTGGCAACAACGGCAAGGTCACACGACCGCGCTACGTGTTGGAGATCAAGGGCCCCAAGGGTGAGATCATCTACAAGGCCGGCAAGCCGGCGACCACGCAAGTGTGGAGCCCCCAGACCGCCTACATCATCGCGGACATCCTCAAGGGCAACACGGACCCGCGGGAGAACGCCGCCTGGGCCGACACGTTCGCGATGTACAACACCAAGAATGGATCGCGGCGCGAGGCGGCGGTC
This sequence comes from uncultured Chloroflexia bacterium, assembly GCA_963714675.1. Lineage (GTDB taxonomy): Bacteria > Chloroflexota > Limnocylindria > Limnocylindrales > CSP1-4 > JAFMJV01. Next base: position 91,926 of record CAVQPG010000016.1, on the reverse strand, counting down.
AAGACCGGCACGACCAACAACCTCAAGGACTACTCCACCTACGGCTTCCTGCCCAAGCCCAACGGCTCGAAGCAGCCCGCGCTCGCGGTCGGCGTCTGGTACGGCAACAGCAACAGCCGGGCGCCCAACGTGACCAACCCACCCATCTACTCGATGAACAACGCGGGTGAGACATGGCACGCGTTCGTGACCCGCTACATGAAGGGCAAGCCCGCGCCCACCTTCAAGCCGCCCAAGACCGGCGTGGTCAGCGCTTCGGTTCGCACGCCGGCTGGCACCCGCACCGAGCTCTTTGTGCGCGGCACGCAACCCGGAGGCCCCAGGCAGGTCGACCCGGCCTACTCGTGCGGCAGCATCAGCAGCCTGGAGAACCCGGGAGCTACGTGGAGCTCGACCGCCGTCAACGCGTGGGCTGCTCGTGGCGTGGGCGGTGTCAGCTCGTACGGCACGATCAAGACCCAGGGCAGTTGCTTCTCCGGTTCGGCTCCATCGACCCCATCCGAGAGCAGCAGCTCGGGTAGTAGCAGCTCCGGTGGCGGCAGCTCCAGCGGTGGCGGAGGCGGTGGCGGCGTTGGACCCGCGCCTACCTGCCAGCCGGGCTTCACCGACAAGCCCAAGGGCTGCGTCATCCCGGGCTAGGTTCCGAGCGGCCCCGCGGCCGGAGGTCACATCCGCGAGTACCCCGGGACCCGTCCATGCCGACCTCGTGGGTGGCGTCTCCGTACGCGCACCAGAGCCCTACGCCTGGACTGCCGCGCTCGTGGAGCACCTGGGCACGCCGGACGGCACGGACACAGGCGCTACTCTCCGCCCATGCCGCTCGAGGAGTATCGGCGCAAACGTGCGTTCGGTCGCACGCCCGAACCTGAAGGATCGGTGGCGCCGCCCCTGCCACCGTCGATACGCCGCTTCGTGGTCGGCCGGCACCGCGCGACGCGGCTGCACTACGACCTGCGCCTCGAGATCGGTGGTGTGCTCGTGAGCTGGGCCGTGCCGCGCGGCCCATCGATGGAGCCGCTGGCCAAGCGACGTGCGGCACGGACCGAGGACCACCCCCTCGAGTACCTCGATTTCGAGGGCGTCATCCCGGCCGGCGAGTACGGCGCTGGAGATGCCATCGTCTGGGACAACGGCGCGTGGGACCCCGAGCTCGACGAGGACCCCGCCGAGTCGGTCGAGCACGGCGAGCTCAAGTTCGTCCTGCACGGCCAGCGCCTGCGTGGTCGGTTCGCCCTGGTTCGCACGGGCATCGAGAAGGGTGCCGAGGACTGGCTGCTGATCCGCAAGCGCGAGGGTGCGGTCGAGGGCTGGGACATCGATGACGACTCGACCTCGGTGCTCACCGGCCGCACCAACGAACAGGTCGCCGCCGGAGTCGCGGGCACCGTGGCCCCGGGCCGGACCTTGGCGGACATCGACCTCTCGGGCGCGGCCGCGGCCGGTCCTGCGACGTTCGTGCCACCGATGCTGGCCACGGCCGTCGACGGGCCGTTCGACGACCCCGACTGGATCTTCGAGCTGAAGCTGGACGGCTACCGCACCCAGGCGGTCGTGCAAAACGGCTCGGTCAGGCTGTGGACACGCAACAGGAAGGACGCGGCCAGCTACTTCCCCGACTTCGCTGCCGCTCCCCCCGACTGGATCGCGACCGACGACGCCATCGTCGACGGCGAGATGGTCGCGCTTGACCGCAACGGTCGCCCCGACTTCAGCCTGCTCCAGGAGCTCTCGGGCCTTCGTGGCCTGGGTGTCAAGCGACGCGAGCGCCGGCCCGCGGACCCGAAGGCCGGCCCACGCGAGGGCACCCTCATCTACCACGCCTTCGACCTGCTGCGGCTCGACGGGCTCGACCTCATGGATCTCCCGCTCGAGGAACGCAAGCGGCTGCTGCGACTGCTCTGGCGCGAACATCCATCGGCGCGCTACGTGACCCATGTCGACGAGCACGGCCGCGAGTTCCAGGCGGCCGTGGCAGCCGAGGGCCTGGAGGGCAGCATGGCCAAGCATCGGCGCAGCCGCTATCGACCGGGCGTGCGCTCGCGCGAGTGGCTCAAGGTCAAGGCCCGCCGTGAGCAGGAGCTGGTGGTCATCGGCTACGAACCGGGACAGGGTCGCGCGAACGAGCTCGGGTCGGTGCTGGTCGCGACACGCAGCGACGATGGCTGGCGGTTCGCCGGCCACGTCGGCAGCGGCATCGACGAGCGCGCCCGCAAGCGGCTTCGCAGGTTCGTCGAGGAGGCGCCGCTCGAGGCCCCTCCGGCGGCCGATACGCCACCGTCGGCGACCGCCCGCTACTGCGAGCCACGCCAGGTCATCCGCGCCGAGTTCGCGGAGTGGACGGCCGAGGGGCTCCTCCGTCAGGCCACGCTGAAGGGCTTCGAGCCCGACCGGGACCCGTCGTCGGTGATCCGAGAGGAACCGATCGCGGCGCCGACCACGTCGGCGGCGCAGGACACGACAGTTGCGGGGGCACCCGACCGCGCGACGCCGCGGGAGCTGGCCGAGCTCGAAGCGCTCGGCGCTGGTGGTCGCTGGTCGGTCGGTGGCCACGAAGTCGAGCTGAGCAACCTCGACAAGGTGCTGTTCCCTGGCGCCGGTTTCACCAAGCGCGATCTCGTGCGCTACTACGCCACCATCGCTCCGGTCATCCTGCCGTACCTGCGCGAGCGCCCGCTCAACGTCCACCGCTGGCCCGACGGCGTGGGCGGGGAGACGCAGTTCTGGCAGAAGCAGATCCCTGCGCATGCACCCGAGTGGGTCGCGCGCTGGGACTACCCCGAAGCCGGACGGAGGCAGTCGCACACCTACGTGGTGGCCGACCGCGTGGCCACCATGGCCTGGCTGGCCAACCAGGCCTGCATCGATCTCCACCCCTGGACCAGCACCATCCACGACTATCGTCAGCCCAGCTACGCCTACATCGACATCGACCCCGGTACCGAGACGACGTGGGCGGAGCTGATCGCCCTGGCCAGGCTCTACCGCACCGCGCTCGAGCACCTGGGCGTGCGCGGCTATCCCAAGGTCAGTGGCAAGCGCGGGATCCAGATCTGGATCCAGGTGGTCCCCGGCTACACGTTCGACCAGACCCGTGACTGGGTCGGCGCCCTCTCGCGCGGCATCGGTGCCGTCGTGCCCGACCTCGTCTCCTGGGAGTGGACCAAGGCCGACCGCGGCGGCCGGGCTCGCCTCGACTTCACCCAGAACTCGCTCATCAAGACGCTCGTCGCGCCCTACGCGGTGCGCCCTGTGCCGTCGGGGGCGGTCTCAGCGCCGATCGCCTGGGACGAGCTCGAGGACCCTGACTTGAGTGCTGGACGCTGGGACATGCGCACGATCATCGAGCGGGTCGCCGCGAGAGGCGACCTCTTCGCTGGCGTGCTCAGCGATCCCCAGGAGCTGCCGCCGATCTCGTAGCGGAAGGCCCGATCAGTCGCGGCGGGTGATGGCCTTGGCCAGCACGAACGCGCCCAGCACGATGAGGATCACCGGCCACAGGCGCAGGGCGCCAGCCACGTCGGTACGCGTCAGCTGCACCAAGCCGATGAGCGTGAGGATGCCCCCGGGGATGAGCGGCCACCAGTGGTTCTCAGCGAGCCGATAGATGGAGCCGATGACCCAGATGCCCAGGAACCCACCGGCGATGGCGAGCATCATCACACCGCTCTCGGCCTCACCGCTGGCCGTGGTGTCGAGCACGATGCCGATACCCACTCCGGTGAGGATGGAGCCCGGCACGAGGAATCCGTACTGGCGCGTGACCACGAACACCGCCAGCAGCGCGAGCCCGATGAACATGGTCACGAAGCGACCGATGTCCGGCTCCAGCTGCCCGGCCAGGAAGAAGAGGCCGATACCGGCGATGACGAGGCCGGCCACCAGGCCGCCTGGATCGCGCCGCGGCGGGCGCTTCCGGCGCCGCGCCGGCTCCGGCGGTGGCGATGCGTACGGGGGAGGCGGTCCCGGGGGCGATGGCCGATAGCCGGGCGGTGGCGGGGCGTACCCGGGCGGTAGGCCGTATGCGGATGGCGGCCGTTCCCCGCTCCCGGGGGTGGCTGCCGTGGCGGCTGTGCGCTGCGCTCCCGGATAGCCCAGTGGTGCACTCGGGTCGATCACATCACGAATGCTGGCACGGGACGGCATTCCTTGCTGTGCTGTGGGACTATGGCGGTCCTCGCGAAACACCTACCAGGAGGGTGCCCAGATGACCGATTTGCGCCGACGGCTCGGCGTGCTCGCTGCGGGAGCAGCGACCGTTGCCCTTGTGGCTACGCCCCTTGCCGCCCTGGCACAGGACGAGGCCATGGCCAGCGTGAGCGAAGCGTGCCAGGCCGCCAACCTTGGCGACATGCTCAAGACCCCTGGGCGCCTGACGCTCAGCACCGACAATCCGGCGTTCGGCCCGTGGTGGGGCGGCGACCCGTCGGTCGACCCGGAGAGCGGCTGGGAGTTCAGCTACCCGCCGAGCGGTGAGGGTCTCGAGGGTGGCGTGGCCTACGCCATCGCCCACGCTCTCGGGTTCAGCGACGACCAGGTCGATTGGCTGCAGAACACCGAGTTCAGCGCTGGCCTTCGCGCCCGGCCCCAAGCCCTTCGACTTCCACATGGCGCAGATCTCCGATCCGCCCGGAGCGCGCAGAGAACGTCGACTTCACCGACCCCTACTTCGACGCCAACCAGTCGCTCGTGGCGAACGCGGGTACTGACATCACCGAGCGCGACCAGCATCGCGGACCTGAAGGGCTACAACCTCGGCGCTGCGGTGGGCACCACCAGCCTGCAGTTCATCGAGGAGCAGATCCAGCCGGACAACGAGCCACAGGTCTTCAACAACAACGCGGACCTGGTGCAGGCGCTGGAGAACCAGCAGATCGACGGCCTCGTCGTGGACCTCGGCAGCGCGTTCTTCGTGATCGCGGTCCAGCTCTCCGACGGCACCATCGTGGGCCAGTTCCCGACATCGGCGCAACAGGACCAGATCGGTGCCGTTCTCGAGCTGGATAGCCCGCTGACCGATTGCATCAACGAGGCCATCGCGGCCATCAGCGCCAGCGGCGAGCTGCAGGCCATCTACGATGCCACCATCACCCAGGCACAGAGCGTGCCTGTCCTCGAGTAGCCAGCGGACCACGGGCGGAGCGTGAGCGGCCCAGCACCTTCACGCCCGCCCCGGTCACGAACGATTCGTCGAGGCCCTGCGGCATCCGCCGCAGGGCGCCAGGACAGTCGCCATCGCGACGGCCAGCACCATCGTGTTGCTGGTCGTCGTCGCGTTCATCGTCGTCAACTCGCCCGGCTGGGAGCGGGTGCAGGCGACGTTCTTCAGCTTCGACGTGTTCGACGAGCGCTTCGAGCAGCTGGTCCGGGCCTTCCAGAAGAACATCCAGATCTTCCTCATCTCCCAGGTCCTCGTCCTCGTCGGGGGGCTGGTCCTGGCGGTGATGCGCAGCCTCCAGAGCCCGGTGTTCTTTCCCATCCGCGCGGCGGCCACGATCTACATCGACATCTTCCGCGGCGTGCCCAGCATCCTGGTCATCTTCCTGCTCGGGTTCGGCATCCCGGCGCTGCGGATCCCCGGCACGACCACCGAGCCCTTCTTCTGGGCCATCGTGGCGCTCACGCTCATCTGGAGCGCCTACGTGGCCGAGGTCTACCGGGCCGGCATCGAGTCGGTCCACCCCAGCCAGAACGCTGCCGCTCGCTCGCTCGGGCTCTCGGCCGCCCAGTCGATGCGCTACGTGGTGCTGCCACAGGCCGTGCGACGGGTCATCCCGCCGTTGCTGAACGACTCCATCGGCCTGCTCAAGGACACCGCCCTGGTGTCGTTCATCGGCGCCGTAGAGATCTTCCGACGAGCGCAGATCGTGCAGGCAGCCGAGTTCAACTTCACCCCCTACCTCATCGTCGCGGTCATCTTCCTGCTGCTCACCATCCCCATGTCGCGCTTCGTCGACTGGCTCGTCGCGCGCGACCGCAAGCGCCAGATGGCTGGCAGCCGATGAGCCCGCGGGCCATCGGCGCCAGTGGCCGCTCGCTGGGCAAGGAGGCGGTTCGGATCGAAGGGCTCTACAAGTCGTTCGACGAGTTGGCCGTGCTCAAGGGCATCGACCTGGTGGTGGCCGAGCACGAGGTCGTCTGCCTCATCGGAGCATCGGGCTCAGGCAAGTCCACGCTGCTGCGCTGCGTGAACCTGCTCGAACCGATCGACTCGGGACGAGTCGTGGTCGAGGGCGAGGAGATCACCGCACGTGGCGTGGACATCGATGTCATCCGCCGGCGCATCGGCATCGTCTTCCAGGCCTACAACCTCTTTCCGCACATGAGCGTGGTCGACAACATCACGCTTGCGCCACGCAAGGTCCTCAAGAAGTCGAAGGAGGAGGCGCACAACGACGCGATGGCGCTGCTCAAGCGCTTCGGGCTCGAAGAGAAGGCCGAGCAGTACCCCGACCGGCTCTCGGGCGGCCAGCAGCAGCGCGTGGCCATCGTGCGCGCGCTGGCCATGCAGCCGGACCTGCTGCTGCTCGACGAGATCACCGTCGGCGCTCGACCCGGAGCTGGTGGCCGAAGTGCTCGATGTCATCCGCGAGCTGGCCGAGTCGGGCATGACCATGATCATCGCCACCCACGAGATGGGCTTCGCCGGAGACATCGCCGACCGCATCTGCTTCCTCGACCAGGGCCAGATCCTCGAGGACGGGCCGCCGGCGCAGCTCTTCGGCAACCCGCAGCAGGCGCGCACGCGTGAGTTCCTGCAGCGGGTCATCGAATCGGGGCGCATGGGCGGCCAGGCGGCGAAGCACCTCCGTCTCGATCCGACTCCGGCCAAGGTGCGCCGCACGCGCACCCGCGACGGGCCGCTAGAGTGACGCTCAGGCGAGCCTCGTAGCCGCGCGATCCCGAGGAGGACGATGGCAGACTTCGAACGACTCCAGGCAGCGGTGGAGGCCGGTGACCGTGAGACCGCGGTCGAGATCACCCAGGCCGCGATCGACGAGGGCATACCGCCGCTCGACATCCTCGAGCCCATGACCGAGGCCATGGGCGTCATCGGTGATCGCTTCAGCCGCCAGGAGATCTTCGTGCCCGAGATGCTCATCAGCGCCCGGGCCATGAAGGGTGCGGTCGCGCTGCTCGAGCCGTTGCTCATCGGCTCCGGCCACAAGCCCGACAAGGTCGCCGTGCTGGGCACCATCCGTGGCGACCTCCACGACATCGGCAAGAACCTCGTGGCCATGATGCTCAAGGGCGCCAACTTCCAGATCGTGGACCTCGGCACCAACACCTCGGCCGAGGCGTTCCTCGAGGCTGCTCGCGAGCACCGGGCCGACATCATCGGCTGCAGCGCGCTGCTGACCACGACCATGGGCAACATGCGCGAGGTCATCGCCGCGGTGGCCGCCGCCGAGGACATGCCCGACCTGCGCGTCATCATCGGTGGTGCCCCGGTCACGCTCGAGTTCGCGCTCGAGATCGGCGCCCACGGCTGGGCCCCCGACGCGGCCTCCGCGGTGCACGTGGCCACGGCCGTGGTCGAGACCGCCCGGGGCGAGCGCGACATCGAGGGCGTCGTCCACCCGGAGGCGCTGGCGGTCTCCGCCTAGGATCGAAACCATGCGACTACAGTTCATCGTCTGCGACATGCTCAGCCTGCCGGTCGAGCACCTGGCGGCTTCATCCCCACACGAGCTGGTCATGACCGAGCTCTCAGCGTCGTTGCACGTGGAGCCGGTGCCGCTGCGCGACCGCCTCCAGGAGGAGGTCGACCGCATCGAGGCCGACGACCCCGCGGCCGATGCCATCATCCTCGGCTACGGCCTCTGCGGTGGCGCCACGGCCGGCCTGGTCGCGCGCACCAAGCCGCTGGTGATGCCGCGTGCGCACGACTGCGCCACCATCTTCCTGGGCAGCCGCGAACGCTACCTGCGCGAGCACGAGACCACGCCCGGGACCTACTGGTTCACCGAGGACAACGTCAAGCGCGGCAATGCCCTCCAGGGCTGGCTGCTGGGGGACAGCACACGCTCCGATGGCGTCAACGCGACGTACGAGGAGTACGTGGAGAAGTACGGGGTGGAGAACGCCGACTACCTCATGGAGGCACTCGGGGAGTGGCAGGCGCACTACCAGCGCGGCGCCTTCCTCGAGACGGGCCTGGCCACGGACGACAGTGCCCGCGAAGAGGCCCGGGCAGAGTCGGAGATGCGCGGCTGGCGCTTCGAGTCGGTCCTCTCGCGACCTCACGCTCATCGAGCGCCTCATGAACGGCGAGTGGGACGACGACTTCATCGTGGTCCAGCCGGGCCAGACGCTGGTGATGAGCTACGACGACGACATCGTCAAGGCCGTGCCGGTCGACGCCGCCCGGGCCTGAGCGCTCCGCCCCTGGCCTAGGTGGCGTAGTCCTCCGCCACCTCCGTGGCGATCTCGGCCCACTGCCAGAGGCGCTGGGGATCGTAGCGGACGGTGGAGATGTCCTTCATGATCAGCTCGCGGTGGCAGCCCCGTGAGGCCTCGAGGAACTCCACCAGCTGCCTGCGTGCCATCTCCGGGTCGAAGGTGTCGCGCGCGAAGACGTTGGGGTTGGGCTTGCGTGACAGGACGTAGTCGGTGCCCACCTGGTCGACCATCGATCGCGTGTCCGCCCAGGGTGTGGTGGAGATCTTGCGCAGGTTGGGGATGCGCTTGATGACGTCGATCGACTGGTCAAGCGGCTCGCAGCAGCCGTAGTAGGTCAGGCCGAAGCGCTCCAGCCACTTGAGGTCGTGCTCGACGGCGAACTCCCAGCGCATCTGCGGCGAGACCTCGCTGAAGATCTGGGCGTTGGAGCAGCCCCACATGTTCCTGGTCCTGACCCAGTCGGGGTCGTAGTCGTCGCCGGGCAGCTCGCTGGTGTAGCCGTAGCCACCGGAGCCGATGCGCGTGTTGTTGGCGTCGAGCGAGAGCAGGTTCATGGACTCGAACTGGTCCATCTCGATCATCCAGGCGCTCACGATGCGCTCCACGCCGGCATGCACGAGGTCCGGGCGCATGACCAGGTCCATCATCGCTTCCTGCACGCCCCACCAGCGCACCAGGAAGTCCCACGGGGTGTACCAGACGTGCGTCTGGCCCTGCTTCTTCACGGGCATGATGCCCTCGTAGACCTCGCACATGGCCTGGTAGCGGAACTCGGTGGCAGCCTCGTTGTGCGTGACCACCGGCATCCTGATCTTCTCGAGGTCGTCGAAGTCGCGGATCTGGATGTGGAACTCGCGCGAGACGATGTCGTTGGCCTCGTCGGTCCTGGCCACATCGACATCCTCGATGATGCCGAAGTCCGTGCTGTGGATGGCCAGCGGACAGGCGATGAAGTCGTTGATGATCATGTCGCCGGGCAGGTGGCGCCACTGGTACAACGTGCGGCGCAGGTCGCGCTCCTGGTCCTGTGCCCAGGGGTCGGTCGTCTGCAGCGTCAGCTCCCCGTCGACGTCCATCTCGTGCCAGGGGATCTCGTTGATCCAGACCATGGGCCGCGAAGACTCGAGGTCGTTGAGCTTGCGCCACAGCTCGGCCTTCTCCGCGTGGACCGGCAGTGCCGCGACCTCGGCCAGCTCGGTCGCGAGGATGCGCAGGATCTCGCGATCGGCGGCTGAGACCTCGATCTCGTGTGCGATGGGCGGTGGCTCGTAGTGGCTCGGGTCATGCAGCATGCGACTCCCTCCTTGTCACTGCCGTGGGCCTGGGAACCTGGTCCCCTCCTCGTCAGGAGTAGAGGCTGGCCCGCACCTCGTCGGCGATGCGCTCGGCACTCGGGATGACCGCGTCCTCCAGCGGCGGCGCATACGGGATGAGCACGTCGTCGGGCAGCCCCACCACGCGGGGTGCGCTGCTCATGCTGGCCCCGCTCGTGGCCAGGCGGCTGATGAGCGAGGCGCCCCAGCCGGCATCGTGCCACTGCTCCTCGGCCACCACCAGGCGCCCGGTCTTCTCGACCGAGGCGGTCACGGTCTCGAGGTCCAGGGGCTTGATCCAGCGCAGGTCGATGACCTCCGCGTCGATGCCTTCGTCGGCCAGCAGGCTCGCGGCCTGCAGGGCCCGCTGGACCATGAGCATGGTGGCCACGATGGTGACGTCAGCGCCCTCGCGCTCCACGCTGGCCATGCCCACCTCGGCGAAGCGGCCACGGGTGACCGGCGCCTGGTGCAGGTAGAGCAGCTTGTGCTCGTGGACGATGACGGGGTCGTTCGAGCGCACCGCGGCGCGGATGAGCTCGTAGGCCGCGGCGGGGGTGCCGGCGGCGGCCACGCGCAGGCCTGGCTGGCTCATGAACCAGGACTCCCCGGTGGCGCTGTGCTGGGTGCCGAAGCGACCACCGGCACCACTGATGACGCGCAACGTCACCGGCACCGAGAGCGCGCCGCCGCTCATGAAGCGGTACTTGGGCAGCTGGTTGACGATGGCGTCGGCGGCGGTGGGCATGAAGTCGGCGAACATGAACTCGACGATGGGGCGCATGCCCACCACGGCCATGCCCAGGGCCACGCCGGTGAAGCCGTTCTCGCAGATGGGCGTGTTGATGACGCGACCGGGATGCTTCTCCGGCAGCCCGCCATTGGTCTTGAAGACGCCGCCCTCGTTGGCGATGTCCTCGCCCAGGAAGACGACCGCCGGATCCTCGGCGAGCGCATCGTCGATGGCCGCGTTGACGGCCTCGCGGTAGGACATCATCAGCGGCTCGGCGGTGGTGGTCACGGGGTCCTCAGTCGGCGTAGACATGGCTCGCGGCCTCCTCGAGCGTCAGGTACGGGGCGGCCTCGGCGGCCTCGATGGCGGCCGCCAGGTCGGCCTCGGCCTCGGCGGTGGTGGCGGCCTGGTCGGCCTCGCTGAGCAGGCCCTCGCCGACGAGGCGATCGCCCATGACGATGAGGGGGTCGCGTGCCTGCCAGGCCTCGAGCTCACCCTCGACCCGGTACTTGGCCGGATCGGAGCGCGAGTGGCCACGGTAGCGATAGGTCTTCATCTCGAGCAGGCTGGGTCCCTCCCCGGCGCGGGCCCGGGCCACGGCCTCAGCGACCGCGGCATGGACGGCCTCGACGTCCTGGCCGTCGACGATGACGCCGGGCATGTCGTAGGGCTCGGCCCGGCGGGCGAGGTCGTCGATGGGCGTGGTCATGCGCACCGGGCTGTACTCGCCGTAGAGGTTGTTGGAGAGCACGAAGACGACCGGTGCCTTCCAGGTCGCGGCCATGTTCAGCGACTCGTGGAAGGTGCCGATGTTGGTCGCGCCGTCGCCCATGAAGGTGAGCGCCACGTGCGGCTCGTCGCGGAGCTTGAAGGCCATCGCCGCGCCGACGGCGATGGGCATGCCCGCGCCGACGATGGCGTTGGCGCCGATGTTGCCCTTGCCCGTGTCGATGAGGTGCATCGAGCCACCGAGGCCCTTGCTGCCGCCGGTGGCCTTGCCCATGAGCTCGGCCATGGCCGTCTCGAAGGACATGCCCAGCGCCAGCGCCTCGCCGTGGCCGCGGTAGGTGTTGGTCTGGACGTCGCCCGGCTCCATGGCCGCGATGGACCCGACCGAGACCGCCTCCTGGCCCTGGCAGAGGTGGGTGGTGCCCTCGATGCGGCCGCTCATGAAGAGCTCCTGGACCTTGTCCTCGAAGACGCGGATGCGCACCATCTGGCGATACCACTCGAGGCGTCGGTCATGGCTTCGGGCATCGGTTCCTCCAGGTCGCAGGCGGCATGGGGACGGCTCCGGCGGCCGTACCTGCGGGCTTGACGTGTGACGATGGTAGCGCGTGGGTCAACCGGTTGACTTGCCTTCAGGTGAGCTCGTCGCGCAGTTCGCGGGCAGCCTCGACGAGAGCGCCCATCTTGGCCACGGCCAGCGGTCGGGCGGTCTGGCTATAACCGCAGTCGGCAGAGAGCCACAGCTGCTCGGGCGCGACCGATCCGAGCAGGGTCCTGATGCGTGCGGCCACGATGTCAGGCTCCTCCGCGTCGCGACCCTTGACGTCGATGACGCCGGCCACGAGGACCTTGTCCGCTCCGTGTTCGGCCCACAGGTCCGCCTGCCACATGGAGCGGTTGGCGAACTCGAGGCTGAGCGCGTCGTAGTCCAGCTCGCGGAAGTGTGGCGCGAAGGCGGCGTAGGAGCGGTAGGCCGTCGCGGGTCGGCCGCGGAAGTTGCCGAAGCAGAGGTGCAGCGAGGTCATGGCCTCCACGCCCTCGATGCAGGCGTTGGCGATGTCGACCATCTCGGGCAGGCCGCCGGGCATGATCCAGAAGGCGGGCTCATCGAGCTGGATGAGGTGGGCGCCGGCTGCCACCGCGGCCTTGAGCTCGCGGTTGATGTCCGGCACGAGGGCCCAGGCGAGCTCGCCCTTGTGGGCGTAGGCCTCACCGGGAGCGATGCGGAAGGCCTGCGTCACCGGGCCCTGCAGCGGCGTGACGAACGGTCGTTGGGTCAGCTCCAGCATCTGGCGCGTCTCCTCGACGAGGCCGTAGCCGTGGGGAGCCGAGATGGGCCCGACCGCGCGGAAGGCGTCGAGCTGGTCCGGTCCGGGGTAGCCCAGGCGACGCTCGAACTCGATGGGCTCGAGGCCGTCGATGTGGCCGTGGAAGTTGCGTGTGAAGTCGGCTCGCAGCATCTCCCCGTCGGAGACGACGTCGTAGCCTGCCTCCTCCTGGTCGAGGAGCGCGACCCGAGCCGCGTCGTGCAGCGATTCCGCGATGTCCGAAGGTCCCAGTCGGCCCTCGGCGACCGCATCACGGATGAGCCAGACCCAGGGTGGTGCGGCGGCGCTGCCGAGCGCCTGGACAGGCAGGACGGGCAAGTCCTGGAGACGGGACATGGTGACCTCCGTTGATCGATGGCGGCGCGTGGACGGGTGGCTCAGGCGGGGGCGTCGGCCGGCGGCGGGAAGCCCTGGCGCTCGTAGTGGATGCGGCGCGGCTTGCTGGTGTCCTTGTAGATGAACCAGCGGCAGGGCCGGTCGGGCAGGTCGCAGTCCTCGACCGGACGCAGCGGCGGCCCGCCCTCTGACATCTGGATGTACTCGAGCGCGATCATCGAGTGGATGCTGTACCAGCTCATGCCGGTCCGCATCTGGGTCCACGGATGCGACTCCCCGTTGGTGGCCGACGGGTGGGGCGGGCGGCCGCTATCGGGATCGCCACGACGCAGCACGCCACAGCTGCCGCAGGGGTCAAGCAGCATGACATAGCGGTCGCCCTCGTCGACGACGCCGACGTCACCGCGGTGGCGCGGTCCGGAGAGATGGCCGCCGCGCATGCCCTCCACGCTCAGCTGCAGCCGCAGCTCCGGGCTCATCGCGCCCCACAGGGCGTAGCGCGGCTTCCAGATGTGCTCGTAGGCCAGCGTCACCGACTCACGGATGGCGTCTTCCCCGAACCGCTCGGCGATCTCTGCCTGGACCTCCTGGATCCACACCACCAGCCCGTCATGCTGGGCAGCCCAGCGCACACGCATGAGCTCGATGGCGACGAGCGCAGCTACGGCATCGTGGGACTCGAGCGCCGCGCGCGCACTCGCGAGGTCCCCCGCGCCAGGCTCGAACCGGCGGTAGCCGCGCAGCAGCTTGTCGCCCATCTCCGCCTCGGTCGCGCCGGCTCTGCCCAGGCGATAGTCGAGGATGTCGGTCAACCAGGTGAAGAGGACCTGGTTCATGATCGAGATCTCGTGGGCGAAGTACTCGGCCAGCTCGAGTGCCAGCTCCCAGCGACCTTCCTCGATCGCGACCTCTGCCCAGGTTTGGGTGCTCACCCCGAGGGTCTCGAGGCCGTCCTGCCGGAGCGGCCGGCCGAGGACCTCGCTGTAGGCGATGGGGCTGGCCGGCCAGCCGTGAGGGCGGATGCTGGGTGCGGTCATCGGGCTCTCCTCGGGGCGGGTAGGCTTGCCGCGAGCGAGCCGCTGGGGCTCACGCGCGTGATGGGAGACAAGGCATGGACGGTAGTCGCGCCGGGTGGGGGCTGGAGGGACGAGGCGTCATCGTGACGGGCGCCGCCCAGGGCATCGGCGAGGCCACCGCGCGCGCCTTCGCCGACGTCGGCGCCCACGTCTGTGCCGTCGACCTGAAACAGGAGACGGTCGATGCGGTCGTGGCGTCGCTGCCCGGCGGGCCGCACCAGGCGGTGGCCATGGACCTCAACGACCTGCCCGCTCACGATGGTCTCGTGACCGGGGCCGCGGAGGCCCTGGGCAACGTGCATGCGCTGGTGCTGGCAGCCGGTGTGCTCAAGCGGGAGCCGTTCGGCGAGGTGTCCGAGGAACACTGGGACTGGCAGCTCGACACCAACCTCAAGGCCAGCTTCTTCCTCGCTCGAGCGGCCGGTGAACACATGCAGGCGGCTGGGACGCGGGGCAGCATCTGCACCTTCACCTCGATCTCGGCCACGATGGGCGGGGTCAGCTCGGCGCCCGCCTACGGCGCTTCCAAGGGCGGCATCATCGCGCTGACCTACGCCATGGCCCGCCACTACGGCCCATCGGGCATCCGCGTCAACAGCATCGCGCCCGGCTTCATCGACACGCCGATGCAGCGTGCCGGGTTCTCGCCGGCAGCCCAGGCCTATATCGAGAGCACGCCGCTGGCACGCCAGGCCGATCCCTCCGAGGTCGCCTCCACGGCGGTCTTCCTGGCCTCGGATCACGCCAGCTTCGTGACCGGCGCGATCATGAACGTCAGCGGCGGCGGCTGGATGGGCTGAGCTGGGCATCAGGCTCCCGATCCGGCGACCCACTCCGCGACGGCGCTGATAGCCTCATCGCGTGCCTCGCCGGTGTAGTCGGCAGGGGTGATCTCGGCCATCCCGTCCGCGTCGGCCGAGATCTCGATGAGGGCCTCGCGAAGCTCGATCCGACCAGCCTTGGAAGCAAGCGCGGCCTGGTAGACGAGGTCGTGGGCCCGCTCCCGACCGAGCTCGGGGGCCAGCTGGAACATGTAGGCCTCGGCCAGCGTGCGGCCCTGCTCCAGGTCGAGGTTGGCAGCCATGCGCTCGGAGTCGACGGTGAGCCCAGCCACGACCCGGACCGCGATGGCCAGGCAGCCCGCGGACAGCACCGCCACCTGGGGCAGGCTGTGCCATTCGATCTGCCACTCCCCCGCCGAGCGCTCGTGGCCTGCCTCCATGGCGCGGTACATGCTGCCGGCCGCTGCCTCGGCGTTCGCGGCGAGGCCCACGATGGCCTCCGAATCGATGGGGTTGGCCTTCTGCGGCATCGTCGAGGAGGCGCCCCGGTGGTGTCCAGCCGTCTCGCTGACCTCGCCGATCTCGGTACGCGAGAGATCGATGACCTCACGCCCCAGGCGGGCACAGATGGCCGCGGCCCTGGCGCAAGCAGCCGCGAAGGCGGCCAGGGGGTCACGGGTGACGTGCCAGGGGCCCGGAGAGGTGCGCAAGTCCAACTGGCGCGCGACCTCGGCCCTGATCTGGTGGGCCTTGGGGCCCAGGCCGGCCGATGTGCCCGCGGCCCCATGCAGGCTCACCAGGCAGCAGCTCGCCGGCAGGGCGGCCAGGTCGGCACGCAAGCGGGTGCACTGGCGCAGGTACGTGGCCAGCTTGGCCCCGAAGGTGGTGGGCACGGCTTGCTGCCCGTGCGTACGACCAGCCATGACCGTGTCGGCGTGGACTTCGGCCTGCTGGGCGAGGGCATCACCGAGCTCGCCCGTGAGCACGAGGAGCCGCGCGATGGCCCGCGCCAGCTGGATGCTCAGACCGGTATCCATGATGTCCTGGGTGGTGGCGCCGTAGTGGAGCGAGCCACGCACGGACTCGGGGAGGCGGTCGGTCAGCTGGCGGACCAGGGGCAGGATGGGATAGCCCACGTTGGCCATGCCGTCCCACAGCGCCGGGAGGTCGATATTCTCGAGACGGCAGGCCCCGGCGATGACCTCCGCCCGCTCCGGGTCGATCTCGCCCACAGAGGCCTGGGCTCGCACCAACGCCGCCTCTGTCTGCAGCCACGACTCCACGCTCGCGGTCTCCGAGAAGATGGCCTCCATCTCCGCGTCGCCGAAGGCCCGGTGCAGCATCGAGAACACGGCGCCGGGCGGTCTGACCCCGTCGCTCATGGGACGAGGCCGGTGATCTCGGTCAAGCGAACGCTGCGTCGCTCCTCCGCGGAACGGTAGGCAGCTTCGCCGATGGCCAGCGTGGGCAGCATCTTGCGCCCGTCCGTCGTGGGCTCACGCCCGCTGGCGATGGCATCCATGAGGTCGCTCATGGGGCCGAGGAAAGCATCAGGCAGCCACATCGTGTCGAACTCGAAGGCCTGCGCCTCCGCTCCTTCGCGGTAGAGCGAGAGCGTGTCCGGCCGTCCGTTGGGGTAGTCGTACATCAGGCCGATGGTGCCCTGCAAGGTGCCCTCGGTGCCAAGGATGCGGAACTCGGCGTAGGGCGTGCCGTGCTCGTTGTAGTGGTTGGTGGCCACCAACGCCTGGACGCCGTCCGCGTACTCGAGCACGGTCTTGGTCACGGTCTCACCGACCACCGGCGCCTGCTCCGGATAGCGGCCGTGGATGCTCGTGACCCACACCGGGTCACCCAGGATCGAGCGCAAGGCATCGAGGTAGTGGGTGCTGTGGACCTTGATGTCGAGATGCGGCATCTCGGCGATCCAGGCCCACAGGTGCAGGGGTGTGGAGACCGAGACCTGGATCTGGGCCTCGGTGATGCGGCCCAGGGCGCCTTGCGCGACGAGATCGCGCGAGGCCGCGATGCCGGCATCCCAGCGCATCTGGTGGTTCACCGCCAGCTGCACCCCCGCGCGCTCCGCCGTCTCGACGATGGCGACGCCGGTGGGATAGTCCATGGCCAGCGGCTTCTGGCAGAGCATGTGCTTGCCCGCCTCCGCCACGATACCCGCGATCTGGGGCTGGACCCAGGGCAGGACGGCCACGTCCACGATGTCCACATCCGCACGATGCGCGAGCTCCTCGGCCGAGGATGCGACCGCCGGGATAGCGAAGTCGTCGGCGACCTTGCGGGCCTTCTCCTGGTCGACGTCGAAGACGGCCGTCACCTGCAGGCCGGCCGCCTGGTAGGCCGGCAGGTGGGCGCCCGAGACGATGCCGCCACAGCCGATGAGGCCGATGCGCAGATCGCGTCCCGCGCCGGCTTCGATGCGCCAGTTCGGCTCGTACAGTCGCGTCATCTCGCTACCCCTTCACGGCTCCGAAGGTGAGGCCCCGGGTCAGGCTTCGCGACATCAGCATCACGAAGATGATGGCGGGGATCATCATCAGCACGGACATCGCAGCCATGCCCCGCCAGTCGACCGTGAACTGGCCGGTGAAGTCGAACAGTCCGACTGGGAACGTCTTGGCCGCCGGTGTCTTGGTCATGATGCTGGCGATCTGGTACTCGTTCCAAGCGGCCAGGAAGGCGAAGACGGCCGCGGCACCGAGTCCCGGTAGCGCTAGGGGCAGATCGATCTTCCAGAAGGTCTGCCAGTGGCTGGCCCCGTCAACGAAGGCAGCATCGTCGAGCTCCTTCGGGATGCGCCGGAAGAAGCCATCCATCAACCACGCGGTGAAGGGGATGTTCAGCGCGATGTAGACGAGGGCGAGTCCGTGGACCGTGTCCACGAGGCCGACCGTCCGCATCAGCAAGAACAGGGGCAGGCTCAGTGCGATCCCAGGGACGGCGCGGGTGAGCAGGAGCAGGAGCAGCAACATACGGCTGCCGACGAAGTCGAATCGCGAGAATGCGTAGCCTGCCGCTGTACCGATCGGCACCGACACCGCCGTGGCGAGCAGCGCCACAGACAGCGAGTTGACCAGGTAACTCCCGACCGGGACTCCGGCGGCGAGACCCGGGTTAAGGCCGAAGAGCTGCCCGAAGGCATCGAGTGTGATGGTCTGCGGGATCCAGATCGGGGGTGAGGCGTTGACCTCCAGGTTCGGCCGAAAGGCCGTCAGGATGATCCAGATGGCCGGCAGTGCCAGGAGCGTGAGGACCGTGAAGGCGAGCCAGTTGGCGCCGATATCGCGCCAGTGGATGCGACGGCGTGTGGTATGGCGGGACCTGGCGGAAGGAGTGGTGTTCGAGGTGGTCGGCGCAGTGCTTGTCATCCCATGTCCTTGCGCAGTTGCATCATCTGGCGGAAGAGATAGAACGTGAAGGCCACGCCGAGAACGACGCCGGTCATCGACATCGCCGAGGCCATGCCGAACTGGGAGTTGCGAATGGCCAGCTGGCCGGCATAGGTCCAGATGAGTTCAGTGCGGTGCGCAGGTCCGCCGTCGGTCATGATGCGCACGATGTCGTACGAGCGGGCGATATCGAGCGAGAGCAGCAACAGCACGATGACGAAGAATGGCCGCATCTGCGGGATGGTGATGTGCCGCATCCGCTGATACACGGAGGCCCCGTCGACTGAGGCGGCGTCGTACAGCTCCTCAGACAAGGAGAGGCGGCCGGCCAACAGCACGATGGTCACGATGGGGACCATCATCCAGATCGAAGCCAGCATCAGCGACACCATGCCGGTGGGCTCGTCGATGAGGAACGGAATCGGCTGCGAGATCAACCCCAGCGTGGTCAACGCGTTATTGACCAGGCCGACCGTGGCGTTGAAGAACCAGGCGAACTGGAAACCGATGAGGACCGGGGCGAACATCATCGGGATCATCAGGAGCGTACGCGCCGGTCCGGTCGCGAAGGTCATCCGAGCCATCATCATGGCCATGCCGAAGCCGATGATCAGGGACGCGTTCACCGTAACGAACATGAAGATGACCGTGTTGCGCAGTGCCCGCCAGAACACGTCGTCCCGGGCCAGACGGGCGTAGTTATTGAACATGTCGTCGAGCACGAACTGAGAGGTCGTGTCCGGCCTCAACAGATGGAATGGCGTAAACGAAACATAGAGCGCGTAGACCATCGGAAAGACGACGACAGCCAGCACGATGAGAAGCGCCGGCAGCGTCATGAGATATGGGAACCACTGTCGGCGCCGCAGCCGGGCAAGCGCGGACTCTCGGTCCGGTGGCGGCAGCGTGCCGGGCAGTCGGGCGGCGTCAGTCGTCATCAGTCGGATGGCATCGGGTGCTGTCGGGTCAGGCCGTCACGTCGAGAGGGGCCGCACCTGCTGGCGCGGCCCCTCTGCGAGCGGTTGCTCAGTAGCCGAGGCTGGAGAGCAGGTCCTTGGTGTCGGCGACACCCTTGGCCAGACCGTCCTCGACGGTCAGGTCACCAAGGATGATGCCCTGGAGCGTGGGCGCCCACGTGTCGGTGAAGCTGATCCAGTCAGCGAACAGCGGGGGCGTCCGGAAGTCCTCGCTGACCTGCAGTTCAGCGAGGGCAAGGCGTTCGCTGTCGAGCGCGACGTCGGACGCGGCCGCGTCGGCCTGGACAAGCGCCGAAACGTCGGCTCGAACCGGCAGCACGCCGAGCTTGGCCTCGTCGTACTCGACCGCCTCAGAGGTGAGGAACTTCACAAGCTGGACGGCGGCATCCTTGTTCTGCGAGGACTTGGCCACGCTGAAGGCATGCGCACCGGCCCAGCCGGTGTGGACGTCAGCAGCGCCCACCGGTCCGCGGGCCAGGCCGAAGTTACCGGCGACGGCGGGACAGGACTCGGGATCCTGGAAGTACGAATACCAGCCGTACCACTCCAGGTAGAAGGCGACGTCGCCATTGCAGAAGTTGGCCGCGACCTCAGGCCACAGCAGGTTGGGAGTATCTGCGGGGATGAGGCCGTTGGCGTACAGGTCGCGCATCCAGGTAGCAGCCAGGACGCCAGCCTCGGAGTCGAAGATGGGATTCAAGTCAGCGTCGAAGTAATCCCCGCCGTTGGCGAAGAGGACCTCATAGAAGCGACCAGCGAGCGCTTCTTCCCGGCCCGCGAACTCGGTGCCGTACGCGACCACACCCTGGCCCACGAAGAACTCCGACATGTCGTACATCTGGTCGAGGGTCGTGGGCGGGGCCAGCGGGTAGCCATACTCGGCCTCGAAGGCCGCCTGAAGGTCGGCGTCCCCGAACAGGTCCGTGCGGTAGTGCAACGCGCTGATGTCCGCGTGTCGCGGAATGAGCTGCAGGTTGCCGTCGATGGTGGCGGCTTCGATGATGCTGGGCGAGAAGGCGGCCAGTTCCTCCTCGGTGAAGTAGTCCTGCAGCGGCTCCACGAAGTTGGTGTACTGGGACATGAAGCTGGTGTGGTTCCAGGCCACGTCGAAGTCGGTCGTGCCTGCCGCGTAGTTGGTCTTGAGGTAGCGGTCGATCTCGAAGCCGTCGCCCAGGAAGACGATCTCGACGGTCGCGCCGGTGGCCTCCTCGAAACGACTGATGGAGTCGTACATGGCCTCGTACGGCTGGCCACCGATGGTCGCCATCTTGATGGTCACGCCGGACAGGTCCTGGTCGAGGCCGGCATCGGCCGGCTCACCTTGGGCCAGCGCGGTGCCTGCGCCCAGCGCGGTCGCGGCAAGAGCTGCCGCCAGCGGGATCGCCAAGCGCCCGCCCTTGATGGTCATGGTGTCGCGCATCCTTGCTCCTCTACTCCTCCGGTCGGATCCGGTTCTCTGCCGCGTGTGCGGCCCTATCCCTTGGTCGGGTCAATCCGTATGGAATACCTCCTCCATGTCGCTCCACCACTCCCCTTCGTCACGATCGGCGAGGGGTTCCTGCAGGGGCATCATCCAGTCCCACCAGCGTTGGGTCTCGGGGTCGTCCGCCATCTTCTGCATGTCGGCTTCGAAGTCGTCGCCGACGTACTCGAAGTAGGCGAAGAGCTGGCCCTTGCGGTGGAAGATCGAGTAGTTGCGGATGTTGCAGTCGCCGATCTTGGCCAGCACGCCCGGCCACACGTCCGCATGGGCCTTGACGTACTCGTCGTAGTGCTCGGGCTTCAGGCCGATGAGCTGTCCGTACCGCTTCATCACTCCCCCTCGATCGAGTAGAACCGGGCCGCGGTGCCACCGAGGATGGCAGCGCGATCGCTCACCTGCACGCCCAGTTCGTCGAGCGCCCTGTTGGTCTCGGCCCAGACCTTGGCGTAGTCGCCGGCCAGGATGGCCACCGGCCAGTCGCCGCCGAACATCAGGCGCTCGGCGCCGAAGACCTCCAGCGCGTAGCCGATCGACTCCACCAGGTCGGCCCCCGTCCAGGTCTCCCAATCCGCGGCCGTGTTGAGACCCGAGAGCTTGGCGTGGACGTTGGGGTACTCCGCGGCCGCGCGCAACGTCGGCCTTCCAGGCGTCGTAGTCGCCGCTGGCGATGGGCGGCTTGGCCAGGTGGTCGATGACCATGGGCAGATCGGGGCAGGCCTGCGCCAGTGCCGGCACGTGTCCCAGGTGCAGCGGGAAGACTGCGACGACGTCGTAGGGCACGCCGCGCTCCTGCAGCACCTTGAGCCCGTCGAGGACAGCCGGGCGCACCAGCCAGTCGGGGTCGGCCTCCTCGTGATTGAGGTGGCGCACGCCCTTGAACCACGGGTTCCGCAGGTACCGACCATCGAGGACGCGCGCCGCTTCGTGGGCATCCTCGAGCGGCACCCAGCCCACGACCGCGCCGATCCAGTCGTAGGCGTCGGCGTGGCGCAGCATGGAATCGGTGTCGGCGAAGGAGTTGGCCGCTTGCACCAGCACGGTGCGGTCGACCCCTGCCGCGGCCAGCTGCGGTTCAAGCTCCGCCGGCTTGAAGGTGCGATAGATCGGCCCGTAGTCGGGCACCAGCCACGGGTAGTCGACCTCTTCGAGATCCCACAAGTGCTGGTGGCTGTCGACGATCACGCACGACCCCCTTTCGAGCCGTTCAGGCCGCGGTCCCCGGGCCCGGACCCGAGCCACGGTAGCCGTTGGACATACCCCGAGTCAAGCGGTTGACCACCGTGCCCGCCACGGATGGCACGGCCCCAGCTGCCCATCACGCGAGGCTTGCCTCGATGTCGCCCAGAGCGTCGTCGAGGATGGCCACCATCCGGTCGATCTGCTCCTCGCTGGCAACCACCGCGGGGGCCACGAAGAGCACGTTGCCGGGGTGCAGCAGCAGCGTCGTGAGACCACGTTCGCGGGCCGCGATGCGCAGCGCGTTGCCGGCCGCGAGGGGATCGTCGAAGTCCTCCCCGGTGCCGTTGTCGCGCACGATCTCGAGGCCGGTCAACAGGCCCTTGCCGCGGGCATCCCAGAAGGAACGGTGGTGGCTCAGCGAACGCACACCTTCGAGCAGGCGAGCCCCCAGGGTGGCCGCACGTCCGGCGAGGTCGTCTCGGATGACGCGGCGCAGGACGGTCAGGGCGGCAGCGGCGGCCACGGGATGGCCGGCGTACGTGTGCCCGTGCAGGAACACGCCCTCGTGCTCGAGGAAGGCATCCCGCACCCTGGGCGAGATGAGCGCGGCCCCGATGGGCACGTAGCCGGAGCTGAGCGCCTTCGACATGGTGATGAAGTCGGGCACGATGCCGTCCCACTCGGTGGCGAACAGCTTGCCGGTCCGGCCCATGCCGGTGATGACCTCGTCGACCACGAGCAGCACGCCATGGCGATCGCACACCTCACGCAGGTCGCGCAGGTAGCCGACCGGCGGGACGGACACGGCGATGGCCGTGGCACACGGGTCGACGACCACCGCCGCGACGGTCTCGGGTCCCTCCGCCCGGATGGTCGCCTCGATGGCGTGGACGCAGGCCAGGTGACGGCTGGCCTTGCCGAAGTCGCACCGCGGACAGGCGCCGGCCGGGACGGTCCGGCCCCAGCTGACCCCGCCGTCGTAGACCACGTTGCGGGAGGCGAAGTACTGTCCGTCGAGCGCCATCGCACCGGCGGTCACGCCGTGGAAGGCTCCCTGGCGGGTGATGACCTTCATGCGATAGGGCTCGCCTCGCAGCGCGTGATACTGGCGCGCCATCTTGATGGCCACCTCGTCGGCCTCCGCACCCCCGGGCGTGAAGTGCGCCATGGCCATGCCCGGTGATGCCGCCACCAGCTCCGCGGCCAGCTCCACCTGGGGTGGTGTCACGAAGCGGAAGACGTCGACGAAGGACATCGTGCGAGCCTGCTCGGCGATGGCCTCGACCACCTCCTCGTCGGCATGCCCGAGGATGAGGGCCTCGAGGGCGGATGTGCCATCGAGGTACTCCTTGCCATCGAGGTCCCAGGTCCGTACCCCTCGGCCGTGGGTCATGATGCGGATCTCGTCTCGCACCGGCCCCTGCGCCCCCGGCGGTGAATAGGGCATCCACAGGTGCTCGCGTGCCAGCCGACGCAGTCGCTCCGGGTCGGCGGACCTCATCAGTGGACCTCGATGCCGAGGGCCGCCGCTCGTGCGCTGAGGTGCTGCTTGGCCAGTCCGATCTGGTTCACCGGCAGGTGCTCGACCACGGCGTACATGTCAGGACCCAGGGCCTCGGTCCGTCGCAGCACGGTGTCGATGTCGAGCATGCCCGTGCCCGGGATGGTCTCGGCGATATGGACGACGAAGCGGTCTTCGAGGTAGCAGTCCTTGATCTGGACGGTGTCGCAGTACGGGCCGCAGATGTCGAAGTACTCGTCGATCATGGCCGTGGAGTCGAAGGCGGTGGGCAGGTCGCGCACGAAATTGACCGGGTCGATGTTGACCGTGACCCCGGCAGGGTCCGTACGCTCGATGACACGTCGGACGCGCTCGGCCGAATCGAGCGTCGAGGTCGCGTGGGCCTCGAGCACGACCTTCACCCCCGCTGGCACGGCCACCTCGAGGATCTCGGAGATGCTGCGCACGAGGCGGTCCTCGCTCGCCGGGCTGTGGTTCTCCGGGTGCGGCCACCAGTCGCCACGGGGGTTGTGGCTGGTGGGGCGTACGCCGGAGCTCGGCACGCCCAGGCGCGCTGCCAGGCGCACGACATCGCAGGCACCTTCGACGCCGGCGCGCCTGACCTCCTCGTCCTCGCTGATGATGGTGGGGTACGGCCCCCAGAGCTGGAAGAAGTCGAGGCCGTTGGCGTCGATGCTGGCCCGGACGTTCCGGGCGATCTCGTCGGTGATGGTCGACGCCGGCACGGTCAGGTGGGCACCCATGCCCGTGAACCCGAGCTCGCGCGCGAAGGCGACCAGCTCGTAGCTCACGTCTGCCCAATCGCTCCAGATCACGCCGAGGACGCCGAACCGCATCTCCTGCTCCTCCCCCGGCGAGGGCGGACCATGTCCTCGCCATCACCGGCGACAGACGGTAGCCCCCGCGGTCGACTCGCGTCAACCGGTTGACCAAGGAGGGACGATACGCGCATGCTGCGGCGACCAGGTGTGATCGAGCGCCGCTCAGGCACCATCGACGGGATGCGCGCATGAAGGAACCGGGTCGAACCACCATCGCCGACGTGGCCAGCCGCGCCGGGGTCGACCGTGCGGTCGTCTCGAAGGTGCTCAGCGGGGATCCGACACTGCGCGTCCGTGCGGAGACCCGCCAGCGCGTCAAGGAGGCGGCCGCCGCCCTCGACTACCGGCCCAACTTCCATGCCCGGGGCCTGGCCCGGGCGCGTGCCGGGGCCATCGGCCTGCTGGTCCCTTCGGGCAACCCGCTGATCGTGCCCATCATCGCGGGCGCGGAGGAGGTGGCCGAAGCGCGTGGTCTGCTGCTCTGGACGGCCTCGCACGAGGGCGAGCTCACCGAGCGCTATCTGCGCCTCCTGCGAAGTGGAGCTGTGGACGGTGCCCTCGTGGCCGGCCTGCGCGCCGGCTATGACGCCGACGAGCTGTTCGGGGACCCGCGCGTGCCGACCCTGCTGGTCAACCGCCGCTCGGGCAGCGCCGAGCGCTGGGTCATCCTCGACGACGAACACGCGGCGCTCATGGCCACCGAGTACCTCATCAGCCACGGCCACACCCGCATCGGCTGGGCCGGGGGACCCGCGGGGGTCGACACGGCCGAGCGACGCCAGGACGGCTTCCGCGATGCCATGGCAGCAGCCGACCTGTGGCTCGATCCGAGCTGGCTCGTGAGCACCGACTACACGCCCGAGGGCGGGGCGGCCGCGGTGCGCGAGTTCCTCAAGAGCCCCGAGCCACCGACGGCCATCGTCGCCGCGGACGCCAACGAGGGTCTTGGCGTGTGGCACGCTCTGCACCGACACGGGCTGTCGGTGCCGGGTGACGTCTCGCTCATCGCGCTCCACAAGCTGCCGGCCGAGGACTACCGCCTTCCGGCCATGACCTGCGTGGAGATGCCGCTGCGCGAGCTCGGCCGCAGGGCCGTGGAACTGCTGCTCGACAACGCCTGGGATGTACCCATCCACGAGACGCTCCAGGAGGCCATCCGGATCTCCCCCGGAGCCACCGTGGCGATGCCTCCCCCGGGGGCGCGCGGTCCGGGCACGACGGCCTACATCAAGATGCATCGCGACCGCTGAGCAGCGTAGGTCAACCGGTTGACTTGCCCAGCCCCGGTTGCTATACATGGCAGATGCGAGCGTGGGAACCGCTGACATGATGGGCTGGCTGGCGGAGATCGCCGATGCCTGCGACCTCTCGCTGCCGGAACGCTACATCCGCCCGGTCGCGCTAGTGGGCACCGGCGCCATCCTGGACGTGGGCCACCTGCCCGTGTATCGATCGGCGGGCATCCCGGTACCCGGCGTCTGGGGCCGTGACCGCAGCCATGCCGAGCGGCTGGCCCAGGCGCACGGTATCCTCCGCGTCTACGACACGCTCGACGAGCTGCTGGGCGACCCCGACGTGGCGGTGGTGGACATCGCGGTCGTACCCGAGGCCCAGGTCGAGATCGCCCTGCGAGCGCTGGAGGCCGGCAAAGACGTGATGTGCCAGAAGCCGCTGGCGCTCGACGTGGAAGACGCGGCCAGGATCGTGGCGCGGGCCGACGAACTCGGCCGCAAGGTGGCCGTCCAGCAGCAGATGCGCTACGAGGAAGGCATGCGTGCCGCCCGCGCCATGATCGAACGCGGCTGGATCGGCGAGGTCACGACCATCTCCTTCGAGGTCAACATCGACACCGACCTCGCCGGCTGGGGCTGGTTGGGGCAGGCGCCCAAGCTCGAGATCTACTTCCATTCCATCCATTACATCGACACGCTGCGAGCGTTCCTGGGCGAGCCCACCAAGGTGTTCGGGACGCAGTGGCGCCTGCCGGGCCAGAAGCCGATCGGCGACACGCGGACAGTGAGCGTGCTCATCTACCCCGGGGACGTGCGCGGCCTGGTCCACTCCAACCAGGAGAACCTCGCGGGCGACAACGAAGCCCGCTTCCGCATCGACGGTTCTGAAGGCGCCATCCGGGGCACCCTGGGTCTGCTCTCCGACTACCCGCACGGACGACCCGATACGCTCGAGCTCTGGAGCCGGGTGATGCCCACCGATGGCTGGCTGCCCTATCCGGTGACCCGTCGCTGGGTGCCCGATGCCTTCCTGGGCCCGGTCGGTTCGCTGTTGCGCGCCATGCACGATGGCGGCGAGCCGGAGTCCGGCGCGCGCGACAACCTCAAGACACTGCGCCTGGTCGACGCGCTGTACCGCTCCGGGGAGACCGAACAGGTCGTCGACGTCGGATCGGAGGCGCCCGGGAGCAACTGACGATCTCGAGCGCCGCGTCGGAAGGATGACGCATGGATACCGCAAGCACGCGGGCCCACAGGCTGGGCCTGCCATGGAGGGGAGGACGACCTTGGCCGAGATGCACCCACTGACCCAGGCCATCATCGACGGCGACAAGGCTGGAGCCGTCGAGCTGACACAGCGATGCCTGGAAGAAGGTGAGGAGCCGGGCGCGATCATCGAGACCCGGCTGGTCCCGGGCATGGCCGTCATCGGTGAGCGCTTCCAGCAGGACGAGATCTTCGTACCCGAGATGCTCATCGCCGCCAACGCCATGAAGGCTTCGCTGGCCATCCTCGAGCCGCTCATCGCCGAGAGCGGACAGCGGGCGCCGCATTCGGCCGTCATCGGCACCGTCGAGGGCGACCTCCATGACATCGGCAAGAACCTCGTGGGCATGATGTGGCGTGGCGCCAACATCGAGGTCATCGACCTGGGCGTCAACGTCTCCCCTTCCGCCTTCGCTGCGGCGGCCCAGGAGTACCAGCCGGACATCGTGGGCATGTCAGCGCTGCTGACGACCACCATGCCGCACATGCGAGACGCGGTGGCAGCGGTCAGGGCCAGCGGCGTGGATACCAAGATCATCATCGGCGGGGCGCCGGTCTCACAGGAGTTCGCCGACGAGGTGCAGGCGGACGGCTTCGCCGCCGACGCCGGCGCCGCGGCTGAGATCGCCAAGTCGGTCATCGGCTCAGCCTGAGCGAACGGGGGTACATACACACCATGAGCATGTTCAGCACCTACGGCTCGGGCGCATCGGCCGAGCGCAAGCCGTCGACGCTCGAGAAGCTCGAGCGGATGCGCAAGACCTTCGCGCACGAAGAGCCGGACCGTGTGCCCATCAGTGACTTCTTCTGGGGCAGCTTCCGCAAGCGCTGGCAGGAGGAGCTGGGCCTGCCCGCGGACGCCGATCCCTACTACCACTACGACCTCGACTTCATCGTCACGGTCCCGAACATGGATCCGCATATCCGACCGTTCGAGACCATCCGCGAGGACGACGAAGAGGTAGTGGTCAAGACGGGCTTCGAGACGACCATCCGCAAGCGTTTCGACCTGCCCATGCCCGAGCAGGTCAGCTGGGAGACCGACACCATCGAGAAGATGGAGGCCTTCGAGTTCGACGACCCCACCGACCGTCGGCGCTACTTCGAGGCCGGTGACAACCAGATCGCCGGCGTGGGCGATGGCTTCGAACGCAACAGCCCGCCGTGGGTGGAGACGGTCAGGTCACTGCATCCGGACTTCCCGGTCTACGGCAGCATCACCGAGGCCTCCGAGATCACCACTCGCCTGCTGGGCCAGCTCAACACCCTGACCTGGATCGGCGAGCACCCCGAGCGCTTCGGCGAGCAGCTGCTGCGCATCGGCGAGTTCAGCTACGCGGTGACCAAGGCCCAGATCGAGGCCGCCGATGGCTATCTCGACGGCATGGTCATCTGGGGTGACGCTGCCTACCGCAAGGGCCTGTTCATGGGCCCGACCTACTGGCGCAGGTACTACAAGCCCACCATCGCGCGCATCATCGAGCTCTGCCACGAGCACGACCTGCCGGTCATCTTCCACGGCTGCGGCAACGCCAACAGCTACCTCGAGGACATGATCGAGATCGGGCTCGACGGCTACAACCCGCTGGAGGCCAAGGCGGACCTGGACGTGGTCGAGCTTCGCGAGCGCCTGGGCCACCGGCTCACGTTCTGCGGCAACAGCGACATGCGCGTGTGGGAGCGAGGCGACCCCGAGGAGCTGCGACGCGAGGTCCTGCACCGGCTCCGTGCCGCCTACGGTGGCGGCTACGTGTTCATGTCCGACCACTCGGTCTCCAGCGACGTCTCGGGCAAGACGTACGACACCATCGTCGGGCTCGTCCGAGAGTACGGGCAGTACCCGCTCGACCTGCCGGAGGAGTAGCCCGCGGTGCCGCGAGCCTGCGCAGCGGACCGCTGAGGCGTCTCGCGCGTCTCCACTGCGCTCGAGCGGAGCGTCAAGGCGCCGCTCCAGCGCTCATCGTCAGAGTCAGGCTCGCACGAACCTCGTCCGCGATGCGCTCCACCGAAGGCATGACCGCGTCTTCCAGCGGGCGCCGCGAAGGGCACGGGGATGTCATCGAGCATGGCCACGCTGCGTGGTCGAGCAGGCCATGTGGACTCCGTTCATGGTCAATCGGCTGATGAGCGTGGCGCCCCAGCCGGCCTCATGCCACTGCTCCTCAGCCACCACCAGCCGGCCGGTGTGCTCGACCGCGGACGTGACCGTCTCGAGGTCGAGTGGGCGGATCCAACGCAGGTCGATGACCTCGGCATCGATGCCCTCGGCCTCGAGCATGGTCAGCTGCCTGCAGCGCGCGCTCGACCATCAGCATCGTGGCCACGATGGTCACGTCGGAGCCGGCCCGCTCGACGCGATGCCTTGCCCATCTCAGCGACCACACCGCGCCGGACCGGACCCTTGCGCAGGTACATCAGCCTGTGCTCGTGCACGATGACCGGGTCATCGCAGCGGACGGCGGCCCTGATGCAGCTCATAGGCCGCCGCCGGAGTCCCGGCGGCGGCCACGCGCAAGCCCGGGCTGCCCCATGAACCAGGACTCGCCAGAGGCGCTGTGCTGTGAGCCGAAACGGCTCCTGCCCCAGAGACCACGCGCAGTGTGACCGGCACCGACAGTTGGCCTCCGCTCATGAAGCGGTACTTGGGCAGCTGGTTGATGATGGCGTCAGCCGCGGTGGGCATGAAGTCCGCGAACATGAACTCGACGATGGGACGCATGCCCATGACGGCCATGCCCAGCGCCACGCCCGTGAAACCGTTCTCGCAGATGGGCGTGTTGATGACGCGCTCGCCGTACTTCTCCGCGCAGACCCGACGTTGGTCTTGTACACGCCGCCCTCGTTGCCCACGTCCTCACCCATGAACACGACCGACGGATCGCTCAGCCGATCGACTCATCGAGCGCGGCGTTCACCGCCTCGCGATAGGTCATCTCCATGGCCTCGTCCGCAAGCGCGGCGGCCGGTATGGTCAGTCTGGCGTAGACATTGCTGCGCAGCCTCCTCGAGTCGTCAGATAGGGTGCGGCTTCAGCCGCGCTCGATCGCGGCCTCGACCTGACGCCTCGACCTCCGCGTGCATGGCGGCCTGCTGGTCCGCGGACATGAGGCCCTCGTCTGACGAGGCGCCCTCCAAGGACGAGCAGCGGATCTCGCTCCTTCCAGGCCTCGAGCTCCCCCTCGAACGCGATACTTGGCCGGATCGGAACGCGAGTGGCCGCGGTAGCGGTACGTCTTCATCTCCAGCAGGCTGGGGCCGCCACCGGCACGTGCCCTGGCCACCGCCTCGCGAAGTCGCCGCGTGCACCGCCTCCACATCCTGGCCGTCGACGATGACGCCTGGCATCTCGTAGGGATCGGCGCGGCGCGCCAGGTCATCGATCGGCGTGGTCATGCGCACCGGGCGAGTACTCGCCGTAGAGGTTGTTGGTGATGATCACGACGACCGGCGCCGCCCACACCGCAGCCATGTTCAGCGACTCGTGGAACGTGCCGATGTTGGTGGCAGCCGTCGCCCATGAACGTCAGCGCCACGTTGCGGATCCCGCGCAGCTTGAAGGCCATGGCCGCCCCGACGGCGATCGGCATGCCGGCTGCCCGACGATGGCGTTGGCTCCGATGTTGCCGCGTGCCCGGTGTCGATCAGGTGCATCGAGCCGCCGAGGCCCTTGGAACCCCCCGTGGCACGACCGATGCAGCTCCGCCATCGCGACCTCGAGGCGGTGTCCCATGCGCGAGCGCTTCGCCATGACCGCGGTAGGTGTTGGTCTGCACGTCACCGGGCTGCATGGCGGCGATGGCGCCGACGGAGACTGCCTCCTGGCCCTGACAGAGATGCGTGGTGCCCTCGATCCGGCCGGCCATGAACATCGCGCTGGACCGTGTCCTCGAAGATGCGGATGAGCAGCATCTGGCGATACCAGCTGCGGCGCTGGTGGTCAGTGTCGAGCATCGACTCCTCCTGTCAGTGCGGCCATCCGACGTGATCCAGCCGGCAGAGCGCGGTCGCCTTGGATAGTATTCATCCTATCACCCGATGATTTGCTGGCAAACGGGCGCGGTGCAACGCTGGATGCCATGGGAGGCGACTGATGTCAACGGGAGCGAGCCATCGCTGATCGGCGCATTGATCGGCGGCCAGTGGGTTGCCGCGCAAAGCGGGCGCCGAGATCGAAGTGCGCAACCCATCGACCGACGAGCTCATCGCGACGGTGCCCGAAGGAGGCGCAGCCGATGTCACCGCGGCCATCGACGCTGCCCATGCAGCGTTCCCTGCCTGGGCAGCGAGCTCCTGGCAGCGAGCGAGCCAAGGTGATGCGCCGCCTGTTCGACCTCATGATGCGAGACCAGGACCGACTGGCGCAGCTGATCACGCTGGAAGTCGGTAAGCCGGTAGCCGAATCGCGCGGGGAGATCGCCTACGCCGCGGGCTTCATCGAGTGGAGCGCGGAGGAGGCCAAGCGTATCTACGGCGAGGTGGTCCAGGCGTTCGTGCCCGATAAGCGCATCCTGGTGCTTCGCCAGCCGATCGGCGTCACGGCGGCCATCACGCCCTGGAACCTGCCCTCGGCGATGATCACGCGCAAGCTCGGCCCCGCGCTGGCCGCCGGCTGCACGATGATCGTGAAGCCCGCCAGCAAGACGCCGCTGAGCGCATTGGCCCTCGGCGAGCTCTGCGTCGAGGCGGGCATCCCTGCGGGCGTCGTCAACGTCGTGCCCGGAACGGCCGGTGTCATCGCCGAGACCCTGCTCGCGGACGCGCGCGTGCGTGCGCTGTCCTTCACCGGCTCCACCGAGGTCGGCAAGCGCCTCATGGTGCTCGCAGCCGAGCACGTGACGCGGCTGGGCCTGGAGCTCGGTGGACACGCACCGGTGCTCGTGTTCGACGACGCCGACCTCGACCTGGCGGTCGCCGGGGCCCTCGCGTCCAAGTACCGCAATGCCGGCCAGACCTGCATCTGCGCGAATCGCGTCTACGTGCAGTCGGGCATCCACGACCGCTTCGTCGAGGCGCTGACGGCCGCTTCGGAGGCCCTCGTCGGTCGGCGACGGGTTCAGCTCCGGGCACGCACATCGGCCCGCTGGTCGATGACCGGGCGATCGCCAAGGTCGAGGAGCACGTCGCCGACGCCGTCGCGGGCGGCGCCACCATCGTGACCGGCGGCAAGCGACTGCCGCCGCCTGACGGCCATGCCGACCGCTTCTTCGCGCCGACCGTCATCACCGGCGTCCAGCCCGGGATGGCCATCATGACCGAGGAGACGTTCGGGCCCGTCGCCCCCGTGATGCGCTTCGAGCGACGAGGCTGACGCCGTGGCCATGGCCAACGACACGCCC
Organism: uncultured Chloroflexia bacterium; assembly: GCA_963714675.1. GTDB lineage: Bacteria > Chloroflexota > Limnocylindria > Limnocylindrales > CSP1-4 > JAFMJV01. The sequence goes on along the minus strand of CAVQPG010000016.1, from coordinate 60,009 downwards.
TACGGCCTGGCGGCCTATCTGTACACGCGCGACGCTTCGCGCCTCATGCGCGTCGCCGAAGCGCTCGAGTACGGCATCATCGGCGCCAACGACGGCCTGCCGTCCACCCCGCAGGCGCCGTTCGGCGGCGTCAAGGAATTCGGGCCTCGGCCGCGAAGGCGGCAAGTGGGGCCTCGACGAGTACCTCGAGACGAAGTATCATCTCGTGGCAGATCGGGCCCTCAGATGCGAGCGCTTCAGGTGCGATGGACGTGCTCGGGTGCCTGTCGCCACGATGGCGCAGCCGGCTGATCCCTCAGTCGTCCTCGCGACCCGGACAGCGTCGTCAGCTTGAAGCCGCCCTCGGGACCTAGCGCGAGGTAGCCGCCGTCGACCGGGAGGTCGGCGCCGGTCACGAAGCTCGCGTCGTCGCTCAGCAGGAAGGCGATGGCCGCGGCCACCTCGCTGGGCTCGGCGCAGCGGTCCATCGCGCAGTACTTGCCCCACACGGCCTCCCACTTGGGCCGATCGCCCTCGGAGAAGCGCTCCAGGACCTCGGTCCAGATCCAACCGGGGCTCACGCTGTTGGACCTGATCTTGTGGGGTGCCAGGTCGAGCGCCTGGCAGCGCGTCAGCTCGAGGATGCCGCCCTTGCTGGCGTTGTAGGTCTGGCGGTCGATCTGCCCGACGTGACCCGCGATGCTGGCGATGTTGACGATGGCGCCACGGCCGCTCGCCGACTGAGCGCCGGAGTGGCTTCGTCAGAGAGGTAGGCGGGCGCCAGCAGGTTGACCGCCAGCGTCTCGTTCCATTGCTCCTCGGTCGCGCCGGGGCCTGCCAGCAGGAACACCGCGGCGTTGTTGACGAGCATGTGCAGTGCTGCCGTCGGCGTCCACCGCAGCCGCGATGGCGGCGGCTCGTGCGGCCTTGTCGGTGACGTCGCCGACGAACGGCGTGAACCGTTCCGCCAGCGAGCCCAGCGCCGCCTTCGTGCGCTCCAGGCCGCCTCGTCGCGGTCCATGCCAGTGACGCGCGCCCCGTCCTCGATGAGACGGCGAGCCGTCGCGGCCCCGATGCCTGAGCCAGCTCCGGTTACGAGCCCGGTTCGGCCTTCGAACTTCGCCATTCGATCACTCCCCTGATCACGGCGGGTCGAGTGCCCCTCGGCTCGGCGTCTCATCGTACCGAAGCCCAGATGCCGCGGTGCGCTGGCGCCGTCGCGATGCCCGGGCTCAGTAGACGCCGTCCTCCTGCGAGTGTCTCCCACATGGCCATGACGTTCTCGATGGGCACGCCGTTCTGGATGATGTGGATGGGCGCGAAGACGTAGCCGCCGCCGGGCGCCAGGTCGTCGATGCGGCGACTGCGTCTCGTCGCGCACCTCCTGCGGCGTCCCGAAGGGCAGCACCCGCTGCGTGTCGCAGCTGCCGCCCCAGACCGTGAGGTCGCTTGCCGAACTCGCGCTTGAACTTGGCGGTGTCATCCATGCCCGCGCAGTTGACCTGCCAGGGATTGATGATGTCGACGCCGGCCTCGATCAGCAGCGGCAGCGTCTCGTAGATGGCGCCATCGTTGTGGAAGAAGACGTAGACCTTGGCCTTCGATGGCGTCGACTTGAGGAACTGGAACAGGCGCCGGTGGTAGGGCCAGACCAGCTCCTGGTACATATCGAGCGAGACCAGCAGTCCGTTCTGGCCACCAAGGTCGTCAGCGCAGGAGACGACGACGTAGTCCTCCTCGACCAGCTCGAGGACCCGGCCCCAGTACTGCATCTTGAGCTCGAGGATCTTCTCCATCTTGGCCTGGCAGAGCTTGGGGTTGATGACCATGTCCATGTAGTACTTCTCGTAGCCCGTCATCCACATGACGTGCTCCCACATGCCCGAGCTGGCCCGGCCGAGAAAGACTGCCTTCTGCTCGTCGCGAGCGACCGCCCGCGCGTGCTCCTTCATGCCCGCGAAGCGAGCGCGGATCGAGCATATCCGGCCAGGGGTAGCCCTCGACCTCCTCGACCGTATCGACGCCGGCGAAGGGATGCAGATAGAGGTCGTAGTAGTGCCCGCCGACCTTCGGCATCTGCCAACCGATGCCGAACTCGTCGATGTAGCGGTAGTGGTCGCCGACGAGCCCGAGGTCCTGCTCGAGGCCCCGGTCGGAGGAGGCTCGTTCGGCGGCACGATCTTGACGTCCACGCCCAGTCGCTCGATGAGGTCATCGCCGATCTTGCCGGTCTGGATGACGCGTGCTCGTCGACCTCGTACCTCCGGGCTCAGGCCAAGATCGCTGCGCGCAGCCTGCGCATGGTGTGGACGTTGATGCCCGCCACCTCGGCTCCCCCGAAGTCGAGCGGACGCGGTCGGGCTCGCGGTGCTCGAGGGCCGCCCGTACGCGGGCGTTGCTGGTGAGCATCGATCCTGAGGCGTTGTGGTGGATGTGGGTGACCATTCAGGCATTCATTGCGCGCCAACATAGCATATTCATCAGGTGATACGCTCAACAGCTGACCTGCTACAGCCGCTGTGTGATCGCCGTCAGGGAGGACCGTCGATCGAGCACGACGAGTGAGGGGAGGTGGACAGACCGGACCGGGAACATCGACTCGACGGCAGCGGTACGACTCGCTGCCCGGTGACGGCCCACGGCGCCAGTCACCATCGCACAACGCTCTTCGTCATCCACGAACCCTTGGAGGTACAGATGGCAACCAGTATCACGGGCCATCCGACTAGGAGGCTTGGGCCTCAGCGCACTCATGGCGTCTCGCGATCGCCGCGCCGGCCGTCGCGCAGGCAGAGGAGATGGACTTCTCCGACGTCCGCGTCGCGATCGTCCCCGGCGGCCCGCACCCCTACTTCCTGCCCATGGAGCCCGGCCTGGCCGACTCCGTCGCAGGCGAACGGACTCGGTGAGAGCGAATTCCGCGCTCCGCCCGCGTGGAACCTCGAACGACCAGAACCAGCTCCTCAACAGCATGGCCGCCCAGGGCTTCAACGCCTTCGGCATCTTCCCCGGTGACGCCAACGCCACCAACGCCATCATGAGCGAGCTGTCTGCAGCCGGCTTCCCGGTCATGGCCATCGCCGGCTGTGTGACCGAGCCCACCGACGCGGCCTTCTGCTTCGGCACCGACGTGGCCAACTCTGCCTACCTCGGCACCAAGGCGCTGATCGAGGCCATGGGTGGCGAAGGCGCGATCATGCACGGCACCGGCTTCCTCGTCGACCCCAACACGACGCTTCGCATCGACGCGGTCGAGCGTGCGGTGGCTGAGACCGACGGCGCGGTCACCATCGTGGAGCACCTCGCCGACATCGACGACCAGGAGTCAGCAGACGAGAAGATCAACTCGTTCCTGGCGGCTCGTGGCGACGAGATCGACGGCATCGTGACGACGGCCTACGTGCCCTCCACCGTGTCGGCGACGGCGCTGCGCAACCTCGGTGACGGCCGCATCCGTATGGTCGGCATCGACGATGACCCCATCGTTCTCGACGCCATCCGTGACGGCATCATCGACGGCACCATGGCCCAGAACCCCTACGGACAGGCGTTCGTGGGTTCCAAGATCCTGGCCATGCTGGCCAAGGGTTGCACTGTGGCAGAAGATGCCCCGTACTTCGTGGACTCGGGCACGCTGCTGATCGATGCCGACAACGTCGAGAGCTACGGCGATGACCTCAAGGTCGTCACCGCCGGCATCGCCGAGATCGTTCCCCACTGCAGTACCTGACCTGCCCCTAGGCCAGCACGACAGCGTGGGCGGCCCGTTCGAGGGCCGCCCATCGCGAGTCCAGCCACTGCCGGTACCGCGCCTCGAGTCAGCCGCGACGCGGCCGCCGGAGACTGCACTAGAGGCTGATGAGAAACGCCCTCCGGCGCAACCAATCCAGGCTTGGCTTGCTGGCCGTGACGCTTCGTCTTCTGGGCGTCGTTCGCCATCTTCGCCCAAGGCTTCCTGAGCGACTTCAACCTGTTCACCCTGCTGCGTTTCGCAGCCGTGCAGATCGTCATCGCATTCGGGCAGATGATCGCCCTTTCCGCGGGCGAGATGAACCTCTCGCTGGGGGCCATCGGCGGCGGCGTGGCGATGTGTGCCGGTGGACTGATGGAGGTGTTCGCCCTCTCGCCCTTCCTGGCCATCCCCATCGCCCTCGCGCTGGGCGCTCTGATGGGAACCCTCAACGGCGTGCTCACCGTCCGCACAGGCATCAACAGCTTCATCATCACCCTCGCCACCGCCAGCGTCTTCACGGGCTTGATGCTGGCCATCACCCAGGCACAGAGCTATGACGACCTGCCCTCGGCGTTCCTGACCTTCAGCCGCATCCGCGTCCTCGGCTTCCCGGTCTCGCCGCTGGTGCTGGTGATGCTGCTGGCAGCCGTTCTGTTGTGGTTGCTCTACAACAAGACCAAGTTGGGCCGCGAGATCCTGGCCGTCGGATCCAATCGCCGCGCCGCAGCCATGTCCGGCATCCCCGTGGGCGCCACCATCATCAAGACCCACATGCTCTCGGGACTGCTAGCGGGCCTGGCGGGCATCATGACCGCGGCCATGCTCGCCGACGCGGTCCCGCGTATCGGCATGGACTGGCTCCTGCCCTCGTTCGCCATCGCCGTCATCGGCGGCACCGCCATCACCGGCGGCAGCGTGTCGGTCGGTGGGGCCATCGTCGGCGGCTTCCTGGTCGCCGGCATCACCAACGGCGTGCTCCTGCTCAACGTCAGCAACTTCTTCGTGAACTTCTTCCTGGGTCTCATCCTGCTACTGGCAGTCAGCCTTGACCGCGTCCGTTCGGTCACCATGACGCGTCTCTCACTGGGTGCACGCAAGTGACGCGGTCGGCATCGATGGCGGACGGGCGCCGCTGGATCTCGAGGCTGTCGCAGTACAGCTGGGCCGGCCTGCTGACCATCCTCATCGTGATCGTGGTCATGATGTCGTTCATGTCGGACTCGTTCCTGTCCGACTTCAACGTCTTCGTGGTGTTGCGCAGCGTGGCCACAGCGGTGCTCATCGGAGCCGCGCAGATGACGGTCCTGTCGATCGGCCAGATGAACCTCTCGGTCGGCGGCATCGGCGGCCTCGCCGCCATCGCTGCGGGCGGCATCATGGACGCCTGGGGCCTGCCGGTGTGGCTGGCTATCGGTGGGGGCCTCGCTACCGGCGCGGCCTGCGGCGCGCTCAACGGCATCATCGTGGCGCGCACGGGCCTCAATGCCTTCATCGTGACCATCGCCACCGCCAGCGTCTTCCTGGGGCTGACCCTGGGTATCACCAACGCCCAGCCGTACTACGACCTCGATGCTGGGCTTCACGGCCTTCGGCCAGGCCCGCCTGGGCTTCTTCCCCGCTGATGGGTTTCATCACGCTCGCGACCCTGGGTGCCCTCGCGGTGTTCTTCTACCGCACGCTGGTGGGACGCCAGATCCTGGCCGTGGGTGGCAACCTCGGCGCCGCCCAGACAGCGGGCATCCCGGTGGGCCGGCGCATCGTCTGGGCGCACGTCATCTCCGGACTGCTGGCGGGCGCGTGCGGGCATGCTCTGGGCCGCGCAGCTGGGCGCAGCTCAGCCCCAGATCGGCCAGTCCTGGCTGCTGGTCTCCTTCGCCGTGCCCATCATCGGCGGCGTGGCGCTGACCGGAGGATCGGTGCGCATCATCGGCCTCATCCTTGCGGCGCTCATCATCGCCATCATCGACAACTCGCTCGTGCACCTCGGTATCGACCCCATCTACGTGGAGCTGTTGCTCGGGCTGTTCATCCTCGGTACCGTCTATGCCAGCCACGTGGCCACCAGGTCGGGCGTGCCCGCAGAGGACGCTGAGATGACCGACCAGCTGCGACACACGGTCGCGCTCGAGGCCATGGGCGTCAGCAAGGCCTTCCCCGGCGTGCAGGCCCTGGACGACTGTCTCGCTCGAGCTCAAGGGCGGCGAGATCCACGCCCTCGTGGGCGAGAACGGCGCCGGCAAGTCGACGCTCATCAAGATCATCACCGGCCTCTATGGCCAGGACAGCGGAACGCTGCGCATGGACGGCCAGGACGTCCAGTTCGGCAGACCCGCGCGAGTCGATCGAAGCCGGCATCGCCTCGGTGCCCCAGGAGCGCAACCTCATCCCCGAGTTCTCGGTCGGCGAGAACATCCTCATCGAGCGCATGCCCCTGCGCGGCTCGGTCTTCGTCGACTACGACACCGTCAACCGCGAGGCCGCCCGCTGGCTGGAAGTCATGGACCTGGACATTCCCGTGACCCGGCAGGCTGTTCGGCTCTCTGCCGCGGAGATGCAGCAGGTCGAGATCGTGCGTGCCCTGGCCCTGGAGAGCCGGGTGCTGTTGCTCGACGAGCCCACCGCCTCGATCACCCCGCACGAGGCCGCGCACCTCTTCGAGATCCTGCGCTCGCTGCGCGATCGCGGCGTGGCCGTGCTCGTAGTCACGCACAAGCTGGAAGAGGTCTTCGAGCTATGCGACCGCGTGACGGTCCTGCGTGACGGCAAGAACGTAGCTTCCGGCGAACCGCTTGGAGGGCCTCACCCGCGACCAGCTCGTCTCGTGGATGATCGGTCGCACCAGGAAGGATGCCGACCTGCCGGAGCGACCGCCAAGGGGCGATCAGGCCGCCCTCACGCTCAGCGACGTGGACACCATCGACGGCGTCGTGGGAGCCAGCCTGGAGGTCTTCCCCGGCGAGATCCTGGGCCTGTATGGACTGGTTGGCGCGGGGCGCACCGAGCTCGCCCACGCCGTCATCGGCGCCAGTCGAGGTCACCGGCGGCACCATCGCTCGTGAACGGCAAGGAAGCCAGGATCGGCAGTGTCGCCGAAGCGCTGGGCCGCTATCACATCGGCTATGTCAGCGAGGATCGCAAGAACGACGGGCTGATCCTGGACAAGGACATCATCTTCAACATCTCGGTGACCCTGTGGCGTCGCCTATCCCGCGCTCTGGGCTGGGTGCCCGGCGCCGAGGAGCGGGCGATCGCCGCCAAGTATGCCGAGGAGCTCGACGTGCGCACGCCGTCGCTGGAGCAGACCGTGGGCAATCTCAGCGGCGGCAACCAGCAGAAGGTCAGCATCGCCAAGTGGCTCGCCGCAGAGGCCGACATCCTCATCGTCGACGAACCCACCATCGGTATCGACATCAAGACCAAGGACGCCCTGCACGAGCTCATCTGGGACCTGGCCCGGTCGGGCAAGGCCATCCTGCTGATCTCCAGCGACATGCCCGAGATGGTCCGGCTCGCTGATCGCATCCTGGTCATGAAAGGCGGCCGCATCGTGGCCGAGATCGAGAACTCGCGCGTCTACGACGAGATCAGCGAGAAGATCATGAAGGACCTCGCTTGACTGGGCCACGCCCTCCGGGGTCCGCCACCCTCGGTAGCGAGCGGACACCGGCCCGCTCGGCATCAGCCGTGCAGCGCACCCGGATACCGGACCAGATCGCCAGCCGCCTCATCCGCCAGATCGTCGAAGGTGACCTCGAAGCAGGCACGTTGCTGCCGACCGAAGCGGAGCTGGTGCGGGAGTACTCGGTGGGCAAGTCTGCGGTCCGGGAAGCGGTCCGCATCGTCAGCACCAAGGGGCTGGTCGAGGTCGTGCAAGGCTCAGGCATGCGCGTTACCCCTCGACAGCGCTGGCGCCTCATCGACCCGGAACTCGTATCGGTGATCGGGGGCAGCGTCGTCTCGATCGTCGATCTCATGGAGTTGCGATCCGGGCTGGAGCCGGAGATCGCGGCACATGCCGCCACGCGTGCTGGCGACGAGCAGATCGAGAAGCTCGAAGTCCTGGTCATCGAATCGGCTACCTCCATGGCAGACACCGACGGCACTCGTCAATCGTGACCTGGAGTTCCACATGGTCCTCGCAGAGGCCGCACACAACCCCCTCTACGTCATCGTCCTGGGTTCCGTCGCGGAGCTCCAGATCGAGTTGCGCCGCAAGGTCGCCAAGACCAGGCTCGGACCCGATCACGGGATCGATGGCCATCGCCGCATCGTCGAGGCGCTCCGCAAGCGTGACCCGGAGCGGGCGCGCGAGGAGATGTCTGCACATCTCAGCGCTGTCGCCGACGACCTGCGGCTCGCCACCGAAGGCTCCTAAGCGAGCCGTGGACGGCACGCGCGGAGGCTGGGGTCTCGAGCTCCCACGGTGTCATCGTCACCGGCGCTGCTTCGGGCATCGGCGAGGCCAGCGCCAGAGCATTCGCCGCGGTCGGTGCTCGGGTCTGTGCCGTTGACTTGAAGCGCGTCGACGTATGCGCCGTGGTCGACTCACTACCTGGAGGGCCGCACCAGGCCGTGAGCGTCGATGTGAACGATCTGGGGGCCCACGCTGACCTGGTCGAGGCTGCAGCGACGAACCTGGGTGATGTCCGTGCCGTCGTGCTCGCGGCGGGCGTGTTCAAGCGCGAGCCCTTCGAGGACGTGAGCGAGGCAGCCTGGGACTGGCAGCTCGACACGAACCTGAAGTCCACCTTCTTCCTGGCGCGAGTCGCCGGAGAGCATATGCGTCAGACCGGGGCGGACGGCAGCATCTGCACCTTCAGCTCACTCTCGGGAACGACCGGCGGTCCCAGCTCGGCACCGGCGTACGCGTCATCCAAGGGCGGCATCATCTCGCTCACGTATGCGATGGCGCGGCACTTCGGCCCCCACGGCATCCGCGTGAATAGCATCGCACCCGGCATCGTCGACACACCCATGCAGCGTGCCGGATTTACGCCAGCAACGCAGGCGTTCGTCGAGAGCACGCCACTCGGCCGCCAAGCCGATCCAGCCGAGGTGGCAGCGGTCGCGGTCTTCCTCGCCTCCAACCATGCCAGCTTCATGACCGGGGCCATCGTGAACGTGACCGGCGGTGCCTGGATGGGCTGATCAAACCCTGAGCAGGCCGGGAGCGGACCCTGGCTGCTATCGCCGGACGACGGGACCGCATGAACGATGGAGGAGCGAGACATGGCCGAACCGGGAACAGCGATGACCGCGCGCGAGCGCGTCCTCGCGACGATCGAGCATCGTGAGCCGGACCGGCTGGCGGTCGACCTCGGCTCCAACCCCAGCTCGGGCATCTCCGCGGTCGCCCATGCCAACCTGGTCAGGCACCTCGGAACCGCCGACCAGCGCACGCGCGTGTACGACGTCGTGCAGCAGCTGGCCCAACCGTCGGACGAGCTGCTCGACCGCTTGCGCATCGACGCGGTGGACATCGGCCGCACGTTCGACGCCGACGACGCCGACTGGAAGCCGCTGACACTGCCCAGCGGCGTCGCCACCGAGATCCCCGTCTGGTTCGACCCGGTGCTGCAGCCGGACGGCGCCCTCGAGGCCTTCACCGACGAGGGACTGCGCATCGCGGCCATGCCCAAGGGTGCCGCCTTCTTCGACCAGACCTACTTCCCCTACCTCGATGGCTATCCCGACGACCTCACGGACCTGCCCCGGGTCATGCCGCTGGTGCTCTGGTCGGGGCTCGTCCACAGCCCCTGGGATCACGCCGGCGACGAGGGATTCTGGGAGACGCTGCGAACCCGGACGATGGCGCTGCGTGCGTCGACCGACCGGGCACTGATGGTGGTGGTCGGCTGCAACCTCTTCGAGTGGGGCACGTTCCTGCGCCGCATCGACAACTTCCTCATGGACCTGGTGGTCGATCAGGCCAACGTGGAGCGCCTGCTCGACGCGCTGCTGGAGGTGCACTTCGAAACGCTCGACCACGTCATCGAGTCGGTCGGCGACCTGGTCGACATCGTGCGCTTCGGCGATGACCTGGGCATGGACAACGGTCCCCTGATGTCGCCCGACACCTACCGCGCCATCTTCAAGCCACGCCATGCCGCCCTCAATGCCTACGTCCACGAGCGCAGCTCGATGAAGACGTTCCTGCACAGCTGCGGGTCGCTCTATGACCTGCTGCCGGACATCATCGAGACCGGCGTGGACATCCTCAACCCGGTGCAGATCAGCGCCCGCGACATGGAGCCCGAGAAGCTCAAGCGGGCCTTCGGCGATGACATCACCTTCTGGGGCGGCGGTGCCGACACGCGGAAGGTGCTGCCCCGGGGCACGCCCGATGAGGTGCGCGACCACGTCCGGCGCAACATCGAGGCGCTGGCGCCGGGTGGTGGATTCGTCTTCGCCACCGCCCACAACATGCTCCCGGACATCCCACCCGAGAACATCGAGGCCATGTACGAAGCGGTCGACGAGTACCGCTGAGGAACGGCCGCGCTGGCTCGTCGCTGCTGGCCCTTCCCGCCCCGATCAGTCCGCTGGTCGGATCTCCACCCTGCCAAGTGGCACCTTTGCTGGTCAACCGGTTGACTGAGGGTCGCGTGGACACTACCGTGCGAGTCGGGCCGACAGGCTCGTGGAGGACTGAAGGGTCGATGAGCGCATTCGCGGAATCTCTCGCACGCAACGACGGCAGCACCACGCTCGTGGAGCTGGTGCCCTGGGCCGGCCCGCTGCAGGACGACGCCGGCGAGCGCCACCGCGAGACCGCTCGCGAGCTGACCGTCGACGAGCGCGTCACCGCCCTCACCGTCACCGACAACGCCGGCGGCTTCGTGCGCCTCGGCCCGCTCACCCTCGGCCAGGCCATCCAGGGCATGGGCGGCGAGTGCGTCGTCCACCTGGCCTGCCGCGATCGCAGCCGAGCGGCCCTCCAGTCCACCGTCTACGGCCTCGCGAGCGAAGGCCTGACCAACACGCTGGCGCTCTCGGGTGACTATCCCAAGGAGGGCTTCGGCGGCCGCTCGCGCGCGGTCTTCGACATCGACTCGGTGGGGCTCATCTCGATGCTGCGCGACGCCGGCCGGTACGGACCGAGCTTCACCATCGGCTGCGCGATCAATCCCTTCAAGGCCCTCGAGTCGGACCTGGTCCCGCAGTACCTCAAGCTGGCACTCAAGATCCGCGCCGGTGCTGACGTGGCCATCACGCAGGTCGGCTACGACACCCGCTCGTGGTCGGAGCTGCTGCAGTGGAACGCCGAGCAGCTGCAGCCCATCCCGCTGATGGCTTCGGTGTACATCCTCTCCAAGGGCGTGGCCTCGGTCTTCGATCGCGACGGTGTCCCGGGCATCCGCCTCAACGAGGCACAGCTGGCCTGGGCCCAGAAGCAGGCCGCGGCCGACGACAAGGGCCGAGCCGCCTTCCTCGAGTTCGCGGCCAAGCAAGTGGCCGTGGTGCGGGGCATGGGCTTCGCCGGCGCCTACATCGCGGGCCAGCGCAACACTGCCGAGATCGACAAGGTCCTGGGCATGGCTGACGAGTTCCAGTCCGACTGGCGGCCTTGCTGCCCGACATCCACTACCCCGAGGCCGACCCCCACCGCCTGTACCAGCAGGGCGACCTGCCGCAGCTGGCCTCGGCCGTGCCCACGCCACCGACCCGGACCAAGCGCGTGCCGCTGGGGTACCGCTTCAACCGCCTCGTCCATGACGTCGCCTTCGAGCCCGAGTCGAGGGGCTTCGCGCTCGGGCGGCGCTTCTACGGTGCCCTGGAGTCGGCCCACCTGATGTGGCCCGCTCACGTCCTCGAGCAGGCGGTCAAGATCCCCATGTTCGACTGCCAGGACTGCGGTGACTGCTCGCTGCCCGACATCGCCTACCAGTGCCCCGAGGGTGCCTGCGCCAAGAACCAGCGCAACGGCCCCTGTGGCGGCTCCATCGACGGCGAATGCGAGGTGCCCGGCAAGCCCTGTGTCTGGTCGGTCGCCTACGACCGGCTGCGCCCCTACGGCGAGGCCATGACCATGCTCGATCGCGCACCCGTCATCGGCGACAACGCCCTGCGCGGCACCAGCGCCTGGGCCAACACGTTCCTGGGGCGCGACCACTACGCCCGAGACAAGCAAGGAGAGCAAGCGTGAAGCAGGCCGTCGGCGGCACCGAGTTCATCATCATCGGCGAGAACATCCACTGCAGCCGCATCGTCAAGCGCGAGGGTGTCCGTGGCGGCGTGGCCCCCGACGGCCGGCCCGGTATCCGCTTCCCGGACGGGGACGGTGAGTCGTGGGTCCCCCTCCCCGACTCCATCCTCGAGTCGAAGGAGTTCACGACGAGCGAGCGCATCAAGCACGTCATGGCCGCGGTGCGCCAGGGCCTCGCCGGCGGCGAGGCAGGCGGATGCCGCCGCCCGCTACGTGGCCTGGATGGCCGAGCGGCAGATCGCCGGTGGCGCCGACTACCTCGACCTCAACGTGGACGAGATCAGCTCCGAGGTCGACGGCCGGCTCGAGGCCATGCAGTGGCTGGTGGCCGCGGTCGGTCCCGCCTCGAGCGTGCCCCTGTCGATCGACTCTTCCGACGCCGCGGTGCTCGAAGCCGGCCTCGACGCGGTCGATCCCGGCTGGGCCGCTGGCGCCACGCCGATGGTCAACTCCGCCTCCACCGAGCGACCGGAGGTGCTGGAGCTGGTCAAGGAGCGCGGCACGCCGGTCGTGCTCTCGTGCACCGGCGCGTCGATGCCCTCGGGCACGCAGGATCGCGTCGAGCGGGCCGAGCAGATCATCGGCATGGCCCTCGAGCTGGGCCTGCCGGAGACCTCGCTGCACGTGGACCCGCTGGTCATCCCCATCGGCGTCGACCCCATGGCCGGCCAGGCCTATCTCGATGCCGTCAGCACCATCCGCGAGCGCTTCGGCGACGAGGTCCACATCACCGGCGGCGTGAGCAACATCAGCTTCGGCCTGCCGGCCCGGCGCATCATCAGCGACGTCTTCCTCGACCTCTGCGTCGAAGCCGGCCAGGACAGTGGCATCATCGACCCGGTCGCGGACGTGGCCGCGGCGCTGAACCCCGACCGCGAATCGGAGGCCTACGTCCTGGCCAGGGCCATGCTGACCGGCGAAGACGCCTACGGCATGGGCTTCATCGAGGCGTTCCGCGCCGGCAAGCTGTCGTAGCCGGGGCGCGCAGGGAGGACAGCGATGACCGCCGAGCTGCTCAAGGGGGGACCGGTCGCCGCTGAGATCCGTGAAGGTGTGGCCGCGGACGTGGCGGCCTTCAAGGACCAGTTCGGCTACACCCCGGAGCTGGCCGTGGTGGTGGCCGGTGCCGATGCGCCCTCGATGGTCTACCTCGAGCGCATCGTCGCGGGCTGCCGCAAGGTCGGCATCGAGCGGACGGCTTGGTGGAGCTCGAGGGGGACTGTACCGAGAAGGAGCTGGCCCGCGCCATCGGCGCCCTCGGGGCCGAGCGCGAGGTCGCCGGCATCATCGTCCAGCAGCCGCTCCCCGAGCGTATCCCGCTGCGCATCGTGCTCGACACGCTCGACCCGCGCAAGGACATCGACGGCATCCATCCCCTGAACGCGGGCCTGCTGGCGCTCGGCTACGAGGGCTACCTGCCCGCCACGGCTCACGCCTCGGTGGAGCTGCTCAAGCGCTCGGGCGTGGAGCTGGCCGGGAAGCACGCCGCGGTGGTGGGTCGCTCCAACGTCATCGGCAAGCCGGCCGCGCAGCTGCTCCTGCGCGAGCACGCGACCGTGACCATGTGCCACTCGCGCACGCCCGACCTCGCGGCCGTCCTGCGGCAGGCGGACGTGGTGGTCGTGGCCGTGGGCCGCCCACGGCTGGTGACCGGCGACATGCTCAAGCCCGGCGCCGTGGTCGTGGACGTGGGCATCAACGTCGTCGGCGACACGCTCGTCGGGGACGTCGACTTCGAATCAGCTGTCGAGGTGGCCTCGGCCATCACGCCCGTGCCCGGCGGCGTCGGCCCGCTGACCAACGCCATCCTGCTCACCCATCTCATGCGTGCCGCGCGCGACCAGGCCACCCGCCAGGTCGCCGTGGGCGCGCCGTCCGTCCGCACCGCCTAGCCACCCCGAGCCGCAGGAGACGAATACGATGACCGCCATGACCGACCTCGACATCGCACGCTCGGTCACCCCCCGCCCCATCGACGACATCGCCGCCGAGCTCGGCCTGCGGCCAGACGAGATCGAACGCTACGGCGTCACCAAGGCCAAGGTCACGCTCGAGGGCCTCGAGCGCGTGGAGCGTGAGAACCCGCGCGGCAAGTACGTGGTCATGACCGCCATCACGCCGACGCCGCTCGGCGAGGGCAAGACGACCACCACCGTGGGCGTGGTGCAGGGGCTCAACCGCATCGGCCATCGAGCCGCCGTGGCCATCCGTCAGCCATCCCTCGGTCCGGTCTTCGGCATCAAGGGCGGCGCGGCCGGCGGCGGCTACAGCCAGGTCATCCCCATGGAGGACTTCAACCTCCATCTCACCGGTGACGTGCACGCCATCGGTGCCGCGCACAACCTCGCGAGCGCGTTCCTGGACAACAGCCTCCATCACGGCAACCCGCTCGACATCGACCCCTTCTCCATCCGCTGGCCGCGGGTCGTGGACATCAGCGACCGGGCCCTGCGCAACGTCAACATCGGCCTGGGCGGTCGGCTCAACGGTGTGCCCCGCGAGAGCGAGTTCGTCATCACCGTGGCCAGCGAGGTCATGGCCATCCTCGCGCTCGCGACCGACGTCTTCGACCTGCGCGCACGCCTGGGCCGGATCGTCATGGCCACCGATCGCTCGGGCGAAGGCCGTGACCGCGGAAGACCTGCAGGTGGCCGGTGCCATGACCGTGCTGCTGCTCGACGCCATCAAGCCCAACCTGCTGCAGACGCTCGAGGGCGGGCCGGCGTTCGTGCACGCTGGCCCCTTCGCCAACATCGCCCACGGCAACAGCTCCATCCTGGCCGACCGCGTGGCGCTCGCCACCAGTCGACATCGTCGTCACCGAGGCCGGCTTCGGCGCGGACATGGGGGCACAGAAGTTCTTCGACATCAAGTGCCGGGCCTCGGGCATGGCGCCCGACTGTGCGGTCGTGGTGGCCACGGTCCGGGCGCTCAAGATGCACGGCGGTGTCGGGACCATCGTGGCCGGCAAGCCGCTCGACCCGGCGCTCCTCGAGGAGAACCCCGAGGCGGTGCGCGTCGGTGGCGAGAACCTCGCGGCGCACATCGAGATGGTGCGCCAGTACGGCGTGCCGGTGGTGGTGGCCACCAACGCCTTCCCCGGCGACGCCGAGTCCGAGTTCGAGGCCATCCGCGAGGTGGCCCTGGCGGCCGGCGCGCGTGACGCCGTGGTGACCACGCACTGGGCCGATGGCGGTGCCGGATGCGGAGGCGCTGGCCGCCGCCGTCTGGGACGCCTGCGACGAAGAGAGCGACTTCCGGCTGCTCTACCCCGACGAGATGTCGTTGCCCGACAAGATCGAGACCATCGCGGTCAAGGTCTACGGCGCCGACGGCGTGGACTATCGCGCCGGCCGCGGCCAAGGCCCTCGCCGAGTACGACCGCCTCGGCTACAGCCACCTGCCGGTGTGCATGGCCAAGACGCACCTGTCCATCTCACACGACCCCAAGCTGCTCGGCCGCCCGAGCGGCTTCCGCGTCCCCATCCGCGACGTGAAGCTCGCCGCGGGAGCGGGCTTCATCTACCCGCTCGCGGGCGACATGCGCACCATGCCCGGCCTGCCCAGCCAGCCCGCCGGGAACAACGTCGACATCGACGAGTACGGCAAGCCGGTGGGACTGTTCTAGCGGCCCGCGAGGGACGTGGGCCACGCACGGGTCCGCGTAGCAAGGAGGAACCGATGCCCGGCCACAGCTCCATGACATCGAGGGACCGCGTGTTGGCGGCCTTCGCCTTCGAGGAGCCAGACCGCGTGCCGGCCTGGTTCGGTGCTGCCCCCGAGACCAGGGAGGCCATGATCGACCACTTGGGCCTGGCGAGCGACGAAGCGCTCTCGGTCTTCCTCGGAGACGACTTCCGGCGCGTGCACGCGACCTATGCGGGCCCCATCGAGCACGGCCCCGATGCGAACCTGGCCCCTGGCTCCACGTATCGGTCGCCGTTCGGGGTGGAACGCCACGGCTACGGTTGGGGCATGCCCCGAAGTCACCCCTTGGCTGGCGCCACGCTCGAGTGACGTGCACGACTATCCCTGGCCCGATCCAGCCTGGATGAGTGCGGCCGGCATCAGGAGCGAGATCGAAGCCTGGCAGGGGGAGTACGCGATCCTGGGAGGCGACTGGTCCCCGTTCTGGCACGACGCCATCGACCTGCTCGACATGGAGGAGCTGCTCGTCAGCATGTACGAGCAACCCGAGCTGGTCGATGCCCTGCTCGAGCACATCGTGGACTACTACTTCGGGGTCAGCCAGCGCATCTTCGACGCCGCGGCCGACCTCATCGACATCTTCTTCATCGGCAACGACTTCGGCGGCATGAACGGGCCGCTGATGAGCGAGGCCACGTTCCGACGCTTCTTCGCGCCGCACCTGAAACGCCTCGCGGACCTGGGCCACGACTACGGGCTCAAGGTGATGATGCACTGCTGCGGCGGCTTCGCGCCCCTCATCCCCGCGATGATCGAGTCCGGCCTCGATGGCCTGCAGGCGCTGCAGCCATCGGCGAGGGGTATGGAGCCGGCGGAGCTCAAGGCCGCGTTCGGCGACAAGATCCTGATGAACGGCTGCATCGATACCCAGTTCGTCCTGATCCAGGGCACGCCCGACCTGGTGAGGACCAAGACGCGCGAGGTCCTGGATGTCATGATGCCCGGAGGGGGCTATGTCGCCTCACCCAGCCACGACTACGTGTTGCCCGAAACGCCGATCGAGAACCTCATCGCCCTGTATGAGACCGTGCAGGAGCACGGGAGGTACCCGACCTAGGCCAACTCCGTCGGTCGTACCGGCGGCTTGATGCGAAGACCGACACGAACCTGACCAACCGTTCCGCTGCAGCCCACCACCAGAGAGGAGCACCACCCATGGCCGACCTAGCTGCCCTGACCGCCGCCGTCGAGGCCGGCGACCGTGCCGGCGCCGTGAAGCTGACCCAGGCCGCCATCGACGAGGGCGTCGGGCCCAAGGTCATCCTCGACGCCATGACCGTGGCCATGACCGAGGTGGGCCGCAAGTTCGCCTGCAACGAGGGCGTCTACGTGCCCGAGATGCTCATCGCCGCGCACGCCATGAAGGAGGCCACCGTGCTCATCGAGCCGCTGCTCGCGGCGGGCGGCATCCGGCCCGAGCACACCGCCGTCATCGGCACCGTGCAGGGCGACCTCCACGACATCGGCAAGAACCTCGTGGGCATGATGCTCAAAGGCGCCAACTTCGAGATCGTCGACCTCGGCACCAACGTCAGCCCCGAGGCCTTCGCCGAGGCGGCGGTGGAGCACGGCGCCGACATCGTCGGCATCAGCGCCCTGCTGACCACCACGATGGTGGGCATGAAGGCCGCGGTCGAGGCCGTGCGGGCCGCCGACCCGGGGGCCAAGATCCTCGTGGGCGGGGCCCCCGTGACCGACGAGTTCGCGGCCGAGATCGGGGCCGACGGCTTCGCCAAGGATGCCGCCACCGCGGCCAATCGTGGCGCAGGCGCTGCTGGCCTAGATCGCATCATCGGGGCCGCGTCCCCGCGATAGCAGTCCTCCTCCTCGCGGCGTCGGCCCCTCGGGCCGGCGCCGCTCGCTCTTCGCGAGGAGGCCCTACTGGGTCTAGGAGGAGCTGTCCGCGCGCCAGGCGTGCCGGTTGACGACGTTCTCGTACAGCTCCTGGTGCCCGCTCACCGGGCTGGGCGTGATCTCCCCGGCCGCGACCCGGTCACCGAGTTCGGCCAGCGACAGCTGGCCGGACATGATGGCGGAGCCGAGCTCGCCGGACCAGCCGGCGTATCGCTGCTCGACCATCGCGGCCAGCTCGCCGTCCTCGATCATGTCCGCAGCCACGAGCAACGCCTGTGCCAGGGTGTCGATGCCGCCGATGTGAGCGTAGAACAGGTCCGTGCGGTCGCTGCTCTGGCGTCGAAGCTTGGCGTCGAAGTTGAAGCCGCCGCCAGCGGGCGAACCCGCCACCCTTGAGGATCTCGTACATGGGCATGACCAGGTCATCGACCGAGTTGGGGAACTGGTCGGTGTCCCAGCCGATCTGGGGATCGCCGCGATTGGCGTCGACCGAGCCGAACATGCCGTTGGCCACGGCGTAGGCGATCTCGTGGTGGAAGCTGTGGCCGGCGAGCGTGGCGTGGTTGGCCTCGATGTTGAGCTTGTACTCGTCCTCGAGCCCGTGACGCGCGAGGAAGCCGTGGACCGTGGCCGAGTCGTAGTCGTACTGGTGCTTGGTCGGCTCCTGCGGCTTGGGCTCGATGAGGAGCATGCCCTCGAAGCCGATCTTGGCCTTGTGCTCGGCCACGAGGTGCAGGAAGCGGGCCAGCTGCTCGCCTTCGCGTCGGAGGTCCGTGTTGAGCAGCGAGTCGTAGCCCTCACGGCCACCCCACAGCACGTAGTTCGTGCCGCCGAGGCGCTGCGTGACCTCGAGCATGTTGCGGACCTGGGCCGCGGCGTAGGCGAAGACCTCCGGATCGGGATTGGTGGAGGCCCCGCCCTGGTAGCGCGGGTTGGTGAAGAGGTTGGCCGTGCCCCACAGCAGCTGCACGCCGGTCCGCTCCTGGTAGCCCAGGGCGTCCTCGACGAGCGCGTCGAGGTTGGACTGGAACTCTGCGGAAGGTGGCCCCCTCCGGTGCCACGTCGATATCGTGGAAGCAGTAGTAGGGCATGCCCAGCTTCTCGAGGAACTCGAAGGCCACCGACATCTTCAGCCGGGCCGCGTCCATGGGGTCCATGGCCGGGTCCAGCCAGGGCCGGTCGAGCGTCCCCACGCCGAACATGTCCCGCCCGTCCCAGGCGAACGAGTGCCACAGGCAGACGCCGATGCGCAGGTGCTCCTCCATGCGCTTGCCCAGGACCATGCGATCGGGCTCATACACCTTGAAGGCGAGGGGGTCGTTGGACGCGAGCCCGGCGAAGGGGATCCGACCCGGTACGTCGCTGAAGAACTGGTTCGGTCATGGCGGGAGCTCCTGTCGATGGCTGCGAGGTGGACTCGAGATCGAGGGGTGCGTTGATTCTAGACATGGCCGACGCACGCATGGAGGTCGGACAGCACGATGAACGCACCCGGCCGCACATCGGCCCGGTCCGCCAGGACCTCGATGGGCTCACTGTCGGGATCGCCCAGCGACGAGACCACCAGGGCGGCTTCGCTGAAGTCCTCGTCGCGGGTATAGCCGTTGACGGTGACGACCGTGGCCAAACTGGCTGCGGTGGCCGCCAGCAGCCCGTTGCGCGAGTCCTCGACGACGACGCACTCGGTCGGTGCGACACCGAGCCGCTCGAGTGCCAGCAGGTAGATGTCGGGGGCCGGCTTCTTGGCCGGTACCACGTCGCCGGCGAGGATCGAGGAACCCGGCTGCTGCCTCGGCCCCGACGGCGTTCTCGAGGATGGCCCGCACCGACGGCTCGGCCGAGGTCGAGCAGACCGCCAGCTGCCAGCCCGACGGCGCGCGCCTCGGCCACGATGCGGGCGATGCCCGGACGCGGCGGCAGCTCGCCGGCCCTGACCATCTCGACATACAACTGGGTCTTGCGCTGGTGCCACTTCGCCACTTCTGCCGCCTGGCCCTCCGCATCGGTCGGCAGACCGGCCTCGGCCACGAACGCGGGCGTGAGCAGCGAGGCCATGCGCTCCTTGCCACCGCCGATGCGGAGGGCCGCCCCGTACTCCTCCTCGGTCCACTGCACGGGCAGGCCGAACTCACGGAAGGTCTGATTGAACGCCGGCAGGTGCCCGTATCGTTCGGTGTCAGCGAGGACGCCGTCGCAGTCGAAGATGAGTGCGGTCATGCCTTGCCCTCGGCACCGAAGAGACGGATGTGGGTACGGGCCATGTCCATCACCGCATCGCGCACGAAGCTGAAGAGCGCCGGCGGGTCGGCCGCGTCAGGGTGCTCGGTCAGATAGGCGCGGCTGGCCTCCATGAAGGCGATCTTCAGCGCCGTCGAGACGTTCACCTTCGCGCAGCCACGGGTGATAAGGTCGCTGAACTGGTCGGGGGACAGGCCCGTGCCCCCATGGAGCGCCATGGGGATACCGGTGGCCTCCACGAGGTCGCTGATGCGCTGGTGGTCGAGCGTCGGCTGTGCCGCGTACATGCCGTGGGCATTGCCGATGGCGGGCGCGAAGATGTCGACACCCGTGCGCTCGATGAAGCCGACCGCGACGCCGAGCGTCTGGATGGGGCCCTCGTCGTCGGAGCCGATGCCGTCCTCGACGCCGCGGATACCTTCGATCTCACCCTCGACGTCGGCGCCGTACCGTCGCGCCTCGGCCACGACCTCGATGCATTGGCGCTCGTTCTCCTCGACCGACAGCTCGTGGGCGTCGAAGAGCACCGAGTCCCAGCCGGCAGCGAGGCAGGCGCTGATGACCTCGCGGTCGGGGCAGTGGTCGAGGTGGAGCGCGACGGGGACGTCGACGGTCGTGGAGGTCGTGTCCCACATGGCCTTCAGGACCGGGAGCCCGATGGAGCGGACGGTCTTGACCGAGGTCTGCACGATCATGGGGCTGCGCGCCTCCTGCGCTGCCGCCAGCACCGCCTCCATCGTCAACTGGTTGACGACGTTGATCGCGGGCACGGCATACCCGCCCTTCATGGCCTCGGCCACCATCGTCTTCGTCGCTGCCATCGGTCTCGGTCGCTCCTCGTGCTACCTACGTTGCGCCGTCTTGATAGACGCGCCCGAGCATGGCCGCGCCCAGGAGCGACGACTGGTCCTGGAAGACGTAGTCGAAGTCGCCCGTCCAGCGGCGGCGCGCGGCGAGCATGCCCTCGATCCGGGCCGCTCCCCCGCTGATCCCGACCCGGTGGTTCACCTCGATCAACGTCTGCACGTGCTCCAGATGTTCGCCGAGATAGCGCAGATTGCCTCGGACCAATCCGAGCAGCAGGTCGTCTCGGGAGGTGCCCAGGCTGATGCCGGAGAACGACGCTGTCAGCGGCTCCACGGCATAGCGACTCCCCGACAGGTACGGGACGTAGCGGGGTAGCCCGGCATCTCGCACGTCCAGGTCAGGGTCGTCCAGGAAGGAAGCCAGGGTCGTGGGCAGGTAGTCGCCATAGAAGTCATCGGCGCTCATCTCGCGACAGAACGACCGCCAGAACCAGTCGAGGGCCGCGCCGCCGGTGTTGAGCACGAAGAACGTGAGCCAGCGGCCGGGCAAGACATGAGCGCGGACGTTGAAGTCGCGCGACGCGACCGGCCGATCGGTGCAGACGTTGGCGATGTCCGTGGTGCCGCTGATGATGTTGGCGTCGCCGGGCTCGGTCAGGCCGCCCGACCAGGCCGCCAGCGAGGCGTCGTTGCCGCCGCACAGGACCACGGCATCCGGGGGCACGCCCAGCTCCTCGGCGGCGCCCGCGAGGATCTGCCCGACCGGATCGAATGACTGCATCAGCCTCGGCAGTCGGCTCGCTTCGATACCGGCGGCATCCAGTACGTCGTCGTTCCATGAGAGGTCGTTGCGGGCGGTGGCATACAGACCGGTGATCGATGTCGTCGAGGGGTCGATGGCCCACTCGCCGGTGAGACGCTTGGCCACGTACGTGTTGGTGTGCCCGAACATCGCGGCCGCAGCCCAGACCTCGGGCTGGTGGTCGCGGATCCAGAGGATGCTCGCGAGCGAGGAGCCGCCAGACACGGGCAGGTTGCAGGCCTCCGCGAGGAAGCGCTCCTCGCCCACGGCCGCCCGGATGCGTGCCGCCTGCTCATGGGCGCGACCATCGAGCATCAGGATGGCCGGCCCGAGGGCTCGACCGTCGGCAGCCATCGGCGTCAGTCCGGGCGTGGTCACCGACAGGGCGATGACGTTGACGTCGTCGAGATGCGGACGGATCTCGGCGCAGGCATCGACGATAGCGGCCCACCACGCCTCAGGTGACACATCCGCCCCGCCGTCGGCCGACACGCGGATCTCGTAGCTTCGGCTGACGACCACGCGCTCGTCGAGGTCGGGCCCGAAGACACCGGCCTTGAGCCCGGAAGTGCCGACGTCCAGCGCCAGGATGTCCGCACCCATCAGCAGGAGCCCCTCTTCTTCCAACGCGGCCCGCAACCGATCGCGTTCATCCTCCCCAAGTGGCAGTAGGGGCCGGCGAGGGATCGCCGCCCACGTAGCCAGCCAGGTCCATGGCAGCCTTGACGCCAGCCACGCCGTGGGCACCCGAGATGGCGCGGTTGATGCGGGACACCCGCTCTTGATACGCAGGCCCATCCACGGTCGTCACGAGCCAGGCCCAGCTCGTACAGTCGCAGCGCCACTGCCGGGAACGAGTCAGCCAGCGACACCGTGCCGCCCGGCGACCCTTCGAGCATGGCCCGGAACAGGAAGTTGGCCGAACCGGCGAGCACCGCGAAGTTCGCGTCCTGTAGCGGCAGGAACGCCTCGATGCCCGCCGATGCGCTGTCCTTCATGCCGATGATGTTGTCGTGCCCGGCGAGCCGGCCGACCAGCTCGGGCGTGAGCACGATGCCGTTGAAGCCCGGGGCGTTGTAGACCAGGATCGGCAGCGGAGATCCGTCCGCGAGCGTCGAGAAGTAGCGATAGAGGACGTCCTCGGTCATCTGCGTGCGGTGATAGCCAGGAGCGAGGACGAGGGCGCAGTCGGCGCCGAGGTCAGCGGCGGCGGCCAGGAAGCGCTCCGCCGGACGCTGAGCGTCGTACGTCGCACCGGCCATGACGACCTGACCGACGCCCCTGTGGCGAACGACCGTGTCCAACACCTCGAGGCGCTCGGCCTCGTCGAGGCTGCGGTTCTCACCATTGCTGCCAAGCGCGAGCAGACCGTGGATGCCCGCCTCGGCGTAGCGGGCGAGGTTCGCACGCATGCCGCCAAGGTCGAGCTCTTCCCTCGAGTCGAACGGTGTGCAGATGGGAGCGAAGATGCCGGCGAGGTCGGTCACAACACCTTGAAGCGGTCCCACGCGTCGCGCAGGAACGCACCATCCTCGAGCATCTGTCGGGCTCGGTTCTCCGTGGTCGCCTTCTCGATCGCGCGCGTGGCGACCTCCTCGATCGCTTCCTTCGGCACCACCGCCACGCCGTCCAGGTCGGCGACCACAAGGTCGCCGGTGGCGACGCTGACGCCGGCGACCTCGATGGTGGTGTCACGCTCCTTGATGGAGATGCGCCCCAGGCTGTCGGTGGGCCGGGCGCCCCGTGCGTAGACCGGGAAGCCGAGCTCCCTGATCCGAGCCTGGTCCCGCACGAGACCGTCGACTACGACACCGACCGCGCCACGGGCGCGGGCAGCCGTCGAGAACAGCTCGCCCCAGAAGGCACTCGGGGCTTCGACGGTCCCGACCACGACATCGTCCGGGCGCAGTGAATCCGCCGGGTCCGGGGCCCCGCAGGATCAGCTGCCGTCGCGCCGAACGGCCACCTAGTGATCGACTCTCGCCGCGTCAAGGGCTGCCACGAGCGAGTCGAGGCCGTCGGACATGTCACGTGAGAGTACCCGCGAGCCAATGGCTCGTACCCACCGGCACAGGGGCGTCGATGAGGTCCGCGATGAGCTCGACCATGGCCTCGTCGCCGATGACAGCCGCACCGGCCTCCACGAGTCGGCAGGCCGTGACCCACTGCCAGTCCACGAGCGGCATGGCCTCTGCGCTCCCGCTCGATCCAGGCGTCAAGGTCGGGAGCGTCGGGTCCTGGATGATCCGTGGCGTCCCCGCAGGTCATATCGGCGAGAGCGAGGGTCGAGAGCCAGGTCGCGAAACCCTCGGCCAGCCACGGATCGGTGATCTGCTCGGTCGATCCACGCCCTGACCAGACGCTCGCCAAGAAGCTCTGGCGTCGCGTCCTCGTCTATCCGAGCATGCATGCCCGGCCGCACATCGGCCCGGTCCGCGAGGACCTCGATGGGCTCGCTCTCGGGATCGCCCAGCGACGAGACCACCAGTGCTGCCTCGCTGAAGCCCTCGTCGCGGGTATAGCCGTTGACCGTCACCACGGTCGTGAGGCCGGCGGCGACCGCCGCGAGCAAGCCATTGCGCGAGTCCTCGATCACGATGCACTCGGCCGGCGCGACACCGAGCCGCTCGAGTGCCAACAGGTAGATGTCGGGCGCCGGCTTCTTGCGGGGCACGACATCGCCGGCCAGCACGAGGAAGGCAGCGGCGGCCTCGGCACCGACCGCGTCCTCGAGGATGGCCCGCACCGACGGCTCGGCCGAGGTCGAGCACACCGCCAGCTGCCAGCCGGCCGCACGCGACTCAGCCACGATGCGCGCGATGCCCGGCCGCGCCGGCAGGGCTCCGGCTCGCACCATGTCGACGTACAGCTCGGTCTTGCGCCCGTGCCACTTCGCGACCGCCGCTGCCTGGCCCTCGGGGTCGGTGGGCAGGCCGGCCTCGGCCACGAACGCGGGCGTGAGCAGCGAGGCCATGCGCTCCTTGCCGCCGCCGATGCGCAGGGCCACCGCGTAGTCCTCCTCCGACCAGCGCACCGGCAGCCCGAACTCGGCGAACGTCTGGTTGAACGCTGGCAGATGTCCGTATCGTTCCGTGTCGGCGAGGACCCCGTCGCAGTCGAAGATGAGCGCGGTCATGCCTTGCCCACGGCGCCGAAGAGGCGGATGTGGGTACGGGCCATCTCCATCACCGCCTCGCGCACGTGGGCGAAGAGCGCCGGCGGGTCGGCAGCGTCAGGGTGCTCGGCCAGATAGGCGCGGTTGGCTTCCATGAAGGCGATCTTCAAGGCCGTCGAGACGTTGACCTTGGCGCAGCCTCGGGCGATGAGATCGCTGAACTGGTCGGGGGAGAGCCCGGTGCCGCCGTGCAGGGCCATGGGGATCCCGCTGGCCTCGACGAGGTCGCTGATGCGTTGATGGTCGAGTCGAGGGCGGGCCGCGTACATCCCGTGGGCATTGCCGATGGCGGGCGCGAAGATGTCGACACCCGTGCGCTCGATGAAGCCGACTGCGACGTCGAGCGCCTGGGTAGGACCCTCATCATCGCTGCCGATGCCGTCCTCGACGCCGGTGATGCCCTCGATCTCACCCTCGACGTCCGCGCCGTACCGTCGTGCCTCGGCCACGACCTCGATGCACTGGCGCTCGTTCTCCTCGACCGACAGCTCGTGGGCGTCGAAGAGCACCGAGTCCCAGCCAGCGGCGAGGCAGGCGCTGATGACCTCTCGGTCTGGGCAGTGGTCGAGGTGGAGCGCGACGGGGACGTCGACCGTTGCGGAGGTCGAGTCCCACATGGCCTTCAGGATCGGGAGCCCGAGGGAGCGGACGGTCTTGACGGAGGTCTGCACGATCATCGGGCTGCGCAGCTCCTGCGCCGCGGCCAGCACCGCCTCCATCGTCAACTGGTTGACGATGTTGATCGCGGGCACGGCATAGCCGTTCTGCATGGCCTCGGCCACCATCGTTCTCGTCGCTGCCATCGGTCTCAGTCGCTCCTCTCGTCGCTCACATCGCGCCGCCTTGATAGACACGCCCGAGCATGGCCGCGCCCAGGAGCGACGACTGGTCCTGGAAGGAATAGTCGAAGTCGCCTGTCCAGCGGCGGCGCGCGGCGAGCATGCCTTCTATCCGGGCTGCTCCTCCGGAGATCCCGACCCGCTGGTTCACCCGGATCAACGTCTGCACGTGCGCAAGATGATCGCCGAGGTAGCGCAGATTGCCCTTGACCATGCCCAGCAGCAGGTCGTCTCGGGAAGTGCCCAGGCTGATGCCGGAGTACGACGCGGTCTGCGGCTCCACGGCATAGCGGCTCCCCGAGAGATAGGGGATGTATCGAGGCAGCCCGTCATCTCGCGCGCCCAGGTGGGCGTCAGCCAGGAAGGATGTCAGTGTCGCGGGCAGGTAGTCGCCATAGAAGTCATCCGCGCTCATCTCGCGACAGAACGATCGCCAGAACCAGTCCAGGGCCGCGCCGCCGGTGTTGAGCACGAAGAACGTCAGCCAGCGACCGGGCAACACATGGGCGCGGACGTTGAAGTCGCGTGATGCGACCGGCCGGTCCGTGCAGACGTTGGCGATGTCAGTCGTGCCGCTGATGATGTTGGCGTCGCCGGGCTCGGTCAGGCCGCCCGACCAGGCTGCCAGCGAGGCGTCATTGCCGCCACACAAGACCACGGCATCGCGGGGCACTCCCAACTCCTCGGCGGCGCTCGCAAGGACCTGCCCGACCGGATCGAAGGACTGCATCAGCCTCGGCAGTCGGCTCGGTTCGATACCGGCAGCCGCCAATACGTCATCGTTCCAGGAAAGGTCGTTGCGGGCGGTGGCGTACAGACCGGTGATCGATGTCGTCGAGGGGTCGATGGCCCACTCGCCGGTGAGGCGCTTGGCCACGTAGGTGTTGGTGTGGCCGAACATCGCGGCCGCATCCCAGACCTCGGGCTGGTGGTCGCGGATCCAGAGGATGCTCGCGAGCGAGGAGCCGCCCGACACGGGCAGGTTGCAGGCCTCTGCGAGGAAACGCTCCTCGCCGACGGCCTCGCGGATAGCTGCCGCCTGCTCATGAGCACGACCGTCGAGCATGAGGATGGCCGGCCCGAGCGGTCGGCCGTCGGCGGCCATGGGGGTGAGTCCCGGCGTGGTCACCGACAACGAGATGACGCCGACATCATCGAGATGCCGGTAGAGCTCGGCGCAAGCATCGACGATGGCGGCCCACCACGCCTCTGGCGACACGTCTGCCTCGCCATCGGCTGAGACGCGGATCTCGTAGCTTCGGCTGACGACCGCGCGCTCGTCGAGGTCGGGCCCGAAGACACCGGCCTTGAGCCCGGAAGTGCCGACGTCCAGGGCCAGGATGTCCGCGCCCATCAGAGGAGCCCCTCTTCCTCCAGGGCGGCCTGCAGGCGGTGGCGATCATCGTCCCCGAGTGGCAGCAACGGCCGGCGAGGATCCCGCCCACGTAGCCGGCCAGGTCCATGGCAGCCTTGACGCCGGCCACGCCGTGGGCACCCGAGATGGCGCGGTTGATGCGGGTCACCCGCTCCTGGTAGGCCGGCCCCTCCACGGTCTCGCGCGCCAGGCCCAGCTCGTACAGTCGCAGCGCTAGTGCCGGGAACGAGTTGGCCAGCGACACCGTGCCGCCCGGCGACCCTTCGAGCATGGCCCGGAACAGGAAGTTGGCAGACCCCGCGAGCACCGCGAAGCTCGCGCTCTGCAGCGCCAGGAACGCCTCGATGCCGTCCGACGCGCTGTCCTTCATGCCGATGATGTTGTCGTGCTCGGAGAGCCTGCCGACCAGCTCGGGCGTGAGCACGATGCCGTTGAAGCCCGGAGCGTTGTAGACCACGATCGGGAGCGGAGATCCGTCCGCGAGCGTCGAGAAGTAGCGATAGAGCACGTCCTCAGTCATCTGCTTGCGGTGGTAGCCGGGAGCGAGGACGAGGACGCAGTCGGCGCCGAGGTCAGCGGCGGCGGCCAGGAAGCGCTCCGCCGGACGCTGGGCGTCGTACGTCGCACCGGCCATGACGACCTGGCCGTCGCCCCTGTGGCGAACGACCGTGTCCAGCACCTCGAGGCGCTCGGCCTCGTCGAGGCTGCGGTTCTCACCATTGCTGCCGAGCGCGAGCAGGCCATGGATGCCCGCCTCGGCGTAGCGGGCGAGGTTCGCACGCAGTCCTCCGAGGTCGAGCTCTTCGCGTGGATCGAAGGGCGTGCAGATGGGGGCGTAGATGCCGGCGAGGTCGGTCACAACACCTTGAAGCGGTCCCACGCGTCGCGCAGGAGCGCACCATCCTCGAGCATCTGTCGGGCTCGGTTCTCCGTGGTCGCCTTCTCGATCGCGCGGGTGGCGACCTCTTCGATCGCTTCCTTCGGCACCACCGCCACACCATCTTCGTCAGCGACCACAAGGTCGCCGGTCGCGACGCTGACGCCGGCCACCTCGATGGTGGTGTCACGCTCCTTGATGGAGATGCGCCCCAGGCTGTCCGTGGGCCGGGCGCCCCGTGCGTAGACCGGGAAGCCGAGCTCCCGGATCCGAGCCTGGTCCCGCACGAGACCATCGACTACGACGCCGACAGCGCCACGGGCACGGGCAGCTGTGGAGAACAGCTCGCCCCAGAAGGCACTCGGGGCTTCGACCGTCCCGACTACGACATCGTCCGGGCGCAGTGAGTCGATGAAGTCGATCTCCGCCCGATACGGTTGGTCCGGGATGGCGTCGACGGCCACGCTCATGACCGGTCGGGCGAACCCGACCAGGACCTCGGCGCTACCCGACAGGGGCACGATGCCTGCTGCCATGGTCTGGTTTCGCAGACCGATCTGGTCGCAACAGTCGGAGATGACGGCGCTGTAGGCCACCTTCCGGAGGGTCGCGATGAGGGTCGACTGGTCGGTCGTCGTCATGCCAGGGACATCTCCTCAGTCTCGCTGTGTCTCTATCTCTCGCAAACCCGCACTCGATCAGAGTGGATATGCGCCGTACTTGTGTGTCGCTTCGATCAGCGCATGGACGTTGTCCGCGGGTGTCTCGGGACCCAGGGCGCAGCCGGGACCGATGATGAAGCCACTGTCCGGGGCCAGGATGTCGATCGCCTCCCGCACCTCGTCCTCGACCTCGCCGGGCGTTCCGAGCGTGATGGTATTGGTGTCGAGCGTACCGAGCAGGCAGGTCTTGCCGCGAGACAAGTCCTTGGCCTTCTGCCTGTCGGTGACGTGGTCGATCTCCAGGATCTGGGCGCCCGTCGCCATGAAGTCCTCGAAGATCGGGATGGTGTCGCCGCAGATGTGGTTGGCCACGATTCCACCGTGAGCGGTGACGTCCTCAACGAGCTGGCGCTGCTGCGGCATGGCAAAGCGTTGGTAGTCGCGTGGAGAGATCAGCCCCGGCCCCGAGACCGGCTCACCGATGGATGTCGAGCGCCCGCCGGCATCGAGCAGCGCATAGGCGTAGCGGGTCGTGACCTCGCGACAGTACGAGAGCAGGGCGTTGACGCCGTCAGTCTCGCCCATGGCCATGGCCATCATCAGGTTCTGCATCCCGAAGAGCTGGGCGGCCAGGTCGAAGGGTCCCTGGTCCGCGCGGGCGACGATCCAGGCCTGGTCCCCGATCTCCTTCGACAGGATCCTCGTGGCCTTCAGGATCTCGTTCTGCGGGAAGGTCGTCTCGGGGTCCGGCACGATGCAGATTCGCGACCTGGGCAAGCGACGTGATGAGCGGCTTCTCGGCCACGGGCGAGGCATCGTCGCGGTAGCTGACATCAGCCCCACAGGCTTCGGCGTTGCAGCCGGTCCCGTTCTCCAGCAGGATCATGTCGTGGCCGAACTCCCGCCACGCGTCGAGCATCGCCTGTGCGAGCAGCTCCCCATCCCGGAAGGTCTCGGTGAACGGCCGCCCGAATGCCTGGGCTGCCGGCAGGAAGTTGTGCAGGTCGACAGGGACCCGGTCAGGAGTCCGCAGTTCGATGGCCGCGGCGACACGCTCGATCGAGTTCACTTGATGCTCCCTTCGGTGAATCTGATCCTGCGACGGCGCTCACTGACCGGGGCGAGCATCGCAAGGAGGGCTCGGAGTCTTGAGTCGGCACGATCAGAAGGCGAAGTCCTCATCGGATCACTCGCATGGCACGGCTCGGGGATAGCCAGAACGGAGGAAGGTAGGCGGGCATATTCGAGAAGGGCAGGACCTCGGGTCTCAGCCGGATGCCGAGGACATCGAGCATGAACAGGCGGCGTGCCTCGATCCGTGACCACACATCGGGATACGAAACTGCGATTTCGGCGCGCAGCGCCGAGTCAGCCAAGGCGATGCCGTCTTCGATGTTCGTGGTGAAGTACGCACTGCCGGTCGCGGGGATCATGTCGACCTGCCAGTACATACCTGACACAAGGGGAATCGTCGATGCTGGCCACACCGGTGAACTGAGCCACTCCTCGAGGTGGATGAGGTGGCCGGGATTGAGTGTGACACCGAAGAACGGGTCGCCGATGTGCTCCATCGCGGCCGCATAGAGCTCACCTCCGGTCACACCGATGCCGACTGTCTCGTACCACGCCACGGCCGCCCGGAAATATGGCACGACCAGCCGATCCACGTAGTCCGGAATCGACTCCGGCAGGTCCGCCTCGCTCCGTGCCACGAACCCGGCGCGAGCGGTGTTGCTGCCCCAGTAGCCGATGGCGGTCACGATCGGATCGCCAAGCGAGATACGCCGAGTCGAAGGACTGCCTAAGCCGAGGCTTGTCCGCTCACCGCTCAGCAGCAAAGGATGAAAGCCGACAGGCATGCCACGCATGCCGGCGAGAGCGCATGCGTCGTACTCGGTCATCTGCTCTCGAAGGCCGAACACCACGTCCCGCACGCCCTGTGACGCGTACGCAGCCGAGTACTCGAAGGCAGCGAGTTGGTGGACGTCGTTCACGACCCGCAGTCCACCGTCGGGGTGCATCAGGATGTCGTTCGCGTTCTGCAGCACCAAACCCAGTTGGCGGAGGCTATCGACGATGAAGCTGGGAATCTCGAGCCACTCGCTCGGTCGAGGCGAGTCGAGTGCTGAGAAGTACTTCCAACCAGCGACGCCGAGGCGCATGCCCTCGTCCAGCCCGGTCCCGGCCAGGATATCTGCGAGCGGAGGGCTCGAATCACGGGGCTGATCCACGAGACTGAGCGTCTGGCAGAGCACGACGTCCACGGGCACTGGACAGACCGACGCGTAGGCGAGACCTTCGTTGCCCACGAGTAGCACCGGCGTCCGCCCGGGGCGCAAGACCAGCAACGCCTCCTCGAACCGCGGGTCGTAGCCGGTGAGGTAGGCCATGTTGGCGAAGTGCTCACGGTCGGCGTAGACCAGGAAGGCATCGAACCCGTCCGAGAGATAGCGTGCCTCAAGCGCGCCGACCCGCGCTTCATAGATGGCAGGTGGGATGGTCGGCTGGTCTTGTGGGAGCCCGAACAGGGGCAGCTCGGTTTCCGCGAGCTCTACCCGATAGACGCTCATGGGTTGCGGCTCCGAAGCCTGTCGACGAACCAGCTGTCGCATGTCAGTGGGCTCATCCTCGTCGAGATCGGTTCTGCAGCGCGTCGATGGCGACGGCGATGATCGATCACGGAGCCCTTGACGAAGCCCTGCCAGAACGGGTCGATGCCCAGGAAGATGAGGGCATTGCCGATGGCTCCGAGGATGAGCACGCCAAGCACCGTGCGTGGGATGGTGCCCACGCCGCCGCCGAGCCGGACGCCGCCGAGGATGACCGCAGCGATCGCGTCGAGCTCGCCACCGGCGAAGGCACCCGGCGTGGCCGACCGCAGGTACGAGGTGATGACCACGCCGGCGATGCCAGCGCAGAGCGAGACGATCACGTAGGAGGCGGTGATGACCCAGCTCGTGGGCACGCCTGCGAGGCGACTGGCTTCGACGCTTCCGCCGACGGCGTAGACGTAACGACCGAAGCGCGTCCGGCTCAGCAGGAAGTGGCAGACGACGGCGGTGACGAGAAAGTAGACGATCGGCGCCGGAACGGGTCCGATGTCGCCCTCGCTGATGCTCAGCAACCACGGGTCGAAGCCCCTGCGGGTCTCACCACCCGATGCCACCAGCGTCAAGGAGGAGGCGATCGAGAACATGCCCAACGTCACCACGAACGGGTTCACACGTGCGCGCGTGATGAGCGTGCCGTTGATGAGGCCGATGAGCGCAGCCACGCCGAGCGCTGCTGCGATCGCCGGGACCGGCCCCAAGTAGTGGAGCGTGCCGACGATCACGCCAGATAGCGCGGCCACCCGCGCCACCGAGAGGTCGAAACCACCCGCGATCATGACGATGGCCATGCCGACCGCGATGATCCCGATGAACGACTGACCTCGGAGGATGCTGACGAAGTTGTCGATCGAGACAAAGTCGGGGCGGATCAACGCCACCACGCCGACCATGGCGAGTGCGAACAACGCGAGGCCGTTCCGTCGCAGGTCGAGCGCGGTATTGATCCGGGAAAGCAGGGAGCGCTGCCCTCCGTTGCCGTTGCCGCCGGCGGAGCCGCCCTGGTTCATCACGGCCTCGCTGCGGATATCGCTCATGCCTCCCCGTCCTTGATCAGGCTGCGTCGGCCGCGGCGAAGCCGTGGGCGATGCGTACGATCTCCGCCTCGGTCGCGGTGTCACCCGCGATCTCGGCGGCGATGGAGCCGTGTCGCATCACGACGATACGGTCGGCGGTGTGGATGACCTCCTCCAGGTCGGATGTGACCAATAGGACAGCGGCGCCCTCTGAGGTGAAGTGGCGTAGGAGCTGGTAGACCTCCGACTTGGACCCGATATCGACGCCCAGCGTGGGGTCGTCCAGAACGAACAGCCGGGGCGCTAGCGGGGCCCATCTGGCGAACAGCACCTTCTGCTGGTTGCCGCCGCTGAGATCGACCATCAGCTGCTCCGGGCCCGTGGTCCTGATGCTGAACGTGTCGATCAGGTTCTCGACACGCTTTCGTACAGCGCGTGCTCGCACGACTCCCCACTTGGAGTCAGTCCAGAGCCAGGGCAACGACAAGTTCGACTCGATGGCCAAGCCAGGATGCGTCGAGTCGCGCCGGTCGCCAGTGACATAGGCCACGCCGACATCGATGGCGGCGCGCGGATCGTTGGCACGGACCGAGCGCCCATCGACGAGAACCTCGCCACTTGAGCGTTGATCGACGCCGACGATGGCGCGTGCAGCCTCACGCTGGCCTCCACCGAGTGCCCCGACGAGGCCCACGATCTCGCCCTTGCGGATATCGAGAGAGATGTCCTGGAGGCCGGGGGCACGAAGATTGTTCACCTCCAGCACCGTCTCCCCGGGTGAGCTGTCACGGTCCGGGTAGAGCGCCTTGACATCGCGGCCAAGCATCAGCGGCACCAGGCGATCGTGCGTCGCCTCGGCACCCTCGAGCTCGCCGACGAGCGTTCCATTGCGCAACACCGCCACGCGATCGCAGATGAGCGGGATCTCCTCGAGACGGTGTGAGACGTAGATCGACGGGCACGCCCTGGTCGCGGATGTCGCGGATGGCACCAAAGAGCACCTCGACCTCGTCGGGGCTCAGGGCGGCAGTCGGCTCGTCGAGGATGAGCACGGTCGCTGCCATGGCCAGGGCTCGGGCGATCTCCACGAGCTGACGTTGCGCCACCGAGAGCTCGGCGGCCGGCGTGTCAAGGGCGATGTCGAAGCCCGTCTTGTCCATCAGCACACGAGCTGCCTTGTGCGTGCTGCGCCGGCTGACGAGGAGGCTCCCGTTGCCGCTCGCCGACTCGTGGGCCAGCATCAGGTTGGCGGCCACGTCCAGGTTGGGAACAAGGCTGCTCTCCTGGTGGACCGTGGCCACGCCAGCGCGAAGCGCCTCGGCCGGAGAGCCGAACGAGACCTCCCTGCCGTCAAGCAAGATGCTCCCACCGTCGGCCCGGTGTACACCATTGAGGATCTTGATGAGAGTGGACTTCCCGGCCCCGTTCTCGCCGATCAGACCCAGGACCTGACCTGACTCCAGTCGCAGGCTGACGTCGCTCAGTGCGCGAACGCCACCGAAGTGCTTGGAGAGCGACTCGAGGTGCAGCGCGGTTGCCATCAGCATCGCCCCCTGTACGAAGTCGGCGCGCCGCCCATGTTATAGGCGGCGCGCCGCTGCTAGATCGGCTGAGCGCTAGCTCACCACTCGCCGGGGTAGTCAGCCACGTTGTCAATGGTGACCTGCACGATCGGCACCGGCACGGTCGGTCGGCCCTCGATCTCGGCGAGACCCTCTGGCACTTCGCTGTTGAGGAGCGCCACAGCTGCCTCCAGGGCGAGGATGCCGTCGAGCCGCGGTGACACCCAGACGGTGCCGAACATGCGGCCTTCCGCGATGGCGTCGACGCCTTCCATGCTGCCGCCCACTCCGACTACGTTGATCTCATCCTGGCGACCTGCGCGCTCGACGGAGGTGACCACACCGACTGCCGAGGCGTCGTCGTGCACGCCGATGACGTCGATGCTTCCGCTGGGGTGCTTGACCAGCAGCTGGTCGGTCAGTTCGATGGCCTTGGACTGCTGGAAGTCGTTGGTCTGCTTGTCGATAACGTTGATGGCCGAGTTGGCATCGAGCACCTCGAAGGCGCCGCGATCACGCTCGATCTGGGAGACGAGCCGATGGTGCCCTGCTCCATGATCACATTGCACGGGTCCTTGTCGCCACACGCGACGACCATGAGCTCGCCCAGATTGCGGCCGATCTCGAAGTCGGAGAAGCCAGTGTGCACCTTGGGGTTGGCGCCATCCACGCCGCCGTACTCGCCGTTGACGAACCGGTTGCTGGTGATGATGGGCTCTTCGGCGTCCGCGTAGGCGGTAATGCCGGGCAGCGACGCATCGACGTCGACCGGGGCCACGACAACGGCATCGGCGCCGGCCGTCATGAACTCGGCCACCTGCTGGTTCTGCTTGGCCGCGTCGTTTTCCGCGAATGCGAACTTGACGCTGACTCCGAGCTCCTCGGCGAGTTCCTTGACGGCGTTGTCATAGGCCGTGAAGTACGTCGCCTGGGACGTCGGGATCGCGAAGGCGACCTCGTAGTCCCCATCCTGTGCGACCGCGGTCCCCGACAGGGACGTCGCGATCAGAGCTGCTGCGCCGAGGCTCCCGACGATGCGTGTCCGTACCACTCTCGTGACTCCTTCCTTGCCGACCCGAGCCGATCGATCTGCTGGCCGCTCGGAACGGGCCCTCCTTATCAGGCCACGAACCCCCTTGGCAGCTCCAAGGACACGGTCCGTCCGACAGCCCGCCGCAGGTCGCTACTCACCTGCTGATATAGTCATAATATGACCATGTGATAACGCTGTCAACCCCTGAAACTGGACCAAGGAGAACGTTTTGGGTGAACGTCGCAGTCGGCTCCGAAGCTCGCAGTGGTTCGGGCCCGATGATCTCAACGGGGTCATCCACCGTGGCTGGATGCGGGCGCAGGGGTTCTCAGGTACGGTGTTCACGGAAGACCGCCCCGTCATCGGGATCGTCAACACCTGGAGCGAGGTGGCGAACTGCAATGCCCACCTCCGCAACCTAGCCGAGGCGGTCAAGCGGGGGGTCTGGCGTGCCGGGGGCTTTCCTCTGGAACTGCCCGCCATGTCCCTCAGCGAACCGCTGATGAAGCCCACGACCATGCTCTACCGAAACCTTCTCGCGATGGAGGCCGAGGAGTCGCTGCGCGCCAACCCGCTCGACGCGGCGGTGCTGCTGTCGAGCTGCGACAAGACCACGCCCGCGCTGATGATGGCAGCGGCCAGCGCCGATATCCCGGCTGATCTTGTTGACCGGAGGGCCGATGCTGCGAGGTCGCAGCGGCCATGAAGAGCTCGCAGGAGCCAGCGCGATCTGGAATGCGTCGGACCGGCGGCGCGCCGGCGACTACTCCGACGAACGGTGGGCCGAGCTTGAGACCTGTGTCGCTCGGTCCGCGGGGCACTGCGGCGTGCTCGGCACCGCCTCCACCATGGCCATCATCGCCGAAGCCATGGGCTTGACCCTGCCCGGATCGGCCGCCATCCCCGCGGTGGACAGCCGCCGCGCTGCGTCTCGCAGAGGAGACCGGCGAGCGCATCGTGGCGATGGCGCTCGAGGGTGGGCCACGGCCGTCGACGTCCTGACGGAGGCCGCGTTCCGCAATGCCATCACCGTCCTCAATGCGGTCAGCGGGAGCACCAACGCGGTCATCCACCTGCTGGCGCTCGCGGGAAGGGTCGGCGTGCCGCTGGCCATCGACACCTTCGACGAGATCAGCCGAACGACTCCGTGGATCGTCGATGTGCGGCCGGCGGGTGAGCACCAGATGGAGGAGTTCTTCTACGCCGGTGGCGTGCCAGCCGTGCTCCAGGAGATCGCACCCCTGCTCGAGCTGGAGGCGGCGACCGTCAGTGGGAGCTCGCTGGCGACTACGCCGATAAGGGCAAGAACCTCGATACCTCGGTCATCCGACGGCGCGAGGAGCCGCTGGCGAGAGAGGGTGGTCTGGCGGTCCTGCGCGGGAACCTCGCGCCTGACGGGGCGGTCCTCAAGCAAACGGCCATGGACCCGGCTTTGCGGCGCCACGTGGGGCCGGCCGTCGTCTTCCGTGACAAGCAGGACCTCATGGACCGGATCGACGGTCCTGACCTCGACGTCGAGCCTGACTCGGTGTCTGGTGCAGCTCATGGGCGGCCCCGTCGGCGCGCCGGGCATGCCCGAATGGGGACAGCTGCCCATCCCGGCCAAGCTCTGGCAGGCGGGGGTTCGCGACATGGTGCGCATCTCGGACGCCCGTATGAGCGGAACGGCCTACGGCACATGTGTCCTGCACGTGGCGCCCGAGTCGGCGGTCGGCGGACCCTTGGCGTTCGTGCGAGATGGTGACCTCATCGAGCTCGATGTAGATGCTCGGCGACTCGAGCTACGGGTGGATGACGAGGAATTGGCGGCACGACGTGGGGCTTGGACGCCGCCTACTCCACGCTTCACTCGTGGGTACGGGCGGCTCTACATCGAGCACGTCCGACAGGCCGACTCCGGGGCTGATCTCGATTTCCTCGAAGGAGGACCAGGCGTGGACTGGGAGCCGTACGAGCCCACTAGCCACTAGCTAGCCGCGGCCCAACGGCGTCGGACAGCGAGCACGCCGAACCTCGCGCGGCTAGGACTGGTCCTGGGCGATCCACTCTCGATGTCGCGTATCGGACCCGTCTTCGGGCAGCACGCCTGCGCGCTGGGCGCCCCAGAGGATGTGGTCGCGCATAGCTCGCCTGGCACCCTCTGCATCGCGCGCCTCGATGGCGGCCAGCACGGCGGCATGGTCTTCGACCGTGTGGGCCAAGGCACCTGGTACAGCGTTGGTCAGGCGCCGACTCGTGCGCATGAGATCGGCAATCGCGTCTACGAGATGTGAGATGACGCGGTTCCGTGCCGAGACCACCACTTCTCGGTGGAACGCGATGTCGTGCTCGAGGAAGACATGCGGCCGGTGGATGTTCTCGCGCATGCCATCAAGCGACTCGCGCATGATGACGATCTGATCCGGCGACGCTGCCTCCGCCGCCCGAGCTGCCGCCTCTGGCTCGATCAGCATCCGTACGTCGGTGAGCTCACCTACTAGGCGACGCACGCCCGCTTCGTCCTGTAGCTCGAGCATGAGCGGATCAAGGTAGTTCCAATCGGAGGCTGGTCGGAGCTGCATTCGACGGCCGTGCCGCACCGAGACGAGCTTGAGGGCCTCCAGACGCGCCATGACCTCACGAGCCACGGTCTTGGATACCCCGAACTCCTCGCACACTTCCTGCTCTGTGGGCAGGTGTACGTTCGCTCCCGAGCCGACTGCCACGACTATGCGGCCAGCGAGGACCCGGGTCACCTTCTCGCTGAGCTTGTCTGTGCGGAAGCGGGGAGCAGCCGCCGCAGAGGGCGTCACATCATCACCGTCACCATGCCGTGCGTCATATCCATGGGCTGACCAGTATCTTCACACCCAGTAGGTCGCTGCTGGTCATCGACTCGAACCCGACATCGACGGTCGCCTCGAGCGGGATGCGGGCCGCGACGACCTCGTCGGCGCGCAGCAGGCCCTCGCCCAGCATCGACACGGCCTCAGCCAGGTCCTCGTCCCACACGTGCGAGAGCGAGCCGATGAGCTCACGCTCGGTGGAGACCAGCTCGAAGTAGTCGAGCTGGCCGGTCTCTGATGGCAGGCCCAGGAAGACGACACGGCCACCTCGCCGTGAGGCGCTGACGGCCTGGGCGCACGCGTGTGGCGTACCGGCCGCCTCGACCACCAGATCGGGGCCTCTACCGTCGTGCAGCGCCCGGACTTCGTCGAGGAAACCCGGTGCGCTCGGGTCCACGACCGCGTCAGCGCCCATCGCGAGCGCTTGTGCTCGCCGGCGCTCCGATCGCGCGGCAACCGTCACCGACGCAGCGCCGAGCGCCTGCGCCGCTCGCATCGCGGCCAGCCCGATCATGCCAGCGCCCTGGACGAGCACCTGCTCGCCCTCAGTGAGACGGCCCTTTCGGAGGGCACGAATGGCGACCGAGACCGGCTCGGCGAGCGCTGCGGTCTCAGTGTCAAGTCCGTCCGGAACGACGATCGCCATCCGAGCTGAGACGGTCATCGCCTCGGCCAATCCGCCATCGACGTGAAGACCGATAGAAGCCAGCTGAGGGCAGAGGGTCAACTCATGACGCTCACACCACCAGCATGTGCCGCAGGTGAGCAACCCGTCGAGCGCGACCACATCATCCCGTTTGATCCCACTCACGCCTTCGCCGACGTCGGTGACGGTGCCGGCAACCTCGTGGCCCAGCGTGAGTGGCGCGGAGGTGCCGGTCATCGGGTGAGGCTCGTCGGTCGGGATGAACAACGGCCCGGCACGCCATTCTTCCCGATCGGTGCCGCAGATCCCACACCAATCCACTCGCAGCCTAACCTCGCCCGGGCCTGGCATCGGCGCGTCGGGCACCAGATCAAGACGGACGTCCCCCCGTCCGTGCCAGCGGACCGCTCGCATCACGTCGAGGTCTCCTCGAGGATGGCACGAGCTGGAGCGGCCTCGGCCCCCACCAGACGAAGTGGCAGGATCGTCAGCCGGTAGGGGCCGGGCTCGATGCCAACGCACGCCTCGTCGAAGACCGCGCGCTTGAGGCGACGGCTCGAGTTGGACGTCTTCAACAGCAGCCTCCCAGCCGTTTCGTCCTCAGGCCAGGGCAGATCTTCGGAACAGATCGTAGTCACGCTATCAGGCAGTTCGACGACCAACGTACGTCTGGCCAAGGGCTGGAGCGGTACGCTGTCGAGGCCGGGCGCGTTGGGCAAGAAGTGCGAGGGCGCGTCGATGTGCGTTCCGTTGAGCGCACCCAGCGTCCAGCGGCTGACGTCGGCGATATGCCGCGCGACATCAGCATCTCCCATTCTAGGGCTGGGACGGTCGTCTCTGGCCAGAACACCATCTCAGGTGAGACGGGCATGGATATGTCGTGGATGGTCATCGTCTCCTGACCACTCGACAAGCCCCGTCATCATCGATTCGCCTCCTTTGCGCCGGCGAGTGTCATACGATGACCATATCACCTGCCTCATCCATCGCCAATACCACCACCAGGAGGAGCACCACCCATGGCCGACCTAGCTGCCCTGACCGCCGCCGTCGAGGCCGGCGACCGTGCCGGCGCCGTGAAGCTGACCCAGGCCGCCATCGACGAGGGCGTCGGGCCCAAGGTCATCCTCGACGCCATGACCGTGGCCATGACCGAGGTGGGCCGCAAGTTCGCCTGCAACGAGGGCGTCTACGTGCCCGAGATGCTCATCGCCGCGCACGCCATGAAGGAGGCCACCGTGCTCATCGAGCCGCTGCTCGCGGCGGGCGGCATCCGGCCCGAGCACACCGCCGTCATCGGCACCGTGCAGGGCGACCTCCACGACATCGGCAAGAACCTCGTGGGCATGATGCTCAAAGGCGCCAACTTCGAGATCGTCGACCTCGGCACCAACGTCAGCCCCGAGGCCTTCGCCGAGGCGGCGGTGGAGCATGGGGCCGACATCGTCGGCATCAGCGCCCTGCTGACCACCACGATGGTGGGCATGAAGGCCGCGGTCGAGGCCGTGCGCGCCGCCGACCCGGCGGCCAAGATCCTCGTGGGCGGGGCCCCCGTGACCGACGAGTTCGCGGCCGAGATCGGGGCCGACGGCTTCGCCAAGGATGCCGCTACCGCGGCGAATCGTGGCGCAGGCGCTGCTGGCGTAGCGTCGCGGGAGCGGGGAGGGTCGCCAGGTGTGACGGTTGACCACGTTCTCGGGCAACTCCTGGCAGGTCCTTGGCCTTCTGCTTGTCGGTGACGTGGTCGGTCTCCGGGAGCCGGGAGCCGGGCGCCGGGCGGCGCACGAAGTCCTCGACGATCGGGGTCGTGTCGCCGCAGATGTGATCGGCGACGGGGCCACCGTGGGCGGTCACGTCTGCGCCCGGCTGCCGCTGCTGCGGCATCGCGAAGCGCTGATGGTCGCTCGGTGAGATGAGCCGCGGCCCTGGACCGTCGTGCCGAGTCGCCAATCCCGTCCTGATCACGGAGTCCGAGACGACCGCGCTACCTGACGCGCTGGGGCGTAGCGATCAGGGTCGTGACGTCAGCTGAGCACACGGCTGTGTCTTGGGATCGAGTGCCAGCCCTAGCCGCTCCTCTGCCCATTCGAGATGTCGCCGCATCGCGGCGCGAGCTGCCTCTGGATCGCGCTCCCCGATGGCTGCGAAGACGTCGAGGTGGTCCTGATGCGCGCTGGCGATGGCGTCGGGGATCAGGTCGGTGAGCTGGCGACCAAGATCCAGCGGTTCGCGCATGACACGCAGGAATTCGGCGGCGATGGCCACCCCTGCCGCTTCGGCAATGGCCTCGTGGAAGTGCCCATCGGCAGCACGGTAGTCAGACTCATTTCCGATCGAGCGCGCGAGGGCCTCGACACGAGCCCCGATCGACGCGATCGAATTCGGCCGTTCCGCACGACGCAGCGATCGCCGCGAGCTCAGGCTCGAGTCCCTTGCGCACCACGATGAGCTCACGGACCACCACCTCGCCGTCTCCGTGGCGGATCCGCGCAGAGAGCGTCGCCGCGTCGAGCATCCTCCACTCGCGCCGAGGCAGTACGACGGTGCCTCGTCCGCGATCGATGCGTACGAGCTGCTTCTCCTCGAGGATCTTGATCGCCTCGCGCACGACCGTGCGGCTGACGCCGTTCGCCTCTCCGATCTGTGCCTCGGTCGGTACCGTGCTGCCAGGGGCAAACGAACCGCTGATGATCTCGTCGACCAAACGAGCGGTGAGGATCTCGGTGCGTGACCTCCCATCGCTCTTCGCTGTAGTGGTCCCATGAGTTCGAGTCTTGGGGTCGGCCGGGCTCATCGTGACACTCATGTAGACATCATACATCCACTGCACCAGCCCTTCTTCCCAGCTCCTGGCTTCAAGCGAGAAGCACCTTCGATAGGCAGTTCCACGCTCATCTTTGGGGGTTGACATGGCTAGGTAGAGTGAGGTGTGACGTCATACCTCTAGTGTGGCACGTCGCGATCGACGCAACGAAGAGGGAGGTTCGGAGATCCATGCAACGCAATCGGCACACTCGGTCCAAGGTCACTGCAGCGCTGGCAAGCCTGGCTCTGGCAGCTGTGGCGGTGGGACCTGTCCACGCCCAGGATGGCGATGACCCATTGAACATCTGGTACGTCAACCCGCTGCCCAGCTTCCAAGCCTGGGGCCAGTCGGACGAGGCCTTCGCGGCCGCGGCAGACCGCATCGGCTACTCGCCCACGCTGGTGGGGCCGGACACCATCGATATCCCGGCCATGATCTCGATGATGGAGCAGGCTATCGCCGACGACGCTGACGGCATCATCACCTGCAGTCTGGACCCGGCAGCCTTCAGCGGTGTCATCGGTGAAGCGCAGGCCGCAGGTATCACCGTCGTGTCGATCGGCTGCATCGACGAAGCAGCCGACTACTCTGTCGGCACGGACAATGCCGAGTACGGCAAGGTCTCCGCGGACATCATCGCCGCCGAAGTGGGGCCAGAAGCCAACGTCGTCATCCTGGGCACGGCGCGCGAGACGCCCAACCAGGTGGCGCAGGTCGAAGGCTTCCGCGCGCAGGTCGCGGCCGAATACCCGGGCATCACCGAACTGGCCTGGGAAACGGACAACTCCGACCCGGCCGAGGCCGCTGAGAAGCTGGGCGCCATCAGCCTCGCCTATCCCGAGATGGACGCCCTGTGGCTGATCGAAGGCGCAGCTCCGGGCGTAGTCCCGGCAGCATTCGCTGAGGCGGGTCTGGAGCCCGGTGAGGTCTTCGTCCTGTCGATCGACGCCCTCGATCCGACCCTGGCCGCGATCGAGGATGGCTGGATCACGACCACGCTGACCCAGTGCTACTTCTGGGCCTCTCCGTTCGCAGGAGAGCTGATCAAGGCTGACCAGGCTGGAAATGGTCCCGAGCAGACCCTCTGGCCGATCGACGTCGACCCGGTCACGGCCGATCGGCTGCCATACGGTGGCTGCCCGGCCGAGTTCATCCCCAGCCTCGAACCCGCGAGCTAGGGTCCTCCATCGTGCAAGCGAGCACTCCCGAAGTCGGCACCGGACCTGACGTTCCGAGCACCACACCAGCCCTCGAGCTGATGGGAGCGTGGAAGGCCTTCGGTCACGTGGTCGCACTTCGGGATGTCTCGCTGAACGCGTATCCAGGCGAGGTGCTGGCCATCGTCGGTGACAACGGTGCCGGCAAGTCCACCATGGTCAAGGTCATCTCGGGCGTCTACGCCCTGGACAAGGGCGAGCTCCGTATCAGGGGCAAGACCCTCAGGGGCAGTGATCCACACGTAGCCCGATCGATGGGTGTCTCCGACCGTCTTCCAGGACCTGGCCCTGGTAGAGACGCTCGACGTAGCCGCCAACATGTTCCTCGGCCAACCCCTGAGCCGGTGGCACTTCTTCGCGGATCGGCCGCGGATGATCGATGAGGCCGCCGCCACCATTCGCGCGCTGCGGGTACGCCTGCCATCTGTGCGTGTACCGGTGGGCGAGCTCTCTGGCGGCCAGCGACAAGGCGTCGCCATCGCCCGCGCCATCCGCGATGACAACCCCATCGTGGTCATGGATGAGCCGACGGCCGCCCTGGGCGTCAGGGAGACCCAACAGGTCGCCGACACCGTGGGTGAGCTGCGCGCCAACGGCAAGGCCGTGGTCCTCATCAGCCACGACGTCTCGTTCGTGTTCAGGGTCGCTGACCGTGTCCAGGTGATGCGGCTCGGCCGTGTGCAAGGGATCCGCCAAGTCGCAGAGACGACACCGGAGGAGCTCGTCGGGCTCATCACCGGCGCCTTGCCCGGTGACCATGAGGCGGGAAGGCGTGCCTCAGATGCCTGACTCGGGTTCGACCAGCAGCATCCCCCCAGCGGCCGCCGCCGCGGGCGATCCCAGCGGCGGCACCTCGGACGTCGGCCTGGCCTCCGTCTCGCAGTCGCGCTGGCGCCGCATCGCTTCGAGCAGCGCAAGTGCGCTCATCGTGGTCATCATCATCTTCGTGGTGCTGGGCGCTACGCAGAACGACCGCTTCCTGGACCAGCAGACCTGGATCAACATCCTGCGCAACGCCGTGTTCCTGATCATCGTCGGCGCAGGCTCCACCTTCGTCCTGATCGGTGGCGGCCTGGACCTCTCGATCGGGTCGGTCTTCGCTGCCGGAGCGGTGAGCGCGGCCTGGGCCGCCGATGCCGGCTGGGCCGTCCCCCTGGCGTTCGGGTTCGGGATCTCCACTGGCGTTGCCGTCGGTCTGGTCAACGGCACGCTCGTCAACTTCGTCAGCATCCCGCCCATCATCGTGACGCTCGGAACACTATTCGCCGTCCGGTCACTGGTCGTCACGCTCTCAGGCGGCAATCCGATCGGGCCGCTACCGGACGAGTTCACGGCCGTCGGTCAGGGGGAGTTCCTGGGCCTGCCGCTGCTGATCATCATCGCCGCGGTGGTGGCGATCCTGATGGACATCCTGCTGGAGCGGACG
This sequence comes from uncultured Chloroflexia bacterium, assembly GCA_963714675.1. Classification (GTDB taxonomy): domain Bacteria; phylum Chloroflexota; class Limnocylindria; order Limnocylindrales; family CSP1-4; genus JAFMJV01. The sequence continues at coordinate 16,615 of CAVQPG010000016.1, read as the reverse complement.
AACTTCGGCTGGACGGTGCGGGCGGTAGGCGGCAACCGCGACGGCGCCCGACGCGTCGGCATCAATGTCGTCAAGGTGTCCATCGCCACGTACGTCCTCGGCGGCGCACTGGCCGCCTTCGCCGGCGTGTTGATGGCGTCCCGGTTGAGCTCCGGCCCACCATCCCTGGGCGGAGGCTTCGAGCTCGAGGTCATCGCGGCTGTCGTCATCGGTGGAACGAGCATCTCGGGCTCCATCGGCTCGATCCGAGGCACGGTCATCGGAGCCGTCCTGTTGAGCATCCTGACCACCGGGCTCATCCTGCTGAAGGTCGACTCCACGCTGCAGAACCTCTTCGTCGGAGCCGTGGTCATCTTGGCCGCGGGCCTTGACCAAGTGCGCAAGAAGCGCATGTTCCGCAAGTCGACTCTCGGCCCGGACGATGACGATGCGCCGACCACGGGAGAGCCCGATGCACATCGCTGATCTCCGCTGGTATCCATGCCACGCCGGCTGGCGAAACTGGGTCTTCGTCGAGGTCGAGACTGACACTGGCCTCATCGGGCTGGGCGAGGCCACGCTGGAAGGTCGCGAACTCACCATCCAGGGCCACCTCCAGGATCTGCGCCGCGTGCTCATCGGAGCCGACGCCACGTCCATCGCCGGCGTCCGCCGGCTGCTCACCCGTGACCCGTTCTGGGTCGGCGGGTACGTCGCCGGGACCGGACTGGCAGCGGTCGAGATCGCGCTCTGGGACATCATGGGCAAGCAGCTCGGACAGCCCGTCTGGAAGTTGCTCGGTGGGCGCGTCCACGGGAAGCTCCCGGTCTACGCCAACGGGTGGTACTTCGGTGTCCAGACGGTCGATGAATGGGTACAGCGGGCCACCGAGGTAGTCGAGCTCGGCTATCGCGCCCTCAAGTTCGACCCCTTCGGGCGAGCCGGCCTGGCGCCTACCATCGACGAGATCGACCTGGCCATGGACATCGTGGGCTCGCTGCGGCGGGCGCTGGGGCCCAAGGTCGCGCTCCTCATCGAGGGCCACGGTCGCTTCAGCGTACACGCGGCCCTGACGGTCGCTCAGCGCCTTGAGGAGTACGGCTGCTTCTTCTTCGAGGAGCCGGTACCGCCGGGTAACGCCGACGCCATGCGTCACGTCACCGAGCACAGCCGTGTCCCCATCGCCGGAGGAGAGCGTTGCTACTCACGGCTGGATGCGCGGCGACTGATCGAAGTCGGCGCGGTCCACATCCTGCAGCCCGATGTGCTCCACGTCGGAGGCATCGCGGAGGCTCGAGAGATCGCTTCGATGGCTGAGTCGTGGTTCGTGCAGATCGCACCGCACAACCCCAACGGTGCCGTGGCCACGGCCGCCACCCTGGCTGTGGACGTGGTGAGCCCCAACTTCCAGATCCAGGAGATGCTCGAGCCCTGGGATGTTTCATGGCGACACGAGGTCGTCCTCGGCGCCCCGCGGGTGGTCGACGGGCACATCGACGTCTCTGAAGCGCCCGGTCTCGGCGTCGAACTGGATCACGCTGCCATCGCCGAGCACCCATTCGAGCCCATCGACCCGGCGCTGTTCAGCAAGGATTCGATCATGGAGGTCGTGGACCTGCGACCTGGTGATAGCGGAAAGGGGTCCTGATGGCGGAGTTCGATGGCAAGACTGTCCTGGTCACAGGTGCGGCGGGCGATATCGGCCGCGCGGTCTGCCATGCATTCCTCGACGCCGGAGCGACGGTCGTCGGCGTAGGCCGTTCCGGTCCCGAACGCGCCGCCGCGCTGCTCGATGGTCAGCCGCCGGAGCGTCTCACGTACGTCACCGCGGACGTCACAGACCGCGCGGCCGTCGATGCCTTCATCGATGCCCCCGAGGGGCTCGATATCGTCATCGGGAACGCCGGCATCGTCGAGCCCACTCCGTACATCGACGTCAGCGTGGAATCCTGGCAGCGCCAGATCGACATCAATCTCACGGGGAACTTCCACGTCACGCAGGCGGCGGTCCGGCGCTTCGTGCGCGACGGGACCGCTGGCTCCATCGTGCTGAGTGGCTCATGGGTCGGCGAGCGGCCCTGGCCAGAGATCGCTCCGTACTCGGCGACCAAGGCCGCATTGCAGATGCTCGCGAGGTCCATCGCGCTCGAGCATGCCAAGGACGGCATCCGCTGCAACCTGGTTGCCCCCGGGATCGTCAACGCCGGGCTTGCGCGAGCAGAGGCGGAGCGCAATGCGGAGTACGCGGCACGGGCGGCCAAGGCGGTGCCACTCGGTGCGCTGCAGCAGCCTGAGGATGTCGCGGCGGTAGTGATCTTCCTGAGCAGCTCGGCCGCTGTCCACATCACCGGGTCCACATACCTGGTCGATGGCGGTTCTTCGCTCGGCAACTTCTGAGCTCGCAGGGAGGCAGCTATGGGTCTCGATGACGTGAAGGTGACGCCGGTCGCCGAGGTCGGCGCTGATGTCGGCGAGGGTCCCTCGTGGGACGCGCGCACCGGCACCCTGCTCTTCGTCGATGTCTCACCGGGCTTGATCTATCGGCTCGACCCGACGAGCGGATCGCTTGACAAGATCAGCGTCGGTCAGGAGGTCGGTGCCGCGATGCCTCGCGCCGCGGGTGGACTGGTCGTCGCGATGCGCGACGGCATCGGTTTCCTCGATGAGGGAGATGATGAGGTCCGCATCTTCGCGCCGATCGAGGGTGACAATCCCGGCAACCGCATGAACGATGCCAAGTGCGACCCTCAGGGTCGACTCTGGGCGGGCACGATGGCCTTCGACTTTTCCGAGGGGGCAGCCTCGCTTTATCGCGTGGACGCCGATCACTCCGTGACGCGAGTGCTGCCGGACCTCACGATCGCCAATGGTCTGGGCTGGAGCCCCGGCGGCGACGTCATGTACTTCATCGACTCGGGCAACTACGCCATCGACGCCTATCCGTTCGACGCAGCGAGCGGTGGGCTCGGCGAACCATCCCGTCTCGTCGCGTTCGCGCAGGACGAGGGGATGCCAGATGGGCTGACGGTCGATGCCGAGGGCAATGTCTGGGTCGCGCTGTTCTACGGAGGCGAAGTGCGCTGCTATCGGCCAGATGGTGCGCTGAGGGGCAGGGTCGGGCTTCCGGTCACGCAGCCGACCAGCGTGTGTTTCGGCGGCCCCGATCTTCGGGACCTCTACATCACGTCCGCAGCGTATGCCCTCGATGCCGATGCCCTTCGAGAGCAGCCGCTCGCGGGGGCCACCTTCGTGTGTCGACCGGGCGTCACGGGGCTGACCACGAATGAGTTCGCCGGATGACAAGCGGTATGGAGGTCAGCGGCCGAGGATGCAACCAACGAGGCCGTCGCCAGGGAGGGTCCGAACACCAATGAACGATCTAGACAGCCAGCAGGACTATGGAGTGCCGCTCGAAGCGACAGAGCGTGCCGAGCTGCGGCGCCGGTACGAGGAGCGGCTCGCTCGCACCAAACCACGCATGGACGCGGTGTTCGCCTTCGAGCCTATGGAGCGGCCTGTCGCATCAGTGACAGACGCCGTGGCCTGGGTCTTCGGGCACGCACCAGAGACCGTCCCGGACACGTTCTACACCGACCCCGCCGCGGCAGTCAGCGCCCAGGAGCGCTGGTACCTGAACCATCTCCGCAACGTCGACGACGACTGGGTGCCCTACCTGATGCCGTGGTTCGGCACGGTCGTGGCAGCCTCCGCCTTCGGTTGTCGCGTCGAGTTCCACCCGGGCCAGGACCCGGCTGCTGACCCCACGTACTACCCCGTGCAGGGTCCGGATGACATCCGCCGCCTGCGTGTCCCCGATCCCGAGCGCGATGGCCTGATGCCCACCGTCCTCGAGTACCTGCGCTACATGAAGGAGAACAGCGACCTGCCGATCGGCTTCACCGACCACCAGGGTCCGCTCACCACTGCCAACCAGTTGATGGGCTACGACAAGCTCATCTATCTCATGATGGATGACCCCGTGGCGATGCACCAGCTGATGGACGTCATCACCGACGGACTCATCACCTGGGTCCAGGCCCAGAAGGACCTGATCGGCGATCCTCCCGGCTACTGCATCGCCAACCAGTCGATGTATACCGGCGAGAACATCGGCGTTTGGTTGTCTGACGACGACGCCGTCCTCATCGATGCCGACCTGTACCGCGAGTTCGTGGTGCCCTACAACTCCCGCATCCTCACGGCCTTCGATGGCGGCATCGTCCACTACTGCGGCAACGCTAGCCATCACGCCGACAGCTTCCTGGCCACGGATGGGCTGAAGGGCCTGAACGTGTTCACCCTGCACGACTTCGACGCCCTCGTGAAGCTGCACGAGCGCGTAAAGGACCGCCTGGTGCTGTTCATCGGCGATTTCACCCCGCTCGACTACCGACCCTATTTCGACCGCATGGCGGAGTTGATCGAGCTGCGCGGGGTCGCTTTCCTGCAGGACTACTCGCCCATGCTCGGCCTACTGGCGGACGGACGGTACGAGCCGGTCCCCGATCGCCGCACCGACAGCCCACGCGAGGTCTACGAGTACCTGCTCGAGGCATACGACAAGAGGAGCACGACGCCATGACCGACCTGGCCCCACTGGGCACCGCCATCGAAGACGGCGACGCCAATGCCGCGCGGTCGCTCACCCGTGACGCGCTCGCGGAGGGCACCCCCGCCCCGGAGATCCTGGGCGCGATGACCGCGTCCATGGCCGCCATCGGCGATCGCTTCCAGGCCGGAGACGTCTACGTCTCAGGCATGCTCATCGCGGCGCGCGCGATGAAGGAAGCGCTCGCCGAGCTCGAGCCGGCGCTCGTCGAGTCGGGCATGCAACCGCAGCACACGGTCGTCATCGGGACGGTCCAGGGCGACCTGCACGACATCGGCAAGGGCCTCGTTTCGATGATGTGGAAGGGCGCCAACCTCGAGGTCGTCGACCTGGGCACGAACGTCCCGGCCGAACGGTTCGTCGAGGCCGCCCGCGAGAACAATGCCGACGTCATCGGTCTCTCGGCCCTGCTGACGACCACCATGACCGCCATGGCCGATGTCGTTGCTGCGGTGCGCGCGAGCGACATCGCGGACACCAAGATCATCGTCGGTGGCGCCCCAGTCACCGAGGAGTACGCGACCCAGATCGGTGCGGACGGTTTCGCGACCGACGCCGCCCGCGCCGTCGACGTGGTCAAGGTCGCTCTGGGCATGATTCCGGAGAGGGTGAGGCAGGCGTGATGGCGGCGCGTCACTTCGGGGCACGGGTCCGTGACTTCGTCGAGGCCGGCAGACGCGTCATCGCGCTCGAGAACGAGCTGGTCCGGGTGGAGCTGCTGCCAGACAAGGGCAGCGACATCGTGTCGTTCGTGCACAAGGGGTCCGACACGGACGTCCTCTGGCGGAGCTCCGCTGGGCTGCAGCCACCGATGCCCGGTGGTCGTCGGCCGGCGTCGGGCGTCTGGGCTTTCCTCGACGAGTGGGAGGGTGGTTGGCAGGAATGCCTGCCCAATGGCGGCCCGGGCGTGGTCTATCGCGGTGCCGAGATCCCCTTCCACGGCGAGTTGTGGGCCAGCCGCTGGGAGGTCGCCGTCGAGGTCGACACGCCCGAGTTGGTCACGGTCGCGCTGTCTCTCGAGACGCCACTCACGCCGTTCCGGGTCGAGAAGCGACTGTCGCTCCGTTCGGGCTCGTCTGCGCTGATCGTCGACGAGGTCGTGCGGAATCTCTCGCGAGGGCCCGTCGACCTGATGTGGGGGCAGCACCCGGCGTTCGGGGCGCCCTTCCTCGACGACAGCTGTCGTATCGATCTGCCCGATTGTGGGGGGAGCACCCGGCGGTCAGCTCCGTTGCCGACCAGCACGCTGGAGTTCGATCAGGAATTCCGCTGGCCGCAGGCTCGGCTGGCTGGCGGCGGCACGCTCGATCTGAGTGTGGTGCCGCCCGCGGACGCGGGCCGCTCCGAGTGGGTCCGTCTGCATGACTTCGAGGAGGGCTGGTACGGCATCACGAGTGGCCGGAAGCAGGTCGGCTTCGGGCTGCGCTGGGATGCGTCGCTCTTCCCATACCTGTGGTTCTGGCAGGTGTGGGGCGGAGAGCCGGATGCGCCCTGGTGGGGTCGCGAGTACACCTGCGCGCTCGAGCCGTGGACCAGCTGGCCCGACTCGGGACTGCTCGAAGCCATCGACAACGGCAGCGCGGTGACCCTGGCCGGGATGGGTGCGCTCGAAACGCGGTTCATCGCCGTGGTCTACAGCGGTCGCGACCGCATCGAGGGGATCAACGAGGGCGGCGAGGTCTACTGAAGCCAGAGAGATACGCCAAGAGATCGGAGACTCCAACCGCGACCGACGAACCAGCCACGCACTCAGCTCGAGCGTGAGCACCGGCTGCCTATGCGCTAGTTCCGGAACCTCGCAGCATCTGACGCCGCCCGACCCGGCCCGCTAGTGGTCGACCCCTGCCGCGTCAAGGGTGGCCACGAACGCGTCGAGGCCCTCGGGCAGGTCTCGCGAGACCCCGGCGAGCCAGTGACTCGTGTCGATGGGGACCGGAGCGTAGATGAGCTCGGCGACAAGCTCGGTCATGGCGTCCTGACCGATGAGCTCCGCTGCAGCCTCGACGAGTCCGCAGGCTGTTGCGGTCTGCCACTCGGCGAGCGGGATGTCATCGAAGCTGGCGGCTTCGATCCAGCCGTCGAGATCAGGGGCAGCGGGGCCGGGATGGTCGACCGGATCCGGGCAGGCCATCGCAGCGACGGATCGGGTCGCGAGCCAGGTTGCGAGTCCTTCGGCCAGCCAGCGGTCGGCGACTTGCTCAGGATCGATCCATGCGCGCGCAAGCCGAGTCGCCAATTGGCCACGAGCGTCTGCATCTTCGTTCATGCCGAGCACGCCTGCGGTCGGCCACAGGTCACCATCGCTATAGCGACGGGACTGGGTCGCGACCTCACGAACCCGGAGCTCACCGTAGGGCAAGGGCGTGCCCAGCATCGCCTCGAGGTTTGGCAGGGCCTCGGCCACCACGTCGGTCATCGCGGCCGACCAGGCCTCATCGTCGGGCCAGGCCTCGACGACCACGAGGCTCTTGCCATCGGCGCCTGCTACGTAGGTCTTGTCGAGGCGCTCCTGGTCGACGACCTCCGTGCAATCGCTGAAGCTGGCGGGGTCTCGCTTGTCCTTCACCCGCAGCACCACATTGTCGGATGCGCGCTCTACCGCGACGCCATCGGGCTGCCCCATCGGCTCCCAGCCCGGCGGCAGCACAGCTTTCGTGTTGCCCGTGTCGCCGACCATGCCCCACCAGCAGAAGAAGGCGTATCCATCCTCGATGCGGGTCGGAGCGTCGCTGCTCTCGACGGTGCCCGCAGGCAGGTCGAACGCGATGGTCGCTGTCTGCTTGGCACCCTTCTTGTTCCAGAGCTTGGGGTACTTGATCGCGTACACCAGGCCGTTGCCACGCTCGACTGCCGGCAGTGACCTCACCTTCGGTCCGCCGACCGTGACCGCCTGTGCAGAATTCATGGCCCAGAACGCACTCCAACTGGTGAAGTAGAAACGCGTGGTCGTGGTGCAGATACCGCGACCGTTCTTGCATGGTCCGCGACTGGTCGTGGGCTTGCTCTTGTTGGTGAGGTTGATGGTCGAGGCGACGCGAACGACGTCTTCGTCGGGCAACAGTCGGAAGGTCGTGTCGCTGCGCTCGACGAGGTTGTCTCCATCGCTGGCTACGACGGGTACGGCGGCGGCCGAGCCGAGGGCGACGACCAGCGCCAGACCGCTTACGACACTACCGAGGATGGTGCTGTTCCGACCGCGCATGCGAGACCCCCTTTGTGTGCCGGGGTCCCAGGAGGATCGTGACTTCGCAGTACGCTCGGGATTCCCGCAGTTGCGACCACTCTCAGAGGTGTCCGACCGTACCGCCATGGCCCGTATGTCCCCAAGGCAGACGAGACTCTCGGCCGGCGTGCCGCAGATCCCGGCCAGGCCGTCTTCGGGCTCGTCGCGCTCCGCGCCAACCCGGTCGAGGTCGAGCGCGACGCGCGAGAGGCCCTATTGGCTTCACGCAGCCCGGGCGAGATCGCCCGCGGGAGGCTTCGCTGCGACCGGTGGCACGACTCTCAGAGGCCACCCGGCACGTTGACGTTTGTGCTCGTTTGTGCTCGAATAGATAACATTCATGAGCGATTCTGAACGTATCGCCCACCAGCATCATCGCCTTCGCGCCGGAGCGGCGTGAGCGCGTGAAGGAGATCGTCAAGGCACGCCATCACGTGCGTGTCGAGGATCTCAAGGCTGAGCTGGGCGTCTCCACGGCCACCATCCGCCGCGACCTCCACGAGCTGGAGGAGGAAGGTGAGCTGCGGCGCGTCCATGGCGGCGCGATCGCCGTAGACATCAGCCCCAACGAGGCCCACTTCGAGGCCAAGGCTGCCAAGAACCCCGCACAGAAGCAGCGCATCGCCGAGCGTGCCGCGGCCATGATCGAGCCGGACAGCAAGATCTACCTCGACGCCGGCTCGACCTGCCTCGAGCTGGCCAAACTGCTGGCGCCGCGCACCGACATCACCGTCGTCACCAACAGCCTGCCCGCCATCGTCGAGCTCGCCGGCACGGGTCCGCGCCTCATCGTCATCGGCGGTGAGCTGCGCCCCTTGAGCCAGGCGCTCGTCGGCCCACTGAGCACCAAGGTGCTCGATGAGCTCTATCTCGACCACGCCTTCGTGGGCACGTTCAGCCTCTCGCTCGACGCTGGATTGACCACCACAGACCCCGCCGAGGCCTTCACCAAGGAGCACGTCCTGGCGCGCACGCGCGAGGCCGTGCTCCTGGTGGACGGCTCCAAGCTCGGCACCCGTTCATTCGCCCATGCGGGCCGTCTCGACCAGATCGACGTCGTCATCACCGACGCCGAGCTGGACGAGGAGGCCAGCCAAACGTTCGAGCACGCCGGCGTCCGCGTGCTGCTCGCCTGAGGAGGACCGATGTCCGATACCCGCACGCTCTACAAGTCGGACATGCGTCCGGAGTTCGAGCCGTTCACCATCCAGCCGCCGGAGATCAAGGGCTTCGACTACAGCGGTGACCTCGCCTACGAGCTGCGCAGCCACCAGCTCGACAAGTCGGCGGCAGTCGATCTGCTCGACGACATGCTCGCCATCCGCGAGGTCGAGGAGATGATCGTGCGGCTGCGCTCGGGTGGCTACGAGCCGCTCCAGGGCTTCGCCTACCGCGGGCCGACCCACGTCTCGATCGGCCAGGAGGGCACGGCCGTCGGCGCCAGCTCCGTGCTGGGCATCACCGATCGCATCTCCAGCTCGCACCGAGGCCACGGCGACGCGGTGGCCAAGGGCTTCAGCGCCATCCGCCAGATGGACGAGGACCAGCTCAAGGAGCGTGTCCCGTGGAGCAAGGCGAAGGACCGAAAAGGCCTGCTCGCAGACGCGCTCGAAGAGCACATCTACCGCATCATCGCCGAGCTGTTCGGCAAGGACGAGGGCTACTGCGCCGGACGTGGCGGCGGCATGCACATCGGTGACTTCAGCACCGGTCACCTCGGTGCCAACGCCATCGTCGGCGGCTCGGTGCCCATCGCGACGGGCGCGGCCATGGCCCAGCGCTACTTCGGCACCGACGACGTGGTGGTCTGCTTCGCCGGCGACGGCGCCTACGCCAACGGTGTCGTGCTCGAGTCGCTCAACTGGGCCAGCCAGTACCAGTGGCGGAACTTCCTCGCAGGCGACAAGGCCTACGGGCTGCCCATCGTCTACGTCATCCAGAACAACCACTACGGCATGACGCACCGCACCGACGACGAGGTCATGGGCATCAAGGCCCTGGCCGTGCGTGGTGCCGGCTTCGCCGACGACGGCATGCACGCCGAGGTCGTGAACGGCATGGATGTGCTCGCGGTGCGCGATGCGGTCACCCGCGCGGCCAAGCGTTGCCGAGCCGGCGAGGGCCCGGTGCTCATCGAGGCCTCCACCTACCGCTACTACGGCCACTCCCTCTCGGACCCGCGCAACGAGTACCGCACCAAGGAAGAGGAAGAGGCCTGGAAGGCGGTCGACCCCATCGAGAACCTCGGTCGCCAGCTGGTCAAGAGCAAGATCCTCGATGAGGCCGGCCTGGCGCAGGTCAAGGCCGCCGCCGCCGAGCGCAATGCCAAGGCCGCCAAGCGTGCCGCCGAGGCTACCGACCCCGCGCCCGAGGACGTGCTCAAGTACATGTACGCGGGCACCTCGGCCGACAAGGTCCCGGCCAAGTACTCGCGGCCGAACATCTACGACGACCGCCCCGTGGTCAAGGTCACCGACGCGGGCATGCTCCAGAAGGACGCCCTCCGAGAAGCGATGATCGAGGAGATGGAGCGCGATGAGCGCGTCGTCTTCTACGGCGAGGACGTGGCCGACTACGGCGGCGCCTTCAAGGCCAGCAAGGGCCTGATGGAGCGCTTCGGCCGCGACCGCGTCTTCAACACCCCCATCTCCGAGGCCGCCATCATCGGCACCGGCGTGGGTGCGGCCATGGCCGGCATGCGGCCGGTGGTCGAGCTGATGTACATGGACTTCGCGCTGATGGCCTCGGACCAGATCGCCAACCAGGCCGGCAAGTGGCACTTCATGAGCGGCGGCCAGACGACCGTCCCGATGGTCATCCGCTGCTCGGTCGGTGCCGGCAAGGGCTACGGCGGCCAGCACAGCCAGTCGCTCGAGAGCCTCTTCACCCACCTGCCCGGGCTCATCGTGGCCTATCCCTCCACCGCCGAGGATGCCAAGGGCATGCTCAAGTCGGCCATCCGCTCCGATGACCCGGTGCTCTTCTGCGAGAGCCAGGGCCTGTACGCCGCACGTGGCCCGGTGCCCGAGGGCGAGTACCTCGTGCCACTGGGGGTGTCCGCGGTCGCGCGCGAAGGTGGTGACGCCACCATCGTGGCCTGGGGCCCGGCCGTGCCGGATGCGCTCAAGGCCGCCGAGCAGCTCGCGGGCGAGGGCATCGAGTGCGATGTCATCGACCTGCGCACGCTGGTGCCGCTCGACATGGAGCCGGTGCTGGCCTCGGTCGCGAAGACGGGGCGCTGCGTGGTCGCCGCCCAGGCGATCCTCAGCGGCAGCTACGTCAACGAGGTCGTGGCCCGCGTCGTGGCCGAGGCCTTCGATGATCTCGACGCGCCGGTCGCACGCATCGGTGCGGCCAACGGCATCAGCCCCCAGGCCGAGGGCCTCGAGGCGGCCTTCCTGCCCAACGCCGGCGACATCGCGGTCGCCGTGAAGGGGCTCATCTGATGGCGATCCCCATCCGCATGCCCATGCCCGGCCAGATGACCGAGGAGTGCACCGTGCTCCAGTGGTACAAGGCCGAGGGCGACACGGTATCGAAGGGCGACCCGCTCTTCGAGATCGAGACCGACAAGTCGAACATGGAGATCGAGGCCTTCGACGAGGGCACGCTCCTGCGCATCGACGCGGCCGAGGGGGCGACGGTGCCGGTCGAGGCCATCGTGGCCTGGATCGGCCAGCCCGGCGAAGAGCTGCCCGAACCCGTGGCGGCTGGTGCCGGCGCGACCGCGGACACGCCGCCGCCGCCCGCGGAGACGCCCAGCGCACCCGCGCCCTCCGCCCCCGCGACACCCCCGATGCAGGCCCGAGCGGACGCCGCCGCTGCGGTCGCGCTCCCCGGCGCTGGCTCCCGCCACGGCCATCGGCGGGCGGCAAGCTCAAGATCAGCCCGCGTGCCAGTCGCGTCGCTGCCGAGCTCGGGGTCGACCCGCGCTCGGTGACCGGCACCGGACCGGGTGGCCGCATCGTCGAGCGTGACGTGCGCGCTGCTGTCGGCAGTGCTGCGGCCGACGGTGCTGCCGCTCCCGCGGTGGCCTCGACCGCCCCGGCTGCCGCAGCGCCGGTAGCTCCACCTCCGGCTCCGGCCAACGTCGTGGGTGAGGGCGAGCAGCTGAGCCGCATGCGCCAGACCATCGCCCGTCGGCTCACCGAGAACACCTCCGTGCCGACCTTCACGGTCACGGTCGCGATCGACATGACCGACCTGCTCGCCTACCGCGCGCAGCTCAAGGCCGCCGGCTCCAGGATCAGCGTCACCGACTTCGTCCACGTGGCGGTGGTGCAGGCGCTCGGTGAATTCCCGCTGCTCAACGCGTCGACCGATGGCGTGCAGGTCTGGAAGCACGAGCATGTCCACCTCGGCGTGGCGGTGTCCGTGCCCACGGGCCTGCTCGTACCGGTGGTCCGCGATGCCGACATGCTCAGCGTCAAGGGCCTCCACGACAAGACCGCCGAGACCGTCAACGCGGCCCGTGATGGCGCGCTCGCGCCCGATGCGCTCAGCGGCTCGACCTTCTCGGTCAGCAACATGGGCATGTTCGGGGTCGAGCAGTTCACGGCCATCATCAACCCCGGCGAGTCGGGCATCCTGGCCGTGTCCAGCGTGACCCCGGAGGTCCGCCCGTTCGCGGGCGGCATGGCCATCCGCCAGATGATGCGCATCACGCTCACCGCCGACCACCGCCTGGTCGACGGTGCCATGGGTGCCGACTTCGTCAACGCCGTCAAGCGTCGTCTCGAGGACGCCGACGGCTTCCGCAACCAGGTGCCGCTCGGCTAGCGACACCCTCAGCCAGTCCTCCTCCTCTGACCGGCGGTCGAGTCCCCACTCGGCCGCCGGTCTGCCGTTCGGTAGGCTGGCGTACGCCCGACGGGCGCCCGCAGAGGAGAACGACCGATGAGCGACTATCCGAGCTTCCGACTCGACGGCAAGACGGCACTCGTAACGGGGGCGGCACGTGGTCTTGGCCGGGCCATCTCCCTCGCCCTCGCCGATGCGGGTGCGGACGTGGCCCTCGGCCTGCGTGTCGGGACCGATGCCGAGGATCTGGCCACGGAGATCGAGGGCATGGGCCGGCGGGCCGTGCGCGTGCAGATGGACCTGCTCGATCTCGACCAGGTCAGGACTGCGGTGGAGGAGGTCCGCGAGGCCTTCGGCCGCATCGACATCCTCGTCAACAACGCCGGCATCGGCCCGGAGGAAGCGGCCGCGGAGGATTGGACCGAGGCTGACTTCGACGCCACCTTCGGGCTCAACGTGAAGGGTCTCTTCTTCGCCAGCCAGGCCGTGGCCCGGCTGATGATCGAGCAGGGCGGCGGGCGCATCGTGAACATGAGCTCACAGGCGGGCTTCATCGCGCTGCCGGGTGAGGCCATCTACTGCGCTTCCAAGGCTGCGGTCTCCCACCTGACCAAGTGCCACGCCGTCGAGTGGGGCCGGTACGGCATCAACGTCAACGCCGTGGCGCCGACCTTCATCCGGACTCCCGGTACGGCGCCGGCGCTCGCCGATGCCGCCTTCAAGGCCGATGTCGAGGAACGCATCGCGGCCCTCCACCGCATCGGGGAACCGGTGGACGTGGCCGGGGCGGTGGTCTACCTCGCCTCCCCTGCCTCGGGATTGGTGACCGGCACCACGCTCATGGTCGACGGCGGCTGGACCGCCCGCTGAGCGGTACCGAGCGCGGGCCGCGGAGGCACAGCCTCGATCGAGCGGAGCGCTCGCGCGCCGAGGGCCAGGCTGACCAGCGCCAGCACGGAGAAGACCAGCAGCGGCGGCAGTGCTAGCTCGCCGGTGATATCAGCCTCCACGATGAGCATGGATGCGATGGCCAGGGCCATGGAGGCACCCTTCACCAGCACCATCGATGCCAGCAGGTAGCCCAGCGGGAGCATGCTCCTGACCGCCAGTCCGGTGAAGATCGCCAAGGGCACGAGCAGGCCCAGGTCGAACACGGGCACCACCAGCGTGGACGCGCCCTGGAGCTCGTCGACCACGGCCACACCCCACGTGCCCACCACCACCGGCAGCCACAGCCCGGCCAGGATGATCACGACGGCCACGCTGTAGGCCACGACCGCGCGCCTGGGGAACGGTCGGTCGACGCGTGCCCGAAGGGCCTCGATATCCAGGCCGTAGAGCAGCAAGCCCAGGGCCGAGACCGAGAGCGCGAGGGTCGCGATGTAGACCGGGAACAACGGCCCCAGCGCCCAGTAGACCGCGTACTGGGCCGACTGGTAGCAGAGGTAGACCAACAGCCCGGCGGCCACCAGGACCGCGCGGAAGGAGCCCCGCCACAGCAGAGCCAGTGTCAGGAGCGTGGCAGGCACGACCACGAGCAGCGTCACGAGGTCCCAGCCGATGCCCTCGGCCACGATGCCCTCAGCATTGAAGCGGTAGATGCCGTCGGTCACCATCGCGACGACCTCGCCGCGGACGGTCGTGAACTCGGTCGTCGCGAGGTCCCCCCGAGGATCACGCCGGCCGCGCTGGCGAAACCCGCGAGGACCGCTGCGAGACCTCCGACAACGGCCACCAGCCGTGAGATGGATCGATTCATCGTTTCCCCCTTTCCGGGCTCACGCCCGACCACAGCACGTCCATGATCTCGTCGGCCAGCGTCATGACCTCATCGCCATGCGGCAGGACCGGATCCAGCAGCGTCATCCGTTGCATCACCAGCGTCGAGGTGAGGCCGAAGTAGGCTTCCGCGAGAAGCTGCGCATCGATGTCGCGGCGCAGATCCCCACGGGCCTGGTGCACACGCAGGAACTCCGCCATCCGTGCCAGATTCGCCATGGCGAAGTCGTTCAGCGCCGCTTGCACCTCAGGCACGGCTCGCGCCTCGAGGGTCAGCCGCAGCACCAGCCCACCGCTGGCGACCGCGTCGTGGATCTCGAGCACGGCGAGGTTTCGCAGGGTCGCGCGCAGGTCTCCGCTCACGAGCGCGTCCGGCGGCGGGAAGTCTGCCCTGGACGCGGCAGCCACCACCGCCATGGCGCGCAGGATGCCGGCCTTGCTGCCGAAGCGGCGGAAGAGCGTGACCTCGTTCACGCCGGCCGCCTCCGCGATGGCGCTCGTCGTCGTAGCCGTGTAGCCACGCTCGGCGATCAGCGTGGCCGCGGCCGCGAGGATCCGGGTCTCGGTGTCGGTGGGAGTCATGTGCTAACCTATTGCAAGTAAGTACTTGCTTACAGTACCACAGGGCTTGGCGGTCGCTACGGGCCGCCAGCGCGACAGGAGAACGGAGAACCAAGATGGGGGCGACAGCAGGCAACGCGGCACTGACGGGGCCGCGACGAGATGGACGGGCGTGGCGGCCCACGGCGGTCCTGGCTGACCGACGCCTGGGCCTGGTAGTGGCGATCGGCGTCGCGCTGGCGGCCGGCCTGGTCGCCGCCTGGCTCACGCCGCGGGGGCCGGCGACCACGACCCAGGCCCTGGGGTGGATCACGGGCAGCGGGCTCCTGGGCCTGGTCCTCGGCTCCGTCTCGGGCACGCGCTGGTCCGTGCTGCTGGGGCCGATCGCTTTCGTGGTCGCCTTCGAGATCGGCCGCGTGGGCTCGCAGGGTCCCACCGTCGATGCCGTCCAGCTGGGCTCCACCTACGGCATCATCGCCTTCGTCGTCGGTCGTGGGCTGACGTTCGTGCTGGCGCTGCTGCCGCTGGCGCTGGGCAGCCTGGTGGGCGTGCAGCTCGCAGCGTGGCGCCATCGCGCAGGCGTGAGGCCGCTGGGTATCGTGGGCTGGATCGTGGTGGCGCTGCTCGCGATCTGCGTCGTCGGGCTCGGGGCGCTGTTCCTGCGCCCGGCCAGTACGCCCGCCGTGGTGGGAGCGGACGGCGCTGAGGTCCCGGGCTCCATCGCCGAGCTCACCAGCGTGCCCCTCGGGCGGACACGAGCAGGCCCTGCTCATCAGGGGCCGCAGCGCCGACGCGCCGGTCCTGCTCCATCTCGCGGGTGGCCCCGGCGGGACCGACCTCGGTGCCATGCGCGGCGACACCTCCCTGGAGGACGACTTCGTGGTGGTGACCTGGGACCAGCGCGGCACGGGCAAGTCCTACGCGGCGCTCGATCCGACCGACACCCTCACGCCCGAGCAGATGGTGGCCGACACCATCGAGCTGACCGAGTACCTGCGCGAGCGGTTCGACGAGGAGCGCATCTACCTGCAGGGCAACTCCTGGGGCTCGCTCCTGGGCGTGCTCGCCGTCGATGCCCGGCCGGACCTGTATCACGCCTGGATCGGCAGCGGACAGATGGTCAGCCCGGCCGGGACCGACCGCATGTTCTGGGAGGACACCGTGGCCTGGGCCGAAGCCGAGGGCGACGAGGCGCTGGTGGCCACGCTCGTCGAGAACGGGCCGCCGCCGTACGACGACATCCTGGCCTACGAGGTCGCGCTCTCACACGAGCACGACTGGAACCCCTACGCGGCGTTCGACGGTGACAGGGAGCTGCCCGCCACGCTCTTCGTGTCCGAGAACACGCTGATGGACCAGTTCAACGGCCTGCGCGCCTTCCTCGACACCTTCGCGACGCTCTACCCACGGATCCAGGACATCGACTTCCGGAGCGATGTATCCGAACTGGAGGTCCCCGTGTACCTCGTCCAGGGCGGCCACGAAGCTCGTGGGCGGGCGGTGCTGGCCGACGAATGGTTCGACCTGCTCGAGGCCCCCGCCAAGGAACGCATCGTGTTCGAGGACTCGGGACACCGACCCAGCTTCGAGGAGCCCGGGCGCTACGCGGAGCTGATGCGTCGGGTGCGTGACGAGACGTACGTGGACGCGTAGCGAGCCTGCGG
>CAVQPG010000015.1:0-20368 GCA_963714675.1 uncultured Chloroflexia bacterium | reverse complement strand
CAGCACCGGTCGTGCCGCGACCGCCGCCCGGAGCTCCGTCAGCAGGAACTCGACCATCGTGTACTGGGGCTTCTCGCACCAGAGCGTGCCGTCGATATCGAAGACGGCGACCCGCCGCTCGACGGGCACGGTCTCGGCGTCGTCGAGGAAGATCTCGATCGCATCGCGTGTCGTTCCTGGCCGCCAGGACGGCAGCTTGGCCTGGTTCATCGTCACTCCTGCGGTTCACTTTCGGCCTCTAGCGTACGTGGCCTGTAGGCTCTCCGACATGGACCCGAACGCCACCTTCACGCGGGGGGACGTCGTGACAGGCGCGCCACAGCCGACCGATGGTGCGGCCACCCGCATGCTGCCGATGCTGCCTGACCTGCCGGCGAGCGCCCCGCCCTCGTTCCACGTGCTGACCAAGCCGACCGGCGCGATCTGCAACCTCGATTGCACCTATTGCTTCTTCCTCTCCAAGGAAGCGCTCTATCCCGGCAGCAAGTTCCGCATGAGCGACGAGACGCAGGAGCAGTACATCCGCCAGCTCCTCGAGAGTCAGCGCAGTGAGCGCGTGACGATCGCCTGGCAGGGTGGTGAGCCGTCGCTCATGGGCCTCGACTTCTACCGTGAGACGGTCCGGCTGGTCGAGAAGTACCGCAAGCCGGGCCAGGTCATCGAGCACACCATCCAGACGAACGGCACCAAGCTGAACGAGGAGTGGGCCGCATTCTTCGCCGACCACGACTTCCTGATCGGCCTCTCGATGGACGGTCCGGAGGATATCCACGACGCCCAGCGCGTGGACAAGGGCGGCAAGGGCACACACGCCCAGGTCATGCGCGCCGCCCGCCTGCTCCACGATGCCGGCGCCGAGTTCAACATCCTCTGCACGGTCCATGCTGTCAACGGCGATCGCGGGGTGGAGGTCTACCGCTTCTTCCGCGACGAGGTGAAGGCCAACTTCATCCAGTTCATCCCCATCATCGAGCGAGCCACGCCAGAGCTGCTCGAGATCGCCGAAGCCGGCTGGGGCGACAGCAACAAGGCCCGCCCGCTCTACCAGCAGCGGGGCGACCTGGTCACCAGCCGCTCCATCGGCGGCGAGCAGTACGGCCGTTTCCTGGTGGATGTCTTCGAGGAATGGGTTCGCCGCGATGTGGGCACGGTGTACGTGCAGATGTTCGACGTCACGCTGGCCAACGTCGTGGGGGCCCCGCCCGGCCTTTGCGTCCACGCCGAGACCTGCGGCCGCGGTCCGGCCCTGGAGCACAACGGTGACCTCTACTGCTGCGATCACTTCGTGGAGCCGGCCTACAAGCTGGGCAACATCCACGAGACGCACATGGCGGAGCTGGTGGCCTCGCCGCAGATGGAGATCTTCGGCCTGGACAAGCGGGACACGCTTCCTCGCTTCTGTCGCGAGTGTGATGTCCGCTCCCTGTGCCACGGCGGCTGCCCCAAGGATCGCTTCCGGGATGACCCCTACGGCGAGCCCGGGCTCAACTACCTATGCGCCGGCTACAAGACCTTCTTCCACCATGTGCTGGGCCCCATGAACGCCATGGGTCAGCTGCTGCAAGCTGGTCGGGCTGCGGCGGAGATCATGTACGCCTACGCGACCGAGGACGCAGCGCGCGGCCGCAACGACCCCTGCTCTTGTGGCAGCGGCCGCAAGTTCAAGCGCTGCCACGGCGATCGCCCGCTGCCCTCACAGGCACAGCTCGAGGCGGCCGTGGCCCGGGTGATGGCCAGCTAGCAGCATCCAGCGCTCGGGGGAGGAGGCGAGAAGCCCGCGCGCTAGATGCCGCCGCTGACGATGACGTTGTGACCGCTGACGTACGAGGCCTCGTCGGATAGCAGCCACAGCACGGTGGCCGCGACCTCGTCGAGCGTGCCGGTGCGACGAAGCGGCACGGCTCCGATCATCTCTTTCGCCACGACCTCGGGATCATTCGAGTAGTACTGCGTGCTTGCCTGCGCCTGCCGCTGGACCTGGCGGTCCCACATCAACCCTTCGCCCACGAAGGCCGGGGAAATCGCGTTGACGCGGATCCCCAACGGCGCGAGGTCCTTCGAGGCCGAACGCGTCAGGCTCATGACGGCGCCCTTGGAGGCACTGTAGGCGGGCATGTTGGCCGCGCCTTCGACGCCGGCCATGGAGGCGGAATTCACGATGGCTCCGCCGACGCCAGCCGTGCGCAGACGTTGCGCGCTCTCCCGCAGGACGTTGAAGATCCCGAGGACGTTCACGTTCATGACGAAGGAGAAGTCCTCGACTGGGTAGTCCTGCAGGGGGAGGATCTCGCCCTGAACTCCGGCGTTGTTGAAGACCAGGTCAGGGGCGCCGAAACGCTCGCTGGCGGCGTCGAAGCATCCGGCCACGCTGGCCGGACCGGTCACGTCGGCGGCGACTGCCAGGACCTGATGGGCCGTGCTCGCCTCGGCACATGCGGCGCGCGTCCGCTCGAGGGCCTCCGCAGCTCGGTCGAGATCCGTGATGACGACCCTCGCGCCGCTGGCCGCGAGCCGCACCGCCGCGGTCCGGCCGATGTCCCCACCGGCTCCGGTGACGAGCGCGACCGAGCCGCTGAAGTCGTAACTGGCAGTCATCCCTCTCAGCCCGCCTCTTCGTCCGACGTCCGATAGCGAAGGCCATCGGTGCCGAATACATGCGCCGGCCCGAGCACGCCCACATGAGTGTTGTCACCGCGCTTGACCTTGTAGTCTGCGTCAACGCGTACTCGGACCCGTGTCGTCTCGCCCAGGTGCTCCAGCTCGGCGAAGACGAAGGTCTCCGAGCCCAGCTCCTCGACGACCATGACGCGTGCGGGCACGCCCTCGTCGCCAAGGATCAGGCCTTGAGGGCGAACGCCGAGGGTCAGCCCCGAGCCGTCCGTCTTACCGATCGCAGCGGTCACGGCCGGATCGAGCTCCAGTGCCAACGATCCGAAGGTGACTCGGCCGGCCTCCACCCGCGCGGGGATGAGGTTCATCGCCGGCGAGCCGATGAAACCGGCCACGAAGAGGTTGGCCGGGTGTCGATAGAGCTCGCCAGGCGTATCGCACTGCTGCATGACGCCGTAGTCGAGGATAGCCACGCGATGGCCCATGGTCATGGCCTCGACCTGGTCGTGCGTGACATAGACGGTGGTCACGCCCAGGCGTGCCTGGAGGTCGGCCAGCTCGGCGCGCGTCTGGACGCGCAGCTTGGCGTCAAGGTTCGACAGCGGCTCGTCCATGAGGAAGACCTGGGGATTGCGCACGATCGCCCGGCCCATGGCCACGCGCTGGCGCTGGCCACCCGAGAGTTGCTTAGGCTTGCGGTCGAGGTAATCGACGAGATCGAGCATGCGGGCTGCCTCGAGCACTTGCTTCTCGCGCTCGTCCTTGGGCACTTTCTGCTGCTTGAGGGGGAAGCCGATGTTCTGGGCCACGGTCATGTGCGGGTAGAGCGCGTAGGACTGGAAGACCATGGCCACATCGCGGTCCTTGGGCTGGACCAGGGTAACGTCGCGATCGCCGATCCAGATCGAGCCCTCGTCGCAGGCCTCGAGCCCCGCGAGCATCCGCAGCGCGGTCGACTTGCCGGAGCCGGATGGGCCCACGAGGACGAGGAACTCGCCGTCCGAGATGGTCAGATCGAGCTTGTCCACCGCCGGATTCTCGGTGTCGGGGTAGATCCTGGTTGCTTCTCGATAGATGACTTCAGACATGGCTTCCCTACTTGACGGCTCCCATGGATAGACCGCGGATCATCCGCTTCTGGGCGATCCAGCCCGCGAGCACGACCGGCAGGATGGCGAGGGTCGAGGCCGCCGATAGCTGGGCCATGAAGTTGCCCCTTGTCGTTACGTTCTTGGTTACCCAGATCGGCACGGTCGAGTTGTCGACGGGGTTGAGCTGGACAGCCAGGAAGAACTCATTCCAGGCGAAGATGAAGCACAACAGGGCTGTGGCCGCAAGCCCCGGAGCGACGATCGGCAGCATCACGTCCTTCAGCTGCCCGTACAGGCCGGTCCCATCCATCTGGGCCGCCTCGATGAGCTCGCGCGGCACCTCGCCGAAGAACGACCGCAGCATCCACACCGCCAGCGGCAGATTCATGGCCGTGTACAGGATGATCAGCACCTGCTTCGTGTTCAGCAGGTCCAGCTCCTTGGCGATGATCCAGAGCGGAAGGATGGCGGCCACGACCGGCAGAAACTTGGTGGAGATGAAGAAGAAGAGCACATCGCGCCAGGCCTTGACCGGATAGATCGAGAGCGCATAGGCGGCCGGCACCGCCAGGATGATCACGATGATCGTCGAGACGATGACGATGACGAACGAGTTGTAGAACGCCTCATTGAAGCTGAGCAGGCCAGGGACGGACTCGACCACCGCTTGCCATCGATCGAGGGTGGGCTCGAAGAAGATGGTCGGGCTGGCGTTGGCCACGAGCTCCGTCTTGAAGCTGTTGAGCACCATCCAGAAGACCGGGAAGAACATGACCAGGGCCACGATCCAGGTGACGATGCCCATCGCGGCCGTGCCCCACCGAGACTCTCCGCGCAGCTTGCGGTCGTTGGCTGTGAGGGTCATACCTTCTCCTGCTGCCTGAACAGGCTGGACAGCACACGTAGCGCGAACGTGGCGATGATGATGGAGGCGATGACGACGATGATCGAGTACGCCGCCGCCTGGCCGAAGTTCCAGCCACCTCCGATCGATCGCTGGTAGACGAAGTAGGGCACGTTCGTGGACCCTGGGCCGCCGCCGGTCATGACCGCGATCTGGTCGAAGACCTGCAGCAGATAGATCGCCCCGAGCACGATGCCCAACTCCATGTACGGCCGCAGCATGGGCAGGGTGATCTGGCTGAAGATGCCCCACTTGCTCGCGCGATCGACGCGCGCGGCCTCAAGGATGTCGGTCGGCTGACTTTGAAGTCCCGCCAGGATGATGAGCATCATGAACGGCGCCCATTGCCAGACGAGCACGATGACGATGGCCCAGAACGAGAAGCGATCGACGAACGCGATCGAGTCGAAGCCGAAGGCCTCGATGAACCAGTTGAGGACGCCAAAGGAACCGCTGAAGATCTGGTTCTTCCAAAGCAGACCAGCCACCACCGGCATGACCAGGAACGGGGTGATGAGCAGGGTGCGGGCCATACCGCGGCCGAAGAACTCGCGGTCCAGGAGCAGCGCCAGGATGGTCCCTACCAGCAGTGACAGCAGCACCGCGGAGACGGTCATCCCCACCGAGACGATGATGGCCTCGTGGAAGAACTGGTTGGAGTATCCCTCCGTGTAGTTCTCGATCCCGATGAAATCGGGTCCGTACGGGGGGACGATGGTCCAGTCCTGAAGGCTGAACCAGATGTTGAAGAGGAAGGGGATCTGCGTCACCACGATGGTGAACAGCAGAGCCGGGAGCAGCGGCAGCCGACGTCGCCACTTGTCTCGCCGCTGGAACTCGGCGATCTTGCGGCTGCGCTCTGTGTCTGGATCCGGGCCTCGCATCGGCTCGGCTTGCGCGGTCACGGGTGTCCCTGCCCCTCCACGTACGATCGCGCCGGCGTGAGTCTGTCCTCACGCCGGCGCTGAGTCAGCGCTTTACCAGCGCTGCCCTTCGAATTCGGTGGCGATGGCGTCGCACGCGGCGATCGCATCGTCGGTCGACTGGCTGCCGGCGATGGCAGCGGAGATCTCCTGCGTGCAGCGGTTGCCGAAGTCCTGGAACTGCGGCACGCCCACGAACTGGACACCAGGCAAGCCCGGACGGGGCTGGACACCGGGGTTGTCGATGGGGGCCGCCTGCATGGCCTCAAGGGTCTTGTCGGCGAAGGCTGAAGCAGCTTCCTGGTAGGCGGGGTTCTCGTACAGCGACTGGCGAGTTCCCGGAGGCACGGCTGCCCAGCCACCTGGCAGCATGTCACCGGCGGTCGCGAGGTACTGCGGGCCGGTAGCCCAGCTGACGAACTCCCAGGCCGCATCCTTGTTGGGTGCGGTCTCGGGGATGGCGAGGGACCAGGCCCAGAGCCAGCCCGAAGCGTCGGTTTCCTTGGTCGGCGCGAGCGCGTAGCCGAGCTTGCCCTGGATGGGGCTGCCGTCGCTCTCGAGGTTGGAGGCCGCTACCGTGGCGTCGACCCACATCGCGGCGGTGCCGTTCTGCATCTGGGCGGTGCACTCGTTGTAGCTGGAGTTGGCCGCGTCGTCCTCTCCGACCTCATCGATCAGGCCCACGTAGAAGTCGATGGCCTCCTTGAACTCGGGCTGGTCGATCTGGGACTCACCGATGGTGTTGTCCTCACCTGCGAGCCAGTAGGTGGCACCGAAGGTGTTGACCACGGTCGTGAACATGGCGCCGAGGTCACCCCAGCCGGGCTTGCCGCGCAGACAGATGCCGGCCATCTCGTCGGAGTTCACCGCGCGGGCGATCTCCGCGACCTCGTCCCAGGTGGGTGCGTCCGGCATCGTCAGACCGGCCTCGTCGAGGACGTCCTGGCGGTACATCACGAAGGACGACTCACCGTAGAAGGGAGCGGCGTACATGTTGCCGTCCCAACTGAGGCCGTTGCGGACAGCGGGGAAGATGTCATCGACCGCGTAGTCGGCATCGGCAGCGGCATACTCGCTGAGGTTCACCAGCCAGCCGTTGCGGCCGAACTGCGGGGCCTCGAACATACCGATCATGACGACGTCGAACTGCTCGCCGCCGGCGCCCACGTCACGGGTCGTCACCTCGCGCAGCGTGGCCTCGTCGAGGAAGGTGTACTCGACATTGATGCCGGTCTCCGCAGTGAACAGCTCGGGCGTCAGCGCCGCGATGTCTTCCATCTGCGGGTTGCTGACGATGGCGACGTTCAGGGTCGTCTCATCCTGAGCCAGCGCCGACCCGGCGATCGCCGTCGAGGCGACCATCGAGAGCGCCAGCGCCGTGACCGCGACCCGATTGCCGGTGGCACGTGCGTTTCCTCTAGACCACATGGACTCATTCCTCCTTCGGCGAGCTGAAGCCCGCATCCTCCTGAGCGTGGCGGTGCACGCATCGCGGCACATGCTAGTTGGCATCACTTGGGAATGCAACCCTTAAAGAAGGTAAAACCAAGTTCCAAAGCCCCCTAGCATCTGTGTTTCTGTTGGAGTAGGGTTGCGCCCATGACAGCTGACGACGGCCGCCGGCGCCGCCTCGAGCTCTCGAACGAGAGCCTCAGCCGGCTCGACAAGCGGATCGCCACCCCGTCCTACGACCGCGCCAGCCTCGGCGCCGGCATCGTCCACATCGGGGTGGGCGGCTTCCACCGCGCCCACCAAGCCGTCTACCTCGACGACCTCTGTCAGGCAGGGGCGCGCGAGTGGTCGATCACCGGTGCGGGCGTGCTGCCGGGTGACGCACAAATGGCAGACGTGATGGCCGCGCAGGATTGCCTCTACGCGCTCGTGACACGAGATGCCCGCACCACCGACGTGCGCGTCGTAGGAGCCATCACCGACTACGTCCTCGCCGCAGACGACCTCGAGCCCCTGGTCGCACGCATCGCGGCCCCGGAGACCCGCATCGTTTCGATGACCATCACCGAGGGCGGCTATCCCCTGGACGAGTCGACGGGGGCGATCACGGCCACCGCGGACGCCTTGCCGCCTTCCTTCGAATCGCTGGCTCGCGCCTTCCAACGACGGCGCGACCGAGGTCTTGGCGGCCTTACGGTCCAGAGCTGCGACAACGTCATGGGCAACGGCGATGTGGCGCGTGCGGCCACGCTGGGCATCTGTGCCCTGATGGAGTCTGGCCTCGAGACGTGGGTCGCCGACAACGTTGCCTTCCCCAACAGCATGGTCGACCGCATCACTCCGCAGACCACCGAGGGCGACCGCACATTCCTAGCCCAGGAGTACGGACTGCTCGATCGCTGGCCGGTCGTGGCTGAGACGTTCATCCAGTGGGTCATCGAGGACGAGTTCCCCTTCGGCCGGCCGGCCTACGAGGACGTGGGCGTGCTGGTCACCCGCGATGTCCGACCGTACGAGACGCTGAAACTGCGCATCCTTAATGCCGGTCACTCCACGCTCACGTACATGGCTGCGCTCGTCGGCCACACATACATCCACGAGATCATGGCCGACCCCCTGCTCGCGCGTTACCTCGAGCGTTTCCATGACGACGAAGCGACACCCTCGCTGCCTCCGGTCGCCGGCATCGACGTGGGCGACTACAAGCGGACGGTGGCACAGCGCTTCGCCAACACCGAGGTTCGAGACCAGGTCGCCCGCGTGTGCATGGACGGGTCGTCCAAGTGGCCCAAGTTCCTGGTGCCCACCGTCGAGTCACAGCTGGAGCACGGTGGCCAGGTCAAGCTCTCGGCCCTGGCCCTCGCGGCGTGGTGCCAGTACCTGCTGGGCCGGGACGATGCCGGTGTAGACATCGCCGTCTCGCCTGACCCGCGGCTCGATGAGGCCCAGGCGTACGCGCAGGCTTCCATCGCGGATCCTGCCGCCTTCCTTGGCTTCACCGATGTCTTCGGCCGTCGGCTGCCCGGGGACCAGCGTTTTGTGGCAGCCTTCTGCGACGCCTTGGTGGCCCTGCGGGAAGCAGGGACGTACCGCGCGCTCGAAAGGTGGTTGAACGGAGGGACCTGATGACCCAGGCCGATGCCCCTGCGGCCGGCACTCCCGAGCGCGAGGGTCCACTCTTCCAGGCGCAGCGCCGGGCGCGGATCGTGGAGCGTGTGCACGAACGTGGCCGCGTGGACGTGGCTGAGCTGGCGGACGAGTTTGACGTCACCGGCGAGACCATCCGCCGGGACCTCACTGAGCTGCAGCATGAGCAGCTCCTGCGCCGCGTGCACGGCGGTGCGGTGCCTTGGCGCGGCACGGTCATCGTGCCTCGGCTCGACGTGCGTGAAGGGCACAACGTGGCCGAGAAGCGGCGTATCGGTAGGGCGGCTGCATCCGAGATCCCGCAGCACGGTGCCATCATCATCGACTCCGGTAGCACGGCTCTGCAGTTGGCTGATGCCGTGGACCGCGAGCGTGATCTGACGGTCATCACCAATCACATGCCCATCATCCGCACGCTCGCGACCACCGAACGCCCCGAGGTCATCGTGCTCGGCGGCGCGCTGCGCCGCCGAACGCTGGCATTCGTCGATGAGACCGGTGTGGAGACGCTGCGTGACATGACCGTGGACGTCGTCTTCATCGGCTGCGACGGGATGTCGCCCGAGCACGGGTTCACCACCCCATATCGCGAGGAGGTCGCCATCAAGCGGGCGATGATCGCGGCTGGCCGTCGAGTGGTGATGATGTTCGACCACTCCAAGGTGGGCAACGAGCAGCTGTTCCGCTTCGCTGACGTCGATGAGGTGGACATCATCTACAGCGACACCGGCCTGGACGACGTGACCGCCGCGCGGCTCGAGGAGCTGGGTCCGCGGGTGGTCCGTGTCTGAGCTCCGGCATCAGATACCCACGCCGCGCGAGCTGGAAGCGATCGCCATCGAAGCCGCGACCGAGGGCGCCGGCGTCGTCCGCGCCGCCGCCGGTCGACTGGGCACGGTCCGAATGAAGTCGACGCCCACCGACCCGGTCACGTCGCTCGACATCGCCGTGGAGCGGGCGATCCGGGCCGTCCTTGCGAGTCGCGCGCCAGGCTCGTCCGTGCTGGGGGAGGAGGACGGCGAGCTTGGTGGGTCAACGGGCATCGGCTGGGTCGTCGACCCTATCGACGGCACCGTGAACCTGACCTACGACTTGCCGGTGATGAGCGTGTCCATCGCCGCTACCGTGGACGGCGCCACCGTGGCGGGCGCGGTGGTCGACGTGCGCAGGGGTGATGTATTCAGCGCCG
This sequence comes from uncultured Chloroflexia bacterium, assembly GCA_963714675.1. Lineage (GTDB taxonomy): Bacteria > Chloroflexota > Limnocylindria > Limnocylindrales > CSP1-4 > JAFMJV01. Next base: position 10,552 of record CAVQPG010000015.1, on the reverse strand, counting down.
CTCGCGGCGACGGGGCCCGGCTCGATGGACACGCCATCGCGCCATCCGTTGCCACGGAGCTGTCCGCCTCGCTCATCGGGACCGGCTTCTCATACACGCCGGAGGGCCGCGCCAAGGAGGCTGAATACCTCATGCGTGTGCTGCCGGCGGGTCGGGATATCCGCTGTTTCGGGTCGGCCGCGCTCAACCTCTGCTGGGTCGGATGTGGTCGCCTGGACGGGTTCTACCAGCGGAACATGCAGTACTGGGACTTCGCTGCAGGCGAGATCATCGCGGCGGAGGCGGGCGCGACCATCGCGCCACCCAGCCCCGGGAATGGCCAGCTGATGGTGGCCTCAGGGCGCGGCATCCACGACGCGCTGGTGCGACTGGTCGCCTAGACCGCCTGTCCCTCCGCGGCTGCGCGCGTCTGGCAGTGCTCCACCAGTGAGCGCACCGCCGACGGACCGCGCGCCTTCCAGCCGTCCCACACCGCGAGCAGATCCCGGTCCGGAACCGGCTCCGACATGCGCGCCACCGCCGTCACCGCTTCCCAGGCCCCGAACGTCTGGGCATCGAAGACCCCACGTCGGACGAGTTCCGTGATGTAGTGACTGTGGATCCGGTCGAGCAGCTCAGGTGTGGCGCCGGCCAGCCAGGAGCTCCTGTCGGATGGTGGGCGCATCAGCAGTGAGCTGCGTACGTAGTCGGCGGTTGCATCGCCACGGCCCGCGTCGAACCAGTCGAGGATCACCGGCCCGCTATCGGTGAGGATGATGTTCGCTGGATGGAAATCGCCGTGGCAGAGGGCGTCGCCGATCGGCAACTGGTCAAGAAGCTCCTGTGCCGTCTGTCGGTCCTCGCACGGCAGCTGTGTGGCCTCGGAGATCTTGGTCCGCAGCCGAGTGTTCATCGAGACGAGCCCCGGCACGGTGGTGGCCTGCACCTCGGTCTGCAAGTCAACCAGTCGGAGGATGAGGGCTGGGATAGACATGGGGTCCGCCCTCATCCGCTCCCACATCGCCACGCCTTCGATCCGCTCGAGGACGATGCCGGGTCGGCCGTCGAAGTCGATGACACCCTCGGTCTGCGGCACCGGTAGCCCGGCGGCGTGGACGCGCGCGATGATCTCGGCCTCGACGGTGGCCCAGTGCGCGGGGATCCCGGAACGCAGCACCTTCACCACGGTTCGGTCGGACCAGGCCCACACATCGGACGTGTTGCCACGAGCGATCGGTGCGCCGACGGGGCGTGGCTGCGCGGGCATCGACCGAGTATCGCGCAGCGGGGTCACGGTGTCACCGCCAGACCCCGGACCGTGCTCCCCGCGGCTACAGTGTCGCCATGGGCCAGCTGATCCTCGCGCACGACCTTGGCACCAGCGGGGACAAGGCCTCGCTGCACGCTGCCGACGGTCGGCTCCTGTCCGCCCACACCGAGCACTACCCCACCGACTACGGCGCCGGCGGCAAGGCCGAGCAGGATCCTGCCGATTGGTGGGAGGCCTTCGGCACCGCCACACGAGCACTCCTGGCGGCCAGCGACGTCGACCCCACGGAGGTCGCCGGTGTGGTGCTCTCGGGCCAGATGATGGGCGCGGTGTTGCTCGATGCTGCCGACCTGCCACTGCGCCCGGCGGTCATCTGGGCCGACACTCGAGCGACCGCGGAGGCGGCGAGGCTGGCCGAGGTGATCGGTTTCGAGCACGCCTACGAGCTGCTCGGTCATCGGCTCGACGCCACGTACACCCTGCCCAAGCTGATGTGGTTGCGCGAGCACGATCCCCACAGCTGGGCCCGCACCACCGGCGTCGTGCTGGCCAAGGACTACGTCACAGCGCTCCTCACCGGCCGTCGCTGCATCGATCCTTCCGACGCATCGGGCACCAACGCGTACGACCAGGCTGCCGGCACCTGGGCAACCGAGCTGCTTGAGGCGGCTGACCTCGACCCCTCGTTGCTGCCGGAGGTGGTGCCCTCCGCCACCATCGCGGGTGGCGTCCGGGCCGAGGTGGCTGAGCAGGTGGGACTGCGCGAGGGCACGCCGGTCGTGGTGGGCGGAGGGGATGGTGCCACATCCGCCCTGGGCGTCGGACTCGTGTCGAGCGATTCCGTGGCCTGCGCCACCATCGGCTCCTCGGCCTGGCTCTCGATGGCCACGGACACGCCCGCGCGCGACCCCCTGATGCGCACGGTCACGTTCGACCACGTCATCCCCGGCCACTTCCTGCCGTTGGGACCGATGCAGGCAGCCGGCACCTCCCTCGAGTGGCTCGCGCAGACCATCGGCGTCGGCGCCTCAGGCATCTCTGAGCTGGTCCGTTCGGCCGCCGACGCGCCAGCCGCGACCGAGGGACTGTTCTTCCTGCCGTACCTCGTCGGTGAGCGAGCGCCGATCTGGGATGCCGGGGCGCGGGGCACGTTAGTCGGGCTGTCTCGTCACCACGGGCCGGCCCACCTTGCTCGGGCGGTGCTGGAGGGCGTGGCCTTCAACCTCTACGGCGTGTATCAGGCGCTCGATGACTCGGTCCGCACCATCGAGGCCGTGGACGCCGTCGGTGGTGGCGCGCGGAGTGACGTCTGGCTGCAGATCATGGCCGACACCTGGGGCGTGCCGGTCCGGCGCCGCAGCATCGTGGATGAAGCCAACTCGTTGGGCGCCGCCGTGGTCGGTGCGATGGCGCTCGGGCTCATCGATGGCTGGGACCGGGCCCGGGAGCTCTCGACGATCGAGGCGGTGTTCGAGCCCGACGATGCCCGCCACCGGCTGGCTCTCGCCGGCTACGAGCGCTTCAACGACGCCTACCGACGGCTGCGCGGTTGGTTCGCCGGTGGATCCTCGAACGACTGATCCGCGTGTCCGATGCTCGCGTCGCTGGAGTGCTGCCAGGGCCACCGGCCCTCGTTCTCCATCGTGATGGACCAGGCCAGGAAGGTCCGGATCAGGACGAGGACGCCCAGCGCCAGGACGCTCTGCAGGTCAAGCGCGAGTGTCACCGTGGTGATGACGTCAGCTGCGATGAGCAGCTCCAGGCCGAGCAGCAGCCAGCGCGACATCTCGTGCCTGAACGCGACGTAGGTGGCCGCCTCGTCGTCCGCGAACTTGGTGCGAGCGGCCGCGATCGCCGCCGCCAGCACGCCCACTCCGATGACGAGCACGCCGGCCAACTCGATCACGGTGGCGATGATCTCCGCCACGTGCCAGTCGTTGAACTCCATGACCGTCAACGGTAGCGCGGTCGGGGTCAGGACACCTGCCCCGTCTGGCGCGTTGCTGCCGTCGAGTCGTCGAGGGCCCTTACATGCGGCTGACATCGAGGCGCCGGGACCTTGATGCAGGGGGTTGAGTATCGGTCAGGTGAGAAGCAACGATATCCGCGACCGATGGCAACGCTGACGCGGGCCGGGCTCCCTCTCGTCGCCCGTCGCCCGTTTGCGCCACGGACGTGGCCCATCGGCCCCGCGGACATCGCAGCGGTCCTCCTCGCTGTCGGGCTACTCGTGGCCGGTATGTGGGTCGTCCATGGCGGACTCGATCCACTGGGTACGCCGGCAGGCCTGGTGAGCGGTCTTGGTCAGATCACCGCACTGGTCGGCACCTATCTCGCCCTCGCGCAGATCGTGCTGATGGCCCGAGTCCCCTGGGTCGATCACGTGGTCGGCAGCGACAGGCTCCAGCTCTGGCATCGCTGGCTGGGCATCGGCACGATCACCCTCATCCTCTCCCACGTGGTGTTGACCACGACCGGCTGGGCCGTGGGCTCCGGCTCCACCGTCGTCGAGGAGTTCCTCGCCCTCAACGGGACCTGGGACATCCTGATCGCCACCGTCGGTACGGTTCTCCTGGCGATGGTGGCCATCACGTCGATCCGCGCGCTCCGGCGCCGGCTCGCGTACGAGACCTGGTACGGACTGCACCTCTACGCCTACATCGGCATCGCGCTCGCCTTCCTGCACCAGGTCACCGTCGGCGCCGACTTCATCGGCGACGAGCTGGCCGTTTGGTTCTGGGTGGGGCTCTACGTGGTCACCTTCGGCCTGCTGATCTGGTACCGCGTGCTCGCGCCGATCCGCGTCTCGGCCCGCCATCGACTGAGGGTCGCGGCGGTCCTGCCCGAGGCTCGCGGTGTCGTGTCGCTCTACCTCGTCGGGCGTGACCTCGAGAAGCTGCCGGTCGCCGCCGGCCAGTTCTTCCACCTCCGTTTCCTGCGGCGGGGTGGCTGGTGGCGCCCCCATCCCTTCTCGATCTCGGCCGCGCCGAACGGCCAGTACCTGCGCATGACCATCAAGGACCTTGGAGACGATTCACATCGGATGACGACCGTGCCGGTCGGAACGCCGGTCTTCATCGAGGGCCCGTACGGGGCCTTCACCTCGCAGGTCATCAAGCGTGACCGCGTGGTCATGCTCGCGGGCGGCGTTGGTGTGACCCCGCTGCGAGCGATCCTCGAGACGCTGCCCGCAGGCCGGCATCGCATCACCTTCCTCTATCGCGAGGGCGACCCTTCCGAGACCGTCTTCCGCGCTGAGCTGCTCTCCCTCGCCCGGCTTCATCGAGCCGAGCTGCGGTTCCTCGAGGGCCATCGTGGCTCGCCGCAGATGCCGTTCGACCCGCTCGCGCCCGAAGGGCTCTACCACCACGCCCCAGACATCGTGGCCGCCGATGTGCTCGTGTGTGGCTCGCCCTCGTTCACGCGGCGGGTCCTCGACAGCCTCGAGACGCTACGGGTCCCTGATGACCAGATCCACGCTGAACGCTTTGGGTACTGAGATGGCTGCTGGATCTCGCGAACCTTCCCGCCTGCCGGTGCGCGGCACCATCGCCACCATCGGCACCGTCGGTGCCTTGGCCATGTTGCTCTCCTTCCGCGGAGGGCCACTGGCGCCGGGCGAGCCGGTCGAAGCGCAACTCGGCGAGGCCCTGGCGACCGACGGGCTCACCACGGGTGCCCAGACAGGCACCAGCGGTGCAGAGGCGATCGTGGAGCCGCTGACCGTCACCGGCGGCGCCTACCGGACCCGCTGGGGCGACGTGCAGGTCGAGGTCACACGCGCCGGCAGTGACATCACCGAGGTCGTGGCCCTGGCCATGCCGGGCGGGGACCGTCACACGGACCAGATCAGCGCCTACGTGGAGCCGATCCTGCGCGAAGAGGCCATCAGCTCCGACTCTGCCGAGGTATCGGTCATCTCCGGCGCCACGTACACCAGCCAGGCCTACGCCCGTTCTCTCCAGTCGGCGCTCGATCGGCTCGACGCCTGATGGTCGCCGAACCGGTCTTCGCGTCTCGCATCACCACGCGCGACCCAGAGCACCGACGCGTCGAGCACGCGATGGGCACCGTGATCAGCCTGTACTTGCCTGGCGGTGGCGCCTCGTCTCCGGCAGCCGATGCAGCCTTCGACTGGTTCCACGAGATCGACGACCGCTTCAGCCCCTTCAAGCCGGACAGCGAGGTCAGCCGCATGATCCGCTCCGACCTGGCGCCATCCGATCGCTCGGCCGACCTGCGCGAGGTGCTCGAGATCGCCGACGCGGTCGAGGCTCTCAGCGGCGGCGCCTTCGACATCCGCGGCCATCGCTCCGATGGGCGACCTGATCCGACCGGGGTAGTGAAGGGCTGGTCGGTCGACCGTGCAGGGGCCATCCTCGCGGCCGCAGGTGTCGATCGCTTCTACCTCAGTGCCGGTGGCGACGTGCTCGTGCGCGGCGGACAGGAGGGCGGCGGGCCGTGGACGATCGGCATCGCCAACCCGTTCGCGCCCGATGCGGTGGCGCTGGTCCTCGAAGGGCATGACCTCGCGGTCGCCACCTCGGGCACGACCGAGCGCGGGCGCCACATCATCGACCCGCACTCGGGCGAGGCCGCCAACGAGCTGCTGACGGTCACGGTCGTCGGACCCGATCTGGCTCGCGCCGATGCCTATGCCACGGCGGCCTTCGCCATGGGTCGCGAGGGCCTGCGCTGGGTCGATGCGCTACCGGGCTACGACGCTGCCGGCATCAGCCACGAAGCTCGCGTCATCTCCACCCGCGGCCTCGACCGCTACCGAGCCTGACTCTCGGTCACGACCGAGAACTCACCCGCCACCAGGTCGACCGTCAGCTCCACGAGGTCGTCGCCCCGGGACCAGCCCATGCGCAGGAGACCCTGGCCTTCGTCGGTCACCACCAGCACACCCTCGAACGCGGGGTGCTCACGGCGCAGCCGGATGAGCTCGAGCAGGCGCCGTACCACCGGGCGCTCGAGGGCAGCTTCGATCTCCGTCGCGACGTAGTCGTGGCGGTTGATGGCGCGCCCTTCGCCGGTTCGCTCGACGGCCGCGAGGTCGTTCTCGCCCGCGAGCAGACCGACGTAGTAGAGCTGGGGCACACCCCGAGCGAAGAGCTGGATGGCACGCGCCGCGAGATAGCGGTCGTCGTCGGCGCCGAGCGCGGAGTAGTAGGTGCAGTTGAGCTGGTGCACGTCGGGCCCATCGCCAGGCTCACCGAGGATGCGGTTGATGTTGCCGCCCCGCGCCACGATCCGGTCGGCCAGCGCGGACATCTCGGCGGCCGACAGGATGCCCTCAAGGTCGGGTCGCACCGGGATGCCGTCGTGGCAGTCGAGGGTGGTGAACTGGCGGTCGGGTGAGCCTGCGAGGTGGGCTGCCAGCCGTGTCGCATCTCCCGTCTCGAAGGCGTGGAGCAAGAGGCCCGGCAGCACGAAGTCATAGGTCCAGTAGCCACGACGGCTGAGCTCCTGGTGAGTGGCATAGACGTCGTGCACCTCGGGCAGGACGAGCAGATCGAAGTCGGCCGCAGCCTCGACCAGCCAGTCGAGCGCCTCGTAGATCTTCGGTTCCACCATGAAGCAGCTGGTCCCCGCCTTCTTGACCACATAGCCGACCGCGTCGAGCCGGACGATGGCCACGCCGTGCGAGGCGAACCACTCGAACCAGCTGCGGATGAGCGCTCGCGTCGCGTCGGCGCCGAGATCGAGGTCGATCTGCTCGACGCGTCCGTCGAACCCGAACGTGGTCCAGATGGTCTCGGTCTCGCCCGTCTCCTTCGATGGTGAACGAGGTGAAGGGGTCGTCGGGCTTGCGCAGGAAGATGCGGGCGACATCCTCGGGTGGCGGGTCGCCCGACGGCCAGACCTTGTCGATGGTGATGAACAGGTCGGCGAAGTCGGAGGCACGCCCCCGGCGCAGGAAGTCGGCGAACTCGGCCGAGCGCCGGGAGATGTGGTTGACCATGAGGTCGAGCAGGACATCGTGGTCCGAGGCCAGCTCGGCGATGTCATCCCAGCTCCCGAACCGCGGCTCGATCCGCCGGTAGTCGATGGGCGCGAAGCCGCGGTCGCCCGAGGAGGGGAACGGGGGCAGGACGTGGACGCCGGCGAAGAGACCATCGAGGGGGCCACGGAGCAGCCGCGTGATGTCCGCGATGGTGCCCCCGAGCGAATCCGGGTAGGTCAGCAGCTGCGGGCCGGGTCGCATCACCGCTGATCCTCCCGGCGATCCGCCGGCGAGCCGAGCGAGTCGACGGCTCGCGCCCAGTCGGCCGGCAGCTCGACACCAGGGCGTGACATCAGGCGCAGGAACAGGTCGGAGGCCGAGCCTTCGACGACCACCGTGGGCTCGCCACGACCGAAGCGCCAGCTGCGCCCCAGGTCCGTGGCTCTGAGCTCGATCGTCTGCACCTCGCCGAGCCGCGGCAGGTACAGGTCGGCGAACTCGTCGAGCCCGTGGCCGGACACGCTCGTCAGCAGCTCGACCGGCTCGCCGACCGCGCTGTGCGCGTCCCACCGGTGGACGCCGGTCTCGATGACCATGCGCCGGATCCAGAACCCCAGCGAGGGGTCGTCCACGAACGTCCACACCGGTGCTGCGGGATCGGCCATGGCCAGGCCCTCGAGCATTCCCGCCAGCTGCTCGGCTGCCCAATCGAACGGGTCGTCGTCGAGCGGCAGCTCGGGGCCCGGGATACGCCCGGCCGGCAGGGTCTCGCAGATCATCGCGGTGCGGCCGTGGACCCCTGCCACGTGGATCACCAGGTCGCGCATCGTCCAGGTGGGGTACTGCGGCACGACGCGGTCAGGGTTCAGGCGACCGAGCTCGATGAGCCGCCAGCCCTCGTACTCGATGGCGGCAAGATCCCTGTCGTCGCTTGGCCTCATGCATCCATCGTACGACCGGCATCAGGTACCGTTCCCCGCCATGAGCAAGGTCAAGCGCTTCGTCGTGCCCATGCGTGGCCGGGATCCCGCTGAAGAGCACCGGGCCGCCACGCCGCTCGAGCTGTTCTACGACCTGGTCATCGTGGTGGCCGTCGCCGTCGCGGCGTCCTCGCTGCACCACGGCATCGCGGAAGACCACATCCCCGAGTCGGTCCTCGGCTACGTCATGACCTTCTTCGCCATCTGGTGGGCCTGGATGGGTTTCACCTGGTTCGCGACCAGCTACGACACCGATGACGTGCCCTACCGCGTCGCGGTCTTCGTGCAGATGGCTGGCGCCATCATCATCGCGGCCGGCATCGGCCAGGCGTTCGACGCCAGCGACTGGTCGCTCGTGCTCATCGGCTACATGGTCATGCGCATCGCGCTCGTGGCCCAATGGTTGCGTGCGGCTCGCGACGACCCGGCCCATCGGACGCACCAACCTCCGCTGGGCCGGCCGGCATCGCAGTCGTGCAGGTGCCGTGGGTGCTGGCCTTCCTGCTCGTACCCGGCGACCTCTTCGTCCTCGTCTTCGTCGTGCTCGTCGTGGCCGAGCTGGCGGTGCCGATCCTGGCCGTTCGCGGCGCCGTCGGCATCTGGCACGCGGAACACATCGCCGAGCGATACGGCCTGCTGACCATCATCGTCCTCGGCGAATCGGTGCTCGCAGGCGCGAATGCCTTCACCGCCGTCGCCGACGATTCGTTCTCCGACCTCGAGCTGCTGTTCTACACGGTCGGCGCGCTGCTGCTCGTCTTCACGATGTGGTGGCTCTACTTCGAACGTGACTGCGACGATCTGCTCACGACGCGCGCCCGTGCTTTCGAATGGGGCTACGGCCACTACTTCATCTGGGCCGCTGCTGCGGCAGTCGGCGCGGGCATCGCCGTGGGCGTCGACGTGCTGACTGACCACGCACACGTGGACCCGATCGTCGCGGGTGCGGCCGTGGCGGTCCCTGTCGCCATCTACCTCGCTGGCATCTGGGTACTCCATGACGTGCCCCGCCCGCTGTCGCGCCTGCGCATGTCCCTGACGCCGGTGGCCATCGTGCTGGTGCTGCTGACGCCGCTCACACCGCAGCCGATCCTGCTCACCGGAGTGGTCGTCGGGTTGTTGCTGATGGCCAAGCTCGCGACGTCGCCCCAGACGGTGGTCGGACCCTAGACTGGGGTCTACCATCGCCCGTCGTCCAGGAGCCCGACCATGCCCGACTTCCAGCCGTTCGTGATGGAACAGATGATGTCCGAGTGGGAGAACGCCGTGGACATCAACCTGTCCGAGAGTGGCGTGCACCCGATGACCCTGGGCGAGCTCCTGGCCCTGGACGGTCGCGAGCCGGGCGACCTGGCCGACATCGGCATGTTCTATCCACAGGCCAACGGCACCCCGGAGCTACGCGAACGCATCGCTGCGCTCTACGACGGCGCCACGCCCGACAACGTACTCGTGACCATCGGTGCGGCGGAGGCCAACTACCTCGCGATCACCACCTTCCTCGAGCCCGGCGACGAGATCGTGCTGGTGCTGCCCAACTACATGCAGATCTGGGGTGTGGCGGTGAACCGCGGGTGCAACGTCAAGGAGGTCCACCTCGACGTCGACAACGACTGGGCGCTCGACATCAACGCCCTCGATGAGGCCGTGACCCCGGCCACGAAGATGATCGCGGTGGTCAACCCCAACAACCCCACCGGTCGGATCATGTCCGAGGCGGAGATGGAGGCCGTGGTGGCCGCGGCCGAACGCGTGGGGGCCTGGCTGCTGGCCGACGAGGTCTACCGCGGCGCCGAGCGCGAGCGGGACGAGGAGACGCCCTCGTTCTTTGGGCGCTACGACAAGGTGCTGGCCCAGGGTTCCATGAGCAAGGCCTACGGGCTGCCCGGCCTGCGCGTGGGCTGGACGGTCGGCCCGGCCGATGCGGTGGCCGAGATGTGGCGCCGCCACGAGTACACGACCATCGCCCTCTCGATGCTCTCGGACCACCTCACCGCCACCGCCCTCTCGCCCACGGTGCGGCCGCAGATCCTCGCCCGCACGCGCCTCCTGCTCAAGGGCGGCTACGGCCTCCTCGGCGAGTGGCTCAGCGAGCAGGACGGCGTCTTCACCGGCACCCCGCCTGACGCGGCCGCCATCACCTTCCTCAAGTACGACCTGCCCATCGGGTCGGAAGCATGGATGAGGACGCTGCGCGACGAACGCAGCGTCCTCATCGTTCCTGGGGCCCACTTCGGCCTGGAGCATCACATCCGCCTCTCCTTCGCGCTGCCGGAACCGCAGTTGCTCGACGGGCTGGCGCGCATCAGCGAGTCGGTCAAGAGGCTGCGCTCCTAGACCACGAGGCTGACACGAGCGTCTCGCTGTCGAGGC
>CAVQPG010000014.1:0-36682 GCA_963714675.1 uncultured Chloroflexia bacterium | reverse complement strand
CCGGCGTTGGGGTCGGTTCGGGCGTCGCCGCAGGGGTGGGCACCGGGATGCCCGGCGTCGTCGGCGACGGCGTGGGCGTCGGAGACGGTGTCGGTGCGAGCGTCGGAGACGGGGTAGGCGTGGGCTCCGGCGTTGGGGTCGCGATCGCCAGGATCTGCGTCACCGCGGGGTTCAGGACCGGCGCCGTCGCCGAAGCAGACAGCGTCACATGTCCGCCGACGATGTCGCCGATGAGCGGTGTGAGGAAGGTGAAGTCCCGGCTCGCCGACACAGACACGTGGTTGCCGGAGCCAGCGGCGAAGTTGGCGGCTGAATTGCAGGCCATCGTGGTACCCGACGTCGGCTCGAAGCATGTAGGAGCAGTCACACTCAGGGCGCCCTCGCCTCCCTGTCCCTGGACGTTCGCCTCGCTCGCAGCCGCGCGAGCCACGTTGGACTCGAAAGCTGTCTGGTTGTAGTCCCAGTCGGACGCATGGGTCGCCGCGTAGAAGGCGCCCTCCCGTGCAGCATTGTTTACGGCCACGTAGGTGAAGAACAGCCGGCCGAAGTCCACGGCCAGCAGCATGATCACCAGCATCACCGGTGCCACAAGCGCGAACTCGACCAGTGCCTGACCGCGGGCGGAGTCACGGGCGGAGCTACGGCGAGACAGCATCGCTTCGGCGGGTCCTTCTTCCAGGTCTACACATGGCCCGGATCGCCACGAAGAGTCGTAGGGCGCGGGCGCTCCGACCGGATAAGGTGTAGAAGATGCCCCGACGAGGACCCGTCGCGCCTATACGGATGGCCCCCCTCCGGTCGTACGACAGGGAGCCTGGACCGCACCCGCGCATACCTCACCCACCGATCAACACAGCTCACTCTGAGTGCGATCGCGGGCCTTGGTGGCCCCTCGACACGCGCTCCCACGTAGCGTCGCCGCGTGGGCGCGCTCGAGATGCGGGCCGACGCCTACAAGCACTTCTACGATGCGGCCATCCTGGCCACCATCCTGCGCGACCTGCCGGCCGTCGTGGGCGCAGCGGCCGATCCCATCAGCAGATCGACAACCTGACGGTGCTCTCCACCGACGGGGCCTCGGAGATCGTGCGCACCGCCACTACCAACCTGACGCAGGCCGGTCACGCCATCAAGGGCCTCACCGGTATCGACATCCCGCAGGTCTTCGGCAACGCGCTCGACAACGCCAACCTCACCGGCACGAGCACGGAGCGCTCCATCCGGGCCCGGACGGAGCCTGAGACCGCGGCTGAGGACCGCACCTCTGGCCCGGCTGGGGCGACGAGTCGTCCGAGCCGGAGGTTGAGGAGAAGTCCTGGCGCTCTCGCCCATAGCGAACCACGAACGGGCAGTTGATCACGAGGCGACCGCCGCAATTGGATACCCGGCCCGCCTGCGCCACACATCGTGGGGCGCTGCCCGGTCAAACCAGACGGCGCCCTTGCTCGGACGACGGGAGTCCGCCGCCGGTAGCGGCGGCTCAGGGCCTACTCCACGAGACCTGCTGCCTTGACCTGCGGAAGCCGGTCGGTGTTGTTCCAGGCCTCGATCGAGCCTCCGTTGCCATTCAACTTGTAGTTCCAGGCAATGAACTGGTCAACGTTGAACTCAATCGAGTTGCCGTCCTTGTCCGTCGAAGAGTTGCCGTTGACGGTCACAAGTCCGCTGGGTGGACAGATCAAACCGAAAGCGGAGAAGTTCGAACCACCTCCGTGAGGGTGACCGACGAAGCGGCAGGCGACGTGGTGGAAGTCGCGGTCGTTGAAGACCAGGAACCCGTTCCAGGTAGATTCGTACGCCGACTCAGGGAAATGGAGCGGAAGCAGCTCGAAGTCAGCGTAGCCACCATTCATCGAGACAGAATCCCACGGTTCGGACGGATCGATCGGTGTTGTAGAACATCACCCCATATGTCACGTCCTTGCCTGGCAACGTGGTTGAGTCGGCGGAATCCACGCCGGTCACGACGCTGCCATCCGCCTTGAGGGTTCGAGCCGTCGCTCCGCCGCCACCGATGTCGATACCGCCACCGGCCACGTAGTAGACCCAGCTTGAAGTAGAAGATTCCGTCGCTCAGGTCAAGCCCACCCGGATAGGTACCGGGGGACATGATCCAAGCGGTATCACGGTACGTGTTGCCCTTGAACTCGCAGTTTCCGGGAAAATCCCAAGTCGCGGGCTTCTTATCAGCTCCCGGGCAGCCATCAGGGACGTCAGGACCATCCGCTGCGAGAAGCGTCACAGGGTCTACATGCTCGGGCGTGTCGGCCAAGGGGGTCGGCGGTGTCGTGTCAGAGTCTTCGTACGGCACCGGCCATGTCTCCAACGGGTCCCCGAACCCACTCTCGGGGTGAATGACTTCGCAGTTGATCGTGCCGCCGCCGTTCGTGTTGATGCCGCCAACGACGTAGCACCGGTAGTCAGCGTCAATCGTAATGACCGTGATGGTGCCGCCACCACCAGACGTCATGGCACCGGACTCGCAGGCCGAAATGACATTGATATTGCCGTGCGCGGTCGCAGATCCCGTTCCCGTGACCACCAGCGAGTTACATTCCTCTGGGTCCAACGCCAGGATGGCGAAGTCTCCGAGCGCACCCTCGCCGTTGACCGCCACAGCTCGCGCGGCGATATCCCAGTCGACGATGCCAGCGAGTCCTGCAAGGATCGAGGGACGAGTGGAGCCGATCCGAACCTCGATGTAGCCTGGTCCTCGGTGGATCGGGTGCGCCAGCACCGTTGGAGCCGAGTTCGGTGGCGTGTAGACCTGGACCGAAGCCGAATTCACCCCGTCCTCGAAGCCATTCGCCCGAGCGAGGTCTTCCGCAGCGCTTCGCGCATCGATCCTCGCCTGCGGCAAGTCATTGACAAGATACCGTGCGCCCGCGATCGCAGCCGCGTCGGCTGCATTCTGTCGGTCGCGCCGCTCCAGCAGAACCATTCCTCCGTCGATGGCCAGCGCACCTGCCAGCAGAAGCACCGTCAGGCTGATGGCGAACAGGGGCAGCGCCTGGCCGCGTCCTGATTGCTGCCTAGTAGTTGATAACAAGGGTCGACTCCGCACTGATCGTGATCGAGGGTATGAGTTCCGTGCCGAAGACACGCTTGATGAGAGGCTCGTACGAGTAGTCAGCAAAGACGGTCACGTACTCGCCGCGACCGTTATCGCCCGGGACGGCCGGATCGTCCGGATCGGGGCTCGGGCCGTCGGGAAGCGTGGGGCTTCCCGCAGCTGTCCACAGCGGCGTGGGCACGGTCAGATTGCCAACATTGGCTAGGCTGATGGCTGCGTCTTGGACGGCCACCTTGACATCTTCACCTGTTTCGTCCTCTGAGCATCCAGCAGGCAACTTCGCGGGATTGAAGTCGGCCGGCAACGGCCCGGTGGGACAACCCGACTTCACGGTGGCTCCATGCACGATGGCATAACGGGCGCCCTCTCGCGTCGCGTTGTTGAGGCTCTCCATGTTGAACACAAAGACACCCGCTTCGACGACCGCGACCAGAAGGATGAGCAGGAGCGGCGCGACCAAAGCAAATTCGACGAGGGCTTGCCCGGTCGAAACCTCGTTCTGGAATGGGGACCTAGGTCCCATCAGGCCCCTCATTGGTCGATCGTGAAGTCTGAGATTGCAAAGATGCTCGTTCGCGTAAAAGTGATGTCTGGCGGGAGACCGAGGCGCGTACCGAAGAAGTCGAATCCGAGGGGAATGATCAGATCGAAGGTGTACTCGAGGTCCACGCGGACGTCACACGGCCCAAGGTCCTTGTTGCCTTGGGTCCTGGTCTCGAGGTCACAGTCAGCACTCGCCGTGAGCGTGTCGGGGTCGAACGCCGACTTGTCGTCTTCGTCAATCAGGTCGACCGTGATGCTCGGATTTGTGCACCTGGCGGTGTCGCCCTGGAAGTCGGGTAGATTCCGGCTTGCGACGCAGGCTCGGGCCTCCATGCCGGCTAGCGTCGAAGGGATTGCCAATTCGTCCCAGTTCGCCGAGCGCCATGCGCCGTAGTCCGCGGCCTCACGCGCACCAGATTCAATCGCCATCAGTGAGGTGAAGACGCGTGAGAAGTCGTAAATCCCGAGCAACAGAAAGGCGATGATAGGCACGATGAGCGCCATCTCCACCAGTGACTGTCCACGGAATCGCTCACGGGCATCGTCGCCGCGACTCTGGATAATCCGCCGCCCACGCAGAACCAGTCGGCCTTCGACTGGGCGGCTCAGTCGGCGGACCGACGTCACGTCGCGGGGCCTGATAGATCTTGGAGAGGGTTCTTCACCTGGCAGCCTCCGAGGCGCGGTGGAGGTTCTTTCGGGCCGGTACTCGACCTTCATCCTGGCCGCACGGGTGTAGGTCCGCCGGCTTGGAGAACCAATCGTACCCCCCCGTGACGAAAGTATCTAGCGACCGGTAGGTCTTTGTGCTGACAGTTGGCACCGCACCTGAACAGGCCCAACTACAGCCAAACAGGCGGGACCCACCTCATGCGGGATGACCACGCTACCGTCGGTGGGTCGCGGCGAGCGATTGTGGGTCGACCCTCTCCTCGGGGCCCACAGCGCATAGACCGATGGGTCTGGTCATCGCCGGTGAGGCCAAGGATGTCGCCGCTGAGTCCTGGAGCGTCCACAGTCTGGGGGTGACCTAGTGTCCTGATTCACTGATCGCTGGCGGCTTGCGGACCGCCTTGGCGAGGATCTGGTCGGCGGTCTTGACCCATACGAACGGACTCGACCCGTCGTTCCACTGGCGGGTGAAGGCGTCGATCATGGCGATGAGTTCCTTGACACTCGCGAAGCTGCCGCGGCGGATGGCTTGGCTCGTGAGGATGCCGAACCAGGTCTCGATCTGGTTCATCCAGGACGCACTGGTGGGCGTGAAGTGGAAGGTGATGCGCGGGTGCTCCGTGAGCCACGTCCGGACGTCTGGCGTCTTGTGGGTGCTGACGTTGTCGAGCACGATGTGCAGCTCACCGCTCGGGTACGCCCGGGCGACCCGCTTGAGGAAGGCCAGGAAGTCGGCACCGGTATGGCGGACGCGGTGGTCGGTCGTGACCTGCCCCGTGCCCACCTCGAGCGCCGCGAACAGGCAGGTCGTGCCGTGGCGCTTGTAGTCGTGGGTATGCCGCTCCACCTGTCCCGGGCGCAGCGGCAGCATGGGCTGGGTGCGATCGAGCGCCTGGATCTGGGTCTTCTCGTCGACGCTGAGCACGATGGCCCCGTCGGGCGGGTCGAGGTAGAGGCCCACGACATCGCGGATCTTGGCCTCCAGCGCCGGGTCGGTGCTGAACTTGAACGTCTCGGTGCGGTGTGGCTGCAGGCCGCGCTCCCGGAAGAGCCGATGGACCGTGGCGGGACTCATGCCCGTCCGCTTCGCCACCTCCCGCACGCTCCAGTGGGTCATGCCCTCGGGTGGCGGTCCCATGGCCATGGTCATGACCCGGTCACGGTCCTCGCGGGTGTAGGTGGGCGCGTGGCCGGGACGGGGCGCATCGGCGAGTCCCGCGAGTCCCTGTTCGGCAAAGCGCCGTCGCCACAGCTTCACCGTCATGACCGCGACACCCAGCTCACGGGCGACATGGTCGATCGCCACACCCTCCGCGGAGCGCAACACGATGCGGGCGCGGGTCACGAGCCGCTGTTCGCTCGTGGGCGCACGGGCGATGGCTTGCAGGGCTGCCAGTGCGGACTCATCGACGACCAGTGGAGGAGCGGGTGGATGTGCCATGAGCTGCATCGTAGCGGGCATCATCTGTTACCGCTAGTCATCAGTGAGACACGACACTAGACGCCTACGAACTCGCAGGCGTTGCCATCGACCTCGACGTCGCCGCGAAGCAGGCCGTGCCGCGGATGTCCATTCCCATTGACTCCGGTTGACTGACGATCATGTCGTCGTTGTAAATCGACTAGTCACGATCGCGGCAAAGAGGCAACCTCTTCCGCGTAGGAGCCGCGCTGAGTTCCGGCCATAGGTGGATGTCGACGCGGTTGCTCTTGAGCTTGACGTCCTTGCTCAGTCGTTGGTGCTGTCGCTATCGAACGGCTGGATGGGCGAGCCGTTGCCGGCGATTTCGAACTCGCCGGCAACGGCTGGGTAGATGGCTCCAGGTAGAGGTTGCCGACCAACGCTTGAGCCCGCCGGGTAGGCACGGGACAGAGATGCCAGTTCGTGTCCCTGTAATCCACGGCGTACTCGCACAGGGCCGGCGAGCGAACGGTGACTCAGCGTACGCGTAGGCCGTGACTCTGCATCAATTCCTCCAAGGTCGCCCGCACTCGTCGGGCGCGAGTACCTGCTCGTTTGGCCGTCACGATCGAAAGCAGCGAGGCACGCTTGGCTGAGGGCGCGAGGGACGCCCACCGGTCGTGCGCGCCGGGCCTGGCGTCGAGGGCTGCAGCCGAGATCCATCGGGCACGATGAGCGCCTCGACGGGCTCGAGGATGGTCCATGAGCCATCGGCCACCGCACGATCAGGTCCTCCACCGGCTCGAGGATCGTCCATGAGCCGTCGGCCCTGGCGCGCTCGATGGCGGCGCGGCCAGCGTCGGTCATGCGTCCCTCGGCCTCGAGCCGCTCGACCCGCGCCTTGTTGGTGCGAGCCCAGAGCGAGCCCTTGCGCCGCGGCGACCACCACAGCGCACCGCGCTCGTCGTCGATACGGCGATAGGTGGAGTCGATCCAGCCGAAGCAAAGCGCCTCGCACACCGCATCCTCGTAGCCGATGGCTGGCTTGCCGGTGCGCGGCTTGTACTGGACCAGCCACACGCCCTGCGGCTGACGGTGATGTTCGGCCAGCCAGGCGCGCCACTCGGCCGCGGTCGTGAAGTGGAGCTCCTCGGCCTCGTCCATAACCCGGCTCATCAGCTCAGGCCGAGCTGCCGGGGGCACGGCCGGCGACCGTCCGCCCCTCTTCCCAGACCTCCGGTCCGCAGATGAACGTCTCGACCTCCGGCCTGGCCGCGGTAGCCCAGTCGTCGAAGACAGCACGGTCGGCCGGAAGGCGGCCGTCCAGGAGCGCCAGCTCGAGCCACTCGGCGGCGTCAGCCAACCGGTCCCACGGCTCGTAGGGGATGTTCTCGACCTCGCACCAGCTTGCCAGCGAGGCCTTGGCCAGGATCACGTCGGCGTGATGCGCGGCGTACCGATCCGAGGGACCATCACCGACGAAGACCACGGCCCGGCCGGCGTCACGGTGGAGCCGGATGCGCTCGCGCTTGCAGGTCCCGCACACGAAGCAGGCCGGATGACCGTAGGGGAAGGTCACACCCGCACCCCCCGCACCGAGGATCGTGCGGTTCGTGGCCACCGGCAGATCGGTGACACCCAGGCGCTCGAGCATGCGCTCGATGTGGAAGCCCATCCCATCGCTGACGATCTCGGCCGCGGCACCAGCCTCGCGCACGGTGTCGAGGAGCTCGACGAGGGTCTCATCGAGCGCCAGCGCGTCGATCTCGCGCAGCAGCACCTCGGCGTCGCGGGGCAGGACCTCCATGTCCCAGGCGATGAGCTCGCGCGAGCCCTTCTCTCCCGACAGGTACAGCTCGTCCATCTGTCGCACGAGGTCCTGGTCGCCGACCAGCCGCGCCAGCAGCGCGTCGCCGGTGTCATCGAGGCTGACCGTGCCGTCGAAGTCGATGAGCACGCTGACGGGCGCACCGTCGGCTTGGAACGTGGGCTGGGCTGCGGCACGGGTCATGGACGGCTCCGGACATGAAGAAGCCGGGCCCCGGAGGCCCGGCTCCAGACGGATCTGCGGTGGTGGGGCTAGACGCCCGCCTCCTGCTCGAGCTCGAGCGCTTCCTCGTCAGCCTCTTCGGTCAGCTTGAGCCAGATGAACAGGCCCGCGAGGATGACCAACGGGACGATGACGGCGGCCGCGATGAGCACACCAAGTGCCGCCCCGATGAACTTGATGATGCTGCCCATTCTTCGACCTCCTGCGGCGGCAGGTCCTCCTCGTCCGGACGAACCGCGTCATGTGCGTGTGAGTCATGACGATGGCACGGGAGGGCGCATCCTGCAAGTGCCGTTCGGTCGACCGCTGGTGAGCGAGAGCGTGTCCGCGGGTGCGCTACTCGCCGACGGGCCTCGAGACGGACGATGCCTGGATCTGCTCGCCGCGCAGGCCTGGACCCTGGCGCACCATGGACTCGAGGTCCGGCGCGGTGAACTCCGCGAGCTGGTGCTTGCTGCCCTGGCGGGTGCTCATGAGCAGGCGCAGCACGTAGGCGCCCTCCTGCTCGAAGAAGAACACGTCCTTGGGCTTCTGGTCGTCGATATAGCGACCGATGACGCGCAGCACGCGCTCGTAGGAACCGGCCATCGGCGAGCCGTCATTCGCGGAACCGGTGCGACGACGAGCCTGGGAGTCCTCGAGGAAACGGGCGATGTCCTCGTCGAGGAACGTATACGTCTCCTTGGTGATGGTCAGCGATGGATCGGCCCAGGCGGACGTGTCCTGCGTCTGGCCGACGATGCCTTGGAGGATGAAGCCGTCGGGCGCTTCAGCCAGCAGGATCTCGTGCAGGCCGCGCTGATCGACGAAGGCGCCGATCGAGCGCAGGACTTCCTCGTAGTCCTGGCGCGGACTACCTTCGTAGATTCGCATCGAGAGCCTCCGTGGATCTCCCCAAGGTCATGGGTTCCCGTCGAGAGCGCAGGCGCACGGAACTCGACGGTCGTTGCTCCGAGGGTAATCGCCGGGGCGACGCATGGCAATGAACGGACGGCATCCTTCGACCGGTACGGAGGTCCCGGTCCGCGTCCGCAACGATGGACGTGCGCTCCTAGCCACGGACGGCGAGGGCCACCGCGATCTGCCCCGCCAGGGCGGCGTCACGGCGGATGATCTCGAGGTTGGCGCGCACGCTGCGCCCATCGGTGATGTGGGCCACCCGGGCCAGCACGAAGGGGGTGCTGGCAGGACCGTGGATGCCGGCCGCGCGCGCCTCGGACTCAGCCTGCTCCACGGCCGCTGTGACCTCGTCGCTCGGCAGCGCCATCCCGGGCGGCAGCGGCTGCGTGATGAGCACGCCAGCCTCGAGTCCGAGGCCACGCTGCGTGCTGATGATCGCTGCGGCCTCGTCGGGGGTATCGACACGCAGCGGAGCCCGGTAGCCGCTGCTGCAGCTGTAGAAGCCGGCCACCTCGTCGCTGCCGTAGCCCACCACCGGCACGCCTTGGGTCTCGAGGACCTCGAGCGTGCGGCCCACGTCGAGGATGGACTTGGGTCCGGCGCACACGACGGTCACCGGCGTGCGGCCCAGCTCGCCGAGGTCAGCGCTGATGTCCATCGACGACTCCCCTCCCCGGTGGACACCGCCGATGCCGCCGGTAGCGAAGACGTCGATGCCGGCGAGGTGTGCGGCGATCATCGTGGCCGAGACGGTCGTCCCGCCCCAGCCTGGCCGCGCCAGCACGCCCGCGAGGTTCTGCCGCGAGACCTTGGGGATGTCGCGAGCCTCGGCCAGCTCGGTCAGCTGCTCGTCGGTGAGGCCCACCAGCAGCCGCCCATCGCAGACCGCGACCGTAGCCGGCACCGCGCCGGACTCGCGCACGGCCGCTTCGGCCATGCGGGCGGCCTCGAGGTTGTCGGGGCGTGGCAGCCCGTGGGTGGTGATGGTCGACTCGAGGGCCACCACCGCAGCGCCGTCGGCGAGCGCGGCGCGGACCTCGGGAGCGATGGCGAGCAGGTCGGTGGCGTTCACATCCACAAGCCTAGCGGAGCTCGACCTGGGGGCGACCGCGACGCAGGGCCTCGGCGGCAGCCCTGTGGCCGGCCATGGCCGCGCGCCGCAGGGCCTGGTCCCGACCCATCCCGCCGGCATGGTCACCCGAGCTCAGGAGCGAGCACAGGAACCCAGCCGCGAACGCGTCGCCGGCGCCGGTGGAGTCGACGGCGCGGCCGACCCGCGTGGCCGCCACGTCGAGCTGGCGGACGGCAGCGCCCTCGTCCCAGAGCACGCGGCAGCCCCAGACACCGTCCTTGACGACCACCAGCCGTGCTTGTCCCAGCAGCCGTGGCCAGGCCCGTCGGCCGGTCTCTCGCAGGAACGCGGCGGCTTCAGCGCGATTGGCGAACAGGATGTCGGGCGCCAGTCGGGCCAGGCGCGCCTTGGAGCGGCGCACGCCGTAGGCCAGCAGCGGGCCCTCCGAGGAGAGGTCCGTGCTCACGGGACAGCCCGCCTCGCGCGCCCGGCCCGCAGCGTCGAGGGCGGCCTCGCCGATGGGCTCGCTGAAGAGCGAGTAGGCCGGGACGTGGAGGACATCGGCAGCGCGCAGCCAGGAGGCGCGCAAGTCAGACGGCCTGAGACCATCGGCCGCACCACGCTCGGTCACGAACGAGCGCTCGCCGCGATCGTCGATGAGGGCCGCCAGCCGGCCACTGGGACCGGGGTGGCGAACCGCGTGTACCCGGACCCCGTCGGCCCGCAGCGAAGCCAGCAGGCGGCCGGCCCAGGCGTCGTCGCCGAGGCTGGTGATGAGCACCGCCTCACCACCGGCTCGCGCGAAGGCCGCGGCGGTGTTGGCGGCCGAGCCGCCACGTCGGAAGGTCAGCCTGCCGGGCACGTCCGTGCCGCGCTCGATGGGCCGCTCGGGCGTGATCACCACGTCGAGCAGCAGATCGCCGAGCGCGACCAGGCGGGGAGGCTTCGTCCGACTCACAGGGAGGCAGGATACGCGCCGTGCCGTGGCCCACGGGGTGCGTCCATGGCAGGATTCCGTATCGATGCACGAGAGAGACCGCGAGTGGAGCTGAACGAGACGATCCGGGTCGAGCGGCCGCCGGCAGAGGTCTTCGACGCCTGGGCCCGGGTCGACCGCGCCACGCGCCACGACCCCGCCATCATCGAGCGCACCAAGCTGACCGACGGGCCCATCGGCGCCGGTTCCCGGTTCCGGGCGGTCGACCACTGGCCCGGGCTCGATGTCGCCTACACCGTCGAGATCACCGCCTTCGAGCGACCCGAGCGCATCGCCGCGACCTGGTCGAACCCGCTCTCGGGCGGCTGGGACGCCATCTTCGAGGCCTCCGGGGGCGGAACCGAGGTGCACTTCCACGCCACGCTCCACCCGGGCGGGATCCACGGACTGGCCCTGCGCCTGTTGTGGCCCTGGTATCGGCGCCGGGCACGCGCCTTCCTTGAGACGTTCGGTGCCAGTGTCGAGGGCCGCGGCGACGTTCGCGACTGAGCGTCTCTACGGGGCACCCGCTCTGCCGATCGGCACCGTCTGCGCTCGAGGTTCGGCCAGTATCATGGGGGCAGCCACAGCAATCCCGCAGAGCCCACCTGGGCAGGCCACGCTTGCCCGGAACCACGCCGGGCCGCTCGTGCCCTCCCGCCGGGCGAGCCCTCAGCCCTAGGAGCGCACATCTTGGACGGCACCACCACGCCCTTCGATCAGCAGAAGGCCATCGATACCATCCGCATCCTCTCCATCGACGCGGTCCAGCAGGCCAACAGCGGCCACCCGGGTGCTCCCATGGGCGCCGCGCCGATGACCTACGCGCTGTGGACCGCCTTCCTCAAGCACGCCCCGACGCGCCCCGACTGGTTCGATCGCGACCGCTTCGTGCTCAGCGCCGGCCACGCCAGCGTGTTGCTCTATTCGATGCTCCACCTGACCGGCTACGACCTGCCGCTCGAGGAGCTCAAGCGCTTCCGCCAGCTGGGCTCCAAGACGCCGGGGCACCCGGAGTTCGGCCTGACCGCCGGCGTGGAGGCGACCACCGGTCCGCTGGGCCAGGGCTTCGCCAACGCCGTCGGCATGGCCATGGCCGAGCGGCGCCTGGCCGCCGAGTTCAACCGGCCCGGGCACGAGATCATCGACCACTGGACGTATACCCTCTGCTCCGACGGTGACCTCCAGGAAGGCATCTCCGCCGAGGCGGCCAGCCTCGCGGGCCACCTCGAGCTGGGCAAGCTGGTGGCGCTCTACGACGACAACGGCATCCAGCTCGACGGCCCCACGTCCATGGCCTGGTCGGAAGATGTGCTGGCCCGCTTCGACGCCTACGGCTGGCACACCCAGCGCGTGGACGGCGAGGATGTCGAGGCCATCAGCGCAGCCATCGAAGCCGCCCGCGCCGACGATCGACCTTCGCTCATCAGCGTCAGGACCATCATCGGCTCCGGCGCACCCCACAAGGCCGGCACGCACAAGGTCCACGGCTCGCCGCTGGGAGCTGACGAGGTGGCGGCCACCAAGGTGGCGCTGGGCTTCGACCCCGAGGCGTTCTTCGCGGTCGATCCCGAGGTGCTCAGCCACTTCCGCGCTGCGGCCGAGACCGGCGAGGAGCTGGTGGCGGCATGGGAGCAGCGCCTGACCGCCTACACCGAGGCCTTCCCCGAGGCCGGCGCCGCCTTGCGCCGCCGCATCGGCGGCACCCTCGCCCAGGACTGGGACGCAGACCTGCCGTGGTACTCCACGGGGGACGACGAGCTGGCCACGCGCAACGCCTCGCAGAACGCCATCGCGGGACTCGCGGCCCGCGTGCCCGAG
Source organism: uncultured Chloroflexia bacterium (assembly GCA_963714675.1). Taxonomy (GTDB): domain Bacteria; phylum Chloroflexota; class Limnocylindria; order Limnocylindrales; family CSP1-4; genus JAFMJV01. The sequence goes on along the minus strand of CAVQPG010000014.1, from coordinate 24,173 downwards.
CTCTTCGGCGGGTCAGCCGACCTCGCGAGCTCCAACCTCACCGACATGCCCGATGCGAGCGCCTTCAGCGCCGACGAGCGTGGCCGCAACATCCGCTTCGGCGTACGTGAGCACGCCATGGGCGGCATCGCCAACGGCATCGCCTATCACGGCGGGCTGCTGCCCTACGTGGCCACCTTCCTGCCCTTCAGCGACTACATGCGTGGCTCGGTCCGCCTGGCGGCCCTGTCGGGCCTGCACGTCATCTACGTCTGGACCCACGACTCCATCGGCGTCGGCGAGGACGGGCCGACCCACCAGTCGGTCGAACACTACGCGGCCCTGCGGGCCATCCCCAACCTGACCTTCATCCGCGCGGGCGATCCCAACGAGGCCTCGGCCGGTTGGGCGCTGGCCGTCGAGTACAAGAGCGGACCGACGGCCATGGTCTTCACACGCCAGAAGCTGCCGGTGCTGCCCGGGACCGCCGAGCTGGCCCGCGACGGTGTCCGCGCCGGCGGCTACGTGCTGGCCGAGGCGGTCACCGCTGACGGCACCGCCACCGCACCAGAGCTCATCCTGCTGGCCACCGGCTCCGAGCTGCACGTGGCCATGCGTGCACGCGAGCTGCTCACCGCCGAGGGTCGCAAGGTGCGCGTCGTGTCGATGCCCAGCTGGGAGCGCTTCGAGGCGCAGCCGGCAGCCTACCGCGACGAGGTCCTGCCGCCGGCAGTGACCGCGCGCGTGTCCATCGAGTCGGGCGTGTCATTCGGTTGGGACCGCTGGGTGAACCAGCGCGACGGCGCCATCATCGCCATCGATCGCTTCGGCATGAGCGCACCCGCCCCCCAGATCTTCGAGCGGTTCGGCCTCACCGTCGAGCACCTCGCGGAGGTCGCGCGCGGCGTCCTCACAGGTGACGTGCGCGGTGTCATCTCACCCGCTGCCGACCACGCCGGCAGCGCCCAGGGCACGGAGGGCCGCTAGTATGGATACGACGCTGAAGCTGCCCGCAGCGCTGCAGGGCACCGTCGATGAGGCCATCGCCAGGGCCGTGGGCGAACGCTGGGCCAGTCGCGTCTGGGAGAGCGACACCAGCCTCTGGACCGACGACCCCGAGGTCGCCGAGAAGATCAGGCATCGCCTGGGCTGGCTCTTCGCGCCCACCTACTTCGTCGATGAGGTCGCGGAGCTGACCGCCTTCGGTGAGGGCATCGAGGCGGCCGGCTACACCGATATCCTGGTCTGCGGCATGGGCGGCTCATCGCTCGCACCGGAGGTCCTGACCAAGGTCTACCCCGACGAGGGCAAGGGCCTCAACGTCCACGTCCTCGATTCGACCGACCCGGCGGCCGTGGCAGCCTATGACGCGGCGCTCGACGCCAGCCGGACCCTGCGGGTCATCGCCACCAAGTCAGGCACCACCACCGAAACGCTGGCCTTCCTGGCCCACTACTGGGCCCTCGAGGAGGGACGCGTGGGCCACTTCCCGCGCAACCGAGCCGGCAACGAGTTCGTCTCGATCACCGACCCCGGCGCCCCGCTCAAGGCGGTACCCCAGTCCAACTATTTCCGCGAGTCCTTCCTCAACCCCGAGGATGTGGGCGGACGCTACAGTGCCCTGACCTATGTGGGCCTGGTGCCCGCGGCGCTGCTGCAGCTGGACCTCGACCCGCTGCTCGAAGACGCGCGCATCATGGCCGATAGCACCAAGCTGGATACGGACGACAACCCGGCGCTCGTGCTGGGGGCGGCCATGGCCGCGTTGGCGATGGCCGGCCGCGACAAGCTGACCTTCGTCATCGAGCCCGACCTCGCTTCGCTGGGCGCCTGGCTCGAGCAGCTCATCGCCGAATCCACCGGCAAGCAGGGCGTGGGTGTCGTGCCCGTTGACGGCGAGCCGCTGGGCCCACCCGAGGTCTACGGTGACGATCGTGTCTTCGTCCGGCTCGGCCCCGCCAGCGACAGCGACTGGCACAGCGAGGTCGACCGCAAGCTCGGCGCCCTTGCTGACGCCGGACACCCGCTCATCGACATCCGCCTCGACGACGCCTCCTGGGTGGCGGCCGAGTTCTTCCGCTGGGAGTTCGCCACCGCGATCGCGGGCATCGGCCTCGGGGTCAACCCCTTCGACGAGCCCAACGTGACCGAATCGAAGCAGAACACCCGGGAGGTGCTCGACGCTTACACCGCCGTAGGGCGGCTGCCGGAGACCGAGCCACATGCCACGCGAGGGCCGCTGAGGGCCTGGCAGCAGAGCGGCGCCGAGACCGACTTCGTGGCGCTGCTGCGCGAGCACATCGCCCGCGCGCCCCAGCACGGCTACTTCCAGATCGGCGCCTACATCGCCCCGACCGAAGCTCGAACGGAGATGCTGCGGACGCTCCAGGCGAACCTGCGCGACGGTACCGGCAAGGCATCGACGCTCGGCTATGGCCCGCGCTTCCTGCACTCGACGGGCCAGCTGCACAAGGGCGGCGCTCCGAAGGGCTGTTTCATCCAGCTCACCAACGGCCATCCGGCCGACCTCGTCATCCCCGGTCGGGACGAGTCGTTCGGCGTCCTCATCGACGCCCAGGCCATGGGCGACTTCGCGGCCTTCGGGGCACACGACCTGCCGGCCATCCGCATCGACCTCGGCGACGATCCGGAGGCCGGGCTGAGCGAGCTGCTGGCCGCATTCGCCGAAGCGCTCGCCCGACCCTGACCACGCCGCGGCACCAGGCCGCCCCACGAGGAGCACCATCCATGGATCTCGTCATCGCCGGACTCGGCCGCATGGGCGCCAACATGGCCCGCCGCCTGCACGCCGCGGGCCACCACGTCGTCGCGTACAACCGCTCCGAGGAGAAGGTGCGGGACATCATGAGCGAGGGTCTCGACGGCGCCTTCCGTGCCGCGGACGCGGTCGCCAAGCTGCCGACGCCGCGCGTGGTCTGGCTGATGGTGCCCGCCGGTGACGCCACCGAGGCCACGATGGAAGAGTTCGCCGCCTTGCTTTCGCCGGGAGACACCATCGTCGACGGCGGCAACGCCAACTTCAAGGACAGCAAGCGTCGCCACGCCGCCCTGGCCACGCGGGGCATCCACTTCGTGGACGCCGGTATCAGCGGTGGCGTGTGGGGCCTCCAGAACGGCTACGGCACGATGGTCGGCGGCGACCGTGAAGCCGTCGCGCCGCTCGAGCCGATCTTCACCGCGCTGGCCCCCGAGGATGGCTACATCCACTGTGGGCCGTCCGGCTCGGGCCACTACACCAAGATGGTCCACAACGGCATCGAGTACGGCCTGATGCAGGCCTACGCGGAAGGCTTCGAGATCCTCCACGCCAGCGAGTACCCGCTCGACCTGGAGGCCGTGGCGAAGGCCTGGCAGCACGGCACCGTCATCCGCTCGTGGCTGCTGGAACTGGCCGGCAACGCGTTCGCCCAGCGCGGCCAGGACCTCGAGGGCGTCAGGGGCTTCGTGTCCGACTCGGGCGAGGGTCGCTGGACGGTGCAGGAGGCCATGGACCTCGACGTGCCGGCTCCGGTCATCACACAGTCGCTCATCACCCGCTTCCGCTCACGCCAGGACGAGTCCTATACCGCCCAGGTGCTGGCTGCCCTCCGGGAGCAGTTCGGCGGTCACGCCATCAAGGAGAAGTAGGAGCCTCGGCGATGCCTTCCAAGACGCCCGCCAAGACGCCCGCCAAGTCCAGGTCCAGGGGTGGCGGTGGCGGCGGCGGTCGTGCCCGGCACGTCATGCACCGCGACACGATCGAAGACGCTACGGCGGCCAATCCGCTGCGGGCGGGCACGCGCCTCGAGCGGGTGCCAGACCCATCGATCGTGGTCGTCTTCGGCGCCACCGGTGACCTCTCGCATCGCAAGATCTTCCCGGCCTTCTACAACCTCCGGCGGGCGGGGCTGCTGCCCACCGAGACGAGCATCGTGGGCTACTCGCGCCGGTCCTACACGGACGCCGCCTTCGCCGACGAGATGAAGGCGGCCGTGACCGAGCACTCCCGCAACGAGGTCGAGGGCGCGCTCTGGAACGACTTCGCCCAGACCATCCATTACCAGCAGGGTGACTTCGGCAAGGCCGCCGACTACACCCGCCTCGCCGAACGGCTGGACCAGATCGACGCCGCGGCCGGCTGTCGGGGCAACCGCCTCTTCTACCTGGCCACGCCGCCGTCGGCCTACGAGGACATCGTGGCCAACCTCGGTGCCGCCGGCCTGGCCGACCCGGAGGGCGCCTGGAGCCGCATCGTCATCGAGAAGCCGTTCGGCCACGATCTCGACTCGGGCCACGCGCTCAACGACGCCGTCATGAAGTCGTTCGACGAGTCGCAGGTCTATCGCATCGACCACTACCTGGGCAAGGACACCGTCCGCAACCTGCTGGTCTTCCGCTTCGCCAACGGCATCTTCGAGCCGGTCTGGAACCGACGCTACGTCGACCACGTCCAGATCACCGTGGCCGAGGACCTGGGCGTGGGCACCCGCGGTGCCTTCTACGAGGAGGCCGGCGCCAGCCGCGACATCCTCCAGAACCACATGCTCCAGCTGCTCAGCCTGGTGGCCATGGAGCCGCCCATCAACTTCGAGGCTGACGCCCTGCGCGACGAGAAGGTGCGCGTGTTGCGGGCCATCGACACCGACTGGACCCAGCAGCGCATCCACAACGACGTCGTGCGCGGACAGTACGCCAGCGGCTGGGTGGCCGACCGCAAGGTCAACGGCTACCTTGAGGAGGAGGACGTCTCGGGCGAGTCCAACGTCGAGACCTACGTGGCCCTGCGCCTGGAGATCGAGAACTGGCGCTGGGCGGGCGTGCCCTTCTACCTGCGCACCGGCAAGCATCTGCCGCGACGCGCGACCGAGATCGCCATCCAGTTCAACCAACCCCCGTTGACCCTCTTCAAGGACAGCGCCAGCGATCCCGAGCCGAACATGCTGGCCATGCGCATCCAGCCTGACGAAGGCATCCTGCTGCGTTTCGCGGCCAAGGTGCCCGACCTCGGGCTCGACGTGCGCTCGGTGAACATGGACTTCACCTACGGCTCTACCTTCCTCTCCGATGCGCCCGAGGCCTACGAGACGTTGCTGCTCGACGCCATGCTCGGTGACGCTTCGCTCTTCACCCGTGCCGACGAGGTCGAGGCTGCCTGGTCGCTGGTGACACCGCTCAACGAGATGTGGTCCGAGTGGGGCAGCGGCGGCGGCAACGGCAAGGGTCGCTCCAAGTCAGACAGCCCCACCCCGGGCAAGCTCGACGGCAGCCTCCAGCCGTACGAGGCGGGGTCGTGGGGCCCCGAAGCCGCTGAGCGACTGCTGCAGCGAGACGGCCGACGATGGCGACGCCTGTAGCCCCCATCGACTTCGACGCGGCCGGCGGCTGGCGTTGGCACGTTCGCACCGACTCGATCCGGGCCACCACCGACATGCTCAGCAGCCTCTGGGGCCTCGTGGCCGAGGAAGCCGGCAACGACGCGCTCGGTGGTGCCGAGGGGCATGAGCTGGCGCATGGCGACCGCCGCCTGGCCACGCACATGGGCGCCGGTCGCCACGAGGAAGGCGTGCGTATACGAGCGCGTACCTCCGTGCTCACGCTGGTGGTCGTGGCGCCTCGACCGGAGTTGGTGCAGCGAGCCATGGCCACGGTGGCCACGTTGGCCTCGCGCCATCCGTCGCGCGCCGTCGTGCTCTCGCCCACCGACCCCGACGGACCGGCCAGCTTCGATGCCCACGTCTACGCCTCCTGCCAGCTGCCCGAGAAGGGCAGCAGCGAGGTCTGCACCGAGGAGATCCTCATCAAGGTCGGCGGCGAGCTGGCGCAGCACCTATCCAGCACGGTCGCTCCCCTGCTCATCCATGACCTGCCGGTGGTGCTCTGGTGGCCCGACGACGTGCCCTTCGGACGGGCCGACTTCGCCGAGCTGGCCGACGAGGCGGACCGCCTCTTCGTCGACTCCGGGCACTTCCGTCACCACGGTCTCACCCGGCTCGGCGGCATGGCCGAGGCCGTTCGCAGCGGCCTGGTGGTGCACGACGTGAGCTGGATGCGGCTGATGCTCTGGCGCGAGCTACTGGCGTCCTGCTTCGACCACCCGCTCCTGGTCCGGGAGCTCAAGCACCTGCGCTCCATCCGCGTGGACGTGGCCCGGCCCGGCGGCGAGGTACGCCTCTCGCGCGCGGTGCTCTTCGTGGGCTGGCTGATGTCCCGCCTGCGGCTGCAGGTCGTGCAGCCGCTGCACGAGTCGGTCGACGACACCTGGGTCGCCAAGGTGCGTTCGGGCAAGCGCATCATCGACATCGCGATCCGTCCCGTGGAGGTCGAGTTCAGCGGCGCCGCCCGAGCCTCCGGCTCGGTCGTGCGCGCCGAGCTCGAAGCCCAACGCAGCGATGCCCATACCAACGTCAACGTCACCCGCCAGGCGGACCACCTGCTGGCCACTGCCAACTGGAACGGTGCCTCGGTCGTGCGTCGCGCCAGCAAGCTCGAAGCCTTCGATGAGGCACCCTACCTCGCCGAGTCCCTCGATCGTACGGGCCACGACCGGCTCTTCGCGCAGGCGCTGGAGAAGGCCGTCGCGCTCATCGAGGGCGGGACACGGTGAGACGCACATCCGTCGTGGTCTGCTCGGACGTGGCGGGCATCGCGCAACGGGCGCTCGACCTGGTGGTCGAAGGCCTGCGGACCGGCATCAGGAGACGCGGGACCGCCCACCTCGCGCTGACCGGCGGCTCCTCGGCAGCAGCGCTGTTCGAGCTCCTGCGCAGCGACCCGCGAGCCGCCCGTGTCGACTGGTCGCGCGTCCACGTGTGGCAGGGCGACGAGCGCTTCGTACCGATCGACCACCCCGATCGCAACTGGGCCGGCGCCCTGCGCGACTGGCTCGCAGCCGATGGCGGTCCCGGCGCGACCCTCCATCCCATCCCGGTCGATGCCGCCATCGCCGCCGGCCACGACGCGGCCTGGGCCGCGGCGCGCTACGCCGAGGAGCTCGGCGAGACGCTGCCCCTCCGCGACGGCCTGCCCTCGTTCGATGTATTGCTCCTGGGCATGGGCGGCGATGGGCACATCCTCTCGACCTTCCCGGGCACCCCGCCGGTGCGCGAGACGAAGGTGCCGGTGCTGGCGGTCGCGGCCCCCACCCACATCGAACCGCGCCTGCCGCGCGTGACCCTCGCACCCTTCGTGCTGCGTGGTGCGCTGAGCGTGGTGGTCATGGTCCCGGGCGCCGGCAAGGCCGACACCGCGCGCGAGGTACTCACCTCCCCGGCCCATCCGGTACGCCTCCCGGCCCAGGTCGCGGTCCGTCCCAACGCCGTGTGGCTTCTCGAGCCGGGGTCCGCCGGGCGACTCTGACGCGTGGTCGCCGTAACCTGCATGTCATCGTGCATGCGCGATAATCTCGCGCATGGGCACTGAGAAGCACGGCACCGAGCCTACCCGCCTCCGCATCGGCGAGGCCGCCTCGCAGCTGGGTGTGAGCCCCGATACCCTCCGCCGTTGGGCCGAAGCCGGACGGCTCGACGTGGAGCTGACCCCTGGTGGGCAGCGCACCGTGAGCCAGGCTGACGTCACCCGCCTGGCCGCCGAACGCCGTCGTGACGGCGCTGACCGGCCGATCGTGGCGCAGTCCGCCCGCAACCGCTTCCCGGGCGTCGTCACGCGCGTGCAGCGCGATGGTGTGGCCGCGGTGGTGGAGGTCCAGGCCGGCCCGCACCGGCTCGTCAGCCTCATCACCCGCGAGGCCTCCGAGGAGCTCGGGCTCGAGCCGGGTGACGAAGTCGTCTGTACCGTCAAGTCCACCGACGTGATGGTGGAGGTGCCATCGCGCTGAGGACCACCGGCCCCGGCTCCACGGGCGCACGGTGGTGGCTGGCCGTCCCGCTCCTGCTGCTCTTCGTGACCGCCTGCTCCGGCGCGGACGAGGCCCAGGGCCTGACCGTCTTCGCGGCGGCTTCGCTGCGAGCGGTGGTCGATGAGCTGGAGGTGGCCTGGCTCGAGGAGCACCCGGACCTGCCCATGACCGTGGCCACGGAGGCCTCCAACGTGCTCGCGGCGCAGATCAGGGAGGGCGCGCCGGCTGACGTCTTCATCTCGGCCGATACCGCCCGGCCCCGGGAGCTCTCCACGGCCGGCCTCACCGCAGCCGAGCCGGTCCCGTTCGCCCTGAACCGCGTCGTGCTGGTGGCGCCGGTGGGCGATGCGACCGTGCAGGTGGCGGCTGATCTGGCGACACCCGGCGTGCGCATCGTGGGCGTCAGCGATGGCGTGCCCATCGCCGGCTATGCCCTCGAAGCCCGCGCCCAGCTGGCCGAGAGCATGCCCCGGCCCCGGGAGTTCGCCGAGGCCGTCGCTACCAACGTGGTGTCACACGAGGACAACGTGCGCGCCGCGCTGGCCAAGGTCGAGCTGGGCGAGGGCGATGCTGCCTTCGTCTACCGCACCGACGCCCTCGACGCCGACGGTGTGCGTGAGGTGCCGCTGCCGGCGACCGTCGAGGTGACCGCGCAGTACGCGGCCGTGCAGGTCAGCGATGAGCCGGCCGCCAGCCGCTTCGTGGCCTGGTTGCGCGAGCCCACCGCGGTGGCCATCATCGCCGCGGCCGGCTTCGAGGTGGAGCCGTGAGCAGCCCGGCCGTCATCCGCTCCTCGCCGGGCCCGGGGTCCACCCCGCGCTCATGGTCCAAACGGCCCAGCTGGTGGGTCGTGGCGCTGGCGGGCCTGGGACTGCTGTTCCTGGCCATGCCGGTGCTGGCGCTGCTCGTGCGCGCCGTCGAGTCGGGCGCCCTGGGCAGCGCGCTCGCGGGTCGGGCCGTGCTCGATGCGCTGGTGCTCAGCCTCAGCAGCACCGCGGTCAGCCTGGTCGTGGTCGTCGCTTTCGGGACGCCCCTGGCCTTCGTGCTGGCCCGCACCCGCTTCCGCGGCAAGGCGCTCGCGGAGGCCCTGGTCGACCTGCCCATCGTGCTGCCGCCATCGGTCGCCGGCCTGGCGCTGCTCTTCGCCTACGGCCGCAACGGCGTCGCTGGCGGCGCGCTCGAAGTCGTGGGCCTGACCCTGCCCTTCACCACCCTCGCGGTCATCGTGGCCCAGGTCTTCGTGGCCAGCCCCTTCTACATCCGCGCCGCGCGCTCGGGCTTCCGTGCCGTGTCACCGGAGGTCGAGGAGGCAGCTCGGGTCGACGGTGCCTCCGAGAATGCGGTGCTTGGTCGTATCACCATGCCCCTCGCGGCGCCCGCCATCGGCGCCGGCCTGGTGCTGGCGTGGGCCCGGGCGCTGGGTGAGTTCGGCGCCACCATCCTCTTTGCCGGCAACCTCGAAGGTCGCACGCAGACGCTGCCGCTGCTGGTCTACAGCGAGTTCCAGGCAGGCCTCGACGAAGCCATGGCGGCCGCCACCATCCTGGTGCTGGCCGCGTTGGGGGTGCTCATCGCCGTGCGCCTGATGCGCTGGCCTTCCGGGGCCGGCTGGTTCAGCTGAGCAGATCGGCGGCCGGGAGCCCGATGAGGACCACCCCGCAGATGGCCAGGGCCACGCCCAGCACCCGCAGTCGGCTCAACCGCTCGTGCAGGAAGATCCGCGCCAGGATCGCGGTCACGACCGGGTAGAGCGAGGTCAGCACGATGACCACGGCCAGCTGGCCCTCGTCGCTCGCGAGCAGGAAGAAGAGGTTGCCCCCAAGATCGACCGAGGCCCGCGATGCAGGCGACCAGCAGCGCCGCGGCACCCACCTCGATGCCGGGGAAGCGGCCCAGCGGGGCCAGCACCAGGGCCGCGGCCACGACCGCCATGACGCCCGCGAGCTTGACCGTGAAGAGCGGCCACCAGACGGCTCCACCGGCGGCGTGGGAGGCATCGATGAAGAGGAAGAACCCACCGAAACCGAGTGCGGCCCCGAGGATCAGCAGCCACTCGTTCCGGCGTGAGCCGTGGTAGGTGGGCATCACCGGCGTGCCCACCCGACGGTCAGGCAGCGAGATGAGCACGATCGAGACGAGCGCGATGCCCATGCCCGCGAGTGCGAGCGCGCTCACCGCATCGCCGGTCAGTAGCGCGAAGGCCGCCGGCCAGGCTGCCGACAGGAGGGCCGCTGCGGGGGCCACCAGGCCCATCGTGCCGCGGCTGAGCGCGAGGTAGAAGGAGCCCAGGCCGAACGCGCCCGAGACGCCCGCCGCAGCACCCCAGGCCAGCGCCTCGTTCGAGGGCATCGGCTCGCTGCTGAGCGCGAGCAGGACCGAGGCCACCACGAGGCCGACTCCCTGCGCCACGAAGACGGCCACGAAGTTGTTCGAGAGCCGCGTGGCGATGCCGCCCGAGAAGTCCCCGACACCCCATGAGGCCGCCGCCACCAACGAGAGCAGCGGCGCGAGCAGGTTCAGCCGGCCGCTCCCTGCCCGTCGTCGTCAGGGAGCCGGAATGGGTCGGCCTCGTCGGTGTCGTGCTCGGCCTCGTCCGTGTCCCGTGCCGCGCGCCGCAGCGACTCGAGCGGATCGGTCGCCTCGTCGGTTTCCCTGGCGGCTCGAGCAGCTCGCAATGTCGCGAGGCGGGCCTGCGCCTTCGCCGCATCCTCAGCGGGGGCGAACAGCGGCACGGTGCCCGCCTCCTCGGGCTGCTCGCGACGTGGCGCGACCGGATCGGGGTTGGGTCGCGGATCGGGCGCGAAGCGAAGGGTCGGCTGTGGGGCATCCCCGTCGGCCGCAGCTTCGGTGGCAGCCTCTGGCGGCGACACCGCCCGACGGGGATGGGCCAGGACACGCTCGCTCGACGGTCCCGGCAGGACCACCAGATCGTCGGCGAGTCTGTCGAAGCGGTCCGTGCAGGTCAGGTAGAGCACCTGGAAGTCGTGTTCGTGGGCCATCCGCTTGACCAGGCGCAAGGCCCGCTCGGCACGGGGGCCGTCGAAGGTGACGAACGGATCGTCGAGGATGAGCGGCGGACGTCGGTCGAGCGTGACCAGTCGCACGAGGCCAAGGCGAGCGGCCAGGAAGAGCTGGTCGGCGGTACCCTGCGAGAGTTGGTCGACCTCGACGAACTCGCCGGACTCGGGTGCTCGGACCTTGAAGGCGAGGCTCTTCTCGTCCACCTCGATGTCGTCGTAGCGGCCGTCGGTCACCGCAGCGATGGTCGGGCCCATGCGTTCCTCGAGGTAGCGCGCGGCAGTCTTGAGCGTGGCTTCCTCCGCGGCATCGATGGCGCTGAGCGTGCCCTGGTAGACCACCACGCGGCGCTCGAGCTCCGCGTGGTGGTCACGCGCCGCGGCCAGGCGCTCGGCAAGGCCCGCCACCAGCTCGGCGTCGACCAGGTTGGCGTCCACCCGGCCCTGAGCCTGATCGGCCTCCGAGCGAGCAGCATCGCGCGCCGGGGTCGTCTGCGCCACCTGTCGCTGGGCCGTGGCCAGGGCCTGTGCGGGGTCATCCGCGATGCGGCCCATGGCAGCGAGCGCATGCTTCGCCTGCTCGGCCTCGTTGGCAGCCTGGTCGCGGGCCTCCTCCAGCCGCCGCACGTTGCCCTCATCGATGCCCAGACCGCGCAGCTCGCCGTCGATCTGGGCCAGCCGCTCGGTGTGCTCCTCCGTCGTAGCCAGGGCCGACTCGGCGGCACGAACGTCGGCTGCACCCAGGGCCTCGAGGGTGACCTCGAGCTCGCGACGCGCCCGGCGCAGCGCCTCCTGCCGCTCGCGCGCCCCCTCCTGCTGGGCACTGGCCTCCGCCTCCGCCAGCTGCACGCTGAGTCCGTAGGTCCGTCGCATGCGTGCCTGCCGGAATGCCCCCGCCAGGGTCACTGCCACGCCCACGGCGATGACGGCCACGACAGCCACGCCGATCAGGCCCGCATCCCGAAGCACGAGCATGCCCAGCCAGCCGAGAGCCACGAGCACGGCGGCAGCGAGCAGCCAGCGCACCGGATGGGGCGGCACCAGGTCAGGACCATCATCGGCAGCGGCTTCCGCCGCGGTCTCGATGTCCGCTTCCAGCTCGGAGAGCTCGAACTCCAGGCTCTGAGCGCGTGAGACGGACGTGCGCAGCTGGGCCAGCGGCAGCGACGTAGGCAGCGTGCGACGCAGCTCCAGCTGCGCCCCGGTCAGCTCAGCGGCACGCTTGAGGCGCCGGTAGCGATCCTCGGCCGCGTCGCGCTTGCGGGCCAGGGCCTCCGCTCGCTGGGCCTCGGCCAGGTCGGCCTGCTGGCGGGTGAGCTTGGTCTCGAGCTCCCTGGAGCGCTCGTTGGCGTCGACCCACTGGGCACGATCGGCCTGCAGCCGAGCCAGCGCCGCCTCGCCATCGGCCAGGTCGCGCTCGAGCAGCGTGATCTCCTCGCGTGCGACCTTGAGCAGGCCGGGGTTCTTGTGTCCTTCCGTGCGATAGCGGTGGATGGCGGTCTCGAGCTTCTTCTTGGCCTTGGCCGTGCCCCGATCGGCGCCGCTGATGGCCTTCTGCAGCCGATCACCGATGGCCGGCTCCTCGCCGCTGACCGCGTCGAGCTCGGCATGACCCACGCTGGCGGTGGCGCGGAAGAAGGCCTCGGTAGGCACGCCCATCAGCTCCGACAGCTCGTCGCCGATGAGCGTGTAGTCTCCGATGGTCCGATCACCCACGGTCAGCTCAGCCTCGGACCGCGCGCCGTCGAAACGCTTGCGCAGGCTACCGCTGACGCCATCGGCCTCGAAGTCGAGCTCGACGGTGGGCGGCTCGGACGAGCCCCAGGCCCACGAGCGGCGGATGTCCTCGCGGTTGGCGTCGGCCTTGCGGAAGAGGGCCAACTCGAGCGCTTGCTGGATCGTGGACTTGCCGGCCTCATTGGGTCCTCGGATGATGGTCAGCCCGACGGCCGGCCTGATCTCCAGGTCCTGGTGGGTCTTGAAGTCGGTGAGACGGAGTCGGGTGATGCGCATGGCTAGGGCAGCGTCACGTGATCGGGATCGTCGAGCAGCAGTCGCCGCCCCAGCCGCAGGATCTGGCGCGCCTGCTCCGCGGCTTCGACGTCGCCCTTGGCCTCCGCCGCCTTGATGCGCGCCTCCAGGTCATCGGCGAACCGGCCCGCCACGGTGTCGCCGGGCAGGTCCGGGGCATCGGCCAGCTCGGTCACGGAGCGGTCACGGACGCGGACGTGCAGGAACTCGCCCTCCAGCGCGCGCTCGACCTCATCGGCATCGAGCTCGAGGGTGTCGGGCGCGATGCCGTCGACGCTCACCGAGAGCACGAGGTCAGGATCGGAGAGCTCACGGAGCCGCTCCACCAGCGCCACCTGGCTAGCCACGTCGGCGGCATCGACCGACTCCGCGCGGAAGACCGTGCGACCGACCCGCAGACGCTCGACGTGCACGCTGCTGTCGCCACCGGCGCCGTCGGCGAGCTGGACGAGGCAGACAGAGCCGGCCCCATCCTGATCGACGGCCACCGGTTCGGGCGCGCCGGAGTAGGCCCAGGTGGTGCCCCCGGCCCGTCCGCTCGAGTAGCTGTGCCAGTGTCCCAGCGCGAGGTAGTCGAGCCCCGAAGCCGCCACCTCCGCGTCGCTGAAGATGACGTCGTCGCTGTCGACGCGCCCCGGGATCTGGCGCGAGCCGTGGATCATGCCCACCTTCCAGGCGGCGCGATCGTCGGCCCCGACGTCGAAACCGGCAAGCGGACTACGCGGCGCGCGCTTGGTGGCGAAGACCCGCCCGTAGACCATCAGGTCGAGGTCCTTGAGCAGGAGCTCCGGAGACTCGGGCGTGAGCACCGTCAGCAGGTCGCTGCCACGCGGCAGGCCAGCCATCGCCGCGAGGTCGAAGGCACGGTAGATCGAGCGCTTGTCATAGACGTCGTGGGTGCCGGGGATGACCGCCACGCGGACGCCCCGGTCGGTCAGCCGGCGCAGCTCCGCGACCGCCGCCTCCACCGAGCGGCGGGGCTGGGCGTTGGAGTCGAAGAGGTCACCACAGATCAGGGCCGCGTCCACCCCCGCCTTGAGCCCTTCGTCGATGGCCCGGGCGAAGGCTGCGCTCTGGCGTTCGCGCTGCTTGACCGCGGCCGGGCCCATGTCCGCATGGCGAGCACCGAGATGGACATCAGCGAGATGCAGCAATGACGGCATGGGTGCGGTCGGGGACCCCTTTCCCTCTGGTCGCAGCGTGGCCGCGGACGACAGTCGGACGACTCGCACATTGTGCCACCGGACCCCGGTCCTGACGCCGCTACCTCGGTCCTCGCGGCGGACGGTACTGACGTCGATCGGCGAGGGCGGTCGCCGATCGAAGCGCATGTCCGGAGCGCGGATCGGAGGGGTCGTTGCCGGTTCGGCGGCCTCGGTGTAACCTCCCCCGAGCATTCCGGTGCGCCCAACCAGAACGGGACTTCGGGACAGAACTGGGACATACGGCGCCCGGCATTCCAGACGCCTGCGCCCTCCTGTTTCAGCCTGCCCGAGGTGGGCTCGTCGGAGCGAAGATGCAAGCTATCGCGCCCCAGGAGGTCAGCCACGTGTCGTACACGGATCGAACCCTTACATGTGTCGATTGCAGCGTGGAGTTCATCCACTCCGCTGCCGACCAGGAGTTCTACGCAGAGAAGGGGTTCGTGTCCGATCCCAAGCGCTGTCCGAGCTGTCGGGCATCCCGCCGCGCCATGCGTGACTCGAATGGATACGACTCCCGCGACATCGGTGGCCCGCGTGGCTACGAGCGTGGCGAGTACCGTGCTGCGCGCGAGTATTTCGCGGTCATCTGCTCCGAGTGCGGCAACGCCGCACAGGTGCCCTTCAAGCCGCGCATGGACAAGCCGGTCTATTGCTCCGACTGCTTCCGCACGGTCCAGGCACGCAGCTCGGAGCAGGCTGAGACCGCGTAGCCCGCGCTCGCGTACGACGCTTGACGGCCGCGCCGGGAACGGGGCGGCCGTCCTGATTCGAGGCCCTGGGGCCAGAGTAGACTCGGAGGCCGAGGCGATACCCCGCGCCCCGTTCGGAGCCAGTGAATCGACGCCACGAGGTAACCGCAGGACCATGACCGACGCAGCGCGCACCAAGATCACCTACGCCACCCTCCGCGCGGACAACGAGGAACTGCACGTGGCCTTCGAGGCGGCGGTCGACGCGGCACGCGCCCGCCTCGGTGGCGGTCACCCCAACATCATCGCCGGGCAGGAACGGGCCGGAGACGACGAATTCGAGCTGCGCTCGCCCATCGACCGGGAGATCGTCGTGGGTCGCTTCGCGGTCGCCACGCGGCAGGACGTGCAGGACGCGATCGCGGCGGCACGTGCCGCACAGCCAGCCTGGAACGCGCTCGGCTGGGAGAAGCGCGTGGAGATCATGACCCGCGCCGGCGACCTCATCAGCGAGCGAGCCATGGAGTACGCCGCGCTCATGGCCATCGAGGTCGGCAAGAACCGCCTCGAGGCCATCGGCGAGGTCGAGGAGAGCGCCGACCTCATCCGCTACTACGCACGCATCGCGGTCGAGAACGACTTCTATCGGAAGCCCATGGACAACCTGGGCGACCCGGCCACGCATACGCGCTCGGTGATGCGGCCCTATGGCGTCTTCGGCGTCATCGCACCCTTCAACTTCCCGCTGGCGCTGGCGGCCGGCCCGGTGGGCGGCGCGCTGGTGGCCGGCAACACGGCGGTCTTCAAGCCCGCCAGCACGGGCGCCATGAGCGGCGTGCTGCTGATGGAGGCCCTGCGCGATGCGGGCGTGCCCGATGGCGTGTGCAACCTGGTCATGGGCCCGGGGCCGGTCGTGGGCGACGAGTTGGCGGACAGCCTCCATCTCGACGGCATCGTCTTCACCGGCTCCTACGAGGTCGGCATGGGCCTGCAGCGCTCGTTCAGCAAGGCCTATCCCCGGCCCTGCATCATCGAGATGGGCGGCAAGAACCCGGCCATCGTGATGGACAGCGCCGATCTCGACAAGGCCGCGGAAGGCATCGTGCGTGCGGCCTTCGGCTTCGGCGGCCAGAAGTGCTCCGCCAACAGCCGTGTCTACGTCCAGCGCGAGGTCCACGACGAGCTCGTCGGCAAGCTGGTCGAGAAGACCGAAGCGCTGACCCTCGGCGACCCCCTCGAGCGCGGCACCTTCCTGGGCCCCGTGACCGACCAGCGCGCGGTCGACCGCTTCGTCGAGGCGGTCGCCGAGGCCCGTGCGGAGGGCACGGTCTATACCGGCGGCGAGAACCCCACCGATGGCGACTTCGCGCGTGGCTTCTACGTGGAGCCGACGGTCGTGGGCAACCTGCCGCCAGATCACCGCCTCTTCCGCGACGAGCTCTTCGTGCCCTTCACGGCCGTGGCCCCGGTCGACTCCCTCGACGAAGCCCTCGAGCTTTCCAACGGCGTCGTCTACGGCCTCACCGCGGGCATCTACAGCGAGGATGAGGCTGAGGTCGAGCAGTTCCTCGACGGGATCCACACCGGCGTGCTCTACGTCAACCGCCGCGCCGGAGCCACCACCGGCGCCTGGCCGGGCGTGCAGCCGTTCGGTGGCTGGAAGGGCTCCGGCTCGACCGGCAAGTCCGCGCTCGGTCCCTACTACGTGGGCCTGTTCCTGCGCGAGCAGTCACACACCATCGTCGACTGACGTGACCCCACGGCACTCCGTGCCGGTGCCCGCATGCCCCGCGCCGGTCAAGAGCGCCGCGCGAGCCGCGATGGCCCGGCCACGCGCACGTATACTGACTATCCATCATGCATAGGATTCATGCAGAGGGATGACGTCATCGAAGGGGGAGTTCGTGACCCAGGCGAAGCTCGTTGATACCGACCAGGACATCGCTCCGCGCCTCGTGACCGAGGTGCCCGGCCCCAGGGCCCGGGCACACGTGGAGTACGACCGCAGCTGGTCGTCACCGAGCCTGCCACGCGCCTACCCCTTCGTGCCGGTCCGCGGGCGCGGAGCCGAGGTCGAGGACATCGACGGCAACGTCTTCGTCGACTTCTGCGCAGGCATCGCGGTCAACTCCACCGGCCATTCGCACCCGGCCGTCATCGCTGCCATCAAGCAGCAGGCCGACCAGCTCGTCCACTACAGCGCGTCGGACTTCTACCCGCCGATCTACGCGCAGATGTGCGAGGCCATCGCCGAGACCGTGCCCATCGGGGGGCCCAAGCGCGTGTACCTGGGCAACAGTGGCGCAGAGGTCGTCGAAGCCTCGCTCAAGCTGGCACGGGTGGCCAGCGGTCGTCATGCCGTGGTCTCGTTCCTCGGGGGCTTCCACGGGCGCACCATGGGCGCGGTCACCCTGACCGCCTCGAAGGCCGCATACCACGCCGGTCTGGCTCCTCTCGTGAATGGCATCTACCACGCGCCGTACGGTCACCGCGCGGACCTGGCCTGGTTCGACGAGGTCCTCTTCGACAAGGTCATGCCCGCCGACGACGTGGCCGCCATCATCGTCGAGCCGGTGCAGGGCGAGGGCGGCTACATCGTGCCCGAGGCCGCCTTCATGACGGGCCTGCGCGAGCTGTGCGACCGACACGGCATCCTGCTCATCGCCGACGAGATCCAGTCAGGCGCGGGGCGCACGGGCAAGATGTGGGCGGTAGAGCACTTCGGTGTGGAGCCGGACATCCTGCTCAGTGCCAAGGGCATCGCCTCGGGCATGCCGCTCGCGGCCATGGTCGCGCGCGCGGAGGATCCTCGAAGCCTGGAGCAGGGGCGCTCACGGCTCCACCTATGGCGGCAACCCCGTCGCCTGTGCAGCCGCCATCGCCACCATCGAGCTGCTGGGGAACGGGCTCATCGACAACGCCGTCGCCCGGGGCCAGCAGGGACTCGCAGCGCTCGAGGCCATCGCGGCCGATCACCCGGGCTTCGTGGTCGACACGCGGGGCCTGGGCCTGATGCTGGCCCTCGAGCTGGCCACGCCCGAAGGCGCCGAAGCGCTCGAGTACGAAGCCTTCACCCGCGGCTTGCTGGTGCTCGGCTGTGGACATAGGTCCGTGCGCCTGTCGCCGCCCCTGGTCATCGATGAGCCCACCATGGCCAGCGGCCTCGAGGTCCTCGCCGAGGCGGTCGCAGCCGTGGCCGCAAGCGCTCGTGCCTAGACCGGGCAACCCCCAGCCGTAGCCGCTACGGCCGCGCGCGGTGTATCGCCGGTGACCGAAGAACCACTCCGGGGCCGGCCATGAGGCGCTCAGGGTGGTTCGCAGGCGCACCGTTTGGGCAGGGAGGTGACGAGCGGTACGGATTGTGGTCCTTACCGGACCAGTACTTCGCTGATAGAACTTCGGTACTGCCTCCCCCCTGACGTCAGGGCTGGAACCTCTCCGGCAACGCGAGCCAACATCGCGAAGCCTCCGGCCAGGGCGCAACCTCTCCTCAGGGGGCAAGTCGGAGGAACGCGATGCGTGCCACCAAGGTCACCGATCTCGAGCAGCGCGAAGATGTCGCTGCCCCACCGGACCAGCGCGAGCGCGGCCGCGGCCAGGCGCTCGTCGAGTTCGCCATCATCCTGCCCGTCTTCTTCCTGGTCGTGGCCGGGATGTTCGACTTCGGCCTGGGCATCTACTCCGACCTGACGCTGGTCAACGCGGCCCGCGAAGGCGCCCGGCTGGGGGTCATCGATCCCGGCAACACCGCGGCCGTCGAGCAGCGTGTGCGCGAGATGGCCGGCAACCTCGACGCTGCCAAGCTCGATGTCACCGTCGCCTGCGAGCGCCCGAGCGGTGGCGTCTTCACCGCCTGCACCAGCCCCATGTGGCTGCCCGGCGACGCCACCAAGGTGACCGTCGACTACAAGTACTCGGTCTTCTTCCCCGTCCTCTTCGGCACCGAGATCCCGCTCTCGTCCGAGTCGAAGATGCGCATCGAGTAGCACCTTCCGCGTCCCTTCGACACGGCGTTCCTCCGCGAGGCAGCGAAACCAACGCCGCGGCGAGCCGGACCTCCTCCCCGGCTCGCCGCATCACATGAAGGACGATCGACGTGAACTTCCGCTACTGGGCCCGCAGGGGCACCATCTCCAACCGACCGCCCGCGACCGGCGACGACCCCGGCCGTGACCGCCAGGGTGGCCAGGCGCTGGTGCTCTTCGCCATCTTCTTCACGGTCATCCTCGGCGCGGCTGCCCTCGTCCTCGACCAGGGCCTGCTGCGCAAGGCCAACTTCGACCTCTACAACGCCCTCGACGCTGGTGCTCTCGCGGGGGTCAGCCTGCTCAAGGACGATCCGGCCGGGGCCGAGCAGCTGGCGCGCGACTACGTCCAGCTCAACTACCCCGGCGGCCTGCCCGACTCGGACGTGAACGTCGACTTCCGGTGCCTCGTCGGCGCCGTCGGCGGCACGGCCCGGACCACCGATGTGCCGACCGTCTGCGACCCCGGCCCCGCCGCGACCTGGACGATCGACGGCGACATCGCCTACGCCACCTGCGATCCCACGTTGGGCCACGTCTGCAACACCCTCGTGGTCAGCAGCCCGGCCACGGTCGACTACAACTTCGCACCGGTCCTGGGCGTGTTCGAGGGCAGCACCGGGGCTCGCACCGCGGCCGCCTGCAAGGGCGCCTGTGGCGAGCCGCCGGAGGTCCCCGTGGACCTGGTCATGATCCTCGATCGCACCGGCTCCATGAACGGCGTGGACACCGTGAACGCGCGCTCCGCGGCCAACACCGTGCGCAAGGTCTATGACCCGCGCCTGCAGTGGATCGGACTGAGCCTGCTGCATCGCAGCAAGACCGTGGGCTCCTGCCTCGCGATCGCCGATAACTCCAACCCCTGGAGCGCCATCGCTCCCGGCGATCTGCGCACCTGGGTCCCGGTGGGCATCTCAGGCAAGGGCGCTGCCTTCGATGAGGACTACACCGCGGACGATAGCCCCATGGCCAAGGCCATCAGCTGCTTCGACAACTCCAGCGGCCAGGGCACCGATCTCGCCGATCCGGTGCGCATGGCCACCTACGAGCTCGAGACGTACGGGCGCAAGGATGCCGTCAAGGCCATCCTGCTGCTCAGCGACGGCAAGCCCAACACCTCGTCCATGGCGGCCACGAACGCGAGCAAGAACTACTGCGCCGACGCCTACGACGCCGCCCAGGCGGCCAAGGCCAAGGGCATCGAGGTCTACACCGTGGGCTTCGGTCTGAACATCCAGCAGGACCACATCTGCCAGGACACGTACGGTGCCTGGAAGGGCAAGTCCGCTCCGGACCTGCTCGCGGCCATGGCCACCGCCTCGGCCAACGACCACGGCTGCCCCGGTACCGAGAACGACGACGGCGACAACTACTTCTGCCTGCCCAAGACGTCGGGTGCCAGCACCGACCTCTCCGAGGTCTTCAAGAAGGCCGTCGAGCAGCTCTCGGGTCACAGCCGCCTGGTGAACGTCGACTGACCGTCCGCGGTGACCGTGCTAGAGACGGGTGATGGTGATGACCACCACACCGACGGTCACCGCCGCCACGCCGGCCCACTGGCGCGAGCTGATGCGCTCGCCAAGGGCGTGGGCCACCAGTGCGGCCAGCACCGCGAACTGCGTCGAGAGCACCGAGGCCACCGCGATCGACTCGGCCGCACCCCAGGCGAAGAGGTACATGCCCCCCGCCTCAGCCACGCCGGCGACGAGCAGCAGCGGCAGCACCCGCCGCTCGAAGCGCAGCTTGCGGGTCAGGGCCAGGGGCAGGGTGATGACGAGCACACCCGCGACACGGCCCGCGACCACCACCAGACTCGGCGGCACCAGGTCGCTGGCACGACCGGCGCCGTACAGGCCGATACCGAAGATGGCCGCCGAGACCACGGCGAAGACGACGTAGCGCGAGCCACCGCCGGCAAGGACATCGGCACCACCACCCGGCTGCAACGACACCACGAACACCCCGACGGCGATCGTCACCAGCATCACCACCAGCAGCGGAGAGGCTGCTTCCCCGGTGAGCACGGCGAGCGTGGCCGCGATCGAGCCCTCGGTCGACACGATGGGCGCGGTCACGGCCACCTTGCCGCCCGACAGGGCGCTGTAGTTGAAGATCATGCCGACCGCGTAGCCCAGGCCGGCCACGGTCAGCCAGGCCAGGCCCTGGGTGGTCAGCGGTTCTGCCGGCGGCTCGAGCAGCAACACCGGCAACGTCACCAGCAGGCCGATGAAGACGACCAGGGCGGTCGTCGACCAGGGGCCGATGACGCGAGCCGCGCGAGCACCCGCGAGCGTGGCCAGGGCCCAGGCGACCGCCGCTCCCAGGCCGCCGAGGACCGCGATCATGCCTGGAGCCGGAGCGATGGCGCGAGGTCGCAGGACACGGGTTCGAGCCTACCCGGTACCGAGCCGTCCGTTCAGGCGCGACGCGCCGTCGACAGGTTCAGCGAGTCCGTCGTAGGCTTCTCGACGATGAACCGACTGATCGCCCTCGCTGCGGCCCTGTGGCTGACGCTGGTGGCTGCGCCCGTGGCGGCCCAGGTCGTGCCCGACATCATCCCCGTGCTGGCCTCCTCCGAGATCACCAAGGGTGAGAACCGCTTCCTGTTCAGCCTCACCGACCCTGTCGGAGCGTCGCTGGCGGCGCCCGACGTGGAGGTGCGCCTCGAGTTCTACGACGACGATGCCGACCCTGAAGCGGTCGTCTTCGAGTCCGAATCGCGCTTCCTCTGGGCCATCGAGGGACTGCGCGGCCTGTATGCGGCCGATGTCGAGTTCCCGAAGGCCGGACGCTGGGGTACGCGCTTCTACGCGACCTTCCCCGACGGCACGACCGAGACGGTGAGGGTCGACTACGACGTCTGGGAGGAGACGTCCACACCGCCGATCGGAGCGCCGGCGCCGCTCATCGACTCCCCCACCGCCGATGACGTCGGCGGCGACCTCGGCCGGATCTCCAGCGATCCCGACCCGGTCGCGCGCTTCTACGAGCTCTCCATCCTCGACGCCATCGAGGCCCACAAGCCCGCGGTCATCGCCTTCGTGACGCCGGCCTTCTGCCAGTCCGGCACCTGTGGGCCGACCATCGAGAAGGTCAAGGAGGTGGCCGCCAGCCACCCCACCGACGTCAACTTCGTGCACGTCGAGCCGTACCTGATGTGGATGAAGGACGGCTACCTGCAACCGATGCTCTCGGAGGAAGGCTGGCTCCAGTCGGCGCCCTGGACCGAACGCTTCGGCCTGCGCACCGAGCCATACGTCATCGTGCTCGACGCCGAGGGCCTGGTCCGCGCCAAGTTCGAGGGTGCCATCACCGTCGAAGAGCTCGAGGACGCGCTGTGGAAGGCGACCCAGCCGCTCTAGAGGCACGACCTCCACACGCCTCCGGCGCTACGATGAACGGGTGACCACTTCGAAGGTGACCAGCATGCGCGACGCGATCGCGGCGCTGGTCCGCGACGGGGACAGCGTGGCCATCGAGGGCTTCACCCACCTCATCGGCTTCGCCGCCGGTCACGAGATCATCCGCCAGGGACGGCGGGATCTCACGCTCATCCGCATGACGCCCGACGTCATCTACGACCAGATGATCGCCGCGGGCACCGCGCGCAAGCTGGTCTTCGGCTGGCTCGGCAACCCCGGGGTCGGCAGCCTGCACGCGATCCGACGCGTGACCGAGGGCCCGGCGCCGACCCTCGAGCTCGAGGAGTACAGCCACTTCGGCATGGTCGGACGCTATACCGCGGGTGCGGCGCGCATGCCCTTCTACCCCTTGCGCAGCTATGCCGGCACCGACATGCCGGCCGCCAACCCCCGCATCCAGCCGGTGCGCTCGCCCTACCTCGACGAGATCGTCTACGTGGTCCCGCCCCTCAATCCCGACGTCACGGTCATCCATGCCCAGCGGGCAGATGCCGCAGGCGACACCCAGGTGTGGGGCCTCCTGGGCTCGCAGAAGGAAGCCGCCTTCGCCGCCTCGCGCGTCATCGTCGTGGTCGAGGAGCTGGTGGACGAAGCGGTGATCCGGGCCGACCCCAACCGCACCATCGTGCCCGGGCGCATCGTCGACGCGGTGGTCGTGGAGCCCTACGGTGCGCACCCCTCGTTCGCCCAGGGCTACTACGATCGCGACAACGTCTTCTACGTCGAGTGGGACGCCGTCACGCGTGACCCCGAGACCACCGCCAGCTGGCTCGATGAGTACGTCCATGGCGTCGCCGACCGGGCGGAGTACATGGAGCGGCTGGGTCCGGCCGTGCGCGAGCGCATCCGGCCCAGCGGACCGGCCCTCGCGGGGCCCATCGACTACGGCCAGTACCGATGACGTCGGCGCCGATCTATACCCGCAACGAGATGATGATCGCCGCCGCCGCGCGCGAGCTCGCGGGCCAGCGCGTCTGCTTCGTCGGCATCGGGCTGCCCAACATCGCGGTCAACCTCGCGCTCCACACCGTCGCCCCGGACCTCGAGCTGATCTACGAGGCCGGCGCCTATGGGGCCCAGCCGGCGCGCCTGCCGTTATCGATCGGCGATCCCACCATCGTCACCGGCTCGCTCGCGGTGATGTCGCAGATCGATCTCTTCGGGCTCTACCTGCAGGGCGGGCTGGTGGACGTCGGCTTTCTCGGTGCCGCCCAGATCGACCGCTTCGGCAACATCAACTCCACGGTCATCGGCGACTACGCCACGCCCAGGGTGCGGCTGCCCGGCTCGGGTGGGGCCAACGAGATCGCCCTGCATTCGGGCCAGGTCTTCGTGGTCATGCGCCAGTCGCGGCGCTCGTTCGTGAACGAGATCGACTTCTGTACCTCGCCGGGCAACACGCCCGGTGCGGCACGCGGGCCCTCGGTGGTCGTGACCGACCTTGGCGTGTACCACTTCGACGAGGACGGCGAGATGCGCCTCGATACGCTCCATCCGGGCTCGACGCTCGATGACGTCCACGCCGCCATGGAATGGCCGGTGCGTGTCTCGCCCGAGCTGGCGGAAACCCCGGCGCCGAGCAGCGAAGAGCTGCGGCTGATGCGCGAGGTGCTGGACCCGGAGCGGCGCTACCTGGACTAACGGCGCTCGAGGATACCGGCTCTGCCACACGAGGTAGACGCCGAGGCCGATCGATCACCAGCGGGATGACCACCGCGAAGCCGAGGTCGAAGGGCAGCGCATCGGAAGTGTCGGCGAGGCCGATGACTCCGAGGACGAGGCCGACCCAGAGCGCGTATTCGCGACGCACGTGCTGGACGCGGGCCAGGCCCCAGCCGATGAGGAAGGCGATCCCCACCAAGAGCGTGTTCCAGCCGTCACCGACGAGCAGGTCGAAGTCGCGGCCGATGCTCGCGAGACCCCAGGCCGTGAGCACCAGGGCGGGCATGG
>CAVQPG010000013.1:0-59462 GCA_963714675.1 uncultured Chloroflexia bacterium | reverse complement strand
AATGAGAGACGCGTGTGGACGGACCGGGACGCGAGCGCACGTCAGGGCGACCTGCAGCGGCTGCCCGGCGCAGGGCCCGCGCCAGCCGGGGACTAGAGGTCGGCGTCGGCGATCTCGGGCGCGTCGCCGATGAGCTGCATGCGCAGGTCGTTCTCGCACTCGGTGCGCGAGATGGCGATGACCTTGTCACCCGCCTGGAAGATGGTCTCGGGACCGACCGGCTGTGCCCGATCGTCGCGGATGACGACGAAGAGCGTGCAGCCGTCGGGTAGGGAGATGTCGGCCGGGCGTCGACCGAGGGCCGGAGAGTCCTCAGCGATCTGCGCCTCCAGTAGCTCCAGCTCGCCGCCCTCGAGGTTGGCGAGGTGCAACAACTCGTGGACAGGGATGTCCTGCTCGATCGCGGCCAGGACCATGCGCGTGGGGCTGATGATCTCGTCGACGCCCAGGTTGCGGTAGAGCACCTCGTTGCGCGGGTTGTTGACCCGCGCGATGGTGCGCGGCACGTCGAAGTGGTGCTTGGCCATCTGGCAGACGACGAGGTTGTCGGCGTCGTCGCCCGTGACTGCCGCCACGATCGCGGCACGGTTGGCCCCGGCCTCGGCGAGGTGCGTGCCCTCGCAGCCGTCGCGGTTCACGACCACCGCACCCAGCTCATCACGGATGCGCTCAGCGACGCCCGGATCCTTCTCCATGAGCACGATCTCGTGGCCCTCGGCCAGAAGCTCCTTGGTCAGATAGAAGCCGATGCGGCCTCCGCCCACGACGATCACGAACACGTCAGCGGTCCTCTGTGATGGCGGCCGGGGGAGCGGCCGTCGGCTCGTCAGTGGTGATGTCAGC
This sequence comes from uncultured Chloroflexia bacterium, assembly GCA_963714675.1. Lineage (GTDB taxonomy): Bacteria > Chloroflexota > Limnocylindria > Limnocylindrales > CSP1-4 > JAFMJV01. Next base: position 58,619 of record CAVQPG010000013.1, on the reverse strand, counting down.
CTCAGGTGCGGACGTCGGTGGTGTCTGTGGCACGGTCGCCACGGTCACGTCGGTGGCACCCGGCACGGCAGGCTTGCCCATGTAGCGACCGATGCTGTCGAGCATCATCTCGGTCCGGTTGATGGTGTCGATGCCCAGCGTCGCGTAGGCCTGCGATCGCACCGGGTCGTTGATCTTGCACAGCACGTGCGGGATGCCGAACGTCTGCTTGGCCAGCTGGGCCGCGAGGATGTTGCGGTTGTCGCCGTTGGTGAGGGCCAGGAACCACTCGCACTCCCTCGCGCCGGCCCGCTCGAGCACAGTACTGTCGGTGCCGTCTCCACGCAGCGCCTGGCCGGAGAAGCCCGGGGCCAGCCGCCGGAACGACTGAGTGCTGATATCGAGGATGACCACCTCGTGGCCCTCCTCCGCGAGCTGGCTGGCCATGCCGGCGCCGACCCGCCCGCTCCCGACGATGATCACACGCATCGGTCAGATCCTCTTCATGTTGGTGTCGCGCTCTTCGCTCCTGGCCACCGGCTCACGCACCACGAAGACGCGGCAAGGTGCGTTCTTGAAGACGTAGGGGATGGTCAGGCCGAGGGCGAAGTCACCCCCGAAGCGCACCTCGTAGGGCAGGCCCATGACGATCGCGTCGGCTCCCAGCGCCACGGCCTCGTCCACGAGCGCCGCGCCGACGTCGCGTGCCTGCAGCAGCTGCGACTCGAGGGGCACCTTCTCCTTCTCGGCGATACCTTCGGCCAGGTCGAGCGCACGCGAGGCTGCCTCGCGATGCTCCTCGAGGTCGTCATCGAGGTCATGGCTCCAGTCGACCTCTACGACATACACCGCTACGAGCTCGCTGGCGTCGGCGCGCGCGAGCTTGCAGCCACACTCGATGACGAGTTCGTCGGTGGGGCTGCCGTTGAGGCTGAGGACGGCGCGTTTGACCGGCTCGCCGAGCGTTCCTGTGGGCACGTTCGAGAGACTACCACCGGCCCGCGGAACGGGAATGGCCGGAGACGTCCGCGCTCCGGCGCGTCCTCGATATCAGGCCGCGGCTCATCGGCGCCAGCCGAAGCGACGCTTCGGTGGATCCGTCTCATGCTCGGTGGCCTGCGGCTCGTCCCCGACATCGGCCTCGCCCGGAACGTCGCCGTTCTTGCCCGTGCGCAGGCCGCCATAGGGCACCTCCGCGACGACCGTGTTGTAGCGGCCGACGAGCGCCTGGCGGATCCGATGTGCCTTCTGGTTGTGCAGGATCCTGTCCCACCAGTGCCGCGGCACGTACTCGGGCAGGACCACGATGGTGATGGTGTTGGCGGGCGTGGGGGCCATCACGTCGAGGTAGTGGAGGAACGGCAGCACCAGCGACCGGAAGGGCGTCTCGATGATGACCAGCGGTACGTCGGGCAGCATGTGCTCCCAGTCCTCGCGCAGCGCCGCGGCCGCTTCCGCATCGATGGTGATGTGCACCGCGGTCACGTCATCGGACAGCGATCGCCCGAACTGCACCGAACGGATGACGGCGCGCGACAGCGTGGGCACCGGGATGATCACGCGGCTCAGCTTGGTCGGTTTGCCGTAGACCTTGGTGCGGTCGACCTCGAGCTCTTCCTCGGCCGCGTCGTATTCGTGGCGGATGAACCACATCACGCTCACGATGATGGGGATCAGCAGGAGCACGATGAGCGAGGCCGGTGCCTTGACCACGGCCACGTCGATGGCCACCAGGCCGGTGATGACCGCGCCCACGGCATTGACGCTGAGGCGACGCCTGAAGCCCGGCGGTCGTTCCCGCAGCCAGTGCCGGATCATGCCGGTCTGGCTGATGGTGAAGTCGATGAACACGCCGACCGCATAGAGCGGGATGAGGGCGTGTGTGTCGCCACCGAAGGCCACGATGAGCAACCCGGCCAGGATGCCCAGCACGATGATCCCCGAGGTGAAGGCCAGTCGGTCGCCGCGATAGGCGAAGCGGCGCGGGAAGAAGTTGTCCGCGGCCAGCACCGCCGCCAGGCGCGGGAAGGCCGAGAAGGAGGTATTGGCGGCGAGCATCAGGATGATCGCGGCGAAGGTCAGGAAGAGGTAGAAGCCGATCGAGTCGAGGCCGAAGACGCTGCCCGCGACCATGGCCAGCACGGTCGGCCCACCGTCATCACTGGGCACGATGCCGAAGCCGCTCGCGAGGAAGGTGATGCCGATGAAGAGGACCGCCAGCAGCACGGCCATGATCGCGAGCGTGGTGGCCGCGTTCTTCGACTCCGGCGGTTCGAAGGACGGCACGCCGGTGGCGATGGCCTCGGTGCCGGTCAGCGCCACCGCGCCGGAGGCGAAGGCACGCATGGCCAGTAGCAGGATGGCCACGCTGGCCATGTCGACGGTGGACTCCTCGAGGGCAGGATAGGACGTGCCCTGGCCCTCGACAAGGATCTGCCAGGCGCCCAGCACGATCATCAGCAGCGCCGTGCCCACGAAGAGGTAGGTGGGGATGGCGAAGATGTTGCCGGCCTCACGGACACCGCGGAGGTTGGCCATGGTGATGACCGCGACCACGACCACCGCGATGAGCACCTGCCACGGACCGAGGCTGGGGATGGCCGCCACGATCTGCTCGGAAGCAGAGGAGATGGACACCGCTACCGTCAGCACGTAATCGATGAGCAGGGCCGAAGCGGCGACCAACGACGCTAGCCGACCGAGGTTGGCCTTGGATACCGAGTACGAGCCGCCGCCGGAGGGGTAGGCCACGACCACCTGTCGGTAGCTGATGGCCACCACGCCGAGCAGCAGCGCGATGCTGATGGCCACCGGTAGCGCCAGGCTGAGCGCGGCGATGCCGATGCCCGCCAGCAGCAGCGCACGCAGGATCTCCTCGGTGGCGTAGGCGCTGGAGCTGATGGCGTCCGAGCTGAAGATGGCCAGGGCCTTCTTCTTGGAGAGCCGCTCGCCGATCTCCTCGGCGGAGGCCAGCGGCCGGCCGAAGAGGAGGCGCCGCCCGGTGGCCATGAAGCGGCGGCCTGACTCGACCTCTTCGTGCGCCTTGGGCCGTGCCTCGAATGCGCCCGAAGGGGTGTAGCGGAAATACTCGCTGCGGGTCCGATTGACGCGCACGCGCCGATTGCCCGGCTTCTGTCCAGCGAGGCCGGCCGGTTTGGGCGTCTGCGTCGTCTTGTCGGGGGCGGAGGGCGGGCGCTTGTCGCCCTGGTCACTTGTCATCGAGTATCCACGGGCCGCGCGAGCGGCTCGTTCCCACGTGCCGGCGCGAGGGCACGCCTCGGCACGCTCATCAGGTTCCTTCGTGGCAGTCGCCTCGCGCCCTGCACCGATGGGGCCGATACACGAACGGCGGCTTGCGGTTGGGAAGTATGCGCTACCTGCAGGCGCCCGTCAGGGTCCGTTGGCCGATCCCTGCCGGCCCGCAGGCGAGGACCGATCGACCTACTCGGGTGGTGCATCGTCGGTCGCCCGGTCGGACGGCGCCGCATCAGCGTTCGATGCGGCCCCGGGAACCGGGTCCTCGTCGACGCCCTGGTGACGCTGCCACAGCCCGCGGAAGCTGATGCCCGCGTGCCGGTGCTTGCTGCCGTAGGGCACGTCCGCCACCACGGTCTCCGGTCGACCCACCAGCGCATCCTTGAGCTTGGCCGCGGTCTGGTTGTAGAGGATGCGGTCCCAGAAGTGTCGGGGCACGTACTCGGGCAGCACCACGATGGTGACGACGTCGTCCCCGGAGGCTGCCATCACGTCGAGGTAGTGCAGGAACGGCACGACCAGCGAGCGATAGGGCGTCTCCACGATGACCAGCGGGACGCCCGGCAGCGTCTGCTCCCACGCCTTGCGCACGAACTCGCCCTCTTCAAGGTCGGAGGTGATGAGCACGGCCTTGACGTCATCGCTGAGCGAGCGGCCGAACTGCACCGACTGCACCGAGGCGCGCGACAGGCTCATGACCGGGATGATCACGCGGTTGCGCTTGCGGGGTGTCTCGAAGACCTGGCCCGGCTCGATCCGGAGATCCTGGCCCACCGTGTCGTACTCGCGGCGGATGAACCACATGACCGCCACCTGGATGGGCAGCACCACCAACACCAGCAGCGACTCGGGCGCCTTCGAGATGGTGACCGAGACGAGGATGACGCCGGTGATGACCGCACCGACCGCGTTGACCGCCAGACGGAACTGCCAGCCAGGAGTCTTGTGGCGCAACCAGTGCCGGACCATGCCTGACTGGCTGATGGTGAAGTCGGTGAAGATGGCCATCGCGTACAGGGGGATGAGCGCCGTCGTCTGGCCGCTGAAGACGACGATGAGGATCGAGGCCATGACGCCCAGCACGACGATGCCGAGGGTGTAGGCCAGCCGCTCCCCGCGGAACGAGAACGAACGCGGGAAGAAGCGGTCGCCGGCCAGCACTGCGGCCAGCACCGGGAAGGCGGCGAAGGAGGTGTTGGCTGCGAGGATGAGGATGAGCGTGGTGAAGGTGAGGAACAGGAAGAAGCCGATCGAGCCTGCGCCGAAGACGGCCCCTGCCGCCTGGGCGATGATCGTGACCTCGTCGTTGGGGATGAGCCCATAGCCGGTGGCCAGGAAGGTGATACCCACGAAGAGCGTGCCCAGGATCACCGACATGACCGCCAGCGTGGTGGCCGCGTTGCGAGCCTCGGGCGGCTTGAAGGCGGGCACGCCGGTGGCGATGGCTTCGGTGCCGGTGAGGCCCACCGCGCCGGCCGAGAAGGCGCGTACGGCGAGCAGCACCAGGGCCAGGCTGCTCATGTCGGCGGTGGACTCAGCCAGCGATGGATAGGAGGCGTCGACGCCGACGACGATGATCTGATAGGCGCCGATGGCGATCATCAACAGGGCCATGCCCAGGAACAGGTAGGTGGGGATGGCGAAGATGTTGCCGGCCTCTCGCAGGCCGCGCAGGTTGCCGATGGTGATGAGCAGCACAGCGCCGACCGCGATGACGGTCGACCAGGCGGCCAGCGACGGCACGGCCGAGACGATCTGGTCGGCGGCCGAGGACACCGACACCGCCACCGTCAGCACGTAGCCGACGAGCAGCGCTGAGGCCGCCACCAGCGATGGCATGCGGCCGAAGGTGGCCTTGGAGACCGAGTAGGAGCCACCACCGTTGGGGTAGGCCATCACGATCATGCGGTAGGAGAGCGCCACCACACCCAGCAGGACGGCCAGGCCGATCGAGACCGGCAGCGAGAGCCCAAGGTAGCCGTAGCCGACGCCGGCGCTGGCCCCTGCCACCACCAGGGCACGCAGGATCTCCTCGGTGGCATAGGCGCTGGAGCTGATGGCGTCCGAGCTGAAGATGGCCAGCGCCTTGCGCTTGGGCAGCCGCTCCTCACCCTCCTCCTCGGAGGCGAGCGGGCGACCGAAGAGGAGGCGTCGGCCGGCGGCCAGCCCGCGCCCCAGGGGTCGCTTCTCCTCGTGGGCCTTGGGCCGGGCCACGAGCGTGTCTTTGGCCGCGTAGCGGAAGTACTCCGATTCCGGTCGCTCGACGCGGACGCGGCGATCGCCGAGCCTGCGACCCTGCAGCGGCCGCCGGGCCCCAGGGGCGCTGCCGTCAGCGCCTTCCGCGTCGTTCGAGCCGCCCTCGCTCTGGCGCTCGTCGGTCATCCGCTCAGACCCCGAGCTCCAGCCGGTCGGCCAGCCGGCCCGGCAGGGAGGTCGCCCGGATGGCGGTCTGCGTTGCCGCGATGTCGTAGTCGAAGCGCAGCCACTCGACCTGCCCGGTCTCGGTGTCGATGGTCATGGCGCAGGCCCGCGGATCACCGTCTCGTGGCTGGCCGACCGAGCCCGGGTTGAGGATGCAGCGGCGTGCATCGAGCGTGAGGAATCCGCCGTCCTCGGCCAGCAGTGCCTCCACCTGGCCATCGTCGTCACGGAATGTGAGCTGATAGTGGGTGTGCCCCACGATGCAGTAGCGCGTCTCGAAGGCGGCCAGGTTGATGCGTGCGGCGGGCACCGTGAAGAGGTATTCCCAGAGCGGGTCGCGCGGGCTGCCATGGACCAAGGTGAAGTCGCCCTCGACACGGGTCTCTGGCTGGTCCGCGAGCCAATCGAGGTTCTCGGGCCGGAGCGCCGCAACGGTCCACTCCACCGCGGCCCGGGCCAGATCGTTGAAGGCGCCCGTGTGGATGCGCCCGAGGACCGCCGCATCGTGGTTGCCCTGGACGGCCACGGCCCCGGAGTGCCGCAGCCGCTCCACGACTTCGTTGGGATGCGGACCGTAGCCCACGATGTCGCCGAGGACCCACAGTCCGTCGTGATCACCCACGGCCTCCAGAGCGGCCTCGAGGGCAGGGGCGTTGGAGTGGATGTCCGAGAGGACTGCGAGACGCATCGGCGCGAGGGTATCAGGGCCAGGCCGCTGACGAGTCTCGGGCTACCAGTTCGCCAGCTCCGATCTCAGCGCTTGCGCTTGCGGCGCACGTGGGCTGGACGTGGGTAGGCGATGGGCGTCGGCCGCTCCTTGCTGACGATGACCAGGCGATGGTCCTCGAGGGCGGTCGCTGCCACGGGCAGGACTCGCGGTCGCCCGCCGCCGGCCGCACGGATGATGGAACCGGCGCGCTGCAGCTCGGCGCGCAGGCCGTCGCCCTCCTCCTCGCGCCTCCAGGCCACCACCGTGCCACCGGTTCGCGTCAGCGGCAGGCTCAGCTCGAGGACCTCCGCGAGCGAGCCGACAGCGCGCGTGGTGACGATGTCCCAGGCCTCGCGTCCCTCCGGGTCCTCGGCTATGTCTTCGGCGCGCTCGGCGATGGCCGCGACCGTGGGCGCAGGGCCGGCTCGGTCATCAGGATCGGCCAGAACCGCGGCCACCGCGGCGCCGGCCACGCTCAGGAACCGGGCCTTCTTGTGCACCGAGTCGAGCAGGTCGACGCGCGCGAGGGGCAGGGCCGCCGCGAGGGGCAGGCCCGGATAGCCGCCACCGCTGCCGATATCGAGCAGACGCATACCCGGAGTCACGATCCCAGCGAGGTGTGGGACGGCACTGAGCGAGTCGCAGACATGGCGACGGGCGGTCATCTCCGGGTCGCGGATAGCGGTCAGGTTGATGGCCGCGTTCCAGTCGCGTAGCAGGCGTGCATGGGCCTCGTAGCTGCGACGTGCGCTCGCGGAGGCGGCCGCCGTGTCCAGCAGGCCCAGCTCGGTCAGCCCCTCCTCGAGGGCGGCCTCGAAGACCGGGCCCATGGGCTCCAGGTCGGCAGGATCGGTCGGCAGCTCGCGACGCGCGTCGGTCACAGGGTCGGTCACGGCAGGGTCCCCCTCGGAAGTGCGCGGTGCGACGTCGTGGGCGACCACGACCCAGACAGTGAGAAGCGCCGGAAGCGACCCTCCTCATGGCCGGTTCGCGGTCGTCGTCGCGAACACGTGACCCGGGCCAAAGCCGCTCCCGGCGCTGGAACGTTCCTTGCACCCGTCGGCGTTTCGGTCTTCCGACACCCGGACGGTCGTCGCGTATGGATCTCTCCATACATCGTCACGGGCGGCGTTACCGTACTCCGCCACTGCACGACACCACGTAGGGCACCGCGTGGTGCAGGAAGGGCAGTGTCTGCAGGGAGCGGCCCAGCGTCAACCGGGTTATCCACGATTCGCGGTGCGTCCGGACAACGCTGTGGATAACCGGCTCCTGGCGGTGGATAAGTCGCCCAGGCGGAACTCAGGCGTCCGAGCTGCCGCGACCACTGCTCCGCGTGGGACGGCCCATGCCGCGACGCACGACATCCATGACCTCGTCGGTCACCGAGTCCGCATTCCCACTCTCGACGGCGGAGTTGACACAGCCCTGCACGTGGTCCTCCATGAGCAGCATCGTCACCGAGTCGACAGCGGCGCGCAGGGCCGCGGTCTGCTGCAGCACGTCCAGGCAGTCGTCATCGCGTTCGATCATGCGTGCCACGCCGCGGACCTGGCCCTCCATCCGCGCCAGCCGGCGCAGGACCTGCTCACGCGAGCCCCCGTAGGGTCGTGGCTGGGTCGCGGCCGTCTGTCGTCGCTTGCTCGTGCTGGAGCTTCCACTCACTGCTTCTCCACCTTGCATCGGGATACTGGGTGGGAGTATAGACCCGAGCGGCCTGCGGTCACGGCGCCGCCGGCTTCTCCGCGAAGAGTTCGAGCACACCCCAGAGCGTGATAGCCATGGCCACGATCGCCAGCCAAAGCCCCGGCGCATCAAGAGGTGTGAGGCTGTATCGCGCGTCGCTTCCGACGATGTCGAGGACCGCCACGCCCAATCCGCCGAGCGCGATGACCAGCAGCGCCAGGTAGACGACCGGCCGATCGAGCGCCGCCTGTCGGGTCTCGGTCGTGAAGGGCAGCAGGATGAGCGCCAGCATGAGGACAGCCGCGAGGAACATGGCCACGCCCGCTCCGCTGAAGCCCCAGTCGGTGCTGACCGGCAGGACGATGCCGCCAGCCTTCAGCCAACTCAAGGGCATGGAGATGATCGCGAGCACCGCGCCGATAGCGATCAGCGTCCGACCTCGCCCCAGACCGCGCCTCACGTCCCGCCGTAGACCTCCGGCTTGAGCACGCCGATGTAGGGCAGGTTGCGGTAGAGCTCGTCGTAGTCGAGGCCATAGCCGATGACGAAGCGGTCGGGGATCTCGAAGCCGCGGTAGTCGAGATCGATCTCCACCAGGCGCCGGGCCGGCTTGTCGAGGAGTGTGCAGATCCCCAGGCTGGCCGGCTGCTTGCCACCGAGGTACTGGGTCAGGTAGTTGAGTGTGAGCCCTGTGTCGATGATGTCTTCGACGATGAGCACATCTTCGCCCTCGATCGACGAGGAGAGGTCCTTGAGGATCCGGACCCGCCCGGTGGACTCGGTGCCGCTGCCGTAGGAGGAAACCTCCATGAGGTCGATACGCACCGGGATGGTCAAGGCGCGCATGAGGTCGGCCATGAACGGCAGTGCGCCCTTGAGCACGCTCACGAGCGTGACCTGGCGGTCCGCGAAGTCGGCGGAGATGGCGGCGCCGAGTTCAGCCACCTTTGCCTGCAGGACGGCCTCACCGATGAGGATCTCGGCGACATCCTGCTCCAATGCTGATGCGGGCATACGCTCCGCTCCCTCCTCTTGTGCTCGCTCGTTGGCGGCGGGTCCGTCAGTGGTTTACTGGCCAGGTCGCTGGCGCTCCGGGCTGGTCGCTCACCACGATCCTCCTCGGTGGTGGCTGGCCCTCGATGCCGATGAGCGAGGCGGCCGCGTCGAGACGACCATACTTGAGCATCAGGGCTTTGAAGTCGCGTGCGTAGAACAGCTTGATCCTGATCATGGGGTAGAGCTCACGCAGGTGCCGCAGCTTGCGGTTCTTCTTGCGCACGAGGCTTTGCTTCAGCGTCGTCAGCTCCAGGTACATGTCCAGGTCCGAGAGATAGAAGTCGGGGGCGAACGACTCGACCACCATGCCTTCGCCGTTCCAGCGGATGGGGAAGGTGCGCGGTTCGTACTGCCAGTCGACCTTGTAGTAGTCGAGGATACGAGCCAGCTCGGCTTCGCTGGCGTGCGCGAAACGAGGCGGATCGGTCAACTCGCCTCACCGTCGAAATGGGCGATGAGCTGGTAGACGTCACCGTGGAAGTCATCGAGCAGCCGGTGAGCGTCGAGCACGTCGTCAGCGCTCACTGGCGGACCTCCGGGAACCTCGTCAGGCGCAGGCTCCTCGACGCGCACCAGCTCACCGCCCTCGAGGGTGGCGGTGTCACCGTCGATCTGGATGGTCACGATGGCCACCGCCTGCGAGCCACAGTGATCGCACGACAGATCGACGAAGAAGAGCTCCTCACGCTGGGCGATGAGGCGGATGTGTCCCTGGCCGTAGGCCTGTCCACAGGCCGCACAGCCGAACGACGCCAGCTCGCTCGTCAACCAGCTCTCCGCGTCCATGGCTCCAGTCTATCGGCCCTGTCGTGCGGTCATGTTTCATCGGTGTTTCAGTTCGGGTCCGATTGCCGAATCGTATTCACAGCCCTTGCCATGCGTGTTACAACGGACCGACCCAAACACCAGAGGAGGGATGTTGTTTCATGGGCATCGACCGAACACGCGTCATCGCGATCGGCTCAGCGGCTCTGTTGGCACTCACGATAGCCGCACCGGCTGTTGCACAGGACGGCCAGGCAGACCATCTCCAGCGGATCCTCGACAAGGGCCTCATCGTGATGTCGACGGACCCCCTTTATCCACCCCAGTCGTTCCTCGACGATGCCGGAGAGATCGTGGGCTTCGACCTTGATGTGGGGGCCGCGATCGCGGACAAGCTGGGCGTGCAGTTCGTGCCCACGCCCACGCCGTGGGACGTGGTGGCTTCCGGCCGATGGGCTGACCGCATGGACTTCAGTGTCGGTTCGATGACCATCACTCCGGCACGCCAGGAGTCGGTCGACTTCACCCGGCCGTATCGCTACGACACCGCCGGCGTCGCGCTACGCGAAGGCGTGGAGGCGGACAGCCTCGAGGGGCTGAGCGTCTGCGTCGGCACGGCCACCACCTACTTCGATTGGCTGAGCGGCACGCTCGTGCTGGCCGAGGGCACCGGTGCCTTCGCCACCGACCCGCCGGCGAACGTCGAGATCGTCACCCGCGACACCGACCGTATCTGTGCCGACGAGTGGGCCTCGGGCCGCTCCGACACCGATGCCTGGGTCACCTCCCAGCAGACCATCGCGCAAGCCGTCGAAGAGGGCTTGCCGGTGGTGCCCATCGGCGACGCCGTGTTCGGCGAGCCTCTCGCGGTCGCGTTCGACAACTCTGTCGAGGACAACGATTCGCTGGTCGCGGCCGTCGATGAGATCGTCGGTCAGTTGCGTGAGGAGGGCGTCCTCGCTGAGCTCTCCCAGAAGTGGTACGGGGTCGACTTGACCTCGCCCCCGACCGAGTGAGGCAACGGATTCCGAGCTAGTCAACTCGATGAGGGGGCGCCCCGTGCGCCCCCTCACACGATCTCGGGGAGGGCCATGACCGCGACAGCTGAGACCGAGGGGGATGGCTCGAGCGGGTCCGAACCCGATGAGATCGTCGGCCGCATCGCCGAGGCTGACCGACGCCGGCACCGGCGATCCCGCGTCATCTTCGCCGCGACCTGGGCGGTCATCATCGGCGGCCTGGTCGCCCTGCTGGCGCTCGGTGGCGCCATCGACCTCGACTTCCTCAACGAGGGACCGCCCTGGTGGCGCTTCATCCTCGGCGAGATCAGGTGGAGCACAGACGGCTTCTTCGGAATCGCCATCGGGCCGGTCCGGTTCATCATCAGCGGCGCCTTCGCCACCATCCTCATCTCCGTGGTGGCCATCACCCTGGCCGTGGGCTTCGCTCTCCTCGGCAGCGTGGGCCGGCTCTCCAAGAACTCCGTCGTCTACGCTGTCGCGACCCTGTATGTCTCGCTCGTGCGAGGCACTCCGCTGCTGGTCCAGATCCTGTTCATCTGGCTGGCGCTGCCCCAGATCTGGCAGGGGTTCGGCACGGTCGACGCCCTGATCATGGGCACCTTCGCGGTGGCCTTCAACTACGGCGCCTATATGACCGAGATCTTCCGCGCCGGCATCCAGGCAGTACCCGGGGGGCAGCGTGAAGCGGCCGCGGCGTTGGGCATGAGCGAGCGGCGCATCTTCGGCCGCATCGTGCTGCCGCAAGCCTTCCGCATCGTCATCCCGGCCATCGGCAACGAGTTCATCGCGATGATCAAGGACACCTCGCTGCTGGCGGTCATCGGCGTCCAGGAGCTGCTCTGGAAGGCCCGCACCGTCGGCTCCCAGAACTTCAAGATGCTCGAGACGCTCATCCTGGCGGCGCTCGTCTACTGGATCCTGACCATCATCTTCTCGTACTTCCAGGAGCGAATGGAGAAGCGCATGGCGCGGGGTGACCGATGAGCGTTCCGCTTGGCGATGTGGTCCTCGAGGCCACCGACATCGAGAAGTACTTCGGCGCTCACCATGTCCTACACGGCGTGAACCTCGCCGTCCGTAGACACGAGACGGTCATGCTTATCGGCCGCTCCGGCTCAGGCAAGACGACATTCCTGCGCTGTCTCAACTTCCTGGAAGAGCCGACCGTGGGTACGGTGGCCATGGGCGACCTGCGCATCGACGCCGACCCGCTCCAGGAGGGCCCACGCAGCCGCAAGAACGACATCCGCCAACTGCGGACCCAGACCGGCATGGTCTTCCAGGACTTCAACCTGTTCCCCCACATGAACGTGCTCGAGAACCTCATCGAGGCACCCATACATGTCAAGGGCGTGAGCAGGGACGAGGCGGTGGCCAACGCCGAGCGCTATCTCGACAAGGTCCAACTGCTCGACAAACGCGACGAGTACCCGGACCGTATGTCGGGCGGCCAGAAGCAGCGGGCAGCCATCGCTCGAGCCCTGTGCATGGAGCCGGAGGTGCTGCTCTTCGACGAGCCCACGAGCGCTCTCGACCCCGAGCTGATCGGGGAGGTCATCGTGGTCATGGAGCAACTGGCCCACGAGGGCTCGACCATGATCGTCGTCTCGCATGAGATGGCCTTCGCCCGGGAAGCCGCGGATCGCGTGCTCTACCTCGAAGGAGGGCTGATCCTGGAGGAGGGTCCCCCGGAGCAGGTCCTCGACCACCCCCGGGAGGAAGCCACTCAGCAGTTTCTGCGCCGCTTCCTCAGCGAGGGCGCCAAGGCGCCGACCGCTCGCGGATCGGAGCCGCCTTCACTCCTCGACGCCGACCTCCTCAGCACCACGCACGGCCATGGTGGCGGGGGCATTTGACGGCTAGATCTCACCTAGATAGGAGCGCCGGACGTCCTCGTTGGTGGCCAGCGCCGCTGCCGAGTCGGCCATGATGATCTGGCCCGACTGCAGCACGTAGCCCCGGCTGGCCACGGTCAAGGCGGTCGCTGCGTTCTGTTCCACCAGCAGGATGGCGGTGCCTTCGTCGTGGATGCGCACGATGGTCTCGAAGATGTACTCCACGAGGTTCGGAGCGAGACCCATCGAGGGCTCGTCGAGCAGCAGGATGCGCGGCTTGGTCATCAGCGCGCGACCCATGGCCAGCATCTGCTGCTCGCCACCCGAGAGCGTGCCCGCGATCTGCGAGCGGCGCTCCTTGAGGCGCGGGAACATCTCGAACGCGTTCGCCACGCCTTCGGCGACCAGCGCCTTGTCATCGAGGATGTAGGCCCCCATGTGCAGGTTCTCTTCCACCGTCAGCTGAGCGAAGATGCGACGGCCCTCGGGGACCTGCACCACGCCGCGCGTGACCATGTCGTGCGGCGCGACGTGAGTGACATCCTCTCCGTCGAAGTGGACGCTGCCCTGCTTGGGCACGAGCAGACCGCTGACGGTGTTGAGCGTGGTGGTCTTGCCGGCGCCGTTCGCGCCGATGAGCGTGACGATCTCGTCCTCGCCGACCGTCAGGGAGACACCGCGCAAGGCATGGATCTTGCCGTAGTAGGTGTTGAGGTCGGTGATCTCGAGCAGGGCCATGGTCAGTCCTTCTGGGCCGCATCGGCCGCGGCAGCCTCGGTCTCCGGCTCTGCCTCGAAGGGCGCGGGCGGCGTGGGTGCATGTGCTCCGGTGCGGGCAGCGGCAGCAGCCTGGTCGTCGGGGTCCGTATCGGGGTCGTACTCACCGAATGCCGCCTCAGAGGCAGCCTTGCCCAGGTAGGCTTCGATGACGCGCTTGTCGGCCTGGATCTCCGCCGCGGTGCCCTCGGCGATGCGCTCGCCGTAGTCGAGCACGGTGATGCGCTCGCTGATGCCCATGACCACGCGCATCTCGTGCTCGATCAGCAGGATGGTGATGCCCAGGTCATCGCGCAACTGGCGGATGAGGCCGGTCATCTCATGGGTCTCAGCCGGGTTCATGCCGGCAGTCGGCTCATCGAGCAGCAGGATGCGCGGGCTGGTGCCGAGGGCGCGGGCGATCTCCAGGCGGCGCTGGTCGCCGTAAGGCATGTTGCTGGCAAGTACGTCGTCTGCACCCTTGAGCCCCACATACTCCAGCAGACGGCCCGACTCCTCGAGCGCGCCCTGCTCCTCCGCGCGCTGCGAGCGTGTGCGCAGGACCGCCTGGAACCAGGTGGACTCCAGGTGCTGATGCTGGCCGACGAGCACGTTCTCGGCCGCGGTCATGCCGCCGAAGAGACGGATGTTCTGGTACGTGCGCGACAGGCCCAGCCGGGCGATCTTGTCCGGCCGCAGGTCTTGGATCTCCGTGCCGTCGAGGGTGATGGTGCCCTCGTCGATCCGGTAGAAACCGGCGATACAGTTGAAGAACGTCGTCTTGCCGGCACCGTTGGGACCGATGACGCTGACGATCGCGCCTTCCTCGAGGTCGAAGGTCAGGTCGTTGACGGCGGTCAGGCCGCCGAAGCGCTTGGTCGCGTTGCGGGTCTCGAGCATTGCCACGGCCTAGGCTCCCTCGCTCGCGCCGGCGACCGTGCTGCCGGGCTCCGGAGGGGGTGGGCTGGAGCCGCCCTCCATGCCTTGGTCCCCACCGTGGGACGCTCTCTCCCGTCGTTCGGTGCGCGACGGCATGAGGCCCTCTGGTCGCCACTGCATGACGAGGATGAGGGCGATGCCGTAGAACAGGAAGCGGTACTCCGCGAACTCGCGAAACAGCTCGGGCAGGCCGATGATCACGAGGGCGCCGACGATGACGCCGGGGATGCTGCCCCTGCCGCCGATGGTGATGATGGTCACCACGAGGATGGACACGTTGAGGTTGATCGAGCTCGAGATGATCGAGCCGTAGAGGGCTACGAAGATGGCGCCGCCGAGGCCGGCGAAGGCGGCACCGAGCATGTACGCGAGCGACTTGGTCTGGACCAGGTTGATTCCCAGCGCCTCGGCCACGTCCTCGTCCTCGCGGATGGCTACCCAGGCGCGACCCAGGCGGGAGTCACGCAGGCGGATGGCGATGAACGAGATGACCAGGATGCACAGCAGCGAGATGTAGTAGATCTGGTTGGGTCCTGCCAGCCAGTGATCTGGCGGGATGTCGATGCCCAGCGAGTCAAGAGGCTTGGGCACGTTGAGGATGCCGCGCGGACCGCCGATGTACTGCTTGAGCAGGTCGGAGCGCGCGAGGATGGCGATGATCTCGCCGAAGCCGAGGGTGGCGATGGCGAGGTAGTCGCCACGGATGTTGAGGATGGGCAGGCCCAGCAGGATGCCGAAGCCCATGGCCACCAGCATGGCGAAGGGGATGGCAAAGAAGAAGTTCCACTGGGCGATGCCGAGCTCCCCCGTGCTCGTAAGCAGCGCGGTGGTGTAGGCACCCACGGCGAAGAATGCCACGAAGCCAAGGTCCAGCAGGCCGGCCATGCCCAGCGTGATGTTGAGGCCGAGGCCCATCAGGGCATACAGCGCGATGAGCGCGATGACCGCGGGGATGAAGCCCGTGAAGCCCAGCGGCAACAACAACACGATGATCAACGCGACCACGCCGAAGGGAATCGTCAGGCGCCGGTCGGTCCGCGTCGTCTCCGGCAGCGCGCGCCACTTCTCGGCGGGCCTGAAGCGAACCCACACGATGTAGGCCACGAAGACCAGGCCGGCCACCACGATCGCGCCGGTTACACGCAGGCCGCTAGAGCTGAAGAGCTCCCGGGCCGCGCCCGACGAGATAGCGTGCTGCAGCATCGGCGAGCGGATGACGCTCGCGAACATCCCCATGACGATGACTGCGCCTCCCACCATCGCCACGATGTTGCGGGCGTGCCGCGGCATCAGCGTCAGCAAGCCGCCGACCACACCGATGGACATGGCTACCACGGCCGGGAACCAGGCGGTGGTGGGGAAGGTCTCACCCCGCCACATCTCGCGAGTGTTCTCCAACTGGAAGTAGTCGGTCCCTGAGATGAGGTTGTAGAGGTCCGGCGAGGCGTTGGGGAAGAAGTCGCGCAGGCTCAGCATCGGCCCGACGACGAGTAGCAGCGACAGTGCCGCGCCCGCCATCAGGCCGGTCAGGGCGGCTCCGACGATGGCGTTGAGCGGGCCATTCGGCGCCCGGCGGGCACCGATGTAGCCGGCCAAGGCGAAGGTCACGAGCAGCATCGTCTGACCGAGGGTGATGACGTCCTCGATCAGGTCGCGTTCGTGGAAGGTGTTGACCAGGCCGACGAGCGTCAGGTACAGCGCCGCGAAGGCGAAGAGCAGACCGACGACGACGACCTGCTTCCAGGCCCTTCTGTCGGTGTTCAGGCTCCAGTCGGTGCCCTGGCTGATGGTCACCTCGTGCTCGGGGGTCGCAGGCGCAGTCGTCTGGGCGGTCATGCTCGTGATCTCGAGAGTCGCTCACCCAGGATCCCTTGTGGTCTGAACATCAAGACCATCACGAGGATGGTGAAGGCGATGACGTCCTTGAGTTGGCCCGGTGAGGGCACACCCAGGCCGTCGATGATGAGCAGACCGCCGATGGACTCGGCTTCACCGAGGACGAAGCCGCCGACCATCGCGCCGGGGATGTTGCCGATACCGCCCAGGACTGCGGCGGTGAAGGCCTTGATGCCCGGGATGAAGCCGGTGTAGAACTGCACCTGGCCCCAGTACAGGCCATAGAGCACGCCGGCCGCACCGGCCATCGCAGCGCCCACGGCGAAGGTGGTGACGATGGCCCGGTTCACGTCGATGCCCATGAGTGCCGCTGTCTGCTTGTCTTCGGAGACAGCGCGGATGGCCGTGCCCAGCTTGGAGCGCATCACGAAGAGGTAGAGCACAGCCATCATGGCCAGCGCCGAACCGATGACGATCACCTGGATCCAGGTCACGCCCAGGGCGCCCAGGACGGGGAGGCCGACCTCTTCGTCGATCACGTCGATGGTGGGGTAGCGGAAGATACCGGGTCCCACCAGGCCGCGGACGGTGTACTGCAGGAAGTAGGACGCGCCGATCGCAGAGATGAGCAGCACCAGCCGTGGCGAGTTCCGGAGCGGGCGATAGGCTACTCGCTCGACGGCCAGGGCCGTGAGGGTGGAGACGGTCGCGGCCAGCAGCACCATCACTGTGATCGAGAAGAGCGATCCCAGCGGACCGGCGTTGAGGATGCCCATGTCATCGAGCACCTCGGCCGCGAAGTAGCCGGTGAAGATGCCGATCATGAAGATTTCGCCGTGGGCGAAGTTGATCATCTTCATGATGCCGTAGACCATCGTGTAGCCAAGGGCCACGAGAGCGTAGATGCCGCCCTGTACCGCACCGCTCACGATCAGATCCACCCATGTGTCGAGCGTGAACTTGCCCGACGCGATGGTCAGGAACGAGCCCACCACGACGATGAGTACGAGGATGATGCGGAAGACCCAGAGAAAGGCGCTGACAGCCGCCTCGAATGCGGTCTCGGTGCGACTCGGCTTGCGGCGCGGTCTCAGGGTCGTCTGCATGGTGGTGGATCCGGTGCGGTTCGAGTGCGGGATGGGTGGATATGGTCGAGCCGGGCGCTAGAACGCCCGGCTCGACATTGCTTGTCGGTCAGTCAGACCTGTGCCGTGCCGATGTCTACTCGTCGGCGGGGTTCCAGACGACCGCGGGCGGCCAGGCGCCGTCCTCGATCTGCTCGGGGCCGATCTGGTAGACCACGATCAGCGGGGCGCTGCAGTCACCCAGCTCGTCGCAGCTGAGGGTCCCGATAGCACCCTGGTAGTCCTTCGTCGCATAGATGGCCGAGCGGAGTTCGCCGAGATCGACCGACAGCGACCCGTCGTCGTTCTCGACCGCCACCTGCTCGACCGCATTGAGCATGATGTTGGTGGCGTCGAAGGTGTTGGCATGGTAGGCCTGCAGGGTGGAGTCGAGGCCACTGATCTCGAGGTACTTCTCGACCATGCGGTCGTAGATGTCGCCCAGGTCCTGTGGCGGGCTGGAGATGTACATGCCATCGACGTTGGGGCCTGCAGCGTCCACGAAGTCGAGCGAGAACAGGCCGTCGGCGCCCATGAGGGCGACGTCCTCGAGCCCGGCCACGTCCCCGGCCTGGTCGGCGATGAAGCCGCCCTCGTCGGTGAAGACCGGGAAGAAGATGATCTCAGGCTCGCTCTGAGCCACGTTGGTCAGGACCGGAGTCATGTCGGTCTGGCCGTCCGAGACGGCGTCGGCCGCGGTGATCTCGCCACCCAGCGCCTCGAAGAACCCGGTGACGTCATTGACGAGCCCCTCGGCGTAGGTGGATCCGTCGTGGATCGTCGCGAGCTTGGTCAGCCCCAGCTGGTCATAGATGAAGTCAGCCACCAGCTGACCCTGAAACGAGTCGGGAGAAGCGGTTCTTAGGAAGCCGTCGAACTCGGGACCGCGTCCCTCCTGGGTGAAGGTGTTGCGGGTGGCCGAACCGGAGATGGCAGTCAGGCCGGAGTCGGTGATGGTCTGGATGCCACCGACGGTGGCATCGGAGCACGACGAGCCGATGATGCCGACGACGGTCGGATCGCTGGTGAGCGCGAGCGCGGCCTGGGCGCCACCCTCGACGGTGCAGAGCTCGTCCTGGATGTTCAATTCGATCTCATGGCCAAGGAGCTCGCCGCCGCGATCATCGACCGCCACCTCGATGCCGTAGACCATGTCCTGGCCCAGCACCGCGTTGGCACCAGAGAGCACCTGATACACGCCCAGCGTGATGGGCTCTCCTGCGGGGATGTTGATGACCTTCGAATCCTGTGCCAGCGCCGGCCCGGCGACAGCGGTCGCCAGCAGGCCTGTCGCGGCAGCGACACAGAGGCTCTTTCGCATCACGTCTTTCCTCCATTGGATAGCGGTAGGTGGCGCGTTCCGTGCGCCGTGGCGCGACTGCGTGCCGACGCGGCGCGAGCCTGACCCACGAACGAAGCGCCCTACGGGTACCACACACCCACCATGCGGGTGCGGATCTCCGAGACCCCCTCGTGTCGCGCTCAGGCGCGCGGGCGACGGCCGATGGCCGCTCAAGCGTGGCGCCATTCTAAACGGCCTCGCGCTGGATGCAAGGACATCTCGTGGCTCGGTCCGGCTCCATGTCTGCGCGTGGAGCAGGCGTGGGACACGCGCGCTGGTGCCTGGACGCACCGCTCTAGAGCTCGCGCTTGGCGCGCACCCGATCGCCAGGGGCGCGACGCCGCGCACGCTCGGAGGTCCATGCTCACGACAAACGCGCGGTGCAGTATCATGAAGGTCGGCGTTTCGGATGCAAGACGCCTTGAGCGCCCCGGGCGTGTGCGGACAGCGACCTTCAGCGGTCCCTGGGCCACCCGGTGCGGCGCGCTTGAGGAGGGTCGGCCATCACCTCGGTGAGCCGACCGCTTCCACGCGAGACGACCGAGTCGTGATCAGACAGACCGCAGAAGCCCGCGGGGCCCGGTCGTCACCAGAGGATCGACACATCAGCAACGATCGGACACCAACCCCGCGATGCGCGCCGGGCGCCGCCCACGAGCGCGATCCTCGCTTCGAGTGTCCAACCATGCAGAACGGCCACCGGCCGCTCGCACCACACAGGAGTCCTGCGTGAGCAAGAACGTCGCCGTCTTCGTAGACGTCGCGAACATCTTCTATGCGGCCAAGGCCGCCGGGATCGACATCGACTACGTCACCCTTCTCAAGTCGGCCACGGCCAATCGCGACTTCGTGCGCGCCTACGCCTACACCGGCCTCGATCCCGAGAACGAGAACCAGCGCCAATTCCACGCCTTCCTGGCGCGCTCCGGCTACAAGGTCGTGAGCAAGGACATCCGCAAGTACGGCGACGGCCGGGTCAAGGCCAACCTCGACATCGAGCTCGTGGTCGACATGATGCGCATGGCCGAGAAGCTGGACATCGCCATCGTCGTCTCGGGCGACGGCGACTTCGCGCCGGCCATCACCGCGGTCCAGCAGAAGGGCGTGCGTGTGGAGGTCATCAGCTTCCGCGGCAACACCAGCAGCGACCTCATCGACGTGGCTGACGTGTTCATCGACATCACCAACGTGGCCAAGGTCGAAAAGGGCGTTCGCAGCGGCCGCCGTATCGCCTCCGAAGGCGACCTCTCGATGACCGAGGTCCCGGACAAGGAATCGGGTGTCAAGCCTCGCCGCCGCCGGCGTAGCGAATCAGACGAGAAGAGCGAGCGGAGCGTGCGTCCGGCTCGTACACCGCGTCGTCGCAGCACCCGACCGGCTGAGGCCGGGGAACCGGTGGTGAGCCAGCAGCTGGAGGTGTCAGCCGCCGGCGCGTTGGTGGCCCTCCCCGGCGAGAAGCTCTCGCGCGGCGTCGACCTCGTCGTCGAGGCCCCGTCTGAGGCGGTGGAAGCGGCCGCCGCCGAGCCCACCGAGGAGGGGACCAGCGAGGATGGCTCGGGCCGCCGCCGACGACGCCGACGTGGCGGTCGTGGCCGCGGCCGCGGAGGCCGCAGCCCCGAGTCTGGCGATGACCTGCCCAGCGATGATCTGCCCAGCGATGATCTGCCCAGCGATGATCTGCCCAGCGAAGAAGCGATCACCGCATCGGTGCAGCCAGACGAGGTCCCGACCCTGCCGCAACACTCCGGCTTCGGCTCGGTTTGGGACAGCCAGATCGGTGTCCCCGCCGACACGGCCTCGACGGCCGCGCCTGGCGCGCTGCCAGAGGACGAGGACTTCGAGGACGAACCGGAGGTGCCCGAGTATCTCCTCGCCGAGAAGAAGCAGGGCCGCCGTCGTGGCGGTCGCAACGGCCGAACTGGTCGCGGCGGCGGTGGAGGTGGCGGCTATCGCTCCGCCATCGACCGTGAGCGCTACGGCACCGGCGCCGGGGCCGGCTCCAGCTACTCGCGTGGCCCGGGTCGGAGCAGGGGCCGTTCCGTCAGCCCGGCGCGCGCCTCGGCCCACTCGATGGATCCGATCGAGCAGACGCCCGGTGGAGACCCATGGAGCGAGGTCCCCCCGGAGGTCCAGGAGCTCTTGCGAGCTGAGGTCGCTCGCCGGGAGGTAGCGGAGGGTAGGTCCTCAGCACCTGTCGAGAAGGCTTCCGCCGAGGAGAAGCCGAGGAGGCGGACCACCCGCAAGCGCACGACCTCGGAGGCCGCTGAGGCCGAGACTGAAGCGCCCGCGGAGCAAGCCGCTGCCGAGGAGGCTCCCGCCGAGGAGAAGCCCACCAAGCGGACCCCCCGCAAGCGCACCACCAAGAAGGCTGCCGAGGCCGACGCGCCCGCGGAGCAGGCGGCTGCGGAGGAGAAGCCCACCAAGCGGACCCCCCGCAAGCGCACCACCAAGAAGGCTGCCGAGGCCGACGCGCCCGCGGAGCAGGCGACTCCGGAGGAGAAGCCCACCAAGCGGACCCCCCGCAAGCGCACCACCAAGAAGGCTGCCGAGGCCGCGGACGAGGCGCCCGCGGACGAGGCCTAGCCGCTCCGGTGCCCGGTGCCGCCGAGCCGACCGTGCCCGGCGGCACCTTCCTGACCCAGGGCCATGGCGCCGCGCTCTCGGTGGTCAAGCGCGCTGTGGCTGGCGAGCATCCGCCCCACGCGCTGCTGATCGTCGGTCCTCGTGGCGTTGGCAAGACGACCCTCGCCTTCGATCTCGCGGCCGGGCTGCTGTGCCTGACGCCGGACCCCAGTGCCCGACCCTGTCGCGACTGCTCCGCCTGTCGCAAGGTGGCGACCGACAATCACGCCGACCTGCATCTCGTCCAGCCCGAAGGTGCCGGTGATCAGATCCGCCTCGGACAGGTACAGGCGCTTGCCTCCGAGCTGGCCCTGACCGCCATGGAGGGCCGCTTCCGCATCGCGGTCATCACGGCTGCGCAACGGCTCAACCTCGACGCCCAGAACGCATTGCTCAAGACACTGGAGGAGCCGGGACCGGCTACCTGCCTCGTGCTCTGTGCCGACGACGCCGCTCCGCTCCTGCCGACCGTGCTCTCACGCTCGGCCCGGCTGCGTCTGGCGCCGGCGCCTGTCGAGGCGCTCACCAAGCTGCTCATCGCCGGCCATCACGCCCAGCCGGCCCAGGCACGGGCCCTGGCCATCGCCGCTGGCGGCCGGCCGGGTCTGGCCATCCGCCTCTCGAGCCAACCCGAGGCCCTGCTGGCACGCGCTCGCATCAGCCGCACCTTGCTCGAGCTCGTGCCCGCCGACCGGCGCACACGCCTCGGGGCGGCTGCCGATCTCATCAGCGACGGTGCGGCCGTGGATGCGGCCCTGCGTGGCGAGGTCGCTCCGCTGGCCAGGAAGCTGCAGCCGGTCGAGCGCCGTCGCGCGGTGACGCTCGTCATCGACGTCTGGCGTGACCTCGGTCGCGACCTGGCCGTGGCCGCCCAGGGGGACGGCCGTGGCGTACGCGACCTCGATCAGCTCGACGAGTTGCTGGACCTCGGTGTGCGGGTCGAACCGTCCGCCCTGCGCCGCTTTCTCGATCGCCTCGATCGCCTCGCCCTCGCCATCGAGGGTTACGCCAGCCCGGAGCTCACGCTCGACGCGCTGCTGTTGACCTGGCCGCGTCCCGCGGCCGACGGGCGGAATGCCGCATGAGCCCGGCCGAGCTCCGCCTCGTGGCCACCGTGCGCGGCCAGGTGCAAGGCGTCGGTTTCCGCTGGTTCGTTCAGCGCGAAGCTGCGCGACTCGGCCTCGATGGCTGGGTGGCCAACCAGCCGAACGGCACGGTAGAGGTCGTGGCCGAGGGTCCTGCCGCGAAGCTCGACCGACTGGTGTTGCAGCTGTGGGAGGGCCCTCTCGGCTCCTCCGTCGGTGGCGTCGACGTCCGCCACGAGCCTGCCCGCGGCAACATCGCCGGCTTTGCCATCCGCAGCGGAGCCCATAGCGGGGACTGACGACGCGGTGTGAGCCCGCCGAACGCTCGCGAGCGTCCCGCGGTTCCTGCTACCGTGAGGCACCAGCAGCAGCTCCTTGGAGGTCAGATGCCGCTCACGTCCCCGGAGAAGCGCGCCATGCTCGAGACGGTGCCGCTCTTCCGCGATTGCCGCAGCGAGGTCCTCGATCGGCTTGCCGAGATGACCGCGGAGATCGCGTTCGGCCCCGACGCTCCCATCGTCCAGCAGGGCCAGGTCGGCAACGGGCTCTACATCGTGGTGCGTGGTGGTGCCAGCATCGTCGCCGGCTCCGATGAGCTCGCCCGCCTCGGACCCGGCGATTTCTTCGGGGAGCTCTCGGTCATCGACCAGCAGCCACGTACGGCCACAGCCTATGCGGTCGGCGACACGGTCTGCCTGGCGTTGGCCTCGTGGGATCTGGTGTCGATGTTGGAACAGGATCCGCAGCTGGCGATGAACCTGCTCAAGGAGCTCGCCGGCCGGCTGCGTGCCACCGACGCGCAGCTGCGGCACTAGCCTCGAGGTGAGCATATGAACCAGCAGCAGATCCTCGACTCGCTGGCGGGTCTGGCCCTCTTCTCCGACCTCGATCGCCCGCGACTGCAGGCTGTGGCGCACACCATGTCGGAGGAGTCGTTCCCGAACGGCCAGCGCATCCTGCGCCAGGGCTTCTCGGGCAGCGGCTTCTTCGTCATCCTCGAGGGCGAGGTCGTGGTCCGGGTGGACGGCGGGGACGTCGCCGTCCTGGGCAAGGGCGACTTCTTCGGCGAGATCTCGCTGCTGCTCGGCGAGCCGCCGGTCGCCGATGTCGTGGCCCAGGGGCCGGTGCGTGCACTGCACCTCGCGGGACCCGAGCTGCGCGACTTCCTGTTGGCCTATCCCCAGGTGATGTATCGCATGCTCCAGGCCGTCGGTCGCCGGCTCGACCGCGCCAACCGACGAAGCTAGCCGGTATGTCCAGCCCGATGGGGCCTGACCCGCGACCGTTCCCGCCCGGCGAGTACGGTGCCGTCGTGGTCGGCAGCGGACCCGGCGGCCTGCAGGTCTCGTACTACCTCTCACGCCTCGGCATCGACCACGCGGTCATCTCGGCCGACCCGGCCCCCGGTGGCATGTTTCGGCAGTTCCCCTTCTTCCAGCGCCTGCTCTCATGGACCAAGCCCCACACCGCCTTCGCCCATGAGTCGCGCGAATACGAGCGCTACGACTTCAACAGCCTCGTCGCCTTCGAGCCCCGCAACAGGGCGGTCATGCCCCCGCTCATGGACGGCTCGTCGGAGTTCCCGTCACGGGCGGAGATGGAGGCCGGCATGGTCGAGTTCGTGCGGCGCACGGGCCTGGCCATCCGCTACGAGACGCCCTGGCAGTCCACCTCACGCGAGGGTGAGCGGTTCGTGCTGCACACGCCCGACGGCGACTACCGCACCAGGGTGCCGATCTTCGCGGTCGGCGCGGCCGAACCGTTGCTCCCCAACGACATCCCCGGGATCGAGCACGCCTCGCACTACGTCGAGACCCGCGACGCCCGCACCTATGCCGGCGCGAGGCTCTTCATCATGGGCAAGGCCAACTCCGGGTTCGAGCTCGCCAGCGGCCTGCTGCAGTGGGCCAGCCCCATCATCCTGGCCTCGCCGCGGCCGGCCCAACTGTCGGTCAACCTCCACTCGCTCGGGGGTGTGCGCGCCCGCTATGTGCAGCCCTGGGAAGACGCCGAGCTGGGCGGTGGCGTGTTCATCCTCGATGCCTCGATCGAGCGGCTCGAGCGTCACGCGGATGGCATCGCGGTGCATACGCGGCGCAGCGTCGACTCCGAGCCATTCGTGGCCGAGGTCGACGAGGTCATCGCCGCCACCGGCTTCACCACGCCGCTGGGCGACCTCCCGGAATTGGGCGTGGCCACCTTCGGGCGCAGCGGGCTGCCGACCATGACCGATCACTTCGAGTCGGCCACCGTCCCCGGGGTCTTCTTCGCCGGCACCATCACGCAGGGCGTGTCGGGCCTCAAGAAGTTCGGCATCCCGGCCAACTCCGGCGCCGTCCACGGGCACCGCTACAACGGTCGCCTGGCCGTCGACGAGATCGCCGCACGCTTCTTCGGGATCACCCGTCCGCGGCCCGAGCTCGACCCCGGATCGGTGGTGGAACGTCTGCTGACCTCGGCCTCGACGGCGCCTGAACTCTGGCACCAGAAGTCGTACCTGGCCCATGCCGTCTCGCGTGATGCCGACGGAGTGCTCCGTGACGAGGGCATCGTCTCGCTGGCCGCGTACGTGGACGAGGCCGGTCCCGATGGGGTGGCCATCACCATCGAGACCGATGACCGCGGCAGCATCCATCCGGCGGTCTACGTGCGCCGTCGCGGCCGCGTCGATGCCGATGCCGCGCTCGATGGAGCCCCGCTCACCGAATACCGCACTGCCGCCCACCGGAACCAGCTGCAGGCGCTGCTCGGCGACGTCCTCAGCTAAGGTGACGGGCATGGACTTCCGCATCGCCCGCTCTGCCCGCGACCGCTACGGCTTCGACGAGAGCCTCTTTGCCAGCGATGGTGACGCCATCGTATTCGATCCCGCCCGGGCCATGTCGCTCGCCGAGCAGTTCGCCGACGAGGACGCCGACCGCGGCCGTGTGGCCTCGGAGATCGCGGCCATCGGGCTCATCCACGAGCTGGGCCACCGTGCGGTCTCGGCAGAACGGCGCGGGGACCCCGCCGGCGGCGGGCCTATGGCTCGTGGCCTCGCAGCGCTCGACGTCCGCCTCGAACCGGCCGGCGTCGACCGTGGCCTCGCAGCGTATGAGATGACCTTCCCGGCGCTGCCGGTGTATCACGACGAAGTGCCGGTCGAGGCATGGCTCGAGCGCGCCAAGGGCGAGGTGCCTGGCCGCGAGGCCGCCCTCGAGGAGCTGGCGCTCACCGGCATCGCCGCACGCAACCCGGCCGCCGCTGCCTACCGCGAGCTGACGTCCGACCCGTCCCTCTCCGATCCGGAGCAGCGGCAGTTGCTCGACGGCGTGGCCGGCGCGGACCTCGACCCCGACGACCCTGACGTCGTGCGCAAGGCGCCGGCGCGCACGCTCTGGCAGCGGCTCATGGAGCCGATCGAGGCCGCGCCGCAGTCGCTGGCAGCCCAGCTGCGCTGGATCCGCATCCACTGGGCCGGCTGGCTCGATGATGCCGACCTCATGCACATCGACCGCCAGCTCGGAGTGCTCGACGAGATCGACCGCGTCGCCTGGCTCCGAGCGCAGGGAGCCGGCGGCAGCGGCGGCCAGGCCGATGCCGCAGCGCTCTCGGGCTTCGGTGGCTTCGACGAGGAGCCGGAGGCCTTCAGCGAGGATCGCGACTGGATGGCCGAGCTGGTGATCGTGGCCAAGTCCACATACGTCTGGCTCGCGCAGCTCTCGCGCGACTACGGCCGGGAGATCACGCGCCTCGACCAGGTCCCCGACGAGGAGTTCGACGAGCTGCGAGCTCGAGGCTTCACGGGTCTCTGGCTCATCGGGATCTGGCAGCGCAGCACCGCCTCGCAGAAGATCAAGCGATGGCGGGGCAATCCCGATGCCATGGCCTCCGCATACTCGGTCGCCGACTACCGCATCGCCGACGAGCTGGGCGGTGACGCGGCCTGGGCCGAACTGCGCGACCGGGCGGCCGCCCGCGGCATCCGGCTGGCAGCCGACATGGTGCCCAACCACATGGGCATCGACTCCAGCTGGGTGGTCGAGCATCCCGAGCGCTTCATCTCCTCGCCCTACCCGCCGTTCGAGGCCTACTCGTTCACCGGAGGCGATCTCTCCTCGGACGACCGCGTGGTCATCCAGCTGGAGGACCACTACTGGGACTCGTCGGATGCGGCCGTGGTCTTCAAGCGCATCGACAAGCAGACCGGCGAGGAGCGCTACATCTACCACGGCAACGACGGCACCAGCTTCCCGTGGAATGACACAGCGCAGCTCGACTACCTCAGCGCCGAGGTACGAGAGGCGGTCATCGGGCAGATCCTCGAGGTCGCGCGCCGCTTCAGCGTCATCCGTTTCGATGCGGCCATGGTGCTCGCGCGACGACACATCCAGCGCCTGTGGTACCCCCAGCCAGGCCACGAAGCCGGCATCCCCTCGCGCTCGGCGGCAGCCGTCCCGGCTGACGAGCTGCGCCGCCTGATGCCCCAGGAGTTCTGGCGCGAGGTCGTCGACCGCGTGGCCCAGGAGGTGCCCGACACACTCCTGCTGGCCGAGGCCTTCTGGCTGATGGAGGGCTACTTCGTCCGCACCCTTGGTATGCACCGCGTGTACAACAGCGCCTTCATGCACATGCTGCGCGACGAGAAGAACGCCGAGTACCAGCAGGTCATCCGTGAGACCGTCCAGTTCGACGCGCGCATCCTGGGCCGCTACGTCAACTTCATGAACAACCCCGACGAGCGCTCGGCTGTGGATCAGTTCGGTAGCCATGATAAATACTTTGGGGTGGCTACCCTGCTGGCGACGCTGCCCGGCCTGCCCATGTTCGGCCACGGCCAGTTCGAGGGCTACAGCGAGCAGTACGGCATGGAGTTCCGGCGGCCCCAGCGGGATGAGCGGCCTGACCAGGGCCTGCTCGAGCGGCACCGGCGCCAGATCAGCCCGCTGTTGCACGAGCGCTGGCGCTTCTCGGGTGCCGGTGGATTCCGTCAGCTGACCGCGCTCGAGGGCGGTGGTGCCACCGCTGACGTCTACGCGTACACCAACGACGCTGAGAGCGGTCCGCGTGGCGCGATGGAGCGGCGCTCGCTGGTGGTCTTCCTCAATCGCTACCCGCGCGCCCACGTACGCATCCCCGGCGTGGCCGAGGCGCTCGGTCTCGGCTTCGATCCGGCCGGGTTCGTCATCATGCACGATCACCGCACTGGGCTCGAGTACCTGCGCCAGCTGCGCGACCTGCGTGACCACGGCCTGGAACTCATGCTCGATGGTTACGGTTGTCACGTGTTCCTGGCCTTCGAGGAGGTCTCCGATGCAGGCGGCGCCGGCTGGGCCGAGCTGGCCCAGCGCCAGGGCCTGGCCGGCATGCCCGATGCCCACGTGGCCCTGCGCCGTATGCGCGACGAGCCGGTGCGCGAGGCGGTGCGCGGTGTATTCGCTACACGCGTGGCTGAGGAAGCCTTCCTGCCGGACGCTGGCAGCGACCACGAGACACAGGCCGGAGCCGATGCTGCGCGTGCGGCGCTGGCAGCCGCCTTCGAACGGCTCGAGTCCGTTACCGAGGCGCATGCTGACACCGTTAGCATCGCTTACGAGACTGCCCGGCTGGCAGGGAAGGTGCGCAGCGTCCGGCCACGGCTGCTGGCACAGGCACTCGCCGGTTGGGCCATCTTCGACGCCGTCGGCAGCATCGCCTGCGAGGGGCAGACGGAGCGGATCGTCGAGACCTTCGATACCTGGGACGGTGCCCTGGTCGTGGGCGACCTTGCCCGCAAGTCGGGTACGGGCGATGCCCCGGCCTGGCGGGCGGCGGAGCTGGCCCGGGCACTCCTGGCCATCGAGCCCGGCGATCTGCTCAAGGCGGCCGATGCCGAGGGCCTGCCCCAGGCCTGGTTCGACCTCGGAGCCGTTCGTGCGGCAAGCGGCTGGAACCGATGGCAAGAGGAGACCTACATCTCGGCTGAAGCCTGGGACGAGTTCGTGGACGCGGTCGCCGAACGAGAGATGCTGCTCGAGCTGCCCGGCGCCAACGCCGCGGCCGCCGAGCTCCGCCGGCGGGCTGCCGAAGCTGGGTATCGGCTCTCCTTCGCGGACGGCGCACCCGCTCGATGAGCGAGGATCGCCTCGGCGATCTCGTCGCTGACATCACCACCTGCCGGCGCTGCCCACGACTCGTGGCGTGGCGCGAGGACGTGGCTCGCGTGAAGGTGGCTCGGCACCGAGATGCGGTCTACTGGGGCCGGCCCGTCCCCGGATTCGGCGATCCGCAGGCTCGCCTGCTGGTGCTGGGCCTGGCACCCGCCGCCCATGGTGCCAACCGCAGCGGGCGTGTCTTCACCGGTGACAACCCGGGCGGCTCGGGCGAGATCCTCTACGAGGCGTTGTACCGCGCCGGCTACGCACCCCGTCCGCGCTCGGTCGGACCGTCCGACGGACTTCTTCTGCAGGACTGCTACATCGCCGCGGTCAACCGCTGTGCGCCTCCCGCCAACAAGCCCACGATCGCGGAGCGCGACAATTGCACGCCCTTCCTGGTGCGGGAGCTGCGGCTGCTGACCCGCGTACGCGTGGTGCTCGTACTGGGGGGCTACGCCTGGGACGCCATCTTGCGCGTGCTCGCAGCCGATGGGCATCGGCTCACGCCCAAGCCGCGCTTCGGACATGCGGCCGAGGCGCAGGTGGGTCCCTACCAGCTCGTCGGCTGCTACCACCCCAGCCAGCAGAACACGTTCACCGGCCGTCTCACCAAGACCATGCTCGACGAGGTCCTGACCCGCTCGGGCACGCTCTCCGAACTGTAGCCCTCGGGCCCGATGAATCATGAGTGACAATCGGTGAGCGCTGCGCTATACCTTTACCGTGGCCGTGGGATGAGAAGGGCAGACGCCCTCGGGGGGCACGGTAGAACGAAACTCGGAGGAGTTCCTTGATGATGTCCCGAAGATCCTCGGCTGCGCTCGGCGCCGCCCTACTGACTGTGGCGCTGGCCGCGCCAGCGGTGGCACAGGAGCCGACGCTGGAGGTTCTCGCCGATGGGCTGAACAATCCGCGCGGCGTGAAGGTCGCCGACGATGGCAGCGTCTACGTCGCTGAGGCTGGCTTCGGCGGCGATACTTGCATGGGCGAAGGCGAAGAAGCCGGCTGCTTCGGCCTCACCGGCGCCATCACCCGCGTCTCCGCTGATGTTGTCGAGCGGGTCGTCGAGGGCGTGCCGTCGATGGCAAGTGCTACCGGTCCCGACTCTGGGGGAGTGTCCGACCTGGCCATCGGCGCCGACGGCTCTCTCTACCTGATCATGAACCTGGGCGCAGACCCCGCCTCACGGGCCGAGAACCCGGAGGCTCTGGCCAGCCTCGGCTGGTTGCTCAAGGCTGGTGCTGATGGGACGCTCGAGGAGGTCGCCGACGTCGCCGCCTTCGAGAGCGCCAACGACCCCGATACCGAGATGGGCGGCGAGGTCGACTCCAACCCCTACGGCATCGTAGCCACCGACGCCGGCATCGTGGTCGCTGATGCGGGTGCCAACGACGTGTTGCTCGTGGGCGATGACGGCAGCGTCACGCTGCTGGGCGTGATCGGGCCCACGGTGCATGAGTTCTCGGCCGCCGATCTCGCGGCCATGGGGCCACCGCCGGAGGGCGAGGGCGAGGTTCCGCCCGCCGCAGAGGAGAACGGCGAGGCTCCGCCCGCCGACGCCATGATCCCGGTTCCCGTGCAGGCCGTCCCGACCTCGGTCACGGTCGGCCCCGACGGCGCGCTCTATGTGGGGCAGCTGACCGGCGGTCCGTTCCCGGTAGGTGGCGCCTCCGTGTGGCGCCTGGCTGACGGTCAGGAGCCGACCGAGTACGCCACCGGCTTCACCAACATCATGGGCCTGGGTTTCGCGCCTGACGGCACCCTCTACGTCGCCGAGATGGTCCACGAGGGCCTGATGACGGTGTTCGCCGGCGGCGACACCCCGCCCATCGGCGCAGTCATGAGCGTGGCACCCGGCGGAGGTGAGCCCACGATGGTCGCCACCGGCGAGCAATTGATGGCACTCGGCGGCCTGGCCGTCGATGGCGACGGCGCGGTCTACGTCTCGACGGGCACCATCATGGGTCCCGGCGGCGGGACGCTGGTGAAGATCACCCCCTAGCGACCGCCGGCCCGCAGCCACGTTCGCGACATCCGCAGACAGGACCCGTCCCGCTAGGGGCGGGTCCTCTCATTACCCGGCGGCTAGCGCTGGAGGTGGCGGAAGTTGGGCCAGAGCGAGAGGTCGATGTCCGGTGCGAAGGTGAGCAGCTCGCGCACGTCGTCCTCGAGCGACTCCACCAGGTCGGCCGGTTCGTCGAGGGCGGTGGGGGAGGGACGCTTGGTCGAGACGTTGTAGGCCTTGCCCAGGACCTCGGGCGGCGGGGTCCATGCCGGTAGGCCCAGGAACTCGAGCGTACGCTGGTACTCGCCCGCGGGGTCCTGCAGGCACTTCTCGAACTGGATCACCAGCAGCTTCTCGAGCCCGAAGGCCTCCACGTATGGGCGCAGGGCGAAACCGTAGAACGAGCGCGCGTAGGCATCCTTGCGGCCGGCCCACAGGTTGAGCCGCTTGCCCTGCCGCTCCTTGTGCTTCTGCCACTGGCCCACACCCGAGCGGTAGCGCTCGACGGGGTCGCGCAGCAGCACCAGCAGCTTGGCTTCGGGCGCGAGGGCTTTCATGGCCTCCACCACGCCGGGCACGTTCATGTAGCGCGGCGTCCATTCACCGACCAGCTTGCCCTCGGGCCGGGGAAAGTAGCGCTCATAGACCTCGCGGTCCTTGTCGAACACCGGCCGCCAGCCGAAGCGGCTCAGCTGGTGCGTCTCCTTGAGTTGCCAGCCCACCACGTCGGGATGCTTGACGATGAGCTTCCACCAGCGGGTGGTGCCGGCCTTCTGCACGCCGATGCCGATGTAGTCGGGCGGCCCCGTCTTCCAGCCGTCCTTCAAGGGTGGGGGTGGGGCGCCGACTCCGCTGCGGCGCTTGCCGGTGGCCTTGAGCCCGTCCCTCGACGGCTTGGGCCGGATGAGTCGCTGTACGCGTCGCTTGATGTTCATCGACTGCGAGTGTGCCACGACCACCGCCGCACGCGCCGGTGCCTAGACTGGGCCTCGAATGCACCGGATCGACTCCGTCGTCGGGTTGCTTCGCCGCAATCCCGACTTCTCACGCCTCTACCTGGCCCTGCTCATCGCCTTCGCGGCCGACTGGTTCGCCACGGTCGCGCTCATCGACCTCGTCCTGGAGACGACCGATTCCACCGCGGCAGCGTCGGTCATCCTCGTGCTGCAGATGGCGCCGTTCCTGGTGGCTACGCCCATCGCGGGCATGTTCGCGGACCGCTTCGACCGGCGGATCATGCTGGCCGGAGCCAACGTCGCGCGCGGGATCGTCTGCATCGGGCTGCTCTTCGCGGTCGATGCCGAGACCGTCTGGATCGCCTTCGCCGTGGTCGCCCTGCTGGCCTTCGGAGCGGCCTTCTTCGAGCCCACCGTCAGCGCCTCGCTGCCCAACCTCGTGGATCGCGACGACCTGCCCACGGCCAACGCCCTCATCGGCTCCGCGTGGGGCACGATGGTCGCCTTCGGCGCGGCGGCCGGTGGGTTGGTGGCCGCCACGGTGGGACGTGAGGTCACGTTCCTCATGTACCCGGTCCTGTTCTTCATCTCGGGTGCGCTGGTTTGGTCGGTCAGGCGCACGATGCGCGAGCCGAACGCCGCCGCCCCGGAGGACGTTCCGCACGGTATCAGCGGCCTGGTCTCCACCGTCACCGAGACGTTCGCGCTCGCCCGGCAGGACCACGCGGTGGCCTCGCTGTTGTTGACCAAGCCGACCTTCGGCGTGGCCACGGGCATCGTGCACATGCTGGCCATCACCAGTGATGACATCTGGGGCGCAGGCCAGCTTGGCGTGGGCCTCCTCTTCGCGGCGCGCGGCCTGGGTGCGCTCGTGGGTCCCTTCCTGGCCCGTACCTTCGCGGTGGACGACATGAGCCGGCTGCTGCGCGGCATCAGCCTGGCCTTCGTGGTCTACCTCGTGGGCTACGCCCTGCTGCCGCTCTCACCGGTCATCTGGGCCGCGGCTGTGTTCGTCTTCGTGGGTCATGTCGGTGGCGGCGCCCAGTGGACGCTGTCGTCGTTCGGCCTCCAACGCACCACGCCCGATCGTGTGCGTGGCCGGGTCTTCGCGGTCGACTTCGGGCTGGCCCTGGCCATCTCCTCGGTCTCGACCCTGACCGCGGGCTGGCTGGCCGGCACCATCGGCCCGCTGCCTACGCTCTACGTGATGCTGGGCGCCATGGCCGTCACCGTCGTCGTCTGGTTCTGGTGGACCGGGCCGGTTCGTCGGGGCGAGGCCGCTGCGAGCCCGATCGCTGACGAGGAGCCCCCACACGCCGCACCTGAGCCGCCCTTCTAGGCAGCCACGCCCCACGGCGCCTCTGGAACGTCGTCAACATCATGTAGAGTATGTGCTGATGCCTGATTATCCACATAATGTTGAGCACAACGCCCCGAGCCGACCCCAAGCCGTGAGCGACGTCGGACGCCTGGGCCAGCTGATGCACCAGCTGCGCAGCGTCCTCGGTCCGTCGCCCGAGGACCTCGTCGATATCGACCTCCCGCGCCACCAGCTGCGGGCCCTGTTCGTGGTGGCGAAGACCGGCCCGGTCTCGGTCGGACGACTCGCGGAGGCGACCGGCGCGAGCCTTGCCAGCACCTCCTCCCTGGCGGATCGACTCGTGCGCTCGGGCTACCTCGAGCGTCGAGCGGACCTCGACGATCGGCGCCGTGTCCTGCTCGTGGCCACGCCTGCCGGCGCGGACGTTACCGAACGGCTGGAGACTCGCTTCCACGAGCGCTTCGAGCGCCTGGTCGCGGCCATGACCCCGGAGGGGCGCACCGCCCTGGAGGCCGGGCTGGCAGACATGCTCCACGCGGCCGGCGAGCTTGGCCTGCGCCCGGCGTCCGGTTCCCATCACCACCACGGAGGTAGCGCATGAACGCCCAGTCGCCATCGGCTGCCATGGTCGAGGTCAAGGACCTCGCCCGCAGCTTCGGCGAGATCGAAGCCGTCAAGGGCGTCTCGTTCGAGATCCGTGAGGGCGAGATCTTCGGCTTCCTCGGCCCCAACGGCGCCGGCAAGTCCACCACCATCAACATGCTCTGCACGCTCCTGCGCCCCACCGCCGGCTCGGCCAGGCTCAACGGCTTCGACGTGGAGCAGGACCGCAGCGATGTGCGCCGCTCGATCGGCCTGGTCTTCCAGCAGCCCACGCTCGACGAGTACCTCACCGCCGAGCAGAACCTGCGCTTCCACGCCTACGCCTACGCCATCCCCAAGGACCTGCGCGACCAGCGCATGCGCGAGCTGCTCGAGATGGTCGAACTGTGGGATCGCCGCAAGTCGGCCGTGCGCACCTACTCGGGCGGCATGAAGCGGCGGCTCGAGATCGCCCGTGGGTTGCTTCACCATCCACGCGTGCTCTTCCTTGACGAGCCCACCCTGGGTCTGGATCCACAGACGCGGCGCAGCATCTGGAACTACCTGCTCGATCTGCGCCAGCGCGAGAACCTGACCATCTTCCTCACCACGCACTACATGGATGAGGCGGAGAACGCCGATCGCATCGCAGTCATCGACCACGGTGAGATCCAGGCGCTGGACACGCCCACCGGGCTCAAGGCCATGGTCGGCGGCGACCTCGTGACCGTCGGCGCCGAGGACCCTGACGCTGCTGCCGCGGAGATCGGGGAACGCTTCGGGCTGGAGGTCATCAGGGACCACGACACGCTCACCTTCCGCGTCGATGGCGGCGAGGCCTTCCTGCCCGAGTTCGTGCGCGGCTTCAGCCAGCCCATCACCTCCATCGGGCTGCGCAAGCCCACGCTCGACGACGTCTTCCTCGAGGTCACCGGCCACGAGATCCGTGACGAGGAGGTCAGCGAGCACGCTCAGATGATCCAGAACATGGGTCGGGGGCCCCGACACTGATGGCGCACTCAGAGACCCTGCGCGGCACGTGGGTCGTCGCCTACCGCGAGCTCCTCCGTTACGTCACCGAGCGCTCGCGCATCGTCAGCTCGCTGGCCATGCCGCTGCTGCTGCTCGTCGTCTTCGGCGCGGGCTTCACCAACGTCATCGGAGGCATGGCCCCGGGCATCGACTACATCCAGTTCATGTACCCGGGCATCATCGCCATCACCGTGCTCACGACCTCGCTGTTCGCGGGTATCTCGGTGGTCTGGGATCGCGAGTACGGCTTCCTGCGTGAGATCCTGGTGGCGCCCATCGCGCGCACCGGCATCGTGCTCGGCAAGGCCATCGGAGCTACGTTCCAGGCCTCGATCCAGGTGGCGCTGATGCTGATCCTCGCGCCCCTGCTGGGCGTGGAGCTGAACCTCGGCATCATCCTCGGGCTCATCCCCATGATCATCATCCTCTCGCTGGGCCTGGCCGGGCTGGGCATCTTCATGGCCTCGTTCATGCGCTCGCAACAGGGCTTCCAGACGATGATGCAGATCATCATCTTCCCGCTGATCTTCCTCGCGGGCGTGTTCTTCCCGGTCAACGACGTGCCCATCTGGATGGAGGTCATCAGCAAGGCCAACCCGCTGACCTACGGCGTCGATGCCGTGCGCCAGGTCTTTCTCGGCAGCGAGGCCAGCGCGATGGGCCTGGGCGTGACCATCGGCGACCACACCTTCACCATGGCCCAGGATGTGATGGTCGTGGCCGTCATGAGCGCAGTGGCCCTGGGTGCGGCAATCTGGGCCTTCAACCGACAGGAGTAGGCCGGCCCTGAGCAACACCTCGCGAACGCCACCGGTCGACTCGGCCACTGCAGCACCGCCGCCGCCGGCTGTCGCTGAGCGCCCGGAGCCACCGCTCGACTGCGACTCGCCGACGTCCCGCCGCTGGGTCGTCGTGCTGTGGCTGTTCGCGCTGACCTGGCTGGTGCTGTTGGCTGTTCCGTCCCTGGCCGATGTCGTGCAGCAGGTCGATGGCCGCGTGACCGACGGGGTCGTGTCTGTCGAACAGGATCTGCTGGTGTCGATGGCGAGGTTCCTGGCCGTCATCGGTGGCACCGCCGCGAGCGCGGTCGTCGTGCTCGTGGTGGCGCTCTTGCTCGCCTGGCAGCGGCGCTGGCCGGGGCTCGCGGTGTGGCTCGTGGCGGTGGCCGCTTCAGAGTTCCTGAACGTGGTCATCAAGAACGTCTACGAGCGAGCCAGGCCGCCGGTCGGCCTCGTCGCGGAGTCCAGCTTCTCGTTCGTCTCGGGCCACTCGATGACCGCTGCGGTGATGGCCATCTCGCTCGTGCTGGTCGTCGTGCCGGCCGGTCCACGGCGGCGCGCCTGGCTCATCGTAGCCGTGGGCTACGCCCTAGTCATGGCTGCCAGTCGTGTCTACCTGCGCGCGCACTGGCTGACCGACACGCTCGCCGGTGTGACCATCGGGGCCGCCTGCGCCGTCACCGTGGCTTTGGCGGCCAGTTGGTGGTCCACGCGGCAGGAGGGCGCCTGAGGCCCGGGGGCGGTACTCGCCTGAGGCCCGGACGGGACGGCGGCCGACCATCGCGGGTCAGTCGCCGCGGTGTTGCCCGGGGTGCTGCTAGGCGGCGATGTCGCGCCGCTTGAAGAGGTACACGCTCGCCACCAGCGGGATGACGGCCAGGATGGCCAGCCAGGCTGCCGAGGGCCAGTCGACCCCGTTGCCCATGGGGTCGGTGGCGATGAAATGGTGCCAGGGCGAGAGCCAGGCGAGGTCGCCGAGCAGCTCGGAGCTGGCCATCGGCAGGAAGCTGGACCAGGCATACATCACCACGCCCACCAGCATGGCCACCAGGATGGCCAGCACCCCGCGGCCGCTGATGATCGAGACGACCATGGCGATACCACCGACGAAGATGGAGAGCAGCGTCACCATCAAGTGGATCGACAGGACGTCGGCGAGGCTGACGTCGATGCCAGCTACGAGGATGCCCACATAGGTGCCCAGGGCCATGAGCCCTGAGGCGATGAGCACGTGGACGACCATGGCCAGGGCCTTGTCGACGGCGATGCGGGTCCGCCGGGTGGGTGTGGACATCACCAGGCCGATGGTGCCCTGCTCCATCTCCCCGCCGAAAGCGCGAGCGGCAGAGGAGGCGGCAACGAACATGAGCACGAAGGGCACCATGATCGAGTACATCTCGCCGGTGTACCAGCCAGAGGGCGTGGCCATGTCGACACCGCCGGCGATGGCGAAGATCTCCTTCGGCATCTGCGACAGCATCTCGTCAAGGACGTCTTCGAGCGCGAGATACATGGGCCCCATGAGCAGGTTCATGGCACCCATGGCCACGCCGGCGATGACGGTCAGCAGCATGCGATCGGCGATCGCCTTGGTCAGCGTGTTGGTGAGGGCGAACCGCTGCCGGCGGCGGATGCCCGGGAGGGTGGTCGAGGTCATGGAGCTATCCCTTCAGGTCCCGACGATCGAGGGCATAGGCCCCTACGCCGAAGAAGACTGCTGCGATGGCCACGGCGATGGCCAGCAGCACCGGGTCGAGGCCTTCGTAGAGCGCCTCGGCCCCGGAGTAGAGGTACCAGGGCGTGAGTCGCGCGAGGTCGGCGAGCTCTTCCACCACTGGCAGCATCGTGGTCAGGAAGTAGGACAGCAGGGCCAGGCCGGCGGCCACGCCGATGCCCAAGGCCGAAGAGCCGCGCCAGGCACTGACGCCCAGCGAGACGGCGCCGAAGAGCAGGACCATGCCCACCAGCTGGATCGCGGATGAGAGCTGGTCTTGCTCCGAGATGTCGAGGCCGAAGGCAGCCGCGGAGACCTCGATGCCCAGCCACATGCCAGCCGTGATGACGATCACGCCGATGGCCGCGACAGCGGTCTTGGCTACCAGGATCGAACGGCGGCGTAGCGGGCTCGAGAGCAGGATCGGCAGTGTCCTGGCCTCTTCTTCGCCGACCGCCGCGCTGGCGCCCAGGCCGATGGCGTAGGCCAGCAGCACCAACGGTCCCATCAGCGAGTACATGCCCGCGAGGGCCATGCCGGCGGCGGTGCCGTTCTGCGCTCCGTAGATGTTGGCGAGCGCCTCAGGGAAGTCGTCGAGCATGGTCACATAGGCCTCGCCGGACGTGCTCATGATGGCCACGTACATGGCCCCCAGCAGCCACAGCGCCACGACGGCGATGGTGGTCCACATCAGCCAGTCACGAATGGCCTTGGTGAAGACGTTCCCGAGCAGGCGGTCACGCAGCACCGGAGCCACCGTTCGTGTAGTAGGTCAGGAAGATCTGCTCGAGGTCGGCCTCGCGGCTGTTGAGGTTCACGACATCGTGCTGCAGGGCCGCGCGCAGCAGCGCGTTGACCGAGCCCTCGAAGGAGACGACCACGGTGTTGCCGCGCTTCTCGGCCGAGCGAACCCCGTCGATGCCCTCGAAGACGGACGCTTCCACGGGCGACCCGAACTCGAGGTCGATGCGGCGGATGGCCTTTCGCTTGAGCACGTGCAGGGGCTCCACGACGACCAGGCGACCGTGGCGCAGGATCCCCACGCGATCGGCCACCCGCTCGACCTCGGCCAGGCTGTGGCTCGAGAGGAACACGGTGCGGCCGTCCTCACGGACCTCGCGGATGAGGGCCTGCAGCTCCTGCTGCATGAGCGGATCGAGGCCGGTGCTGGGCTCGTCGAGGATGACCAGCTCGGCCTTGCCCATGAAGCCCTGGATGAGCCCGACCTTCTGCTTGTTGCCGGTCGAGAGGTCGCCCACCTTGCGGGTCAGGTCGACCTCGAGGCGCTCGGCCAGCTGGTTGACATAGTCGAGGTCGACGCCGCCGCGCAAGTTGGCCAGGTAGGTCAGGTTCTCGGCGCCGGTGAGCTTGGGGTACAGCGAATACTCGGAGGGCACGTAGGCCACCCGGCTCCGCACCTCCACCGCATGCGTGGCCACGTCAAGGCCGAGCACGCTGGCTGAACCGGAGGTCGGGAAGAGGAAGTGGAGCA
This sequence comes from uncultured Chloroflexia bacterium, assembly GCA_963714675.1. Lineage (GTDB taxonomy): Bacteria > Chloroflexota > Limnocylindria > Limnocylindrales > CSP1-4 > JAFMJV01. The sequence goes on along the minus strand of CAVQPG010000013.1, from coordinate 20,191 downwards.
GGCTGCGGATGGTGGTGGTCTTGCCGGCACCGTTGGGTCCAAGGAAGCCGAAGACCTCGCCGCGCTGGACCTCGAGGTCCAGGTCCACGAGCGCCTTGACATCCCCGTAGTGCTTGGTCAGCCCCTCGGTCCTGATGGGGGCTGCACCGTCGGTGGTGGTCATTCGTCCTCTTTCGTTTCTTCGTGTCGTCGATGCCAGCGCTCGGCCAGCTTCGGGATCTCCGTGGCCCAGAAGTCGGAGAACTCGATGAGCTCGTCCAGGCCGTCGGTGCGGGCCATCGCCCCGGCGGCCCTGGTACGTCTGGCGATCGTGGCCAGCTGCTCGATGCCGCTGAGCTTGGCCGTGGCCATCTCGATCCACCAGTCGCTGCGCAGCCGGTAGTAGGTCTTGCGGTCACCGACGCGGTGGCGCTCCTCGACGGCGTTCATGGACGTCAGCAGGCGCGCACTCGAACTCACCGAGGCACGGCTGATGCCGATGCCTGCCGCGATCCCGCTTGCGGCCTGCTCGGCCGGGTCGCAGACGAGCAGGTAGCCGAACATCTGGCCCGCCGCACGAGGCACGCCCAGTGATGAGAACCAGACCCCGACCTGCTCGACGACGTCGCCGACGCTACCGGGCTGTGCGTCAGACATGTCAGAAGTTACTGAAAGTTCGGTGCATACCGTCATTATCGTATCTGAACCCGACAAGCTGTCCAGTGCCATCCGTCCTGTCCGGCTTCTTCTGACCCGATCCCCGGCTGCTCCTGCTCCGGGGTCTCGGTTCGCCGCGCACGTTCGAGTCGACTCGAAGCGTCAGCGCTACAGCTGCGCTCGCCGGCTACGGCGGTCAGAAGCCCCAGTGCACGATCGGTGTCCGCTTGCCCGTTCGGATCATCTCGAGTGCGACGGCGTCGACCGGCACCAGAGGCTCCGGCAGGGCAGTGAGGTCGGCCCAGCGAATGCCGCCGATACGGTGCAGGTCTCTCGCGGTGGGCTCACCCTGCCACGTCCGAACGGCGAAGAAGAAGTCCACGCGCTGGCCCCCGTCGCGCTCGTTCTGGCGGCGGTGGACCGTGCAGATCGGGTCCAGGTCAGCCTCGTTGACGTTCACACCCAGTTCCTCGTGGGCCTCCCGCACCGCGGCGGCGTGGACCGACTCTCCACGTTCGACGTGCCCGGCCGCGCTGAACGACCAATAGCCATCCATGTAGCCGGTGCCCTTCCGCTGCTGGAGCAGCACGCGGCCGTCTCGCAGCAAAGCCACGTAAGCGGCGGGCACAAGCGAGAAACGCGCCATGTCACCACGGTACACGTCGAGGCCACGGGGCCGCCAGAAGTGAGGCTTGGCGCGCCCGGCGGGATTCGAACCCACGGCCTTCTGCTCCGGAGGCAGACGCTCTATCCACTGAGCTACGGGCGCGTGCACCCAATTAGACCACAGGGCAGGGCGCGCTACGTCTGCCCGCGCGTCGAGCGCGCCGTCGACCACCTCCCACGGACGGTGAACGACGCGCTCCGGCTCTACCATGCAGACCATGAATGAGCTGACTCACGGGGCCACCCGCACCGAATCCGACTCGATGGGCACCATCGAGGTGCCCGCCGACAAGTATTGGGGCGCCCAGACCCAGCGTTCCCTGCACCATTTCGCCATCGGCGACCCCGATGCCGAGCGCATGCCGCGTGAGCTCGTCCACGCCATGGGCACGCTCAAGCTCGCCTGCGCCATGGTCAACGACGAGGCCGGGCATCTGCCAGCGGGCGCCGGTGCGCTCATCGCCGAGGCCGCTCGGGAGGTCGCTGACGGGAGGCTCGACGACCACTTCCCGCTCTACATCTGGCAGACCGGTTCGGGCACCCAGTCGAACATGAACGCCAACGAGGTCATCGCCAACCGCGCCATCGAGCTGGCCGGTGGCGTGATGGGCAGCAAGGACCCGGTCCATCCCAACGACCACGTCAACAAGTCGCAGTCGTCCAACGACACGTTCCCCACGGCCATGCACGTGGCTGCGGCCACGATCATCGTCGAGGTGCTGATCCCGTCGGTGGTCCGCTTGCGTGACGAGCTGGCCGCCCGCGCGACGGACTTCGAGGGGATCGTCAAGATCGGCCGCACACACCTGCAGGATGCCGTGCCCCTGACGCTGGGCCAGGAGTTCAGCGGCTACGTGGCCCAGCTCGAAGCCGACGTCGAGCGCCTCGAGGCCACGCTGCCGGGCCTCTACGAACTGGCCATCGGCGGCACCGCCGTGGGCACCGGCCTCAACGCACCCGATGGCTTCGGCACCGACGTGGCAGCCGTGATCGCAGAGCTCACGGGCCTGCCTTTCGTTAGTGCAGCGAACAAATTCGCGGCCCTCGCGGCTCACGATGCGGTCGTCTTCGCCAGTGGCGCCCTGGCCACGCTGGCGGCCAGCTTGACCAAGATCGCCAACGACCTGCGCTGGCTCGGGAGCGGGCCGCGCTCGGGCCTGGGCGAGCTGGCACTGCCGGAGAACGAGCCGGGCTCGTCGATCATGCCGGGCAAGGTGAATCCGACACAGGCCGAAGCCATGACCATGGTCGCGGCACAGGTCTACGGCAACGACGCGGCCGTGAAGTTCGCTGGATCCCAGGGCAACTTCGAGCTCAACGTCTACAAGCCGGTCATGGCCGCCAACGTCATCCGCTCGGCGAGGCTCATGGCCGATGCCTGCGGCACCTTCCGCGAGTTCGCGGTGGCGGGGGTACAGGCCAACCGCGGGCGTATCGCCGAGCTGGTGGCAGGGTCGCTCATGCTGGTGACGGCGCTCAACCCCACCATCGGCTACGACAAGGCCGCGGAGGTGGCCAAGAAGGCGCACAAGGAGGGCACCACGCTCAAGGCCGCGGCACTGGCCCTCGGCTACGTCACCGAAGAGGAGTTCGACGAGATCGTCCGGCCCGAGCGGATGATCTAGCGCCCCCAAGGGACGGTCCCGCGGCCCGAGCGGATGATCCAGCACCGCCGAGCGGATGGTCCAGCGCCGCCGAGCAGATGCTCCGGCGAAGACGTGCTTGCGGTGGTCCGCCGCACTCGCCGGTTGCCCGGCAGTCACGTGACCGACGGCTCGAACGAGCGCCGGCCGCGGATCTGCGTGGTGGTCACGATGATCCTGGGTCATGCCGCCGCTGTGTCTGGCACGCACGAGCCCCGCCACGTCCCGGGAGCTGACCGTAGTGGCGGCGATGTACCACAGGAAGGCGCCCGGAATCGAAGCGACCCCGCCGAAGCGGGGTCGCCTTCAACTGTCCCGGCTGATCCAGAGCGAACTCTGGGTCTTCTGCCACGTCGCAAGGGCATCTATGACGCCGGCTTCACCGGCTACCCTAACCCAACCTACCCATGACCTTGCGTCTAGGCCAGTAGTGCTGTCGAGCAGCACAGACAGGATAGTAGCGTCACCAGACCCAGTAACTCAAGCGGTTATTCAACCTGCATAGATGAAGGTTCCGTAACATTCCATCTCATGCGCGTGGTCGGCCGGGGACGGATGAGGTCATGCGACCGCACTGATGGCCTCGCCCAGGTCGATCGCGCCGGTGAAGAGTGCCTCGCCCAGGATCACACCGGCCACACCAGCATCGCGCAACTTCCGCAGGCCCTCGACGCTGGTGACGCCACCGGCCACCAGGATCTCCGCGTCGAGGCCAGCGGCCAGCCTTCGCATGAGCGCGACACCGTCATCGCCGACGTGAGAGAACACGAAACGATAGACGCCGGCTGCCCGCAGCTCCTCGATCAGCTCCTCGAGCCTCGGTTCGGACCGATGTCGCCAGGGATAGCCGCGTAGGCTCTCGGGTCGGGCATCCATGCCTACGGCCAGCCAGTCCCCGGCGACCTCGACGCATTCGGCGAGGACGTCGCCGTCCTCGACCACAGCCCACAACGGCATCACCACTCGCGTCGCGCCCGCCGCGAAGGCGAGTCGGATCTGCTCGGGGCCGTCGACGCCGCCCGCGAGCTGCAGTGGCTTCACCACGGCCTTGGCGATCGCGCCGACGGCCTCGAGATTGGCGGGACTGCCCTGTCCGGCCCCATCGAGATCGACGAGATGGACAGCCGGCGCGCCCTGGGCCACGAAGGCCTCGGCGACCGCTGCGGGACGATCGGTGGGCGTGCCGCTGCCGCTCGAGGCTCCGGGCCACCAGACCAGGCGCGAGCGGCCTTGCTGCAGGTCGATGCTGGGCAGGATGTACATCAGTCCGCGGCACCGGGAGCTAGAGTCGATCCACCCCCTTCGCCCGCCAGCAGCCGCCGATGGAAGGAGACCGGCAGACTGCCCGAATAGAGCAGGGCGTCATGGAAGCCCTTGAGCGAGAAAGCCGGGCCCAGGCGTGCCTGCTCATCGGCTCGGAGCCGCAGCAGCAGGACCTTGCCCAGCAGATAGGAGAGGTTGTAGCCGGGCACGGTCGTGTAGCGGTGCACTTCCGCCTTCGCCACCGGTCGCTCGAAGCCCGTGTGCTCGACGAGGAACTCGACACCCTCTTCGACGCCGACTTCTCCGCGGTGCAGGCGGATATCGAGGATGATGCGGACCGCCCGCCAGATGGCGTCGGTGGCCACGATGACCCGCCGTCGGGGGCTGTCCTCGAAGCCCGCCTCGAGCATCAACTGCTCGCAGTACATGCCCCAGCCTTCCACGAACTCTGGCGCCTCCACCATCAGCCGGGCCGGGGTCGGCGTGGCCAGTGCTGCGGTCAGCTGCAGGTGATGGCCCGGGTAGGCCTCGTGCACGCTGGTGTTCACGATCGAGGACCAGTTGTGCTCACGCATGGCGCCCGGGTCGCCGTCGACCGAGGGCGTGACCACGTAGGTTCCCCGCGGCGGGCGATCGAAGGCGGCCGGATCGAAGTAGGCCGCCAGCGGCAGCAGGCTGCGCATGTGCCTGGGGGTGGGCACCACCTCGAGGATGTCGTCGCTCGGCAGCGTGGCCAGGTCCCGCGCGGCGATGTAGTCGCGGGCTCGATACATGGCGTCCCTGTAGCCGGCCAAGGCGCCCTCGAAGTCGGCTGGCCCATCTGCCTTCACCAGCTCCACGATCTCGGCTTCGCTCAAGGTCGGATCGATCTGGCGGCCGGCTTCGCGGCGGACTCGGTGTTGAGCCTCGAGCTGCGCCCAGCCGATGTCCAGGATCTCATCGGTGGTCAGTCCCTCGAAGGCACGCAGCCCCACCAGGACGTCGAGTCCTGCGCGACCGAGGGCTACACGCCCGCCCGCTCCGTCGAACTGCGACTCGAGCCAGGCGGCGTAGTCGCGCAGGGCCGCGTCTGCCGTGGCGGCGGCACGCTGCAAGCGAGTGAGCTCCGGACTGCCCGCGGCCCAGACGCCGTTCGCGCTGGCGACGATCTCATCGATCAGGCCAGGCAGCTGGGTGGCGGACATGGCCTCGAGCTCGAGCCACAGCCGCACGGTGTCATCACCGAGGCGATCGCGGACCTGCAGCAGCGCCGTGGGGATGCCCTCGATGCGGCCGGTCATCGAGCGCAGGCGCTGCTCGAGTGGTGCGAAGTCGCGGGCGGCCAGCAGGAAGAGCGCCGTGCCGATCGACTCGCTCGCCTCGGTGGTGCGCTCCCAGGTCCGCACGACCTCTGCCTCGAACAGGCGCAAGCGGGCGCTATGGAGCGCCAGCTCGCGCTCGAAGGCCACGTCCTCGCTCAGGTTCTTGGGCTCGATGGCCTCGAGCTGCCGGACGAAGGCGTGCTCGGCCTCGATGTCGGCGAGCTTGGCGGCGCGCGAGAGGTCCGGCAAGACGCCATCATGCTGATGGATGCCGAAGCGTGTGGCATGGCCCGGCCAGGCCGCGACCCAGGCGTCGAAGCGCGACCCGATGAGTGCGCCCACGAGGGCGTCACCGGTGGTCTGCACCGTCGTCTCCGAGGGCCTAGACAGCGACCGCGGAGAGGCCCGCACTGGTCAGCGCGTCGCGGGTGATCTCCAGTGCTCGCTCGATGTCGACGCGTTCGATCCCGTAGTGGGTCAGCGCCCGCACGCGTCCGCCGGGGTACTCGATGTAGGCGAGTCCGCGCGAAGCGGTCTCAGCCATGAAGGCCTCACGGGCATCGAGCGGGCCCTGTCCGGGTCGCGGTCGCAAGCCGAAGACGAGGTAGTTGGTGGTCACCAGGGCCGGGTCGAGCTCGACGATGCCGTCCATGCCCGCGAGCCCCTCGGCGAGGGCCCTGGCATTGGCGTGGTCGTCCGCGAGACGCTCGATCATGCCGTCCGCACCCTCACCCAGGGCCACCAACCCAGCCGCCGCGATGATCCCCGCCTGGCGCATCCCGCCACCGACGAGCTTGCGCGCGCGATGGGCGCGACCGATGAACTCCGGCGACCCCACCACCAGCGAGCCGACTGGGCAGCCGAGACCCTTGGAGAGGCAGAACGTGGCGCTGTCGGCATCAGCCAGCAGGGCCGCGGCCGAGGTCTCCTGGGCCACTACGCTGTTGAAGAGGCGGGCACCGTCGACGTGCAGGGGCACACCGTGCTCATGGGCGACCCCAGCGACCAGCGAGGTGTAGGCGGCACTCAGTGGTCGGCCCATGGTCGGGGAGTGCGTGTTCTCGAGGGCCACCAGAGCGGTCGTTGGCTGATGGGCGTCGTCGGGGCGGAACGCGGCGTTGAGCCGCTCGAGGCCCCACTGGCCATCGGGGCCGGCCGCGATGGGCCGGACGGTGGCGCCGGTGATGACGGCGTAGCCGCCGGCCTCCATCTGCACGAGGTGTGCCCCCGCGTCGGCGATGATCTCACCGCCTCTGGGCACGTGGGCCATGTGCGAGACGAGGTTGCCCATGGTGCCGCTCGCGACATAGAGGGCCGCCGGCTTGCCCGTCAGCTCGGCGGCGCGCTCCTGGAGGGCGATGACCGTGGGGTCATCGCCGAAGACGTCGTCGCCGACCTCGGCCGCGGCCATGGCCCGGCGCATCGCGGGGCTGGGCTTGGTGACGGTGTCCGAACGGAGGTCGATGAGGTCGGGCATGGTGCGGCGAGCATATCGCCGCGGGGCGCCCGACGTATTCGGCCGCTCTCTGCTACATTTCCGTTCCGCGGGACCCGTAGTGTAGTGGCCCAACACGCCAGCCTGTCACGCTGGAGATCGCCGGTTCGAATCCGGTCGGGTCCGCCAGTCCCTCACTTCCGACCTTGGCGATGACCGCTGTGCCCGCCGACAGGGGGAGACGTCAAGCCCGATGAGCAACGTTTCGGACGACGCGCAACGCGCTGCTCGCGGGTCGAAGATCCTGGTCATCGTCCTTGTCGGCGCCTTCCTCTTCGGCATGTCCGGGTTCCTTCTCGCCGTCCTCGATTCGGAGCCGGCGCGCAGTGAGCCGCCTCCGCCGTCGCTGCCGGCCGTGTTCGACCTCATGCCCACGCCGGGACCCGAGGCCGAGGCTGCCCGACGCCCGATCCGTTTGGCTCTGGCTGAGACATCACCCTCGCCTTCCCTTCCGCCCACGGCATCACCTGATCCGGTGGCCTCGCCCGAGCTGACGGCGGCGGCTCCCGCAGCGGTCGTGACCGAGTCGCTCATGCCGGTGGTCCCGGTGGCCGGCTTCTGGTCGAAGGTCGATGAGCTCGGACGCTCCCGGATCAAGCGTGCCCTGACCGACGGTGAGCTCAAGGGCTTCCGCCGAGTGGTCGTTGAGCAGCGCATCGCGGACGCCCTCGAAGCCGAGCTCGGAATCAAGTTGCACGAGACCGTCCGTCGCGTGGACGCCGCCCGGGTCGCCAAGTCGGTGGGCGACGGGGCGCTCGGGTTCGCGGCCGCGACCAGCGTGGCGCCATCGATGCGCGCGCTTGATATCGACGGCATCTCCCTGCACGGCAATGATCGTGTCCGCGACGCCACGGACTGGCCGCTGACCGTGAGTCTCCCGCTCCCGCCCGAGGACGCCTGGGACCAGGCGAGGACATGGGTGCTGGTCGTGGGCGGCGACTCCTTCACCGACCGCGGCGTCTACGAGACCGTGGTCCGCCAGGGCAAAGGTGTGGACTACCCCTTCGACGGCGGGACCGCCAAGGTCATCGGGCACGGCTGCTGCGATCCGGTCTTCAACGACAACGTCGTGCCCCGCTACCAACTCACCGGCAACAGGGGTGCGGTGCGCAAGCTCTTCAAGGGCGCCGAGCTGGCCGTGGTCAACCACGAGCAACCGGTGACCGACGACTGGGTCCACCACACGAAGGGCCTTCGCTTCAGTGGCAAGCCGGACCTCACGCGCATCTTCACCCGCGCCGGAGTGGACTTCGTCTCATTGGCCAACAACCACATCGGTGACTACGGCGCGTCCGGCATCAGTGATTCGCGCCGCATCCTGCGCGAGCACGGCCTCGTCGTCGGCGGTGCCGGGAAGGACCTCGACCAGGCTCGCAAGGTGGAGCTCCTCGAGGCGCGCGACACGCAGGTCGCGGTCATCCCCTGTCTCGACATCGTACGGGTCTACTGGGCCGAGAAGGACAAGGCCGGGGCCACGCCCTGTATCGACCAGTACATCCGGAAGGACATCCGCAGGGCGGCGCGGGCGGGGGCCGGGGTCATCATCGTCTTCCCTCACTGGGGCGTGGAATACACCCGCCAACCGCTGGCCTCGATGCGCAAGCACGCGGCCCGCTGGATCGAGGCCGGTGCGGATCTCGTCGTCGGTGGCCACAGCCATGTGGCGGGCTCCGTCGAGGACATCGACGGCTCACCGGTGCTCTACTCGCTGGGCAACCTCGTCTTCGACCAGCAGTGGTCGACCAACACCATGGAGTCGGCCCTGCTCGAGGCCACCTTCCACGGTGACCAGCTCATCGAGATGCGGCTGCGGCCATACATCATCCACGACACTTCGCAGCCCAACTTCCTCGACCCTTCGAAGGGCGAGGGTCGCAAGCTGCTGCAGGAGATCAAGCAGGCCTCGTCCGGCTGGCTCGATTGGTAGGTCACGCGATCGTCACCAAGGTGGGTGCGGGAGTGCGCCACGTCACGCCCTCGTCACCGGTGCGCCCCTAGGCTGCAGGCACATGGAAGCACTCGCGGTCGCCTTCGGCGCCGGTCTGGCCTCAGCTGCCAGCCCCTGTCTCCTGCCGCTCTACCCGGCCTTCCTGGCCTATCTCACCGGTGCCTCCGGCGCCGACGCCGGAACCACCGGCGCACGCCGCATCTCGGGCTTCCTCGGCCTGGCGGTCTTGCTCGGGCTGCTGACCTCGATGATGCTCATCGGCCTGCTCGTGTTCATCGTGGCCGTGCCCATGGGGCGGGTCCTCGGGTTCGCCATTCCCTTCATCGATATCCTGCTCGTGGCCCTGGGCGTGATGCTGCTGGCCGGGATCAACCCCTTCATGCGCGTCCGCTCCATCCAGGTCCCGGGTGCTCGTGGTCCGCTCTCACAGGCCTACGTCTACGGCATGTTCCTGGGGCCCATCGCCCTGCCCTGCGCAGGCCCCTTCCTGGTGGCCCTGCTGGTGGTCTCGGTGGGAGCGGCGGAGTCGGTCGGCGCGCTCGCGACGTTCTTCGTCTTCGGCCTTGGCTTCGGCCTGCCGCTGGTGGTGCTCTCGGTGCTGGCCCGAACGCGCCAGGACACGGTCGTGCGCTTCCTCGCCCGGCACCACCGCCAGATCGAGATCGTCTCGGGCGTGCTGCTCATCGGCGCGGGCATCTGGGACCTGTGGATCAACTGGGAGTCGATCCTGCTGACGTTCGGCTACTAGGAGCGCACCAGCCCGGCCTCACGAGCGCTGGGCCAGAGCGAGAGGTCCAGCTCCGGCAGCAGCTCGGCGAGCTGCTCGATGTCGGCGGCATAGCCCTCGAGGAGTGACGCCCGCAGGCTCGCCGTGGGCTCGATCTTCTCTCGCGTCGTGGGGTTGACCTCGCTACGGAACACCTCTGCCTCGAGCTCGTGCGGGGCCAGTCCCAGGAAGCCGTAGGTGCGCGCCAGCTCGCGGGCAGGATCGGCGCGGCAGGCTTCGTATTGGCCCACCCACACCTGTTCGGCGGGAAATGCCGCCAGCACTCGTCGCAGCTGCGGGGCATAGATGCTGCGCTGGAAGGCACCCTGGATGTCGCGATGGCCGAGCCGAGCTCGCGAGGTCGCCAGCTGGTGGGTGAGCCCGGAACGGAAGCGGTCGATCGGATCGCGCAGGAGCACGAGGATCCGCGCATCCGGCGCGGCACGCGCGATGAGCTCCGGCGTCCAGAAGTCGATGAGGTAGCCGGGCGTCCACTCGCCCGCGACCGAGCCTTCGGGTACCGGGAAGTAGCGGTGATACCGGCGAGCATCATCGTCGGTGAAGGGTGTCTCCCAGGAACGGTCGAAGAAATGCAGCTCCTTGGGTTGTCCGCCGGCGCTGACCACGTCCGGGTGGGCCTCGATGAGCCGGTTCCACCACGACGTGCCCGCCTTCTGGGCACCCACACCGACGTAGTGCGGCGGGCCGACGTGCCAGCCTTCGGGGATCGCCGGCGGGGCCGGTGGTCCTGGCTGACGGGGTCCGCGGAACCGATACCAGGCACGTGAGCCTCGGACCGCCAGGCGGCGGGCCCTGGACTTGAGTGTCATCGAGGGCTCTTCCAGAGCGAGAGGTCGAGGTCGGGCAGCAGGGCCGCGAGGCGCTCGTTCTCCGGTGCGTAGCGTCGCACCAACTGGTCCTCCTGCCACTCGCTGAGCTGCACCTTCGGCCCACGCGTACCGTTGACCCGACCAGTCACGTCCACAGCCGTGGGGATCTCGGGCGCCAGGCCGATGAACTCATAGGTGCGACGGAGCTCCCCTGCCGGATCGGCCACGCAGCGCTCGTACTGGAGCACCAGCACCTGCTCACGAGGGAAGGCGTTCCAGACTCGGGTCAGCTGGTCAGCGTAGATGCCGCGATTGAAGGCGGCGTTGGCCGCGGCACGAGCGGTGGCGCCTACGGTGAAGCGGTTCTCGGCGAGAGTGCGGCCGGAGCGGAAGCGCTCCACGGGGTCGCGCAGGAGCACCAGCAGCCGGGCCTCAGGAGCAGCTTGGCGCAGCAGGCGCGGCGTCCATACGTCGAGCATGTAGCCCGGTGTCCACTCGCCGCTGAGGTGTCCGTCTGGCCGGGCGAAGAAGGCGTGATACCGACGGACCTCCGCATCGCTCAGCTCGCCGCTCCAGAGCCCGTCGAAGAAATGGACCTCCTTGGGCGTCCCTTCGGGGTGGCTGACCCGCGGGTGGGCGCTGATGAGGCTGGCCCACCAGCTGGTACCCGAACGGGCGGTGCCGACGCCGACGTAGTCCGGTGGTCCCGGTGCCCAGCCGTCGGGAGCCTCGGGTGGGCGGGGCAGGGCATCGAGGGTGGCGGTCGGCATCACCCTGATGATAGGTGGCGCCGGGATGGCGGCAAGTCCGTCGCCGCGGCCCGCACACAAAGAGAACGACCCGCCCCCGAAGGGACGGGCCGCACCCGTTAGCTCTCAGAGAGCGGCGTCTAGATCGAGGCGCCGATCGTCGAGAGGATGTCGGCGATCTGGTTGCCCGAGGAACACCAGGGCGAGGATCGCCACGATGGCGATCAGCGCCAGGATCAGCGCGTACTCGGCCAGGCCCTGGCCATCCTCGTCGCGGCGAAGCAGGAAGTCGACCATTGTATGGTCCTCCGAATGTCGTCGGCTCCCCGTCGATGCGGTTCGCCGTGGATTGGATGAATGCGCTCGGCTGCCCGATCGGGCTTCCGTGCTCGGCGGACATTACAGCCCCGCCGCCAACTGTGCACCGGGACGGCCGGCAGGCGAGCTGCACGTCCTCAGTGCCGGGAATGATGATGTCGGCGCTGAGGAGTTTCCATGGCCCCTACGGGTGACACGGAACGGGACTTTTCGGTGGTGCTCTGGCACCACTCCCGGTGTGGCTATGTGGTTACGGTCGAGGTTTGGTGTAGTCGGGTCCGGTGCCCTGCTACGTGTTCTTCGACGACGCGCGACGTACCGATGTCGGTCATCAGGTCGTTGAGCTGCTCGCCAAAGAAAGCGAGTGAGACGATCGCCACGATGGCGATCAGTGCCAGGATCAGCGCGTACTCCGCGAGGCCCTGGCCCTCGTCTCCGCGTGCGGGCTGGTCTTCGGCCGGCCGACGGAATCGCTTCGGTCGATGTATGTCTTCCTCCGTTCTGATCTACTGGGATGGGCCACCTAGCCCCGACAACAGAGCCAGATCGGTGCTCTGTTGGCCGGCAGGCGTCGGGAGAACGAACGTGAACCACGCCCGGACCGTCCGCCAAGCGAGCGGCTGACCAGGTACGAACGGGTCCGCCGGATGATATTCGGCTGGACGGCGCCCGGGACGCGTGAGGCCCCCTCGGGTGCCTTCTACTCTCCGATGACCGACCAGATGAACCCCATGAAGATGAAGATGCCGGCGAACAGCCCGATGAGGGCCGGGACGCCGATGGTGTTCACCTCGAGATTCATGCTCGCCAGGAAACCCATCGCCAGAGCCCACGCGATGATGAGCACGAAGAACAGGTACTTGGCGTTGACGGTCGTGATGGCCTCGACCCAGGCCGTTCGCCGTCGCTCCGGAACCAGCATGACGATGAGCAGGAACGCGACCATCGAGGCACCCAGCACCACGCCGCCGATGAAGCCGATGTACGAGCTGGCCTCCAGCTCCGTACGGAGGGCTCCATAGACCGCCGTGATCACCGCCCCCAACAGGAGGAAGGCGGCCACGTAGCCGAGTGTGCGGAGGTTCGCCCAAGTCATGAGGACCGGAATCCTAGCAAAACTGCCAGCCGCGAGAACAACGTTTCCGCGGATCCTGCGACCTGGGTCATGCATGACCATGCAGGGATGGACCGCCTCACAGTAGCGCGGGTATCGGGACATGGGAAGCGCAGAACGCCTTCAGGCACCCTGGATTGTTGCTCGCAGACAACGTCGAGCAGCACGAATCGGCCATACCCGGAGGCATGGCTGATTGTCGCCGGGCGTCCGGCCGTCAGCTAGCCGATCAGCTCCAGAACTTGACGGAACCCTTCGTTGATGATGTCCTCGAACAACTTGTTGACGCTCTCGCCGAGGAAGATCAGCGAGATGATCGCGGCGATGGCGATCAGGGCCAGGATCAGGGCGTATTCAGCGAGTCCCTGACCCCGCTGCTCGGCGTCGGCGCGGCGCGTCGGCGCCAGGACGGCCCACAACGACCGCATGGGCCGCGAGCGAGCGGCCCGTTCGGTGGCCGCTGCCACCGCTGCACGTAGCTTGTCCATCAGGTGTCTCCGATGGCGGATCGGTGGAGCACGACGCAGGTCCCGGGCCTGGCTCCGGGCTCGCAGCGCGGCCATCGCAGGATGGATGATGGTTCGATGGCCACTCACGGGCGGGTGGGGCGGGAGCCTGGGGTTCGCTCGGAACGGGCCCCGTTCGGTCGTATTCGATTGATCCAGGGATGAGATGAATGCGCCGATCCGCAACCTGGGCCATCGGGCCACGCGGGGGTCAGCCCCCGCAACCTACGCCTGGCTGACTCCGTTCGATATGGCCCCAAAGAGCCACTAGGGGCGGTGCCAACGGGCACCATCCGCCCCCATCCCTGGGCGAAGGGGTGGGAGGGCGGCGCGCGGTATCATCGCCGCCCACAGGAGGGATCGTGGCGACCACCGACGAACAAGACACCTGGATCAATCCGCGCGACCCGGCCAAGGCCCTCGGCCCTGATGGCCAGCCCGCTCGCAGCCGCCGGGCTCCGTACTACGCGGACGTCCCTGACGAGCAGTGGGACGACTGGAAGTGGCAGCTCTCGAATCGCGTCAACGACCTCGAGACGTTCGCGCAGATCCTCGAGCTGACCGACAACGAACGGGCAGGCCTGGGCGCCCCTGACAAGTTCCGCGTCGACATCACGCCCTACTTCATCAGCCTCATCGACCCCGCGGACCCCGACGACCCCATCCGCCGCCAGGTGATGCCGCTCGGGGAGGAACAGGAAGCGTTCACCGCGATGATGGAGGACTCACTGGCCGAGGATCAGCACTCGCCCGTGCCCGGCCTCGTCCATCGCTACCCCGACCGAGTGCTGATGCTGGTGACCACGCAGTGTGCCTCCTACTGCCGCTACTGCACCCGCTCGCGGATCGTCGGCGACGCCACGCAGAACTTCAACACCAGGGATTTCGAAGCCCAGCTCGACTACCTGCGACGCTCGCCCCAGGTGCGGGACGTGTTGCTCAGCGGCGGCGACCCCCTCACGATGTCGCCGAAGCTGCTCGAGCGGGTCATGCGCGGCCTGCGCGAGATCCCCCACATCGAGATCGTGCGCATCGGCACACGCGTGCCGGTGTTCATGCCGCAGCGGGTCGATGACGAGCTCTGCGCGATGCTCGAGCAGTACCACCCGGTGTGGATCAACCTCCACTTCAACCATCCGGCAGAGATCACCCCCGAGGTCTCTCGCGCAGTGGACAAGCTCAGCCGCACGGGCATCCCCATCGGCAACCAGTCGGTGTTGCTCGCGGGCGTCAACGACTGCGTACACATCCAGCGCGACCTCGTGCACCGGCTTGTCGAGAATCGCATCCGCCCGTACTACCTCTACCAGTGCGACCTCGTGGCCGGCTCGGGCCATTTCCGCACGCCGGTGGGCAAGGGCCTCGAGATCATCGAGGGCCTGCGTGGCCACACCAGCGGCTATGCCGTACCGACCTACGTGGTAGATGCGCCAGGTGGTGGCGGGAAGATCCCGGTCATGCCCAACTACCTCATCAGCTACTCGGACCACAAGGTCGTGCTCCGCAACTACGAGGGCTATATCACCACCTACGAGGAGCCCACCTCGTACACCCCGCACGATCAACGCTCCTGTGCCTACTGCCGCAACCAGCGCCCCGAGCCCGGCCAGGGTGGGGTCCATGCTCTGCTGCAGGGGGATGCCATGTGGATCAAGCCCGCCGGCCACAACGAGATCCACGCACGTGGGAACACCGAGGCCCACCGCTTGCAGTCCCCCGAGAAGTGGGTGCCCTACGGCGTGGGTGCTATCGAGGGACGGACCGCACCGGCTGCGCTCGCGGCCGGCGATCCCCGAGCTCCCGCGTACGGGCCCGGCGAAGAGCCGCGCCCCGCCGAGGGTGAGCCGACCGGCGCGGCTCACGGCGAGCTGCTCTAGCGGTGGGTTTCCTCAAGCGTCTCCTGGGGGGCGGTGAGGACGGTGGCGGTGGATCTGACGGCCAGCCCGCTGACGACGCCGAGTGGCGCCGTTCGGCAGAGGCCACCTTCGAAGCGCACGGCGACAAGCATCGCGTGTCGGTGTGGGTACGCCTCTACGACCCCGGCTTCGAGACCATGCGCGAGCAACAGAAGGTCTTCGCCCTGGAGAACGAGCTCATGCGTGCGCTCGACGCGGCCGGCGCCGGGGAGCACGACACCAACTCGCTGGAGCGGGGCTACCTGGCCATGCGCCTGGTGGGTGATGATGCCGACGCCATCGTGGCCACCATCACCCCGCTGTTGAGCGACGCACCCGAGGGCAGCTACCTGGCCGTGCGGCGAGGTCCCTCCGGTACCGGAGAGGACCGCATCGAGGTCGGCATCGGCGCCGACGAGTCCTGACGGACCCGCTTCCCGCGATGCAGTTGCGCCAGACCCCGGGCTTGCCCGACCCGAACATCCGACCCCCGACGCTGGCCGAGGTCGGCGATCCCTTCAGCGAGCTGCGCGTGGTGCACCTGCTGGCTCGGTTGCCACGTGGCACCGCGGTGCGTGTCCGCGACATCGTCGACCAACTCGGTGCCGAGTACCTCGACTGGTCGTTCTCGCGCGCGGTGGTGGTCGCCGCGGTGGTGCAGCTGCAGGCCAACTGGCTGACCGACTACCGCAACAGCGACGGCATCGTACTCGGCGACGGTCCCACCGGACCAGAGCTGACCATCGAGGACAGCAGCCGAGTCGATCCCTGGATCGTGCGCCAGGCCGAACGCCTCAGCGTCGCCTGCGAGGATGCGCTGGCCACCTTCGCCATCGAGGAGGGTGGTGCGGCCTAGGTCCAGCTCCGGTAGACCTCGTCGATGACGCTCAAGGAGGCCTCGATCGGCGCCTGCCAGCGGTTCGTCAGGAAGGCTACCGCGAAGCCGGCCTCAGGCTCCACCCACAGGCGTCCGCCGGAGATGCCGCCATGGGTGAAAGCGGACGGCGACCCAGACCAGTGGCGCTGCGGCTTCCGCCAGCCGAGACCCTGCCGGACCTCGCGCTCGACGCCGTCCTCGGAGATGTGCGTCCAGCCGTCGGTGTGGTTGCGGGTCATCTCGTCGATGGCTGCCTGCGAAAGCACGCGCGGCCCGGGCACCGCAGCATCGGCCGGCAGCAACGCGCGCCCCAGCCGCAGCAGGTCACCGAGTGTGCCGAACATACCTCCGCCGGGCATCCGCGCCGCCGCCAGGAAGCGCATCATCACCTCCTGCACGATGCGGTTGTCGGCCCCGATGTCATGGACCGGCAGCACGCGGTCGCGGGAGGGGCGGGCATCGAAGGTGCTGTCGGTCATGCCCAGCGGCTCGGTCAGCCGCAGCCGCAGCGCCTCATCGAAGGGCGCGCCGCTCAAGGCAGCCATGACCTCGGCCAGCAGGATGAACGAGGCCGAGTTGTATTCGTAGGACGTGCCCGGCGCAGCCACGCGGCGTGACTCTCGGACGAAGGCCAGCGTCCGCTCGTAGGTGGGCCGCTCCTGGCGCATCGACGTGACCGGCATATCCGGCAGTCCCGAAGTGTGGGTTCAGCACCTGCCAGGCCGTGACCGCGCCCGCGTCAGCGTCCGCCAGCTCTGGCAGGTAGTGCTGCAGCGGCCTGTTGAGCTCGAGTCGCGCCTCGTCCACGTAGCGCATCACCGCCGTGGCCACGATGCCCTTCGTCAGCGAAGCCAGGAAGAACACGGTCCGCAGGTCGATGGAGCCCTCGTTCCCGGGGACGAAGTCGCAGCGCATGCACCGGCCGCGTCGATGACGCCGACCGCAGCACAGGGGATCAACTCCGTCGGCGACCCACGAGCCGCAGCCTCGCGCGCGGGTCCGAGGTCGAGGTCAAGGGTCTCGGCGGTCGTGAATCGGGCAAGGCTGGCCATCTGCCTCGATGATAGGGGCCGTGACCCGAGACGAGTACATCACCGCCATCCGTGCCCTTGTCGCCGAGGGTGATCGCATCGGGTCGCGCCCGTCGATGCCGGCGCTGCAAACCTGGATCGCGGCTTCCGATCAGCTGCTCCAGGTCGCCTGGGGCTCGATGGACCGCTACCACCTCTCGTGGCTGATGGTGGGGCGACCGGCAGACTCGGTGCGCGGCCGGGCCATGACCGACGGGGAGATGACCGACTACGTGCGCGAGGTGGCGAAGGCCAAGACCGCGGCCCTGCGCATGAGCCTCAAAGCCGTGGAAGAGGACGGCATGCCGTTCCTCGGCGAGACGCCCGCCTGATCCGCAGCTAGCCCGAGCGGGGGCGGGCGCCGTAGAGCGCGGCGACCACGTAGAGCACCAAGCCCATCACGTCGATCGCCCCGAACTGCGGAGCCCACCACTCGAGGAAGGGCGTGTTCTCGACGCGCTCCACGAGCGTCCGCGATGAACCTGGCAGCAGTGCCATGGCCGTCAGCCAGGTCAACACCAGCCCGATCGCCCAGGCCGACACGGCCATGGCGCCGGCGATGGCCGGATGGGCCCGCACCGACCACAGCACCTCACCGATGAGCCAGCCACCGATGACAGCCACCGCCAGGGCGCCCGGGAACTCGAGCACGCCCTGAGGAAGGCCCACCGGCTGCCGAGATCAGCGCTACCGCTCCAGCCTCCAGCACCGCTGCAAGAAGGCTTCGCGGACGCAGTCGGTCGAGACCCGCGGGCCGGCGGGTCGCCGGTGGGGCAGGCGCGCTGGTGGGTGGCCGTCGATCGCCGGGCTCGTTCATGGCCCCAACTCTAGTCGCGCGCGGTCCGCCGAGGTCGCTAGACTGTCCCTTGCCCATGTCACATCCAGCACTCGGACTGCCACCCGCTGACGCCACGGCCGGACGTCCGGACGTGGCTGCGCGCCTGCGCGATGCCGCACGCTTGCCGGTCACCGCGCTCGAGGCGGCCTGCCGCATCGACGGGACGTTGCCCGAGCGCCACGACGAGCTGATGCAGCGCCGGCTCCTGCGCGACTACGAGCAGCACATCGAGCAGCTGGCGCGCGCGATCGAGACCGGTGAAGACCGCTTCGTCGTGGCCTGGGGCGAGTCGCTCGTGCCCATCTACCGGCGCCGCCATGTGCGCATGAACGACGTGGTCACGCTGCTGCGCGGCCTCGAGGAAGCGGCCGTGGCCCTGGGCCCTTCGGCTGACGCTCCGGTCATCCGCGAGCCGATCGACGCCTGGGTCGAGCGCATGCGCCACCACCGCCGCCTGCCCGGTGACCACCGAGGGCAACAAGGCCGTCCGCTTCATCTGGAAGGGCGCCGGCTTCGGCGACGACACGGTCGTCTGATGACCATCAAGTGGGTCGCAAGAGATCCGTTGGTGATGAACGGCGAGCCCTTCTGCTACGGCACGCGCCTGACCGTGCGCAACCTCCTCGAGATGCGCAGCAACGGGCTCTCTCCGGTCGAGATGCTGAGCCAGCATCCCGAGCTCAAGCAGGTCGGTATCGCCGAGGCCTTCCGCTATGCCGCCGAACACCCTGAACGCTACGACGGCTTCTTCGAGGCTGACGGTACGCTCAAGGGACCGGGCTTCGATTTCCAGAGCGCCGAGAAGCTACCCGAACACTTGCGCTAGGCGGAGCAGCCGAGGCCCATGGCAGAAGCAGTCGGGTAGCTCACCGCCGGTGGCGACAGTCCTGGACTCAACGCGGCCATCCGGGGCGTCGGCAAGACCGCCATCGGCGCCTACGACATGCGTGTGGTCGGCTTCCGCGATGGTTTCCGGGGGTTGATGGAGAACCGGGCGCTCGAACTCGACAAGTCGAAGCTGTCGGGCATCCTCACCGTCGGCGGCACCATCCTCGGTACCAGCCGCGACAAGCCGCACCGCATGCTGGTCGGCGGCCAGACGTTGGACATGACCGATGTCATCGTCGAGAACTACCAGAACCATCAGCTCGACGCGCTCGTCTGTCTGGGTGGCGGCGGTACACAGAAAAATGCTCTGCACTTGCATAACAGTCGGCGGTCTGAATGTCATGACCCTGCCTAAGACCATCGACAACGACGTGGCTGAAACAGATGTTACTTTCGGTTTCGATACCGCCATGAACATCGCCACCGAGGCCATCGATCGACTGCACACCACGGCTACCAGCCACGACCGCATCATCGTGGTCGAACTCATGGGGCATAATGCCGGTTGGCTTGCCCTGGGTGCAGGAATCGCCGGCGGCGCAGAGTCGCGCATCCTGATCCCGGAAATTCCTACGACATCAACGCCGTGACCGAGGCCGTCCGTCAACGCCACCGCCGGGGCCTCGTTGAGCATCGTGGCCGTCTCCGAGGGTGCGGTGCCGCGCAAGATGATGCCGAGGCGCTCGCAGTCGCCGAGCCGAGGTCACCGCGGCCAAGAAGGCCAGGAAGGACGGGTCCGGGAGCGACAAGGCCATCAAGGCGGCCCGAGCCACGGTCGACGAGGTCCGTGGGCACCTGGGACGAGCCACCCTGGCCCTGTCCGAGGAACTCGAGTCGCGCACGACGCTCGAGTCGCGCCTGACCATCCTCGGCCACTTGCCGCGCCGGCGGCACGCCGTCGGCCGCGGACCGGTCTCGGCGACTCGCCCTTCGGCGCCGCCACCGTCGAGGTCATCAAGAGCGTGGTCAGTTCGGGGTCATGGTCGCCTCGCGTGGCGAGGAGGCCGTGCCGGTACCGCTCAAGGACATCGTGGGCAAGCGCAAGACGGTCCCGCCCGACCATCCCTGGTACGGACGGCGCCGAGGGCATCGGGGTAGCACTCGGCGACTGACGCCTGCATCGGCTCGTCATGGGCGTGCTCGAGGGGCGGTGTAGGATGGCACGGCCATGTCTTCATACACCACCATCGCCAACGACGCCGTTGGCCCGACCATCGTTCCCTCCGACGACGAGACGCCCGCGTTCAGTACACCATCCAGCGTTCCCGAGAGCTGCGGCCAAGGTGCTCGACGCGCTGCGTTCGGTGGTCGATCCGGAGAGTGGCATGAACGTGGTCGAGCTGGCGCTGATCAAGCAGGTCATCCTCGGTGACCAGCTCTCCGAGATC